>NZ_LHVJ01000012.1:0-199564 GCF_001269745.1 Pseudomonas sp. P97.38
TCGCTGATCGGCGGTAATCGCCTTGGCCCCTTCCGGGGTCGAACCCAAGCGCTCTTTGCGAACCTGGTCGACCCAACGGCGCAAGGCAGTAGGGCCAATATCCAGAGTGGCACAGACCTCAGGAACTGACTGGCCTTCGTCCAGCACCATGCTGGCAGCTTTGAGCTTGAACTCACTGGAATAAGATTTACGCATAGCCAAACACCTCAGATTTGGGCGCCATCATAGCGCCCGATTGAAGTGTCCAAAATCATTAGGCCAGTTCAAGCCCGCTCCCACAACGCCGGCTCAGGTAATCGGCGCCGGGTTGAACAGGGTGATGTCGTTGAACAGTTTGTGCTGTTCTGCCCAGGTCTTTTTCTTGCCGCTGGCCACGTCCAGGTAGTAGTGGAACAGCTCCCACCCCAGCTCCTCGATCGAGGCACGACCGGTGGCGATGCGCCCAGCGTCGATGTCGATCAGGTCCGGCCAGCGCTGGGCCAGCTCGGTGCGGGTCGAGACCTTCACCACCGGCGCCATGGCCAGGCCGTACGGGGTGCCACGGCCGGTGGTGAACACGTGCAAGTTCATCCCCGCCGCCAGTTGCAGCGTGCCGCAGACAAAGTCACTGGCCGGTGTGGCGCAGAAGATCAGGCCTTTTTGCTTGAACCGCTCGCCCGGGCCGAGCACGCCGTTGATCGCGCTGCTGCCGGACTTGACGATCGAGCCCAAGGATTTTTCGACAATGTTCGACAACCCGCCCTTCTTGTTGCCCGGCGTGGTGTTGGCGCTGCGGTCCGCCTCGCCCTTGGCCAGGTAACGGTCGTACCAGTCCATTTCCCGCACCAGTTCCTGGGCGACTTCCCGGGTTTGCGCCCGGGAGGTCAGCAGGTAGATCGCATCGCGCACTTCGGTGACTTCGGAAAACATCACCGTCGCCCCGGCGCGCAGCAACAGGTCCGAGGCATAGCCCAGGGCCGGGTTGGCGGTGATGCCGGAAAACGCATCGCTGCCACCGCACTGCATGCCCAGGATCAACTCCGACGCCGGCACGGTCTCGCGACGACGCTGGTCGAGTTTCTTCAGGCGGGTTTCGGCCAGGTCCATGATCTGCTCGATCATTTCCGTGAAGCCGTGGCTGGAGTCCTGCAAGCGATACAACCACGGCTCGCTGAGGTCCACCGAGCTGTCGTTGTCGTGCATCACCTGCCCGGCCTGCAATTTCTCGCAGCCCAGGCTGATGACCAACGCCTCGCCCCCCAGGTTCGGGTTGCGCGCCAGGTTGCGCACGGTACGGATCGGGATGTACGCGTCGGTGGCGGTGATTGCCACGCCGCAGCCGTAGCTGTGGGTCAGCGCCACCACGTCGTCGACGTTCGGGTACTTGGGCAGCAACTCGTCCTTGATGCGCTTGACCGCGTGGTCCAGCACACCGGTCACGCACTGCACCGTGGTGGTGATGCCCAGGATGTTGCGCGTGCCCACGGTACCGTCGGCGTTGCGATAGCCTTCGAAGGTATAGCCCTCGAGCGGTGCATCGGCCGCCGGCACGTCGGTGGACAGCGGCAGGCTGTCCAGCGGCGGCGCGGTGGGCATGCGCAGCTGGTCTTCCTTGACCCAGCTGCCACGGGGGATCGGTTGCAGCGCGTAGCCGATGACCTGGCCGTAGCGAATCACCTCGCCACCCTCAGGGATGTCCTGCAGGGTGACCTTGTGGCTCTGCGGCACGAAGTCCACGGTGACCAGGCCGTCCGGGAATTCGGTCCCGGCCGGTACGCCCTGGTCGTTGACGACGATCACGACGTTGTCCCGCTCATGCAGGCGGATGTAACGTGGCGAATCGGCATGTTCAATCAATTGCATTGACGCCGCTCCTTCAGGATTTAGCTTCGGACAGACTGGAGACGTCGGCATCCTTGGCCGTAGGTTCCTTGAGTACGACGCGCTTGATCGGCCCGACGATGACCAGGTAGCTGAACACCGCCACCAGGGCATTGCAACCGACGAATACCAGCGCCCACTTGAACGAACCGGTGGCACTGATGATGTAGCCGATGACGATTGGCGTGGTGATCGAAGCCAGGTTGCCGAAGGTGTTGAACAAGCCACCACTGAGGCCGGCGATCTGTTTCGGCGAGGTGTCGGACACCACGGCCCAGCCCAGTGCGCCCACGCCTTTACCGAAGAATGCCAGGGCCATGAAGCCCACCACCATCCATTCGATCTCGACGTAGTTACAGGCCACGATGCTGCTGGACACCAGCAGGCCGGCAATGATCGGCGCCTTGCGGGCGAAGGTCAGCGAGTGGCCCTTGCGCAGCAGGTAGTCGGAGATCACCCCGCCCAGCACGCCGCCGATGAAACCACAGATTGCCGGCAAGGACGCGATGAAACCGGCCTTGAGGATGGTCATGCCACGTTCCTGCACCAGGTACACCGGGAACCAGGTCAGGAAGAAGTAGGTGATGCCGTTGATGCAGTATTGGCCCAGGTACACGCCGAGCATCATGCGGTTGGTGAGCAGTTGGCGGATGTAGTCCCACTTCGGACCGTCACCCTTGGCTTTCTTGCCCTTGTCCTGGTCCATGTCGACCATCGCGCCGTTGGCGGCGATGTGATTGAACTCGGCTTCGTTGATCATCGGGTGCTGGCGCGGGCTGTAGATCACCTTCAGCCAGATCAGCGAGAACACGATGCCGATGATGCCCATCACGATGAACACGTGCTGCCAGCCGAAGCGGTAGACGATCCAACCCATCAGCGGAGCGAACAACACGGTGGCGAAGTACTGCGCCGAGTTGAAGATCGCCGAGGCGGTGCCGCGTTCTGCGGTGGGGAACCAGGCGGCGACGATACGGGCGTTGCCCGGGAAGGACGGCGCTTCGGCCAGACCCACCAGAAAGCGCAGCATGAACAGGGCAACCACGGCCGTGGACATGCCGAATTCACCCACATAGCCTTGCAGCACGGTGAACAACGACCAGGTGAAAATGCTCAGGGCGTAGATTTTTTTCGACCCGAACCGGTCGAGCAGCCAACCGCCGGGAATCTGCCCGGCCACGTAGGCCCAACCGAAGGCGGAGAAGATGTAACCGAGGGTGACGGCATCGATGCCGAGGTCTTTTTGCAGGCTGGAGCCTGCGATGGCGATGGTGGCACGGTCGGCGTAGTTGATCGTTGTCACCACAAACAGCATGAGCAGGATCAAATAGCGGACGTGTGTCGGCTTGGTCGCTTGCATGTAAAAGTACTCCCACTATTTATTTTTATGCGGGTCAGCAGATTGTACGGCCAGGCTGGATCACCAGCCCGGCCGGTGTTGCAGTTACGATCCGATGTAAGAGGTCTTCACCACCGTGTAGAACTCTTGCGCGTAGCGACCTTGCTCACGCGAACCATAGGACGAACCCTTACGCCCGCCGAACGGCACGTGGTAATCCACGCCGGCGGTCGGCAGGTTGACCATCACCATGCCCGCCTGGGAATGGCGCTTGAAGTGGTTGGCATACTTCAGCGACGTGGTGGCGATACCGGCCGACAGGCCGAACTCGGTGTCGTTGGCCATCGCCAGCGCCGCCTCGTAGTCGGCCACGCGCACGACGTTGGCCACCGGGCCGAAGATCTCTTCGCGGCTGATGCGCATCGAAGCTTCGCTGTCGCTGAACAAGGTCGGCGCCAGGAAGTAGCCTTCGGTGTCGCACGTCACCAGGCCGCCACCGCTGACCAGCCGCGCACCTTCGCTCTGGCCGATGTCGATGTACTTCAAGTCCTGGTCGAGTTGAGCTTGGGAAACCACCGGGCCGATGTCGGTGCCGGCCTTCAACGCATGGCCGACCTTGATCGACTGCATGCGCTCGGCCATCGCCGCGACGAACTTGTCGTGGATACCGGCGGTGACGATCAGGCGGCTGGAAGCCGTGCAACGCTGGCCGGTGGAGTAGAACGCGCTCTGCACCGCCAGCTCGACGGCCTGCTTGAGGTCGGCGTCGTCGAGGATGATCTGCGGGTTCTTGCCGCCCATTTCCAACTGCACCTTGGCTTGGCGCGATACGCAGCTGACGGCGATCTGCCGACCCACGCCCACGGAACCGGTGAAGCTGATGCCGTCGACTTTCGGGCTGTTGACCAGGATGTCACCGACCACACGGCCGCTGCCCATCACCAGGTTGAACGCACCGGCCGGGAAGCCGGCGCGGGAAATGATTTCCGCCAGGGCCCAGGCGCAACCCGGTACCAGCTCGGCGGGCTTGATCACCACGCAGTTGCCGTAGGCCAGGGCCGGGGCGATTTTCCACGCCGGGATGGCGATCGGGAAGTTCCACGGGGTGATCAGGCCGACCACACCCAGGGCTTCGCGGGTCACTTCGACGTTGACGCCCGGGCGCACCGACGGCACGTAGTCGCCGGAGAGGCGCAGGCATTCACCGGCAAAGAATTTGAAAATGTTGCCGGCGCGGGTCACCTCGCCAATGGCTTCGGGCAGGGTCTTGCCCTCTTCGCGGGCCAGCAGTTGGCCGAGCTCTTCGCGGCGGGCGAGGATCTCGCTGCCGACTTTGTCCAGCGCATCGTGACGCGCCTGAATGCCCGAGGTCGACCAGGCCGGAAAGGCGGCGCGGGCCGCTTCGATGGCGGCGTTGACTTGCGCTGCGTCAGCCTTGGCGTATTCACCGATGACATCGGACAAATCGGACGGGTTGATGTTGGTGCAATAGTCGGCACCGGCTACCCACTGACCGTTGATGTAGTTATCGAAACGCTTTGCATCAGTCACGGATGCTCTCCTCACAAAAAGCCTTACGCAAAAAGCCGCTGATTGCTCAGCGGCTTTGTCGGGTCTGTTACTGCTTGCCTTGCTTGTCGATCAGCGCGGCCAGGGCTTCGTATTCTTCCGGCAGCAGGTCGGTCAGCGGCGTGCGCACAGGACCGGCGTCATAGCCAACGATCTTCGCGCCGGCCTTGACGATGCTCACGGCATAACCGGCCTTGCGGTTGCGGATGTCCAGGTATGGCAGGAAGAAGTCGTCGATGATCTTGCCGACGGTGTCGTGATCGTCGCGGGCAATGGCGTGGTAGAAGTCCATCGCGGTTTTCGGGATGAAGTTGAACACCGCCGAGGAGTAGACCGGCACGCCCAGGGCCTTGTAGGCCGCGGCGTAGACTTCTGCGGTCGGCAAGCCGCCCAGGTAGCTGAAGCGATCGCCGAGGCGACGACGGATCGACACCATCAGTTCGATGTCGCCCAGGCCGTCCTTGTAGCCGATTAGGTTCGGGCAACGCTCGGCCAGTTGTTCCAGCTGGTTGGCGTTCAAGCGGCAGACGTTGCGGTTGTAGACCACCACGCCGATCTTCACCGATTTGCACACGGCTTCAACGTGGGCGGCAACGCCGTCCTGGCTGGCTTCGGTCAGGTAGTGCGGCAGCAGCAGCAGGCCCTTGGCGCCCAGGCGCTCGGCTTCTTGAGCGTATTCGATGGCCTGGCGGGTCGCACCGCCGACACCGGCCAGGATTGGCACGCTGGTCGCGCAGGTATCGACAGCGGTCTTGATGACTTGCGAATACTCACTGGCGGCCAGGGAGAAGAATTCACCGGTACCGCCGGCTGCGAACAAAGCAGAGGCGCCGTACGGGGCCAGCCACTCGAGGCGCTTGATGTAGCTGTCGCGATTGAAATCGCCTTGGGCAGTGAAATCGGTGACCGGGAACGACAGCAGGCCAGACGAGAGGATGGACTTCAGTTCTTGTGGATTCATTATTCGAACACCCTGGGACGCAATGTATGTATGAGAGAGTTAAGCTTCGGCCAGAAGTTGTAGGTCATCGTACAACTTAAATAACCTGCGTCAACTGCATTTCGTCATCGAAGGGTAAAAAAGCCTGACGGACCGTTCGTCAGCACTGTCGACTCTGTCAGTAGGCAGCCTTTCGGGAAGCAGGCATAACCGGCAGGTGGCCGTTCCATACCCATGAACGCCCTGACATCTCGAAGGACCCGCCGAACGGCCACTCGCAACCCGCAGTCCTGGCTCCTTCCTGTAGGTTTCACAATGGCCTTATTGCCGTGAGCCACCCGTGCGCGATGGTCACGGCCGACCTCATCGGGAGCGACACCATGACGACGACATTCGAGAAACCCACGCTCAAGGATTTTCCAGCCGCCTCGGCCAGCGGGGAGGCGACGGTGAGCCTGTCGAAGGCGGGCAAGGCACTGACCGTGCAGATCCCGGACTCTGATATCTCACCCTACTCGTCCGTGCACCTGACCTTGGGCGCGGCCTCGAAACCGCCGGAATGGACGGGCAATCTCGAACCCATGATGGTCAACAAGACGCCCGAAACGCACCCGGATGACTTCGAGGTGGCGGAACTGCGCAAGGGCGTAACCCTGACGGTGCCCGGCGACACGCTGAAGGCGTTCAGCGGCCGGTTGGTTGAACTGCGCTACATGTTCACCTACGAGAGCGGCGGGGCCGATACGTCCAAGCCACTGAACGTGCGATTCAAGGCATAAGGCCAACATCCAAATCACCACCGTCCCCCGTGGCGAGGGAGCTCGCTCCCGTTGGGCTGCGCAGCAGACCTTCTCGGTGGGTGCTGCGCGCCCAAGCGGGAGCAAGCTCCCTCGCCACGGGTATTTGGGTTGTCTGGGGGATGGGGATACTTTCGGCCCGGGGGAGCCCTGCCCTTCTAGCCCTGGGCTTGCGCCTCTTCATGGGCCTGGCGCAGGCGCTCGCGGCTGTTGGTCAGGTGCAGGCGCATGGCGGCGCGGGCGGCGTCGGAGTCCTGGCGGGCGATGGCTTCGTAGATTTCCTCGTGCTCGCGGCTCAGGCGGTCCATGTAGTGCTGCTGGTCGTCGTGGGCCAGGCGCGCCGAGTTCAGCCGGGTGCGCGGGATGATGCTGGTGCCCAGGTGGGTCATGATGTCGGTGAAGTAGCGGTTGCCGGTGGACAGGGCGATTTCCAGGTGGAAGGCGAAGTCCGACGCCACCGCGTCGCTGGCATGAGCCGCGCTTTCCTTCAACGCGTCGAGGGCGGCGCGCATGGTCGCCAGTTGCTCGGCGCTGCGGCGTTGCGCGGCCAGGCCGGCGGATTCCACCTCCAGGCTGATGCGCAATTCCAGGACCGCCAGCACGTCACGCAAGGTGACCACCGTGGCCGGGTCGATACGAAAGCCGCTCGGGCTCGGCGTGTCCAGCACGAAGGTACCGATGCCATGGCGGGTTTCCACCTGGCCGGCGGCCTGCAACCGGGAAATCGCCTCGCGCACCACGGTGCGGCTGACACCATGGGCTTCCATGATCGCCGACTCGGTGGGCAATTTATCGCCACGCTTGAGCAGACCGTCGCGAATCTGCTCGGTCAGCACCGTCACCAGCTCCTGCGCCAGGCTGCGGCGCTTGCGGGGAAGGCGGGGTATGTCGATCGGGTTTTCCATGGGGCTCATGTCTCGGAAAGCGGCTGAATGCGCATCATGATAGCGCAACGTGGTTGTACGATCACCGTGGGGTGCAGCGAGTCCGTTTTGTTTGAGCCAGGCAATGGACCGGGCGGCCTTCATCGCGAGCAGGCTCGCTCCCACATTGGAGCAGTTGCGTACATTAGCATCCGGCTCACCACAAAACCCCTGTGGGAGCGAGCTTGCTCGCGATGGCGGTGAGTCAGCCACATCAATATCAACTGATCCATCGCTATCGCGAGCAAGCTCGCTCCCACAGGTTTTGAGTGTTTATGCTGTCACGACATGCTCCATCAGTTGGCCATTTTCGATACGCACATGTCGCAGATGGAATCGTTTCAAACTGCTTCGATGCCCGACGCTGACGATACTCAGGCCCGGCAGTTGGTCGATCAACGCCTGGTACAGCGTTGCCTCGTCCTCTTCATCCATCGCCGACGTCGCTTCGTCCATGTACAGCCATTGCGGTGCGTACAGCAATGCACGGGCGAAGGCCAGGCGTTGCTGCTCGCCCGGGGACAGCATGCGCTGCCAGTGATTGCTTTCGTCCAGGCGCGCGATCAGGTGCGGCAGGCGGCAGGTTTCCAGCACCTGTGCATAACGTTCGTCGGGGTAGACGTCGCCGGCCTGTGGATAACTCAAGACCTCACGCAGGCTGCCAATGGGCAGGTAAGGCTTTTGCGGCAGGAACAGGTAGCGCGCCGAAGGCAGCAGGATGCTGCCCTGCCCGGCCGGCCACAGATGCCCCATCGCGCGGAACAAGGTGGATTTGCCACTGCCCGAACGACCGCTGAGCATCACCCGCTCACCCGGCGCCACCGTCATGTCGGCGTTGCTGAGCAGATGCCGACCGTCAGCCAGGTCCAGTCCCAGGTTGTGCACTTTCAGCACGCTGCCCTGGCTCTGCACATCGATGGCCGGCACGCGTTCCTCGTTGTCGCTCATGGCCTGGCGGAAACTCAGCAGACGATCGCAGGTGGCGCGCCACGCGGCGAGGTCGGCGTAGGCGCTGATGAACCAGCTGAAATTCTCCTGCACATTGCCGAAAGCCGAGTTGATCTGCATGAGCTCGCCCAGCTGGATCTTGCCGGCGAAATAACGCGGTGCCGCGACGATGAACGGGAAGATGATCGCGATCTGGCCGTAGCCGGAGGTGAAGAAGGTCAAGCGCTTGGACACCCGCATGATGTCCCAGAAGTTGTGCCAGACCAGCCCGAAACGTCCGCTCAAGCGACGATTCTCATTCGGCTCGCCGTTGTACAACGCAATGCTCTCGGCGTTCTCGCGCACCCGCACCATGGAAAAACGCAGGTCGGCTTCGAAGCGTTGCTGGTTGTTGTTCAGGCCGATCAGCCGGCGACCGATCAGGTGCGTCAGCCAACTGCCCACCGCGGCATAGATCAGCGCGGCCCAGAACATATAGCCAGGGATGGTGTAGCCGAACACTTCGATGCTGCCCGACACGCCCCACAGGATGATCGAGAACGACACCAGGCTGACCACGGTACGCAGCAGCCCCAACCCCAGGCCCAGGGTGTTGGTGGTGAAGCTGTTGAGGTCTTCGGAAATCCGCTGGTCGGGGTTGTCGGTATAGCCGCCCTGCTCCAGGCGGTAGTAATTCTTGTGGCTGAGCCAGCGGGCGAAATGCTGCTCGGTGAGCCAGGCCCGCCAGCGGATGGTGAGCATCTGCGTGAGGTACAAGCGGTACACCGCCCCGAGGATCGCCACCGCCGCGATGCCGCAGAAGTACAGGATCAATTGCCAGAACGCCGCACTGTTCTTCTCTTGCAGGGCGTTGTAGAAATCCTTGTACCAACTGTTGATCCACACCGAAATCGCCACGCTGAACAGCGACAGTGCGATGACGGCGATCAACAACGTCCAGGCCTTGCCCTTCTCCTCACTGCGCCAGTACGGCGTGGTCATTTGCCAGACACGGCGGAAAAACTGCCCGCGCACCGCGTCATTGACCGCGGAATATTCAGCGTTCTGATTCATGGTTAAGGCTCGATAGAAAAAAGAACAGACTCGGGCCGATCATAGTGCAACGGCCCGATTGACCGCGAGGGTGTGGACACCATCTGTTCAGCGCAGGTTCAGCGACGCACGGGGCGCTTCTGCAATTTGCGCTGCAAGGTCCGCCGGTGCATGCCCAGGGCGCGGGCGGTGGCGGAAATATTGCCTTCGTGCTCGGTCAGCACCCGCTGGATGTGCTCCCATTGCAGGCGGTCGACCGACATGGGGTTTTCCGGCACCAGGGTGTCGAGGTCGGCATGTTCGGACAGCAGCGCCGCCAACACATCGTCAGCGTCCGCGGGCTTGCACAGGTAGTTGCAGGCGCCGCGCTTGATGGCCTCGACCGCGGTGGCGATGCTCGAATAGCCGGTGAGGATCACCACGCGCATCTCCGGGTCCAGCTCCAGCAACTTGGGCAGCAGCACCAGACCCGAATCGCCGTCCATCTTCAGGTCGAGGGCGGCGTAGTCCGGCAAGTCGGCCTGGGCGAGGGCCAGGCCTTCTTCGGCGGAACCGGCCGTGCTCACGCGAAATCCGCGGCGGGACATGGCCCGAGCCATGACGCGGGTGAAGGTGGCGTCGTCATCGACCAGCAACAGGTGCGGCAGCTCTTCGCCGTCGACTTGGATCTCGTCACTCATGTTTCGTCTCCTCGGTCGGCATGGGGCAGGCGCAGCTCGGTGAGCGTGCCGCCGCTCTCATGGGGGTAGAGTTTCACCGAGCCGCCGGCGCGTGTCACGCTGGCTTTGCTCAAAAACAGGCCCAGGCCCAGGCCTTTGCCCTTGGTGGTGTAGAACGGTTTGCCGATCTGCTCGGCGATGGCCAGCGGCACGCCCGCGCCGTGGTCTCGAATGCTGATGGTCAAATCGAAGGCATTCCAGTCCAGCGTCACTTCCATGCCTTCGGGGCAGGCATCGGCGGCGTTGTTCAGCAGGTTCAGCAGTGCCTGGGTCAGGTCCGGCGGTGGCGCCATGCGCGGCACTGGCCCCTGGCCCAGACGTTGGAAGCGATAGCTGGCTTCGGGGCGCATCAGGTGCCAGCGGTTCAAGGCTTCGTCGAGCCAATCGGTGACATCCTGCATGTCGATGGCCAACCGACGATTGGCCTCGGCGGCCCGCACTAGGTATTGCAGGGTTTCCTTGCAGAGCTTGACCTGGTCCTGCAGGACGCTAAGGTCTTCCTGCAGTGCGGGATCAGGATGATCCTGCTGCATTTCCTTGAGCAGCACGCTCATGGTCGCCAATGGCGTGCCCAACTCGTGGGCGGCACCGGCGGCCTGGGTCGCCACGGCCAGCAACTGCTCGTCCCGCAGGCCCTCTTCACGACGAATGGCCCGCAGTTCTTCCTGGCGCCGCAACTCTTCGGCCATGCGCGCGGCAAAAAACGTGATGACCGCCGCGGCCAGGGCGAAGCTCAGCCACATGCCGTAGATCTGCAGGTTTTCCCGGGCGATGGGGAAGGTTTCCAGGGGATAGAAGCGCACCAGCAACAAGGTGTACAACGCCAGGGCGATGCCGGAAAGAATCAGCGAAAAACGCCACGGCAGCGTCACGGCGGCGATGGTCAACGGCACCAGGTAATAAGACACGAAAGGGTTGGTGGAGCCGCCGGAGAAGTACAACAGCGCGCTGTGGATGAACAGATCGCCGGCCAGTTGCACGGCGTATTCCAGCTCGGTCACCGGCCACGAGGCACGCAAGCGAACCGCCGTCAGCGCGCACAGCACCGAGGAGCAAACCAGCGTGATCGCCAGTTGCAGCCAGGGCAACGGCAGCAGGTCGAACCAGTAGGCGAGCCCCACCGAACCGGCCTGGGCAGCCAGGACCAAAATGCGGATGAACGTCAGGCGCCAGAGATTCTGGCGAGAGGCAGAAGTCAGTTGCAAAGGGGCGAGCATGAGCTCTCCTGATGAGTGCTCCAGGCGAATCGCACGGAGTATAACCAACGCACGGGTTGCGCAGACAAGTGTGCGGCAAAGCGCCACAGCTTAATGCTGACCCACCGCTCCCCGTGGCGAGGGAGCTTGCTCCCGCTGGCCTGCGCAGCGGGCCCAACCATAAACAAGAGCAGGACAGGTAAACCGCGGGTATCGGGTTCGCGTCTGCTACGCAGCCGAGCGGGAGCAAGCTCCCTCGCCACAAAGGTGCTTCATTGGCCTTATGCATCTGTATAGAAGTTGTAACTGTGCGAACCGGATCGCAGCAGCTAGAGTCTTATCGTTCACGCAGGCCCGGACCTCATCCCTGCGCATCATCTCAAGGAGCTTTCATGCACACGTTCAGTCGCCACGTCGCCCTGCTCGCCCTCAGCCTCGGCACGGTCGCCAGCCTGCCGGCCCTGGCCGCCGATGAGCTGCACTACAACCAGATCTCGCTGCGCGCCGAAGCCAGCCAGGAAGTGGCCCGCGACCTGATGATCGTCACCCTCTACACCGAGGAACAGAACACCGACCCGGCCAAGCTCGCCGCCGCCGTCAGCACCACGCTGAACAAAGCCATCGGCCAGGCCAAGCAGGTCAAGGAGATCACCCTGCGCCAGGGCAGCCGCAACAGCTACCCGATCTACGACAACAAGGGCGGGAAGATCACCGGCTGGCGTGAGCGCGCCGAACTGCGCCTGGAAAGCGCCGACTTCGCCGCCCTGTCCAAACTCACCGGCGAGTTGCTCACCGACATGAAGATGGGCGGCATGGACTTCGCCATCTCCACCGCCACCCGCCAAAGCAGCGAAGACGCCCTACTCAAGGACGCCGTCAACGCCTTCAAGGCTCGCGCCCAACTGGCCACCGAGGCCCTGGGCGGCAAGGGCTACAAAATCGTCAGCCTGAACCTCAACAGCAACGGTTATCCACAACCCTACCTGCGCGCGCCGATGATGATGAAAGGCGCCTCCATGGACGCGGAATCCGTGACGCCTGAAGTGGAAGCCGGCACCAGCCAGGTGAGCATGACGGCAGACGGGGCGATTGAGGTTTTGATGCAATAGGAATGAGCAGAGCGTGGGAGCGCCTCCACGGACGCTCCACGTTCGGCTTTTTTTAACCACAGAGCATGTCTGCAGCCCTTCCCTCTGCGCATAGAAACGATCGACGCACTCGTTTCATCTCAGCAAAGCCACGACCGAACGGGCGAGGTCGATGAACAGTTCATCGTCTTGCGCATCGAAATCACCATCCCCGTCGGCGTCTCCCTTTACGTTGACCTTGTCATACTTTCCGTTCTTCGATGAAGAAGAAACCGAAGTCGAAAAGTCCAGTTCCTTGCCCGTGTAGAACTCCAACAGCACTTCAGGGCTGCTGTCGCGATCAAGGTCGTCAATTGAAATACGGATTTCTTTAGCCGCCATCACACACCTCTTCCATTGAATGAGTTCGGTACAACGCCGTTACAGGGATACCGCGCAACGGTGCTCACCATACTAACCACACACCCTGGGCGGTCTACTGTCAGAACTGTCAGGTGGATGAGCACACAGGTAGCTCATGACACCTGTGGCGAGGGAGCTTGCTCCCTCGCCACAGGACAGTGCTGGCTTAACCCTGAGTAGCCGGCGCCTCAAGCTGGTCCAGCGCCTTGTCCACCAGCAACTGGCACAACTCCACCAACTGCTGAATCCCCAACGCCACACTGCGCCGCGTGCCGTCCACTTCGAAGGCCAGATCCTCGGCCATGGCCTTGACCGAGGCCAGGGTTTCGCAGGTGCTGGCCAGCAGCGTATCGGTGTCGGCCTTGGCGGTGACCGAGAACAGGCTGTCGATGCGCGAGTCGGAGGGGGTATCCGCTGTGGGTTCTGGATCGAGGTAATGGTTCAGTGCACGCTCGGCGGCGGCGCGGTCTTTGAGGAGGTCTTCGAGGGTGTCGAAGCCGCAAAGGGGGGTGGTTTTATTGAGGGGTGGGTCGGGGATCAACTTGTCCATGTGTAGTTCCTACTTAAGGGATTGGAGCCATCCCAGTGTCGTTTCCACGCGACAGTAAGGTGGCAGCGGTACGCGGGGTGGAAATACCGGTTAGTAGGACCCGGCCAGACCGAAGCCTGCCCACGCACAGCTGCCGGGAAGCAGTTTGCAGACGAAATAAGACGTCGGCAACACTGTTCAGCCATGCCACTACTAATATCGGGTTTCCACGCCCGGTCGCTGATTTGGCAGCGACAAGCAAAGACTAGAGACCCCACTTCCGACGGACAACCTTAAAAACTCGTGAGACGTTTCGTTTCGGGGCAGGCGATCCGTCCGACATTCCAGAGTGATCTCTACTCATCCACACGTGGCGAGGGAGCTTGCTCCCGCTGGGTTGCGAAGCAGCCCCCAAAAAACGGACCCCAATAAAAAATTTGACATCAACAAAAACCACGTGCGAACTTTGTCCACGTTTTATGGAATGTGGACAGACAGAGATTTTTAGGCCGTGAAAAGTCAAGACATTTTATTGATGTACAAGATGACCAGCCTTCATGCGCAGGAAAACATGTCGCCAACTGGCAGCCAAACGGTAGCCTGGGGCGGCCTTTCCTTCATTGATTTGCTGGCAGATGACTTCATCCCAAAACGGGAATTTGTCATCTCCACGGGACCTGAAAAATCGTGGGACAACTTGGAGGTCGCCATAAAAGCGATCATCGATGCAGACTCGTTTCCCTGGGAGGGATGGGACGCCGACGATGATCTCCCTCGAAAAACACCTGCCGGCAAATGGGAAGACCGCTACACCTTGAGGGCACTGGCCGAGTCGCTGGGCTTGAGCAAAAGCGAGATATCGAACTCAATCTTCCGGTGCCGGGAGGCAGGCCTTGTAACCAACGATTATGAAACGTCCCTGCCCAAAGTTAATCGCCTCGCACTCCTGGAGATCACCGAGCATGCATTGAAGTACTTTTTTCCAGTCAAACCGGGCGCCTTGGTAAGAGGAATTCCAACAGGATTCGCGGCACCCGTGCTTTCCAAGCACTTGAAGAGCGCCGGACAGAACATTCACGTATGGCCTGATCCCCATGGAACAGAGCGCGGGCAGGCCGTAGAGCCGATCTACAAGACAGTGCCTGACGCCGTAAAGAACGACCGCACCCTCTACCACTATCTGGCTTTGGTGGACTCCATTCGCCTGGGGGGGCCTCGCGAAGCCGGTGTCGCCATTCAACTCCTTAAAAAAGGTATGGGTCTTTGAGCGCTGCCTTGGATCACAACTACGAAATGTTGAGCATCGTCGCAGAAGGATTGGGCGAAGCGTTGCTGAAGGAGGTCGCTTTCGTCGGCGGCTCTACAACCTGGCTACTGTGTACTGACGAGCTCGTGCTGGACGACATCCGCAGCACCGATGACGTTGACCTGGTCATCGAGTTGGGCGGCATCGCTGACTGGCAAAGACTCACCGAGCGCCTGGCAACAAAGGGTTTCAAGATTAGCGCAGAGCACAGCGATGTAACATGTCGATTCAGGTTCAACGATGTCAGTGTTGATGTCATGCCTTCCGTTAAAGAAATACTCGGTTATGAAAACCGCTGGTTCGTGGATGGGCTGGCGAACGCAGATGTCGCCATACTACCCAACGGTCTTGCGATCAAAGTGTTCAAGCCAACCTATTTCGTCGCTACAAAGCTTGAAGCATTCAAGGGCAGGGGTAACGGCTACGCGTACCACAAAGATGTCGAAGACATCATCCTCCTCGTAGACGGTCGAGAAAGCTTACTGGAAGAGGTCAGCCAGGCAGTTGAAGAACTAAGGACCTATATTTCAGCAGGCATTGCCGATTTGCTGGCTCTCAGCTCTTTCGAATATGTTATCGAAAGCCTGCACTCAGTCAGGGCAAACCCAGGTCGAGGCAAGCTGATTTACCAGCGCCTGAAGAAACTGAGCACCTTCAAGTGATCTACTCGATCCGGACTGTGAAAGGACAGGCAACAGAGGCAAACAGAGACTGTGCAGCAGCAATGCTCGACGGAACACGAGGATTATTCGTCGTCGCTGACGGAACATCCAAACCGGGCAGCGGCCAACTCGCACAGGCGCTGATCGACCAGATACTCAAGCGATATGCCGAGAAAATAGCCGATGGCTGTTCGGATAGCAGTCATGAAGACGCCGCGGCCTTGCTTAAAGGTGTACTGAACGATGTACACCACGAACTCTTTTCAACCGCACATACAGGATCAGTGTGTTATCTAATCGGCGTCGCCACCAGGGGACTGCTCACCATCGCTTACGAAGGAGACTGCTGTGCTGGTGTCGCTTGCTCCGGCGCCCCAATCACATGGTTCACGACACCTCACTGCCTCGCCAATTGGCGGCGTGATCGCGACCACAGACAACTTGCAACAGATCCAGGGCGACACCGGATAAGCCGGAGTTTCAAAGCGCGAAGAAATCCAGACCCGGAAATAGTCACTCGATCGACCATTGAAGGTGAAAAACTGGTGTTCGCAACCGACGGCTTCTGGGCTGAGCTAGATGATGGGACACAGGTTCATCTACTGGACACTCAATGGCTCGACCCTAGCGATGTCCACGACGACGCTTCCTGGATCGTCGTTCAGATCCAGACTTGATATCCGCACTGACAGCGGTATATCCAAACCCACCAGTCCCCCACACTTTTGGCTATTTCCCCCACCCCGCCCCAACCGCTACCCTTCGGAAAATCGTCATCACCGCCAAGGGATTTCATGGACCGGACTACCTTCAAACCACTTCTACTCACCCTCGCCCTGATCAGCGGCGCGCCCATGGCCCAGGCCGCCACCACCCTGGTCTACTGCTCCGAAGCCAGTCCCGCCGGGTTCGATCCCAGCCAATACACCAGCGGCACCGACTTCGATGCCTCGGCCGAAACCGTCTTCAACCGCCTCACCCAATTCAAGCGCGGCGGCACCGAAGTCGAGCCGGGGCTGGCGACTAGCTGGGACGTCTCCACCGACGGCCTGGCCTACACCTTTCACCTGCGTAACGGCGTGAAATTCCACACCACCGACTATTTCACCCCCACCCGCGACTTCAACGCCGACGACGTGCTGTTCACCTTCCAACGCCTGCTCGACCCCCAGCACCCGTTCCGCCAGGCCTACCCCACCGAGTCGCCGTACTTCACCGACATGGGCCTGAACACCACGATCAAAAGTGTCGAGAAAGTCGACGAACACACCGTGCGCTTCAACCTGAACAACGTCGATGCCGCCTTCGTGCAGAACCTGGCGATGAGCTTCGCCTCCGTGCAGTCCGCCGAATACGCCGCGCAGTTGCTCAAGGAAGGCAAGGCCGGCGACCTCAACCAGAAGCCCGTCGGCACCGGCCCGTTCGTGTTCAAGCGTTACCAGAAGGATTCGCAGATCCGCTACGCCGCCAACACCGCGTACTGGAAACCCGAGGACGTGAAGCTCGACAACCTGATTTTCTCGATCACCCCCGACGCCGCCGTGCGCCTGCAGAAGCTCAAGAAGAACGAGTGCCAGGTCAGCGGCTATCCACGCCCGGCCGACATCGAGGTGATGGAGCAGGACCCGAACCTGCAGGTGCTCAAGCAACCGGGTTTCAACCTCGGTTTCCTGGCCTACAACGTGACCCACCCGCCCCTGGACCAGCTCAAGGTCCGTCAGGCCCTGGACATGGCCATCGACAAGCCGGCGATCATCAAGGCCGTGTACCAGAGCGCCGGCCAGCTGGCGCAGAACGCCCTGCCGCCGGCGCAATGGTCGTTCGACCCGAGCATCCAGGATGCGCCTCACGACGTGACCAAAGCCCGGGCGCTCCTCAAGGAAGCCGGGGTTGCGCCGGGTACTACCATCAATTTGTGGGCGATGACGGTGCAGCGCGCGTCCAACCCCAATGCACGGATGTCGGCGCAGATGATCCAGCAGGATTGGGCCAAGATCGGGATCAAGGCGAACATCGTCAGCTACGAATGGGGCGAGTACATCAAGCGTGCAAAAAATGGCGAACATGACGCAATGATTTACGGCTGGACCGGCGACAACGGCGATCCGGACAACTGGCTGGGCGTGCTCTACAGCTGCGCGGCGGTCAAGGGCAGCAACTACGCCAAGTGGTGCGACCCTGCTTATGACCAATTGATCCAGCAGGCCAAGGTCTCCACCGACCGCCAGCAACGCATCGACCTGTACCGCCAGGCGCAGAAGATCCTCAAGCAACAGGTGCCGATCACGCCCATCGCCAACTCCACGGTCTTCCAGCCGATAAACAGGAAAGTGGTGGATTTCAAACTGAGTCCATTCGGGCTTACACCCTTCTACGGCGTGGGTTTGACGAAGTGATACCCGCCCCAAACCGGTGCGCAACGGCGTCGCGACGCACCGGCAAGGGGCGCGTTTGACGCCAAAAAAACGCCCGCAAACGGTCAACCGCGTCAGAAGTTACACGAATGCGACATTAAGGTACGTTCGTGCCACTGTTTCAGACTTGCGACCGCTCTGGATCTTGCATTGGGTATGGGGCCTGCATAAGTATCCGCAGGACGACTCACGAGGTCGCCCTCTAATCCAAAAATGACAACAAATCATGAGGCCAACATGCTTAAACACGCGGTCATTCCGTTTTTAGTCGGCGCAAGCCTATTAGCCAGCGCACCCTTCGCCCAAGCCGCGACTAACCTGGTGTTCTGCTCCGAAGGGAGCCCAGCCGGTTTTGACCCTGGTCAGTACACCACCGGAACCGACTTCGACGCCTCTGCTGAAACCATGTTCAACCGCCTGACCCAGTTCGAGCGCGGCGGCACCGCCGTGATTCCTGGCCTGGCGACCAAGTGGGATATTTCCGAAGACGGCCTGACCTACACCTTCCACCTGCGTGAAGGCGTCAAGTTCCATACCACTCCGTACTTCAAGCCGACCCGCGAATTCAACGCCGACGACGTGTTGTTCACCTTCAACCGGATGATCAACAAGGACGACCCGTTCCGTAAGGCTTACCCGACCGAATTCCCGTACTTCACCGACATGGGGATGGACACCAACATCACCCAGATCGATAAAGTCGACGACCACACCGTCAAGTTCACCCTCAAGGATGTCGACGCCGCGTTCATCCAGAACATGGCCATGAGCTTCGCCTCGATCCAGTCCGCCGAGTACGCCGCGCAGCTGCTCAAGGAAGGCAAGGCCAGCGACATCAATCAGAAACCGGTCGGCACTGGTCCGTTCGTGTTCAAGAGCTACCAGAAAGACTCCAACATCCGCTACACCGGCAACAAGGACTACTGGAAGCCTGAAGATGTGAAGATCGACAACCTGATCTTCGCCATCACCACCGACCCATCGGTGCGTATCCAGAAGCTGAAGAAGAACGAGTGCCAGGTCACCCTCTTCCCACGCCCTGCCGACCTCAAGGCCCTGAAAGACGACAAGGCCCTGAAGATGCCCGACCAGGCCGGCTTCAACCTTGGCTACATCGCCTATAACGTGATGGACAAGATCAAGGGCAGCAACGAGCCGAACGTGCTCGCTGACCTGAAGGTCCGCCAGGCACTGGACATGGCGGTCAACAAGCCACAGATCATCGACTCGGTCTACCAGGGCGCCGGCCAGCTGGCGGTCAACGCCATGCCACCGACCCAGTGGTCCTACGACACCACCATCAAGGACGCCAAGTACGACCCTGAGAAAGCCAAGGCGCTGCTCAAGGAAGCCGGCGTCAAGGAAGGCACCAACATCACCCTGTGGGCGATGCCGGTCCAGCGTCCGTACAACCCGAACGCCAAGCTGATGGCCGAGATGCTGCAGTCCGACTGGAAGAAGATCGGCCTGAACGTCAACATCGTCAGCTACGAATGGGGCGAGTACATCAAGCGTTCCAAGGGCGGCGAGAACCAGGCGATGATCATAGGCTGGAGCGGTGACAACGGTGACCCGGACAACTGGCTCAACGTGCTGTTCGGCTGCGACTCGCTGGCCGGCAACAACTTCTCCAAATGGTGCGACAAGAAATTCGACGGTCTGGTCAAGGAAGCCAAGCGCACCACCGACCAGGCCAAGCGCACCGAACTGTACAAACAGGCACAACACGTCCTCAAGGATGCCGTGCCGATGACACCTATCGCTCACTCGACGGTGTATCAACCCATGCGCGCCAACGTGCAGGACTTCAAGATCAGCCCCTTTGGCTTGAATTCCTTCTACGGCGTCAGCGTCAGCAAATAAAGCGATCTGTGGCGAGGGAGCTTGCTCCCGCTGGGCCGGTCCGACGCTTCTGGCGTGACGGCCCCTTTTTAAAAGCGCAATGGCGTTGCATCCGCAACGTCATTGCGAGCAGGGCCAGCGCCCACGACAGACCGTTTTATGCCGAGACCCGGGAAATTGCCTACATCCAAAAGCACTGCGTACCACAGCAGATGGTTTAGGACGTGTCGCCTTTTCCCACAAGTCTTTCAGGCATTACGCATTTACCAGCACGTCCACGACTCCTACCGTCGGGGCTGCTCGGCTTGCGGATCCTGCGGCATCGCATCGCAATGGAATGAGCTCAGTACTCCGGCTACGTCCCTGGAAGGACACCGGTCCACTGATAAACACCCCGAACGAGAGAGGGAGCGTCATGCGCCATACCTTGGTTTTATCCGCATTGCTGGCCGCGACATCCGCGGCGCAGGCCGCCGAAGGCAGCCTGGTGTTCTGTTCCGAAGGCAGCCCTGCCGGTTTCGACACCGCGCAGTACACCACCGCCACCGATAACGATGCCGCCGAACCGTTGTACAACCGCCTGGCCGAGTTTGAAAAAGGCGCGACCAATGTCGTACCGGGCCTTGCGACCCGATGGGATATTTCCGAAGACGGCCTGACGTACACCTTCCACCTGCGCGAAGGCGTGAAGTTCCATACCACCGACTACTTCACCCCGACCCGGGACTTCAACGCCGACGACGTGTTGTTCACCTTCAACCGCATGCTCGACCCGCAGCACCCGTTCCGCAAGGCCTACCCCACCGAGTTCCCGTACTTCAACGGCATGAGCCTGAACAAGAACATCGCCAAGGTCGAGAAAACCGGGCCGTTGACCGTGGTCATGACGCTCAACAGCGTGGACGCCGCGTTCATCCAGAACATCGCCATGAGTTTTGCCGCGATCCTGTCGGCCGAGTACGCCGACCAGTTGCTCAAGAGCGGCAAGCCGAGCGACATCAATCAGAAACCGATCGGCACCGGGCCGTTCGAGTTCAAGAGCTACCAGAAAGATTCCAACATCCGCTACGTCGCCAACACGCAATACTGGGCGCCGGAGCGGGTCAAGTTGAAGAACCTGATCTTCTCCATCAACACCGACCCTTCGGTGCGGGTGCAGAAGCTCAAGGCCAACGAGTGCCAGGTCACCCTGCATCCGCGCCCGGCCGATGTACCGGCGCTGAAGAACGACCCCAAGCTGCAACTGATCGAGAAGCCCGGCTTCAACCTCGGCTATATCGCCTACAACACCCGCCACAAACCGTTCGACCAGGTCGAAGTGCGGCGGGCACTGGACATGGCGGTGAACAAGCAAGGCATCCTCAATGCCGTGTACCAGGGTGCGGGGCAACTGGCGGTCAACGCCATGCCGCCGACCCAATGGTCCTACGACGACACCATCAAGGACGCCGCCTACGACCCGGAAAAAGCCAAGGAGTTGCTCAAGGCCGCCGGGGTCAAGGAAGGCACCGAGATCACCCTCTGGGCCATGCCCGTGCAACGCCCCTACAACCCCAACGCCAAGCTGATGGCCGAGATGCTCCAGGCAGACTGGGCCAAGATCGGCCTGAAGGTGAAGATCGTCAGCTACGAATGGGGCGAGTACATCAAGCGCACCAAGAACGGCGAGCACGACGTCAGCCTGATCGGCTGGACCGGCGACAACGGTGACCCGGACAACTGGCTGGGCACGCTGTACAGCTGCGACGCCATTGGCGGCAACAACTACTCCATGTGGTGTGACCAGGATTACGACAAGTTGATCAAGCAGGCCAAGGTCGTCACCGACCGTGACCAGCGCACCGTGCTCTACAAACAGGCCCAGCAGTTGCTCAAGCAGCAAGTTCCGATCACCCCTGTTGCCCACTCGACGGTCAACCAGCCGCTGAGTGCCAAAGTCGAAGGGTTCAAGGTCAGCCCCTTCGGTCGCAACGTGTTCTCGGGCGTCAGCCTGAACCCATAACCGATTAGCCATGCCACGAGGGCCCCCATGGGGGCTCTCGCGCAGGCGTCTTGCCTGAATTCGTCGATTTGGCGTCATGCAAACGTTTGCCAGGCATGAATGAGCTGTAAACCCAAGCCGTATCACCAAAAAAGACCGGCATAAATAAAGAAAGAAAAAAAGGAGCTTCACCCATGAAATTGAGCAGCACCGCGTTACTGGCCCTGGCCATCAGCAGCGTGACCGCGACGGCGTATGCCGAGTCGCAAAGCCAGGCGGTCACCCCGGTGACCCTCAAGACCAGCAGTGAACAAAGCGAAGCCAAGGGGTTCATCGATGGGCAATCAGTGACCGGGTCGACCCGTAACTGGTACGCCAACGAGCAATTCAAGCGGGGCGCGAAACTCACCTATCGCAAGAACGGCGAAGCCCGTGAAACCGACCGCCGTATCAACTGGTTGCAAGGCACCATCATCAAGTACAACTCGGGCTTCACCGAAGGCACCGTCGGCTTCAGCACCGAACTGGCCGCCTACAACGCCATCGCCCTGGACCAGGATCGCAAGGACCTGGCCTCCAACAATGGCGGCGCACCGACCACCCGTCCGGGCGCTGGCAACAACCGTACCCTGACCCGCGAAGGCGGCGACGCCGTCGGCCAGTGGAGCAAACTGGGCCTGGCCAACGTCAAGGCCCGCGTGTCGAACACCACCCTGACCGCCGGCCGCCAGAACTTCAGCAGCCCGATGGTCGACGTGATCGGCAACCGTGCCCTGCCCTCCAGCTTCCAGGGCGTGAGCCTGCACAGCGAGGAGTTCGAGAACCTCGGCTTCGACATCGCCACCTTCGACCGCAACTCGCCACGTACCGAAGAGAGCCTGCGCAAGTTCCGCTCCGAATACGGCGACAGCAGCGTTGAAACCGATCACGTCAACACCGCCGGTATCACCTACCAGCCTTTGGCCAGCCTGAAGACCAGCCTTTGGGCGACCCAGGCCGAAGACATGTGGAACCAGTACTACTTCGGCGCCACCCATGAACTGGGCGACAGCTCGGTGCTGAGCCTGACCACCGGCCTGAACTACTACAAGACCGTGGACTCGGGCAAAAGCAAACTGGGCGATATCGACAACGACACCTACTCCCTGTCGTTCGGCCTGACCCACCAGGCCCACAGCCTGACGTTCTCGTACCAGGAAGTGAACGGCAACGAGTACTTCGACTATCTGCATGAAACCAACGGCATCTACCTGGCCAACTCCCTGCTGTCGGACTTCAACGGCCCGAACGAGAAGTCCTTCCAGATCGCCTATGGCCTGAACATGGCTGAATACGGCGTGCCAGGCCTGAAGTTCAACATCTACCAGGCCCGCGGCTGGGGCATCGACGGCACCCACTACAACAGCACCGGCTACAGCGATGTGAAAGCGATGGACGGCGAGCACCACTACGAATACGGCGTCGGTGCTTCCTACGCCGTACAGAGTGGCCCGCTCAAGGCCACCGCGATCCGGGCGACCTACACTGCACACCGGGCCAGCGAAAACCAGGCCGACGGCAGCCTCAACGAGTTCCGCCTGGTGACCACCATCCCGTTCAACATTCTCTAACGCTCCACCGGGCGGTCGACTCACGAGGTCGGCCGTCCGGCTTTTGCCATTAACCGATTGCAGAGGATTGACGATGAACATGATTCCCCTACGTGCAGCCATCGCCGCTGCGCTGCTGAGCGTCGCCGTTGGCGCCACGGCCAAGCCCCTGGTGGTGTGCACAGAAGCCAGCCCGGAAGGCTTCGACATGGTCCAGTACACGACTGCAGTCACTGCCGATGCCGTGGCAGAAACCATTTTCAACCGCCTGGCCGACTTCAAGCCCGGCACCACCGAAGTGATTCCGGCCCTGGCCGAATCCTGGGACATCAGTGACGATGGCCTGACGTACACGTTCCATCTGCGCAAAGGCGTCAAGTTCCACACCACCGAATACTTCAAGCCGACCCGCGACATGAACGCCGACGACGTGGTCTGGAGCTTCCAGCGCCAGCTGGACCCGAATCACCCATGGCACAAACTGTCGAGCGTGGGCTTCCCCTACTTTGAAAGCATGGGCTTCAAAGAGCTGCTCAAAAGCGTCGAGAAAGTCGACGAACACACGGTCAAGTTCACCCTGACCCGCCGCGAAGCGCCGTTCCTGGCCGACATCGCCATGGCCTTCTCCTCGATCTACCCGGCCGAATACGCCGACCAGTTGCTCAAGGCCGGCAAGGCCGGCGACCTCAACAGCAAGCCGATTGGCACCGGGCCGTTCGTCTTCCAGCGCTACAACAAGGACGCCCAGGTGCGCTTCAAGGCCAACCCGGACTATTTCCGCGGCAAGCCGCCGGCCGATGCCCTGGTGCTGGCCATCGCCACCGACAACAACGTGCGCATGCAAAAGCTCAAGACCAATGAGTGCCAGGTCGCGCTGTACCCCAAACCCGATGACATCCCGAACATCAAGAAAGACCCGAACCTGAAGGTCACCGAGCTGGACGCGATGACCGTGTCCTACGTCGCCATGAACACCAGTCACAAGTACATGAGCGACGTGCGGGTGCGCCAGGCCATCGACCTGGCCTTCGACAAGGAAGCCTACGTCAATGCGCTGTTCGGCAAGGGCAACGCCACCGTGGCGGTCAACCCGTACCCGCCGACGCTGCTGGGCTTCAACCACGACCTGAAGAACCCGCCACGGGACCTGGACAAGGCTCGCCAGTTGCTCAAGGACGCCGGTGTACCGGAAGGCACCGTGTTCACCCTGTTCACCCGCAACGGCGGCGGCCCGACCAACCCCAACCCGATGCTCGGCGCGCAGATGATGCAGGCGGACCTGGCGAAGGTCGGGATCAAGGTCGACATTCGCGTGATGGAATGGGGCGAAATGCTCAAGCGCGCCAAAAATGGCGAGCACGACATGGTGTCCGCCGGATGGGCGGGCGACAACGGCGACCCGGATAACTTCCTGACGCCTATGCTCAGTTGCGAGGCGGCCAAGAACGGCGAAAACTATGCACGCTGGTGCAACGAGAAATTCCAGGCACTGATCGATCAGGCCCGCGCCTCGGTGAACCCTGAGGAGCGCATCAAGCTCTATGAACAGGCCCAGGTGATTTTCAACCAGGACCTGCCATGGATCAGCATGGCCCACACCCGCATGTTCACGGCAATGCGCAACAACGTAGAGGGCTATGTCATTAGCCCGCTCACCACCAACAACTTCGCCACCACCCAGGTGAAGTAGATAAGAAAACGCCCGGCATCGCTTACCAAGCGGCGCCGGGCACGCCTAACCGGCTGATGAGGTACACCTTAAGATGTTTAGTTTTATTGCCCGCCGACTGGGATTACTGATCCCCACGTTCTTCGGCATCACCCTGCTGACCTTCGCGTTGATTCGCATGATCCCCGGCGACCCCGTGGAAGTGATGATGGGCGAACGTCGGGTCGATCCCGAAATGCATGCTCAGGCAATGGAACGCCTTGGCCTCAACAAGCCGCTGTATGCCCAATACCTGGACTACATCGGCAAATTGGCCCACGGCGACCTCGGCGAATCGCTGCGCACCCGTGAAAGCGTCTGGACCGAGTTCAGCTCCCTGTTTCCCGCGACCCTGGAACTGTCCATGGCCGCCCTGTTGTTCGCCGGTATCCTGGGCCTGCTGGCCGGGGTGATCGCGGCACTCAAGCGAGGGTCCCTGTTCGACCACGGGGTGATGGGCGTCTCCCTGGCGGGCTATTCGATGCCGATCTTCTGGTGGGGCCTGATCCTGATCATGTTCTTCTCGGTGAGCCTGGGCTGGACCCCGGTGTCGGGCCGGATCGACCTGCTCTACGACATCGAGCCCAAAACCGGCTTCATGCTGATCGACACCCTGCTCGCCGATGAGCCGGGCGCCTTCCTCGATGCCCTGCACCACCTGATCCTGCCGGCCATCGTGCTGGGCACCATCCCGCTGGCGGTGATCGCCCGCATGACCCGCTCTTCGATGCTCGAAGTGCTGCGCGAGGACTACATCCGCACCGCCAAGGCCAAAGGCCTGTCGCCGTCGCGGGTGGTGTTCGTGCATGGCCTGCGCAACGCACTGATCCCGGTGCTGACCGTGGTCGGCCTGCAAGTCGGCACCCTGCTGGCCGGTGCGGTGCTGACCGAAACGATCTTCTCCTGGCCGGGTATCGGCAAGTGGCTGATCGAAGCCATCGGCGCCCGGGACTATCCCGTGGTGCAGAACGGCATCCTGTTAATCGCCTGCCTGGTGATTCTGGTCAACTTCGTCGTGGACATCCTCTACGGCTTTGCCAACCCACGCATCCGTCACCAGCGCTGAGATCAAATCCATGAGTACTCCAACTCCTTCGGTAGCAGTCGATCAAAGCCTGCTGTACCCGTCCCCGTACAAAGAATTCTGGCAGGCGTTTTCCCGTAACAAGGGCGCCGTGGCCGGGCTGCTGTTCATGATCCTGATCGTGTTCTGTGCGATCTTCGCGCCCTGGGTCGCACCCCATGACCCGAGCGAGCAGTACCGCGACTTCCTGCTGACGCCGCCGGCCTGGCTCGAAGGCGGCCAGATGCAGTTCCTGCTCGGCACCGACGAACTGGGTCGCGACCTGCTCTCGCGCCTGATCCAGGGCTCACGCCTGTCGCTGCTGATCGGCTTGTCGTCGGTGGTGATGTCGCTGATCCCGGGCATCCTGCTGGGCCTGTTCGCCGGGTTCTTCCCGCGCATCCTCGGCCCGACCATCATGCGCCTGATGGACATCATGCTGGCCCTGCCTTCGCTGCTGCTGGCCGTGGCGATCGTCGCCATCCTCGGCCCAGGCCTGATCAACACCGTGATCGCCATCGCCATCGTCTCGCTGCCGTCCTACGTGCGCCTGACCCGCGCAGCGGTGATGGGTGAACTGAACCGCGACTACGTGACCGCTGCCCGCCTGGCCGGTGCCGGCCTGCCGCGCCTGATGTTCATCACCGTGCTGCCCAACTGCATGGCGCCGCTGATCGTGCAGGCGACCTTGAGCTTTTCTTCGGCGATCCTCGACGCCGCCGCCCTGGGCTTCCTCGGCCTCGGCGTCCAGCCGCCGACCCCGGAGTGGGGCACCATGCTGGCCTCGGCCCGCGACTACATCGAACGCGCCTGGTGGGTCGTGAGCCTGCCTGGCCTGACCATTTTGCTCAGCGTGCTGGCAATCAACCTGATGGGCGACGGGCTGCGCGATGCGCTGGACCCGAAACTCAAGAATGCCGCCTGAGGAGATTCCCATGTCACTGTTAGAAATCAAGAATCTCAACGTCCGCTTTGGCGACGCCACGGCCGTGCCGGTGGTCGACGGCCTGGACCTGAGCGTGGAAAAAGGCGAAGTGCTGGCGATCGTCGGCGAGTCGGGCTCGGGTAAATCCGTGACCATGATGGCGCTGATGGGCCTGATCGAGCACCCCGGCATCGTCACCGCCGACGCGCTGAACTTCGACGGCAAGAACATGCTCAAGCTGAGCGCCCGCCAGCGTCGGCAGATCGTCGGCAAGGACCTGGCGATGGTCTTTCAGGATCCGATGACCGCGCTCAACCCCAGCTACACCGTGGGCTTCCAGATCGAAGAAGTGCTGCGCCTGCACCTGAAGATGTCCGGCAAGGCTGCCCGCAAGCGTGCCATCGAACTGCTGGAGAAAGTCGAGATCCCCGGCGCCGCCAGCCGCATGGACGCCTACCCCCATCAACTGTCCGGTGGCATGAGCCAACGCGTGGCCATTGCCATGGCCATTGCTGGCGAGCCAAAGCTGTTGATCGCCGACGAACCGACCACCGCCCTGGACGTGACCATCCAGGCGCAGATCATGGACCTGCTGCTGGCCCTGCAAAAAGAGCAGGACATGGGCCTGGTGCTGATCACCCACGACCTCGCCGTGGTGGCCGAGACCGCCCAGCGCGTCTGCGTGATGTACGCCGGCCAGGCCGTGGAAGTGGGCAAGGTGCCGGAGCTGTTCGACATCCCGGCGCACCCTTACAGCGAAGCGTTGCTGGCGGCGATTCCCGAGCACAGCATGGGCGCCGAGCGCCTGGCCACGCTGCCGGGCATCGTTCCCGGCCGCTATGACCGCCCGCAAGGCTGCCTGCTGTCGCCGCGTTGCCCCTACGTGCAGGAAAACTGCCGTCAACAGCGACCGGCCCTTGACCCGAAAACCGCCAGCCTCGCCCGCTGCTTCTACCCGTTGAACCAGGAGGTGGCGTGATGGCCGTCGTACTTACCGCCCGTGACCTGACCCGTCATTACGAAGTGTCCCGTGGCATGTTCAAGGGCCATGCGACCGTGCGCGCCCTCAACGGTGTGTCGTTCGAACTTGAGGCCGGCAAGACCCTGGCCGTGGTGGGCGAATCCGGTTGCGGCAAATCCACCCTCGCCCGGGCCCTGACGTTGATCGAGGAGCCGTCCTCTGGCTCCCTGAAGATCGCCGGCCAGGAAGTGGCCGGCGCCAACAAGGCCGAACGCAAGCAGTTGCGCAAAGACGTGCAGATGGTGTTCCAGAGCCCGTACGCGTCGCTCAACCCTCGGCAGAAAGTCGGCGACCAACTGGCTGAGCCGCTGCTCATCAACACCAGCCTGTCGGCCACCGAGCGTCGGGAAAAAGTCCAGGCCATGATGAAGCAGGTGGGTCTGCGCCCCGAGCACTACCAGCGCTACCCGCACATGTTCTCCGGCGGCCAGCGCCAGCGCATCGCCCTGGCCCGCGCCATGATGCTGCAACCCAAGGTGCTGGTGGCGGACGAACCGACCTCGGCGCTGGACGTCTCGATCCAGGCCCAGGTGCTGAACCTGTTCATGGACCTGCAGCAGGAATTCAACACCGCCTACGTGTTCATCTCCCACAACCTGGCGGTGGTCCAGCACGTGGCCGATGACGTGATGGTGATGTACCTCGGTCGTCCGGTGGAAATGGGGCCCAACGAAAACATCTACAGCCGCCCGCTGCACCCGTACACCCAGGCGCTGCTGTCGGCCACCCCGACCATCCACCCGGACCCGAACAAGCCCAAGATCAAGATCGTCGGCGAACTGCCCAACCCGCTCAACCCACCGCCCGGCTGCGCCTTCCACAAGCGCTGCCCGTATGCCACCGAGCGCTGCAAGACCGAAGAACCGGCCCTGCGTCCGCTCGATAACCGGCTGGTGGCGTGTCACTACGCCGAGCAGTTCCTCGACGGTGCGGCGTAGCGATATAGGCAACACGCACTGAACGTGGCGAGGGAGCTTGCTCCCGCTGGGTCGCGAAGCGGCCCTTTGGGGACTGCTGCACCCGAAGCGTCAGACCGGCCCAGCGGGAGCAAGCTCCCTCGCCACGTTTTTTTTGGAGGCGGCCTACGTCTGGCTGTCGCCCTCGTCGCCTTCATCACCGTCGTCAGTGTCCGGCTGGTCGATGGTCGAATCGTCATCGTCCTGATCGCCGGGCTCCTGGGTCGCGGCCAGCATCATGTCGCCCTGGCCAACCTGCCCGTTCCAGGCGTGTTGTTCGTGCTGGTCGCACTCCGCCCAAGCCGCCGACGAACCGAGGGACAACATCACCAATACCTTCAACAAAAACAACATGCGCAGCAGCGTGTTCATAGCCGATTCCTTCTTTCGCGGATGAAGCCAGGGCCTGACGGCTCAAGAAAATCCAATGCTGAACAGACCGGTTCACCCATTAGGACGCTCAGAGATGGCCAGAAATGCCGTCGATGGGCAGATTGGTTTCGAATAACGCTTATCTCGTCCAGTTATGACCCCTGCCCCTTGTGGCCCCTTGTGAGAGCGGGCTTGCTCGCGAAAGCGGTCTATCCGCCAACATCCCCTTTGAATGACGCACCGCCTTCGCGAGCAAGCCCGCTCCCACAGGGGCCCTGGCCCGGCATACGGGCAATAAAAAACCCCGCTGCGTTCACAGCGGGGTTTGGGTGGCAGGCCTTGACGCTTAGTGGTGCTCGCGCGTCGCTCGGAATTTCACATCCGGCCAGCGCTCTTCCATCAACGCCAGGTTGACCCGGGTCGGCGCCAGGTAGGTCAGGTGGCCACCGCCGTCCAGCGCGAGGTTTTCCACAGCCTTGTTGGAGAACTCCTCGAGCTTTTTCTTATCGCTGCAATCCACCCAGCGGGCGGAATAGACGGTGATCGGCTCGTAGGAGCACTCGACCTTGTATTCCTCCTTCAGGCGGCTGGCGACGACGTCGAACTGCAGCACGCCGACCGCGCCGAGGATGATGTCGTTACTGCGCTCCGGGAAGAACACCTGGGTGGCGCCCTCTTCGGCCAGTTGCTGCAAGCCTTGGCGCAGTTGCTTGGACTTGAGCGGGTCCTTCAGGCGCACGCGGCGGAACAGTTCCGGGGCGAAGTGCGGGATGCCGGTGAAGCCCAGGGCTTCGCCTTCGGTGAAGGTGTCGCCGATCTGGATGGTGCCGTGGTTGTGCAGGCCGATGATGTCACCGGCGAAGGCCTCTTCCAGTTGCTCGCGCTCCGAGGAGAAGAAGGTCAGGGCGTCGCCGATGCGCACGTCCTTGCCGGTGCGCACGTGGCGCATCTTCATGCCTTTTTCGTACTTGCCGGAGCAAATACGCATGAACGCGATGCGGTCGCGGTGCTTGGGGTCCATGTTCGCCTGGATCTTGAACACGAAGCCTGTGAACTTCTCTTCCACCGGCTCGACGGTGCGTTCGTTGGCGACCCGTGCCAGCGGGCGCGGGGCCCAGTCGACCACGGCGTCGAGGACATGGTCGACCCCGAAGTTGCCCAGGGCGGTGCCGAAGAACACCGGCGTCATCTGGCCGTCGATGAATGCCTGCTGGTCGAACTCATGGCAGGCGCCCTGCACCAGCTCCAGTTGCTCGATGAAACGCTCGTACTCGTCGCCCAAGTGGGCGCGGGCCTCGTCGGAGTCGAGCTTCTCGATGATCCGGGTTTCGGTGCGCTCATGCCCGTGGCCGGCGGTGTAGACGATGATGTAGTCGCCCGCCAGGTGGTACACGCCCTTGAAATCACGGTAGCAGCCGATCGGCCAGGTGATGGGTGCGGCCTTGATCTTGAGGACGGCTTCGATCTCGTCGAGCAGTTCGATCGGGTCGCGGATGTCGCGGTCGAGTTTGTTGATGAAGCTGACGATGGGTGTGTCCCGCAGGCGGCAGACGTCCATCAACGCGATGGTCCGTGGCTCGACGCCCTTACCGCCGTCGAGGACCATCAGCGCCGAGTCCACGGCCGTCAGGGTGCGGTAGGTGTCTTCGGAGAAGTCTTCGTGGCCCGGGGTGTCGAGCAGGTTGATCATGTGATCGCGATACGGGAACTGCATGACCGACGTGGTAATGGAGATACCCCGTTGTTTTTCCATTTCCATCCAGTCGGAGGTGGCATGGCGGTCGGACTTGCGCGACTTCACCGTGCCGGCGACCGCAATCGCCTTGCCCATCAGCAAGAGCTTTTCGGTGATGGTGGTCTTACCGGCATCGGGGTGGGAAATAATGGCGAAAGTGCGGCGTTTCGCGACTTCGGCGGCCTGTTTGGTCATGGGAAATCGCCTGGCTGGTGACAAAAAAGGGCGGCGATTATAGCTCAACTTGTGCCAGGAACCGAACCGTTGAGCGCATCCCTGTGGGCCCGATCTTTCCCGACCTGGGAACCTTTTGCCCGGCGCAGACGTCCACCCCCCTGCGACAGCTTTTCGTCAGGGCCTGGAAAATCAGCAAGTTAGCCTGACGAAGCTGCGCCCATGGCTCCCGTGACGTGCCGCTGGCCGGCATCGACAAGAGCTGCTTCCCGCGAACGCTTTCCCGGCCGCCAATGAAGGTACGCCGCCCGGGAACGCGTGCGCCGACTGAAAGACAAAGGAGTCCGCCTGTGGCTATCCGCTATGGCAAAGGGCTGATGGGAGGTGCGGTCGTCGTCGCCCTCCTGGCCCTGTTGGTCCACTGGATCGGCATCGATACGATCCAGCACTACCGCGACGATTTGCTGTTCTACCTGCAAGCCCACCTGATGCTGGTGGTCGCTTCCATGCTCGCGGCCCTGATCGTGGGCATCCCCGCCGGCATCGCCCTCAGCCGCCCTGGCATGGTCGGGCGCGCCGAACGCTTCATGCAAGTGTTCAACATCGGCAACACCGTTCCGCCCCTGGCCGTACTGGCCATCGCCCTGGGCATCCTCGGCATCGGCAGCGGGCCCGCGATCTTCGCCCTGTTCCTCGCCTCGCTGCTGCCCATCGTGCGCAACACCTATGAAGGCCTGAAGAACGTCCAGGGCTCCCTCAAGGAAGCCGCCGTCGGCATCGGCATGACCCCGCGCCAGGTGCTGTGGAAGGTCGAGTTGCCCAATGCCGTGCCCATCATCGTCGGCGGCGTGCGCGTGGCCCTGGCGATCAACGTCGGTACCGCCCCACTGGCGTTCCTGATCGGTGCCAACAGCCTCGGCAGCCTGATCTTCCCCGGCATCGCCTTGAACAACCAGCCGCAGTTGTTGCTCGGCGCGGCCTGCACCGCCCTGCTGGCGCTGCTGCTCGATGGCCTGGTGACACTGGCCAGCCGACTCTGGCTGGAGCGCGGTTTGCGTGCGTCCTGAAGCCGCTGGATAAAGGAATCATCATGAAGAAGTTGAGCTTGATACTGGGCTGCGCCCTGTTGCTGGCCGGGTTCGCCCAAGCGGCGGAAAAACCGGTGATCCGCCTTGGCGCGCGGGTGTTCACCGAACAGACGCTGCTGGCGGAAATCACCGCGCAATACCTGCGCAGCAAAGGCTACGACGCGCAGATCACCGGCGGCCTGGGCAGCAACCTGGCCCGCAGCGCCCATGAAACCGGACAACTGGACCTGCTCTGGGAGTACACCGGCGTGTCGCTGGTGGCCTACAACCACGTCACGGAAAAACTCGACAGCGCCCAGTCCTACGCCCGGGTAAAAGAACTCGACGCAAAAAAAGGCCTGGCCTGGCTGGCACCGTCGAAGTTCAGCAACACCTACGCCCTGGCCCTGCCGGAAAAAATCGCTCGCCAGTACCCGCAGATCAACAACATCAGCCAGTTGAACACGGTGTTGCAGGCCGAATCGCAGGAGAACCACCTGGTGGCGCTGGACACCGAGTTCGCCAACCGCTCCGATGGCCTGGCAGGCATGGTCGAACAGTACGGCATGAACCTGACCCGCAAGAACATCCGCCAGATGGACGCAGGGCTGGTCTACACCGCCCTGCGCAACGGCCAGGTGTTCGCCGGCCTGGTGTACACCACTGACGGGCGGCTGAACGCGTTCAAGCTGAAGTTGCTCGAAGACGACAAGCACTACTTCCCCGACTACACCGCCGCGCCGGTGGTGCGCCAGGCATTCCTCGACGCCCACCCGCAACTGGCCGAGCAACTCAAGCCCCTGGCGGCGCTGTTCGACGACGAAACCATGCGTCAGCTCAACGCCCGGGTCGACGTCGACCACCAAAGCCCTTCCACCGTTGCCGCCGATTTCCTGCGCCAGCACCCCATCCCCTGAGGAGGAAAAGCCATGGAACTGTTGAACGCCTTTTCCCATCTCGATTGGCAGCAAGTGATGCACCTGACCTGGCAGCACGTCACGCTGGTGGGCATCGCCGTGAGCCTGGCGATTTTCATCGGGGTGCCGCTGGGCATTTTCATGACCCGTTTCCCGGCGCTGGCCGGTCCGTTGCAAGCCAGCGCGACGGTGCTGCTGACGATCCCGTCGATTGCGCTGTTCGGCCTGTTGCTGCCGTTCTACTCCAAGTTCGGCCAGGGCCTGGGGCCGATGCCGGCGATCACCGCCGTGTTCCTGTATTCCCTCTTGCCGATCATGCGCAACACCTACCTGGCCCTCACCGGTGTCGAACCGGGCATCCGTGAAGCCGCCCGCGGCATCGGCATGACCTTCGGCCAGCGCCTGCGCATGGTCGAGTTGCCCATCGCCGTGCCGGTGATCCTGGCTGGCGTGCGCACCGCCGTGGTCATGAACATCGGCGTCATGACCATCGCCGCCACCATCGGTGCCGGTGGCCTGGGCGTGCTCATCCTCGCTTCCATCAGCCGCAGCGACATGTCGATGCTGATCGTCGGCGCCGTGCTGGTCAGCCTCCTGGCCATCTTCGCCGACCTGCTCCTGCAATGGCTGCAACGCTCGCTGACACCAAAAGGATTAACCAAATGATCGAACTTCAAAACCTCAGCAAAACCTTCAAGAGCAACGGCAAGGATGTGAAGGCCGTGGACTCGGTGAACCTGACCGTCAACGAAGGCGAGATCTGCGTGTTCCTCGGGCCATCGGGGTGCGGCAAGAGCACCACGCTGAAGATGATCAACCGCCTGATCCCGCCCACCTCGGGCAAGGTGCTGATCAACGGCGAAGACACCACCGGGCTCGACGAGGTGACCCTGCGCCGCAACATCGGCTATGTGATCCAGCAGATCGGCCTGTTCCCGAACATGACCATCGAGGAAAACATCGTGGTGGTGCCCAAGCTGCTCGGCTGGGACAAGCAGAAATGCCACGACCGCGCCCGCGAGCTGATGAGCATGATCAAACTCGAACCCAAGCAGTACCTGCACCGCTACCCGCGGGAACTGTCGGGCGGCCAGCAACAACGGATCGGCGTGATCCGAGCCCTGGCGGCCGATGCACCGCTGTTGCTGATGGACGAGCCCTTCGGCGCGGTGGACCCGATCAACCGCGAGATGATCCAGAACGAGTTCTTCGAGATGCAACGGGCGCTGAACAAGACCGTGATCATGGTCAGCCACGACATCGACGAAGCCATCAAGCTGGGCGACAAGATCGCGATTTTCCGCGCTGGCAAGCTGATCCAGTGCGATCACCCGGATACGCTGCTGGCGCACCCGGCCGATGACTTTGTCAGCAACTTCGTTGGCCAGGACAGCACCCTCAAGCGACTGCTGCTGGTCAAGGCCGAGGACGCGGCCGACAACGCCCCGTCGGTGAGCCCGGAAACCCCGGTGGCCGAGGCGCTGGAATTGATGGACGAACATGACCGACGCCACGTGGTGGTGACCTGCGCCCAGAACAAGGCGCTGGGCTATGTGCGCCGCCGTGACCTGCACCGCCAGACCGGCACCTGCGCGCAGTTCCTGCGCGAGTTCAACGCCACGGCGGCCTACGACGAACACTTGCGGATCCTGCTGTCGCGCATGTACGAGTTCAACCGCTCGTGGCTGCCGGTGATGGACGCCGAACGGGTCTTCCTCGGCGAGGTGACCCAGGAATCCATCGCCGAATACCTGAGCTCCGGACGCTCGCGTGGCGGCAAGACCAGCATCGTCTCGCCAGCCGAAGTGGCAGCCGGCTGAGCGTTACAGCGAAACCCTGAGGACCCGGGAAAACAGCCACTGCGGGCTCAGGTTGGTGAAGACCGAGTAGTTGATCAACACCGTTCTTCCTCGGTTTTGCGCCACCCAGGCCGGGTCGAGCACGAAGCGATTGGCCTGGCCGGCGGTGACGAGTTGGTTGCCCGTTTCGAGGATGGTCTGTCCCATGGCCCGTACGCGTAGCGTCGAGCCCACTGGGGCGGGTGAATAGATGATCACCGTGCCGGCCGAATAACCGGGCGCTGGAAGGTCCAGGGCCTGGGGATCAATGGCCAGGTACAACACAGCGGACGTCTGGAGTTCGCCGACGCCACCTTTCTTGACGGTGTAGCTCACCGGCACCGTCAGCCCGACGCTGTCGACCACTTCGGGACGGGGTATCAACACCTGCTTGTCGGCAGGCAGGTCGCCATAGCGCACCGGTGGGCTGCTGTACGGCACCCGCCCTCGCCACTGCACGCTTACCGTATCGGCAGCCTCCAGGCCACTGAGCGGCAATTGCACGGCGAGGTAATCGTCCCGGTAGATATTCTTGATACTCAAGCGCTCGCCCGTGGCTGAACTGTAGGCCTTGGGCACGCCGGGCGCGCCCCACGCGGTGACCGGCACCACCGGGTTGATAGCCTGGTCGGCACTGACGTATTGAAAGCTGAAATGCTCCTTTGGACCGGGCGGCAGTGTCACCCGGACAATGGGGACGAACAGCCCCTGGGTCCGTTCGAAGTATTTCTTCTGGTCGGTCCTGGCAGCCTCCAGATCGTTGGAGCCCGAGATCCAGAAAAACGCCTGGATGGGCAACGGGGTCGGATTTTTTTCCGGCCACGCCTCGATTCGAAGTTCGTTGTGGTTCTTGAAGTTGAAATCGGCGCCACCGGCCTCGAGTTCAACGTCCTTTCGCACTTGCAAGCCGGCATTGAAGTTGGCGGTGGCTTGCTCATTCAACCCATCATTGACCATCCACGCACAACTGGCGGGGTTGCCGTAGGCCACCTTGCGAAAATGCGCCAGCCAGGCCTTGGCGGTGAAAATATTCTGTTCATTGCAGGGCTTGCTCTGTGGGTAGACGAACTGCGTGATGCTGTCCCGGCAACCGTAGGCCCCTGGTTTGCTGCGGTAAAGGGTGGCGCCGTCGTAAGGGAAGTAGCAGATGACCGATGGCTTGACCTTACCCGGCGGCGTCTGGAGGATGGGGTAAAAGATATAGCCATGCTTGGCGTCGTTGGTGCCCCAGGGCGCAGCGCCAAACCGGGCATCGGCGCGCAGGTAGGAAAACGAAACGGCCCCGGTCATCCTGGAAAACTCGCTATGGTCCCAAGGGTCGAAGTTGCCCGCGTAGGTCGTGCGTGCCACCACCCCCGAGCATAGAAAGGCCGGTGCCGTCGGCGAACCGCAGTTGAGCGCCGTATCGTAGTAACGGCGGGTCAAGTCGGCGGCCGTCTCTTCGCCCGATTGCAGGGCCGCGCCCGTGAGCGTTTCAGCAAGGGACTGCAACGAGATAATCATGCACCCCGTCAAAAAGAACAGCTTTACCGATTTTTTGCGGCTGAGATTCGCCATGCTCGTCACCTGGAAGGCCGGTCATCACCCAGGCCAGGCCGTCTGCCCTTCACAGAGGCGGGTCAGACAGCCTGGCCCCTGCGTTCAATGCGGATTACATCTGTTGTCACCCGGCAACTTCATGATCACGTCATGGGCCACGTAGGGACGGGCGGGCTCAAGGCTCCAGGTGGGCTTGTTCTCGGCGATGTCCGGGGAATCGAGGTGGCAGGCCAGTTGGCGGCGCATGCTGCTGCCCATGTTGTCGAAATTCCAATCCTTGCGATTGGGATCGAGCGCCGCAGCCTTGATCGCCAACTCGGCCAACACCACATTGGTTTTCCCGACACCGGCTTTTCTGCCACACGCCGTGGGCGTGATCTTGAGCGAGGAGATAGTTCCCAACACCGGCTCTACATAGTTGTTATCCCATTCGAGTTTTTCGATGTAGTTATCACAAGAACGGCTGTCCGCGGGGGCGGGTATCTGTTGATCGACCGGGTAGTAGGCAAATTTCGCGTCTTCGCCGATAGAACGAGGAAATTGAACCTTGATGATCGGCTTCCAGGCATTACCCTGCTCCACCCAACGGCGTTGGTCATCACGGGCGAAGTCGCGGGCGGTATAAGACCGGGTCGTTCTGTCGATGTAATCCACGCCACTTTCATAAATGAACGCGGCGATGGGAAGTTCCAGGCGCGTGGCTTTTGCTGAATCGCTGTCACTGGCGACAGGCGCGTCGAACTTCTTGCGGTCCTGGCTGCTCCAGTCCCTGTTCCAGTACTTGTTATCCGGCCAGGTTTCGATTCGTAACTCGGACTGGGTGTTTATCGCATCGCCCTGCTCCTCCGGGTCCTTGGCCAGCACCTTGCGAGCCTCGACAAAGGTGTTGAATGCGTCGGCCTTGTTATAGCTGCCGAAGTAATCCCGAGTCGTATCGAAACCGCATTGGAAACGGTGGGCTTTCGTCACCTCGGGGTCCTGGGTCTGGCGATCGTAGTGTTCCATCCAGGCCTTGGGGTTGCTGATGCTCAGCTTCTGGCAGTAGTCCTCGACGACGCCCAGGGTGTTGCCATTCTCCTGGTAATCACCGCAACCGTTGTTGTTCCGATAATTGGTCCAGGAGTCGATGACAAACGCGCAGAGTACTTTGATCTTGAACTGGGTCTTGTCGTCCACGAAATCATTGGGCGTCAACGCAAAGCCGTTGTAGCGGAGCATTCCCAAGCCGTTGAACTCAACGTCCTTCCTCAAGTAGGAAACCGATGTGCCACCGGCCGAAAGACCACTTCCGCCGGCTTCAACACTGTGTGAAAACGGACTGGCATCCCAGGGTAAATAACTTTGTTTACTGGCGATCCCGCGAAGTATCAGACCTGAACAATCGGACGCCAACCTGCCGCTGCCACAATCGCGAGCGGTCAATCGATACCAGTACTCCATCAACTTCGCCGTGTCCGTTCCCGGGTCGGCCTGTGACAAGCCGCAACTGGTGAAGAGTCCGATCATTAAAGATGCGTTCAAGATGACCCGATACTTGCGCATGTCCCTCTCCTGGAGTTCTCTACATCGCAAAATCCGCAGTGATTCAAGGCACGATTCAATACGCCGAGCGCCGGATATAAGCCGGCATCCGCAGCATTAAAATCATGAAGAACGACTGTCTGGATTTGAGTATTCGGTAATCCTGGGTGGGTGCCTACTGTCAGAAGTTACAGTCAATCGAGGTTAATTAAACGTTTTCCTCATAACAGGCGGGGCATTGATCAACAAATGAGCTACGCCTGTCCCTGTAGCCAGGAGCCTGCTCCCGCTCGGTTGCGTAATGACCACCTTTTGGGGCCGCTATGCACCTCAGCGCGAGTAAGCGCGCTCGCCCCACACAGACCCCAAACCTCGAACCTGTATCGCAGCGAGCGCCGTCATTGACCGATCCAGGGGAACATCAATCTGTCATGCAGGTCGGTTACATCAGGAGCTGTCGCCGCCCGCACGACGGATGTGTGCAAAAACGCGACATTTTTAGTTGATCTCAGGCCCCTCACGCCCTAAAGTTCGCGCCGAACGTCCATGCTGGAAACGATCCATCCGGCTCAAGTACTGACGACGAGACAGCAAGGCCAAGGGCATCCCGCAGCCCATGGCCTTTTTGCTTTCGGCGGCAATGCCTTGGGAAGTAGGCGAACCAAAGTGGGGATACGGAGGACGTTCACGAAGGCTACCCGGCCTTCACACCCATTGATCCTGATGTTTGCCAGTAGGAGTCCCAAGTATGTCGATCCAGGTCGAAGATTATTTCGCGCGCGAAACTTTCCAGAAGATGAAAGCGTTCGCCGACAAGCAGGAAACCCCGTTCGTGGTGATCGACACCGCGATGATTGCCCAGGCCTACGACGACTTGCGCGCCGGTTTCGAGTTCGCCAAGGTCTACTACGCCGTGAAGGCCAACCCGGCGGTGGAAATCATCGACCTGCTCAAGGAAAAAGGCTCGAACTTCGACATCGCCTCGATCTATGAGCTGGACAAGGTCCTGAGCCGCGGCGTCACGCCAGACCAGATCAGCTACGGCAACACCATCAAGAAATCCAAGGACATCCGCTACTTCTACGAGAAGGGCGTGCGCCTGTATGCCACCGACTCCGAAGCCGACCTGCGCAACATCGCCAAGGCCGCGCCGGGCTCGAAAGTCTATGTGCGCATCCTCACCGAAGGCTCGACCACGGCTGATTGGCCGCTGTCGCGCAAATTCGGCTGCCAGACCGACATGGCCATGGACCTGCTGATCCTGGCCCGCGACCTGGGCCTGGTGCCCTACGGCATTTCGTTCCACGTCGGCTCGCAACAGCGCGACATCAGCGTCTGGGACGCCGCGATCGCCAAGGTCAAGGTCATCTTCGAGCGTCTCAAGGAAGAAGACGGCATCGTGCTCAAGCTGATCAACATGGGCGGTGGCTTCCCGGCCAACTACATCACCCGCACCAACAGCCTGGAAACCTACGCCGAAGAAATCATTCGCTTCCTCAAGGAAGACTTCGGCGACGACCTGCCGGAAATCATCCTGGAACCGGGCCGTTCGTTGATTGCCAACGCCGGCATCCTGGTCAGCGAAGTGGTGCTGGTGGCGCGTAAATCGCGCACCGCCGTCGAGCGTTGGGTGTACACCGACGTGGGCAAGTTCTCCGGCCTGATCGAAACCATGGACGAAGCCATCAAGTTCCCGATCTGGACCGAGAAGAAAGGCGAGATGGAAGAAGTGGTCATCGCCGGCCCGACCTGCGACAGCGCCGACATCATGTATGAGAACTACAAGTACGGCTTGCCGCTGAACCTGGCCATCGGTGATCGCCTGTACTGGCTGTCGACCGGTGCCTACACCACCAGCTACAGCGCGGTGGAATTCAATGGCTTCCCGCCGCTGAAATCCTTCTACGTATAAATCGACGCCCGTCAGAACGTTCCCACGCGCCTGCGTGGGAACGGTCAATCACCCCGCCTCCACTCGCAACGGCATCGCTCGCAAGGCGTGGGCCATCGCCCTCAATTGCGCCAGCGGATAGGCCAACTGAGCGAACGAAGCCCTAGCCCGGCGCAGGCTCTGCTGTCGATCATGGGTTTGCAGCTCGAGCTTCACCTGGGTCAGGAAATACCCCAGGCGATGGCACAGGTCGGCAATGTTGTTGGCCGCCGATGTCGAGCGCACATAAAGCCCGTTCAACGCTTTCAGGTGTGCTTGCGCCAATGCCTTGCGCTGCGCCTGGGAATGCTGTGCGCCCGGATCGTACTGCATGCCGGGCAGGCTGATCCACCCCAAGGCGTAGTAGACCTCGATCTTGGGCACCGGCCCATGACAGGCACAGAGCCTGAGCATCAACGAATCGATGAAACGCACGAAAAGACTGTGGATGGTCTGTGAGACGCTCACGATCAACGCCTTGAGGCGAGCCCCCGCGGCCACACATTCATCCAGCCGCCGACAGAGGTTGTCGATCAGTTGCATGACGCTGGCGGTGCGATTGCTCCCCTGTGCACCAACGTTGACCGGCGAGAAGCGCGACGGGTCGAGGTCGCCGAGCAACGGGGGATCGGTCGCCAGCATGGCATCCCGGGCCACCTGCTCGAACTCTGCCACGAAGGTGGCGGTTTTTTCGACCAGCCGATGCACCATGAAACCCAACGACGGGACCACACAGACAATCGCGTTCCAACGGTTTTCATTGTCCGTCGCGGCGCGGGTCAGTGCCTGCGCATCGGGGGGTGTCAGCAACACATGCCCCGAGCGGCGGAACAGACCGGAGAACTGCTCGATTTCCGCCAGGCTGCACGGCAGCTCGCTCAGGAAACCGATGTATTCGCCCAACGCCGAGAAGTGTTTCTCATCCAACAAAAAATCGACCATGATCCCTCGCCTCCGTGGGCCTCATCCATGCAGCGCCAAGGGCAAGGCCAGCGGTGCCAGGAACGCCATGAAGCGCTGTGCCTGGTGGATCAGGTCGAGGCTGCGCTGCTCTGGCTCGAGGTAGGCATTGGCCTCGATCAACCGGGCGAACGAGCGGTAAGCCACGACCACGCCCAGATATTGGCCCACATAGCGCTGGCGCTCGTCGTCGATGCCATGAATGACCCGGATGAACTGGACCTTGCCCTTCAGGGCGTTGAGCTGGTTGTGGAGCTTGTCGATATCGGCGTCCAGCGCCTGGATTTTCCCGACCAACTGGTCGCGTGCGCGTACCAGGTCGAGGAAACGAACCCCTTCACCGACCTGTGCCAGGCTCTTCTTGAGCTGCTCGATCGCCTGCATGATCAGTTGGACTTCCGGTGGCGCGATACCGAGTTTCGTCACGTGCTCCAGGGTCAGCACCAGGTCGTTGCCAATCGCTTCGATACCGCCCGTCTTGAGCAGGCCGATGGCGTCGCTGGCCAGGCCTCGGGCCTTTTGACGCTCGGCCCGCTCGTCTTCCAGACGCTTGAGGCCAAGTTCGACGCGGCGTTGTTCGTGTTCCATGTCTTCGATGAAGCCCAAGCTCAGGCGTCGGTCGAACACGTCGCGGATGGTCGACAACTGATCGCTGAGCTGCCGGGTGGACTTCGTCACGCAGCGGCTCATCTGTGCCAGCTCCCCGGCGCGGTCCGCCTCGATGTCCTGGACATCCTGTTCGTCCAAGGCGCTTGCCAGCTCCTTGTCCAGCGCCTGCAAGCGACGCACCCGGCCTTCGAGGGCCATCCGGGTGCTCAGCGCCACCTCTTTGAGCACATCGCTGCTGTGGTCCACGCCGAGCACCAGGGCATCGAACCGTTGATGCAGTTGCGGCAGGTAATTCCAGCGGATGAACAGCACGCGGGATTGAACGGCGCCGTCCCTCATCAGCCGGTTGCTGTCGGCCAGGATGCCGGTATCGACCGTTGGGTAATCGATGCTCGGCAGCATGGCAAACGCGGCGCGTGTCCTGATGCCATAGACACGCTCGTATTCCTCGTCGGCTTCCTTGAACACCGCGATCAGGGCATCTGCATCGTGCTCGATCTGCTTCCAGGGCGAGGCCACTGCCCGGAAGGCCTGCATGAACAGGCGCAGCCTGAGGGCATCAGTGATTTTGGCCACCGCATCCTGGGAAGACTGGACGTAGAGGTGCATGACATTCCAGACGTGCATCAGGTTCTGCGTGGCGATGTCGGCGTCGATCGCCACCAGTTCAAGGCCTTGCAGGTCGTGTTTGACCCGGCTCAGGGAACCCAGGGTCTGGTGTTTGCCCCGCAGCTCTTCTATGGCCGCTTCCTGCTCCTGGTACAGGCGGTTTCGTTCGGCGCGGATGTTTTCGGCCTCCACCCCCAGGTAAATGGCCAGCGCCAGGCCGATCAGGTTCATGCCCGTGGCCGCACCGAGGGACCGCTCCACGGCATTGGCGTATTCGGTATTTTTCTCTTCGATGCGCAAGGCCCGGTCATCGACCTGTCGCTTGAGCATCTCGACTTCGGCCGGCAACAACGTACTGCCAATCAAACTGAGGCGTAGTTTGATCTCCGGCAGGATGTGCTGACGCAAGTCATAGCCAAAGTGGTCCAGTGCCAACTTGATGCTTTTAACGACCTTGAGATTATCCCCCACTTTCTTGTAGATCTGATCCAGATAGTAGCCGATGTCTTCCACCGTGCCCGGCGGCAAATCAATACCGGGAAACTTACCCCCCAGTTCCAACTCCAGTTGTTTTAGCTGTTCCAGGGTTTCAATATTATTTTTATCCAGTAACCGAGCGGCCCGGACATCGTCATAGACTTCTTCCATGGACCTTTCGTAAATGGCCATGCTGGCGGCAAACAACTTCAGTTGGCTGCCGGTCAGCATGATCGATTCACGCAGGGGCGACCAGCGACGGGCGTGGGCGCGGGTGGCGCGGAAGGTCTTGACGAAGTCGTCGACACGCAGCCCCGCTCCGCCTCCGGCAGGATCACCGAAGTTCAGGTAATCCTTCACATCGGCCACGTGGTAGGGCAGCGCCAGGGCAGCCGACTCATACTTTCTCAGGTCGATGATCTGCTTTTTGGTCAGCAACAGGCCCTTGCCACGGGACTCGCCTTCCTGGGTCGGTGCCGAGGCGTTGGACAGCGTCTTCGGTGCCAATTGCGCAAACAAGGTGATTTCTTCGGACGAAGCATCTTCAAGTGCCTCGCTCCACACAGCATGGGTATTCATAATTAATCCTTTAATTATCGATTGCCCGACAACAATTAACTGAACGCTGCCGAACGGAAGTACACATTACCTACGACCGTTCGGACACTAGTCGATCGAAGCAAATAAAGTCAAAGTGCGAAAACAATGCAAACATTAGCGGATACTACAAACCCGCCAAGCGTTTATAGCAAGCGACGACATTCAAGTATGAATAGATAAATAAGCCGTTCGGCTATTACCCAACCGCGCCTTGATCCAATACCGCGATACGCGCCTGATACGCCTCGACCAAAGGCTGCAACACCGGCATCTGCGCCCGGGCCAAGGTGTGCACCGCCACCCGTAGGAAATTGAGATTGCCGCCCTCCAGGGCGCGCCGCAGCCAGGCCAGTCCTTCGTCGACCCGGTGGCCGGCCAGCAACACGCAGCCATGGCTGAACTGCCCGCGGAAATCACCGCCTTCGGCTGAACGTCGATACCACTGGGCCGCGGCAACCGGGTCCGCTGGACAGGCACGCCCCTCTTCCAGGTAACGGCCCAGCAGGTTCATCGACTTCGCGTGCCCCTGTTCGGCGGCACGACGGTACAGACGCAGCGCCTGGCCTTGGTCCTCAGGTACACCACGCCCGGTCGCCAACAGGTTGGCGTAGTTGTACATCGCCCAGTCCAGGCCTGCCTCGGCGGCCTGGCGATAATGCCTGGCGGCGATCGACGCATCGGCGGTGCAGCCCCAGCCGTGTTCATGACAGCGCCCGAGCATGTTGCGCGCCATCAGGTGCCCGCGCCCGGCGGCAATGCTGAACCAGCGCAGGGCCAGCGGCGCATCGCGGCTGATGCCCTGGCCGTCGAGCAGGATCTGCCCGAGCAGGGCCTGGGCTTCGAGCACTCCCTCACGGGCGGCGACCAGGATCGCCTGGGCGGCCCGCGCCGGGCTTTCGTCGAGCATGGTCGTGAGCGCATCAGTGTCGAGCACTTCCTGGCGTCGCAGACGAAAGTCCGTCACTTACACCTCGACCCAGCGGCGCAGCAGGTTGTGATAAGTGCCGGTCAGGCGAATCAACGAGGGGTGATCGGGCATGTCCTGGGTCAGTTGCTGGATCGCGCCGTCCATTTCAAACAGCAGCGCCCGCTGGCTGTCTTCGCGCACCAGGCTTTGGGTCCAGAAGAACGAGGCATAACGTGCGCCGCGAGTGACCGGGGTGACCTTGTGCAGGCTGGTGCCCGGGTACAGCACCATGTCCCCGGCCGGCAACTTGACCCGCTGGGTGCCATAGGTGTCCTGGATTTCCAGTTCGCCGCCGTCATAGTCCTGCGGATCGCTGAAGAACAACGTGGCCGACAGGTCGGTGCGCACCCGCTCGGCACTGCCCTTGGGCTGGCGCACCGCGTTGTCGATATGAAAATCGAAATTGCCGCCCGCCGTGTAGCAGTTCACCAGGGGCGGGAACACCTTGTGCGGCAGCGCGGCCGACATGAACAACGGGTTTTTCCACAGCCGGTCCAGCATCGCGGCACCGATCTCCTTGGCCAGCGGATGGCCCTCGGGCAACTGCAGGTTGTGCTTGGCCTTGGCCGACTGGAAACCCGCCGTGACCTTGCCGTCCGCCCACTCGGCCTGCTCCAGCGCCTCGCGGATGCGCTGCACTTCTTCAGGAGAAAACACGCCGGGAATGTGCAGCAACATGGCATTTGGACCTGTGGATAAAATGGGGCGCCAATGGTAGTGATTCTTATTGGCTGTGCACAACCCCCGTCGATGTCGCACCTGGAGCACCCGTAAAGGCAAATTGTAAAGAATGTAAATTCCTCTCAAATAGCAATATTTCGCAATTGATACAAAACCCTGTTTACCCTATATTCCGCGGCCTCGAATCCTTGGGGGAAGGAATTTTTCATGTCGCGTCAACCCACACCATCACCGGTCAACTCACCTCGCCTGCTGGCGTCGGCCATCGGCGTCGCCCTCAGTGCAACGTCCGCGACGCACGTGGCCCAGGCCGCGCAGGACACCGATGAGAACGCCCCGCGCAACGCCATCGCCCTGGACGCCACCCGCATCACCGGCCAGGGCCAGGACGCGACGTCCTATCAGGTCGAAAAAGCCTCTTCCCCGAAATACACCGCGCCGCTGGTGGACACGCCACGCTCGGTCACCGTTATCCCGCAGCAGGTGCTCAAGGACACGGGCGCACTGAACATGCAGGACGCCTTGCGCACCGTGCCCGGCATCACCTTCGGTGCCGGTGAAGGGGGCAACCCTCAGGGCGACCGTCCGTTCATCCGCGGTTTCGATGCCCAGGGCGACACCTACCTCGACGGCGTGCGCGACACCGGTTCGCAGAGCCGCGAGATCTTCGCCGTGGAATCGATTGAAGTGAGCAAAGGCCCGAACTCCGCCGTCGGCGGGCGCGGTGCCGCAGGCGGGACGATCAATCTGGTCAGCAAGAAAGCGCACCTGGGCGACAGCCTCGACGGCGGCTTCACCTGGGGCTCGGACCAGACCCAGCGCTACACCCTGGACGGCAACTATCAGTTCAGCGACACCGCCGCCGGCCGCCTCAACCTGATGAGCCATGAAAGCAATGTCGCCGGCCGCGACAAGGTCGACTACGACCGCTGGGGCATCGCGCCGTCGCTGGCGTTCGGCCTGGGCACCGATACCCGGGTCAACCTCGATTACTACCACCTGGAAAGCAACGACCTGCCGGACTCAGGCATCCCCTACACCGTACCGACCTCGGGCCGCACGGCCGACCGCACCAAGGCCAACCCGGACAAGCCCAACGACGACGGCGACAGCAGCAACTTCTACGGCCTCACCGACCGGGACTTTCGCAAGACCCGCACCGACACGGCCACCTTCGCCATCGAGCACGACTTGAGCGAGGCGCTGACGCTCAAGAACACCCTGCGCCACGGTTCGAGCATGCAGGACTACATCCTGACCCAGCCTGACGACAGCAAGGGCAACGTCAACAACGGCACGGTCTGGCGCCGGGCAAATAGCCGCGTGAGCAATGTCGACACCACCACCAACCAGACCGACCTGTTCGGTGACTTCTACATCGCCGGCTTCAAGAACAGTTTCTCCACCGGCATCGAACTGAGCCGCGAGAAAGGCGAAAAGTCTTCCTACACCGTCAACACCGACACGGTGCCGGGAACCACCGCAGCGAACACCAACTGCACGCCGTCGATGATCGGCGCGTCGAGTGGCTACAACTGCACGTCGCTCTCCAACCCGAACCCCGATGACCCGTGGAACGGCACGATTGCGCGCAACTACGCCGGCACCGACACCACCAGCGTCACCCGCGCGCTCTATGTGTTCGATACCCTGGAGCTGTCGCCGCAATGGCTGGTGAACATGGGCCTGCGCTACGACCATTTCGACACGAAGTACAAGACCTACAACGCCGCCGGCACCACCACGTCCAAGGGCGATGACACCAGCGAGTTCATCACCGGCCAGTTCGGCCTGGTCTGGAAACCGACGGACAACGGCAGTCTCTACGCCTCGTACGCCACATCGGCCACACCGCCAGGCAACATGGTCGGCGAAGGCACCGAAGGCAACCCGTTGGGCGGCACGCCGGACCGCAGCGGCAACCTGCTGGCCAGCGACATGGAACCGGAAACCACCAAGAACTACGAGATCGGCACCAAGTGGGACCTGCTCGACGCCCGCCTCTCGCTGACCGCGGCGATCTTCCGCACGGAGAAAGACAACGCCCGGGTCCAGGTCGACACCACCACGTACGAGAACGCCGGCAAGACCCGCGTCGACGGTCTCGAACTGTCGGCCAGCGGCAAGATCACCGATAAGTGGCAGGTCTTCGCGGGCTACAGCTACCTGGACAGCGAGCAAGTCGATGGCGGCCCGATGAGCACCACCGACGGCAACGAACTGCCGAACACGCCGAAGAACAGCGCCAGCGTCTGGACCACCTACGCGCTCACCTCGAAGCTGACCATTGGCGGCGGCGCGTTCTATGTCGACGACGTGTTCGGCAGCGTGGCCAATACCACCCAGGTCGACGCCTACGTGCGTTACGACGCGATGGCCAACTACAAGGTCAACAAGCACCTGGACCTGCAACTCAACGTGCAGAACCTGACCGACGAAACCTACTACGACAAAGCGTTCTCGACCCACTTCGCCAACCAGGCGGCCGGGCGCACCGCGTTGCTGAGTACCAACTTCCACTTCTGATTGGAGCCAGGAACCCGGATCAAATGGTCAGCCTGAGGACCTGTGGGAGCGGGCTTGCCCGCGAAGGCGGCGGGTCAGTCGACGAACAGGTTGCCTGACACTGCGCCTTCGCGAGCAAGCCCGCTCCCACACGATTGACCATTCACTGCACACATAAAAGCCCCACTCATCCGCATGAGTGGGGCTTTTATGTGTGTTTATGAATGGTTCTCGATAACACACGGCATAATGCGCGCCGTGATGAACAGTAATGAATGAACGAGGCGGCGACGTGTTGAAGAAAACCCTGTTCCAGTTGCACTGGTTTTTCGGCATCAGTGCCGGGCTGGTCCTGGCGTTGATGGGCATCACCGGGGCGATGGTGTCGTTCCAGGACGAGATCCTGCGGGCCCTAAACCCCCAGGTGCTGGCGGTCGAGAAGCAACCGGCCGGCGTGCTGCCCCCCGCCGAGTTGGTGGAACAGATCGAAGCCGCGTCCGGCAAGACCGTCGCCATGCTCTGGGTCGAGACCGACAACGGCAACGCCGCGCGGGTGATCTTCACCGCGCCGCCCGGGGAAAAGCGCGGGGCCATGCGCTATTTCAACCCCTACACCGCCCAGTTCATGGGTGACGTGGCAGGCCAGGATTTTTTCGGCCTGATGCTCAAGTTACACCGCGTGTTGACCCTCGACGAAGTGGGCCGGCAAATCACCGGCGCCTGCACGTTGATCCTGGTGTTCTTCTGCCTGTCGGGCCTGTACCTGCGCTGGCCACGCCAGTGGCGCAACTGGCGCGCCTGGCTGACCCTCGACTGGGCCAAGAAAGGTCGCAACTTCAATTGGGACCTGCACTCGGTGGCCGGCACCTGGTGCCTGTTGTTCTATCTGCTGGCGGCCCTGACCGGGCTGACCTGGTCCTACGACTGGTACAACAAAGGCGTGACCCGCCTGCTCTCCGATGCCCCCCAGGAAGAACGCGCGCGCAATCGCGGCCCGGCGCCTGAGGGCCCGCCGCCGGTGGCCGACTACCGCGCCATGTGGAGCAGCATCTACAGCGCGGCCGGCCCGGACTTGTCCGCCTACAACGTGCGCATGCCGCCCGTGGCCGGGCAACCGGCCACGGTGTTCTACCTGCTGAAAAACTCGCCCCACGACCGGGCCCTGAACCAGCTCATGCTCGACCCGGCCACCGGCGCCATCAGCCGGCACAGCCGCTACAGCGACAAGAGCTTCAAGGCGCAATTGCTCACCAGCGTCTATGCGTTGCATGTCGGCAGCTATTTCGGCCTGGTCGGGCGGATTCTGGTAACGGTCGCCGCCCTGGCCATGCCGCTGTTCTTCATCACCGGCTGGTTGTTGTACCTGGACCGGCGCCGCAAGCAGCGCCAGGTCCGGCAGGCTCGCCAGGAACTGGTTACCCAGCCGGGCGCCGGGCCGGCCTGGCTGATCGGCTTCGCCAGCCAGAGCGGCTTCGCCGAGCAGTTGGCCTGGCAGACCGCCGGCCAGCTCCAGGCCGCCGGGTTGCCGGTCAAGGTCCAGGCCCTGGCCGGGGTCAGCGAGCAGGACCTGAGCAACGCCACCCACGCGCTGTTCGTCGTCAGCACGTTCGGCGACGGCGAAGGGCCGGACAGTGCCCGCGGTTTCGAACGCAAGGTACTGGGCCGCGCCCTGAGCCTGGAACGCCTGCAGTACTCGGTGCTGGGCCTGGGCGATCGCCAGTATGAACACTTCTGCGGCTTCGCCCGGCGCTTGCACGCCTGGCTGTCGGCCCATGGCGGCAAGACGCTGTTCGCCCCGGTGGAAGTCGACAGCGGCGACCCGTACGCCCTGCGCCACTGGCAACAACAGTTGGCCGACTTGACCGGCCAGGCGCCCGCCGACACCTGGCAAGCGCCCGCCTTCGAGCAATGGACGCTGAGCCAACGCACCCTGCTCAACCCCGACAGCAGCAGCGCGGGCGTGTACCTGCTGGGCCTCACGGCGCCCGGCCCGAGCAGTTGGCTGGCCGGTGACCTGGTGCAGGTGCTGCCGCGCAATGACCTGTGGGCCATCGAGCACTTCCTCGACGGCCTCGGCATCGCCGGCCACGCCCGCGTCCAGCTCGATGGTTTGCCCCAGACGCTCGAACAAGCCCTGGCCACCCGCCAGTTGCCGGAAAACCGCGCCCACCTGGTGGGCCTGCACGCCCAGGCGCTGGTGGATGCCCTGGCACCGCTGGCGATGCGTGAGTACTCCATCGCCTCGATCCCGGCCGACGGCGTGCTGGAGCTGATCGTGCGCCAGGAACGTCACGCCGACGGCAGCCTGGGCATCGGTTCCGGCTGGCTCACTGAACATGCGCCGCTGGGCAGCGCCATCAGCCTGCGGGTACACCGCAACAGCGGCTTCCACTTGCCGCCCCAGGGCGTGCCGATGATCCTGCTCGGCAATGGCACCGGCCTGGCCGGCCTGCGCAGCCTGCTCAAGGCCCGCGTCGCCGAAGGCATGCAGCGCAACTGGCTGCTGTTTGGCGAGCGCCAGCGCGAACATGATTTCCACTGCCGCGATGAGTTGCAGGAATGGGTCACCTCGGGCGACCTGGAACACCTGGACCTGGCGTTCTCTCGGGACCAGTCGGAGAAAATCTACGTCCAGGACCGGTTGCGCGAATCCACCGCACGGCTCAAGCAATGGTTGGCCGATGGCGCGGTGATCTACGTCTGCGGCAGCTTGCAGGGCATGGCATCGGGCGTGGACCAGGTGCTCAACGAAGCGCTGGGACGTGAGGCCGTGGAGCAATTGATCGAACAGGGACGCTATCGGCGGGACGTCTACTGATCGCCCAGGCAACACGATCCCCTGTGGGAGCGGGCTTGCTCGCGAAAGCGGTGTGTCAGTTGATAGATGCATGACTGACACGACGCATTCGCGAGCAAGCCCGCTCCCACAGGGGAGTCCCGGTCAGCCTTGGGTCAAACCGGCTCCAACTTCTTCTCGAACACCGCCACCCCTTCCAGATCCCGCAACACCACGCTCATCGCCCCGCTCTGTCCGTCGATGTTCACCTCGCCGAAGAACTGGTAGCCGGCAAACGGCGAGGCGTTCTGGGCGGGGGGCGCCTTCTGGAACACCACTTCGGGGCCGAAGGTCTTGTCCAGGGCGTTGGGGCCGAAACTGCCGGCGTTCAACGGCCCGGCGACGAATTCCCAGAATGGCTCGAAATCCTGGAACGCCGCCTGTTCCGGGTGATAGTGATGGGCCGCGCAATAATGAACATCGGCGGTGAGCCAGACGTAGTTGCGCACCTGATGCTTGCGCAGGTAGCCGAGCAGTTCGGCGATTTCCACTTCCCGTCCCTGGGCCTGCCCCGGGTCACCGTTGGCCACCGCTTCCCAGCGCGGCACGCCGGGGCTGACCTCGCCATCGGGCACGCCGAGGCCGATGGGCATGTCGGCGGCGATGACCTTCCATTGGGCCCGGGACTGCTTCAATTCGCGCTTGAGCCAATTCAACTGCTCGCGCCCGAGGAACGGCTTCGCCGCGCCGAGGTTGGCGTCGTTGGCTTCGCGGTAGCTGCGCATGTCGAGCACGAACACATCCAGCATCGGCCCGTAGCCGAGCTTGCGATAGATCCGCCCACCGTTATCGGCCTTCTGCAGGCGCATCGGCGCGTACTCCAGCCAGGCCTGCCGCGCACGCCCCACCAGGCTGTGGATATCCTTGGTCTGGTAGCGCTCGTCCAGTTGCTTGCCGGGCGACCAGTTGTTGACCACTTCGTGGTCGTCCCACTGCCAGATCTGCGGCACCTCGGCGTTGAAGCGCCGCACGTTTTCATCCATCAGGTTGTAACGGTAGTTGCCGCGATATTCATCCAGGGTCTCGGCGACCTTGCTCTTGGCTTCGGTGGTGAGATTGCGCCAGACACGGCCACCTTCGGTGGTGAGTTGCGCCGGCACCGGACCGTCGGCGTAGATGGTGTCGCCGCTGTGGATGAAGAAGTCCGGCAGGCGCAGGCGCATGGCTTCATAGATGCGCATGCCGCCGATGTCGGGGTTGATGCCAAAGCCCTGGCCGACGGTGTCGCCGCTCCAGACAAAGCGAATGTTGCGCTTGAACTGCGGCGCGCTGCGCAGATGGCCGAACCAGGGCTCGCTGGCGACGCCGCTCTGGGCATCTTCAAAGCGCACCCGGTAGAAAATCGCCTGGTCGGGCGGCAACCCGGTGAGTTCGACCCGGGCGGTGAAGTCGCTGCGGCGGTCGGCCAATGGCGAAACCACCCGCCGCGGATTGCGAAACTGGCTGCGGGTGTCCCACTCCACCACCATCCGCGCCGGACGGTCGCTGCGGCTCCAGACCATCGCCCGATCACCCTGCAAATCGCCGGACTGCACACCGTCGGTCAACACCGGGCGATCCTTGACCGATGCCAACACCACCGGCGCCAACCCCGGCAACAATAATCCTGCGCCCACGGCCTGTATCACACGACGCCGGTCCCGGTCGAATTCGCTCATGGTGTTCTCCCTTGAATTAGGGAGACTTAAGCATGGGTGTGTTAATCGGGTGTGACAGGGATTTTATAAGCACCGCAAAACCACTGTGGGAGCGGGCTTGCTCGCGAAGGCGCAGTGTCAGACAACCTGTTCGTCGACTGACCCGCCGCCTTCGCGAGCAAGCCCGCTCCCACATCAGGGATACGGTGTGGCTTGAATCAGGCCTTGGCCGGCTCCAACGCCATCTCCACCGCTTCAGGCCGCTTGAGCAGCGCATACGCCACGCCGGTGACCAGGCTCCCCGCCACGATCGCCAGCAAATACAACAGCGCGTGGTTGATCGCGTTGGGGATCAGCATCACGAACAGCCCCCCGTGGGGCGCCATGAGCTTGCAGCCGAAGTACATCGATAGCGCACCGGTCAACGCACCGCCGGCGATGCTGGCCGGGATCACGCGCAGCGGGTCCTTGGCGGCGAACGGGATCGCACCTTCGGAGATGAAGCACAGCCCCAGTACCAGCGCCGCCTTGCCGGCCTCGCGCTCGGTCTGGGCGAACTTGCGGCGGGCGATGAAGGTGGCGATGCCCAGGCCAATCGGCGGCACCATCCCGGCGGCCATGGTCGCGGCCATCGGCGCATAGCTTTGCGATGCCAGCAGGCCCACCGAGAACGCATAGGCGGCCTTGTTGATCGGCCCGCCGAGATCGATGCACATCATCGCGCCCAGCAGCACGCCCAACAGAATGGCGTTGGTGGTGCCCATGCTGTCGAGGAAGTGGGTCAAGCCTTCGAGCATGCCCGCCACCGGCTTGCCGACCACGTAAATCATCACCAGGCCGGTGAACAGGCTCGCCAGCAGCGGGATGATCAGGATCGGCTTGAGCGCTTCCAGGCTCTGGGGCAAGCGTGCGTAGCGGTTGATCGCCTGGGCCGCGTAACCGGCCAGGAAACCGGCGATGATCCCGCCAATGAAGCCGGCGCCCAGGGTACTCGCCAGCATCCCGCCGATCATCCCGGGCGCAAGGCCCGGACGGTCGGCGATGGAATAGGCGATGTAGCCAGCCAGCAACGGCACCATCAATTTGAAGGCGGTGTCGCCACCAATCTGCATCAGGGCGGCGGCCAGCGTGCCGGGTTCCTTGAAGGCCGTGATGCCGAACACGAACGACAACGCAATCAACAAACCACCCGCCACCACCATCGGCAGCATGAACGACACGCCGGTCAGCAAGTGTTTGTAGACCCCGGTCTTCTCCGACTTGGCCGGGCCGGCGGCGCTGCTCGAAACGCTTTCCTGGCGGCCTTCGACCAAGGCCTTGTTCAGCGTGGCTTCAGCCTGTTTCAGGGCAATGCCGGTGCCGCAACGGTAGATTTTCTTGCCGGCGAAACGCTCGGTGGCGACTTCGATGTCAGTGGCCAGCAGCACCACATCGGCCTCGGCAATGGCTTCGGCGCTCAACGGATTGCGCGCGCCCACCGAGCCCTGGGTTTCCACTTGCAGGTCATAACCGAGCTTCTTCGCGGCCTGCTGCAATGCCTCGGCGGCCATGAAAGTGTGGGCAACGCCCGTCGGGCACGCGGTGATGGCGACCAGGCGCGGCGCCCTTTCGGCCGAAGCGCCCGGCGCCTCTTCCGCCACCTGCGACTCGACCAGCACCTGGGCTTCTTCGGCGCCGCGCCGTAATAGCGAATCGACGTCTTGCAGGGCCTGGGCCGGAGTGCTGCGGAACAGGCGCTTGCCGACGAACCGCGACAGGTCCACCGGTCCGGTGGCCACCAGCAAGACCCATTCGGCCGCTTCGAGGGTTGCCGCCGACAATTGGCGCTCCGGATGAGCCGCGTCATGCACCTCGACGCTGGTGCTCCAACCCTGGCGCTGCGCCGCCGCATCCAGCAGGCGGGCGCACAACACACTGGTGACCATGCCGTTCGGGCAGGCCGTCACAATGGCTAATTTCATCTCGCGAACCCTCTTATTGTTCTGTCAGGGGGCGCACGCGCACACCCTGTTCAAGCGACGCCAGCAGCGCGGTGTCGCGAATGCCGAAACCGATCTGCGTGACCGCCATGGCCGCGATGGCGGTGGCGGTGCGCAGGGTCTGCTCCGGGGCTTGCGCACCCAGCAGGCCGTGCAGCATGCCGGCCAGCAGCGAGTCCCCGGCGCCCACCGTGCTGGCGACGCTGACCTTGGGCGGCGTGGCATGCAGGGCCGAGCCGACGCTGAACCAGTTCACGCCATCGGCACCGTGGGAAATCACCACATGGTCGATGCCCTGGGCATGCAGGCGCTGCGCCGCTTGCGCCTGGGCCCGCTCGCTCACCACCTCGCACCCCAGCGCATCGGCCAGTTCCTCGGTGTTCGGCTTGATCAGCCACGGCCCCGCCGCCAGTGCAACGCGCAAGGCCTCGCCACTGGTGTCGAGTGCGACGTTCAGGCCGAGTTCCTTCAAACGTGTGATCAATGCCTGCAACCACTGCGGGCTGACGCCGCGGGGCAAGCTGCCCGCCACCACCACCGCGTCATGGCCGGGAGCGATGAGTTCCAGCCGATCGAGCAACGCCTGCTGCGCGGTGGCGTCGACCATAGGTCCGGGACCGTTCAGGTCGGTGATGCGTCCGTCCTGTTCGGCCAACTTGATGTTGCTGCGGGTTTCGCCCGGCACGCGGATAAAGGCGTCGGCAAAACCGCGCTGGGCGAATAGCGTCTCGAACGCCTGGGCATTGTCCTGGCCGAGAAAGCCGCTGACCGTCAGCGTGTGGCCGAGATCGGCCAGCACCTGGGCCACGTTCACGCCCTTGCCGGCGGCATGGGTGTGCATGCCGTCGCTGCGGTTGACCTGGCCCGGCTCCAGGCGCGCCAGTTCCACCGTGAGGTCGAGCGCCGGGTTGAGGGTCAGGGTAAGAATCTTCGCCATTACAGCGCCTCCACTAATGCGCGCACGTCATCGGCGCTGCCCACGGCCAATGCCTCCTGGGCCAGGGTTTGAACGTGCGCAAGGCTCAGCTCGCGCACACGTGCCTTGACCTCGGCGATGCTGCGGGCCGAAACGCTCAACTCGTCCACGCCCAGGCCCACCAGCACCGGCACCGCCAGCGGATCAGCCGCCAGCTCGCCGCACACGCCGACCCACTTGCCCTGGGCATGGGCGGCGCGCACGGTGATGTCGATCAGTTGCAGCACCGCCGGGTGCAAGCCATCGGCCTGGGCCGACAAGGTCGGGTGACCACGGTCGATGGCCAGGGTGTATTGGGTCAGGTCGTTGGTGCCGACGCTGAAGAAGTCGACCTCCTTGGCGAGCACCGGCGCCAGCAATGCGGCGGACGGGACTTCGATCATGATCCCCAATTGCAAGTCCGCCACCGGGATTTCCTGGCGCAGACGTTCGGTCATGGCCCGGGCCTGGCGCCATTCGTCGACGCTGCCCACCATCGGGAACATGATCCGCAACGGACGATTGTCGGCCGAGCGCAGCAAGGCCCGCAGTTGCGCTTCCATGACCTGCGGACGCTGCAAGGTCAGGCGAATGCCACGCACGCCGAGGAACGGGTTTTCTTCTTTCGCAATCGGCCAGTACGGCAGCGGTTTGTCGCCGCCGACATCGAGGGTGCGCACCACCAGCGGCCGACCGGCCAGGCCATCGAGGACCTTGCGGTACTCGGCTTCCTGGGTCGCTTCGTCCGGCGCCTGGGTGTGGGCCATGAAGATCAGTTCGGTGCGCAACAGCCCGATGCCTTCGGCGCCCTGCTCCACCGCGCTGCCGACACCGGCGCTTTCACCAATGTTGGCGAACACTTCCACGGCGTGGCCATCGCGGGTCAACGCCGGCTGGTGACGCTGCTCGGCGGCCAGCTTGAGGCGCTGCTCGCGGGTATCGCGTTCTTCCTTGGCCCGTTGCAAGGTGGCGGCGTCGGGCTCCACATGCAGGCGACCGCGCTGGCCGTCCAGCAACAACGACGTGCCCGGTGCCAGCAACAGCACCGCCTCACCGGCCCCCACCAATGCGGGAATGCCCAAGGCGCGGGCGACGATGGCACTGTGGGCCGTGGCGCCGCCGCGGGCGGTCAGGATCCCCGCCACCCGGCTCGGGTCCAGGCGCGCCACGTCGGATGGGCCGACTTCGTCCATCACCAGGATGTAGGGTTGCTCGGGTTCGTTCGGGGTTTCGACGCCACACAACTGCGCCAACACACGGCGGCCCACGTCGCGCAGGTCGGCGGCGCGCTCGGCGAGCAAAGCGTCCTGCAAGGCTTCCTGTTCTTTCGCGGCGGCTTCGATCACGCCCATCCAGGCGGCTTGCGCACTCTCGCCCAACTTCAAGCGGGTGTCGACTTCGTCCGTCAGCTCCGGGTCGTCGAGCATTTCCTGGTGGGTGATGAAGATCTCGCGAATGGCCTTGGCCTTGGCGCGCTCGATCAACCCCTCGATGTCGCGGCGCACCTGGCCCAGTGCGTTTTGCAGGCGCTCACGCTCGATGGCCGCCGATTCACCGCGCAGCGGATAGTCGATGGCTTGCAGCACCTGGATGTGGGCCGGGCCGATGGCAATACCCGGCGCCGCCGGCACGGCCTGGATCAGGCTGCCGGCTTCGGGCGCCAGCACCACGGTCGCGACGTCGGCCATCGGGCTTTGCTCGGGCGTCGTTGCTGGCGGCAGCGGCTCGACCTCCTCGCCCAGGCCTTCCTCGACGGCCGCCAGCAAGGCCGGCAACGCATCGGCGGCAATGCTTGGCTCGGCCACGAACTCCAGGACCTGGCCGCGCCGGGCCCCCAGGCTCAACAACTTGCTCAGGCTCTTGACCGACACGGCGCTGTCCTGGCCGTCAGCGATGCGCACGCGGATCTCGCCGTCGAAGCTTTTCGCCAACTGGGCGAGGATCTTCGCCGGGCGCGCGTGCAAGCCATGGGCATTGGCCAAGCCGATGCGTGCGCTGGGCCAGTCGGCAGGCAGTTCACCGCCGAGCACTTCCAGCACCTTGCGGCTGCTGGTGGCGCGACCCAATTCGTGACCACGACCTTCGATCAGCAGCGCGCAGAGCCGCTCCAGCAAGCTCTGATGGGCCTCGCCGAGACTGGCGAGGCAGAACAGGCCGCTCAACGGCTGGCCCAGGTAACGGATGGGCTTGTCCGGGGTCACGAAGGCCAGGCCCGGACGCTTGACCGTCTGCTCGCTGTGCAACCACCACAGGCCATCGCCCAGGGGCAGCGCCTCGACCTGTTGCAGCACACCGGCGAAGCCATTGCTCACGCAATCGGCCTGGCGCAACAGACGAGCGCCGCGCCATACCAGCTCTTCGAAATCGTCGGCCGACACGCCCAGGCCGATCATCTGCGCGTCCAGGGCCAGTTCCTGCGGCGCGCCTTGCAGCAGCTTCAGCAACGCTTCGGCAGACCCGGCCCGGCGCAAGGCCTGGCCCAGGTCCGTCTCGCCAAGGGCGCGGGTCAACAATTGCAGGAGGCGCAGGTGCTCGTCGGACTTGGCCGCGATGCCGATGGCCAGGTAGACGATCTGCCCGTCGCCCCAGTCCACGCCTTCGGGGAATTGCAGCAGGCGCACGCCGGTGGAGTAGACCAGGTCGCGGGTTTGCGGAGTGCCATGGGGAATGGCGATACCTTGGCCAAGAAAGGTCGAGCCCTGGGCTTCGCGAGCCTGCAAGCCGGCGAGGTAGCCGTCAGCCACCAGGCCATCGGCCACCAGTTTGTCAGCGAGCAATTGCAACGCAGCATCTTTATCCACGGCTGTCTGCGCCATGGATATCTGCTCTAGAGTGAGCTCGAGCATGCCTTCTCCTTTTTGGCGTCCGGTCGGCGCCAGGTATTGTTTTGAAAGAATCAGCTTAGCGTTGCAGGACAGCTTTTGGCGGTATCGCGGCAGTGCGGCCAAAAAATCCTGCTAGCCTTGAAAATACGCTTGCTGAAACGTTTAATCTAGAAAGATTGGCACGTTACTCGATAATCTCTCATCCTTGAAGTGCAACTTGTCGTCAGCCATCGGCAGTGACCTTCGGCACGAATCGGGTAGGATGGCCCTCATTGTCGGGTCAAACCCGGAAAAACAAGGAAAAACCGGTTGAAACTCAGTGATATCGCCCAGTTGGCCGGTGTGTCCGTGACCACCGCCAGCTATGTCATCAACGGCAAGGCCGAGCAGCAACGCATCAGCAACGCGACCGTCGAGCGGGTGCGTGCAGTGGTCGAAGAACACGGCTTCACGCCAAACCCCCAGGCCGCCGGGCTGCGCAGCCGGCATACCCGCACGCTGGGCTTCATCCTGCCCGATCTGGAAAACCCCAGCTACGCACGCATCGCCAAGTTGCTGGAACAAGGCGCCCGGGCACGGGGCTACCAGTTGCTGATCGCCAGTTCCGACGACGCACCCGACAGTGAACGGCAATTGTTGCAGCTGTTCCGCGCCCGGCGCTGCGATGCGCTGATCGTCGCCAGTTGCCTGCCGGCCGGCGACGACAGCTACCAGCAGTTGCAGGCCAAGGGCATCCCGATCATCGCCATCGACCGGGTGATGGAGCCGACGCAGTTCTGCTCGGTCATCAGCGACGACCGCCAGGCCAGCCTGCACCTGACCCGCAGTTTGCTGGAAACGAACCCTCGGCAGATCGCCCTGATCAGCGCTCGCCCCGAACTGAGCATCAGCCAGGAACGGACCGCGGGTTTTCGCGATGCACTGGCCGGCTTCGAGGGCCAGGTGCTGATCGAACATGGCGAGTCTTTCAGCCGTGAATGCGGGCGCCAGTTGATGGATGAAATGCTCGCCCGCCTGGGCCACTTGCCCGACGCGCTGATCACCACGTCCTACGTGCTGCTGCAAGGGGTGTTCGACGCCCTGCATGATTTCCCGTTGAAGTCGCGTCCGCTGCGCCTGGGCACGTTCGGCGATACGCAGTTGCTGGATTTCCTGCCGCTGCCGGTCAACGCCATGTCCCAGCAGCACCCGTTGATCGCCGAAAAAGCCCTGGAGCTGGCACTGGCGGCCATCGAGAACAACGACTACCAACCTGGCGTGCAGGCCATTGCACGGACGTTCAAGCAGCGCATTCATCAGGGCTGAGGCATGCAGCTGATCGACACCCACACCCACCTCGACTTCCCCGACTTCGACGCCGACCGCCCGGCACTGCTCGCCGAAAGCCGCGCCCTGGGCGTGCGGCAAATGGTGGTGCTGGGGGTGTATCGGGACAACTGGCAGCGGGTCTGGGACCTGGTGCAGAGCGACCCCGACCTGCACGCCGCACTGGGCCTGCACCCGGTGTACCTCGAACAGCACGGCGCCGAGGATGTCCTGCACTTGCGCGACTGGCTGGCCCGCCTCGCCGGGCATCGACAATTGTGTGCGGTGGGCGAAATCGGCCTGGACTACTACCTTCAGGACCTGGACCGAGAGCGCCAGCAGGCGCTGTTCGAAGCGCAACTGAACCTGGCGGCAACCTTCGAACTGCCGGCGCTGATCCACGTACGCCGCAGCCACGCCGCCGTGATCGCCACGCTCAAGCGCCTGGCCAACCCACGGGCGGGGATCATCCACGCCTTCGCCGGCAGCCTCGAAGAGGCCCGCGAATACATCAAGCTCGGCTTCAAGCTCGGCCTGGGCGGCGCCGCAACCTGGCCCCAGGCCCTACGCATGCATCGGGTACTGGCCCAACTGCCGCTGGAAGCGGTCGTACTGGAAACCGACTCCCCCGACATGGCCCCGGCCATGTACCCCGGCCAACGCAACACCCCGGCACACCTGCCGGCCATCTGCCAAGCCCTGGCCGAAATCATGGCAGTGCCCCCTGAACAACTGGCCAAGGCCAGCACGACCAACGCCCGACAATTGTTCGGCTGGTGAACTGAGCGGCTCGTTGCCACAGGGGAATTGGGTGCTGCTGGGAGAGATTGGTCGGTTGCCAGGCCGCTTTCGCGGGCAAGCCCGCTCCCACAGGGGATTGAGGTATAGCCGCGAGAGTTAGGCCGCCTCGCGCAGGCTTTTGATCCTGCTTTTGATCTTGGGCCCCATTAACCACAAGGGCCGAACGCAGGCATTGCGTAGTGGGCATCCCGGCATGGAGGCCGGGATAGCCGCGCTGGGCCATGGAGGGCCCTTCGCGGCGGGCCCACGGAGCAATGCCGGAGCGAGGGGACACCGAGCCTTGGCGAGGTGCCCAGTGGTGGGGCCAAGCCTTTTTTGCTTACTTTTTTTGGCGTCTGAAAAAAAGTAAGCCGCCGTAAGGGCGGAACCCTAAGCAGCCGTTACCGCAGCAACGGATATGCACTCAATCAACAAAACCCACATCACAAGACCGTCATCGCGAGCAGGCTCACTCCCACAACCACCTACACCCGAAACGCATTGATCAACTGCTTGAGCTGCACCACCTGCGCAGACAACTCACGACTGGCATCTTCCGTCTGGTGCGCCCCTTCAGCGGTACGTTCACCCGCGCGGTTGATCTCGACAATGTTCTGGTCAATGTCATGGGCCACCGCCGTCTGTTGCTCCACGGCCGCGGCGATCTGTTGGTTCTGGTCGACGATCATGCCAACCGCTCCGAGGATATTCTCCAAGGCCTGCTGGACCTTTTCCGACTGACCGACCGTGCCGTTGGCCATCTCATGGCTGGTGCCCATCGCCTTCACCGCCGCCCCCACGCCACCATGCAGGCGGGTGATCATCGCTTCGATTTCCTCGGTCGATTGCTGGGTCCGCTTGGCCAGGGTCCGCACCTCGTCGGCCACCACCGCAAAGCCCCGGCCCTGTTCACCGGCCCGGGCCGCTTCGATGGCGGCGTTGAGCGCCAGCAGGTTGGTCTGCTCGGCAATGCTCTTGATCACATCCAACACCCGGCTGATGGCCTGGCTGTCGGTCGCCAGTTGGTTGATCACCTGCACCGACAGATCGATCTCGCTGGCCAACCGGGCAATGCTGCCCTGCTGGGATTCCACCAGGCCACGACCACTGAGGGTTTCATCGTTGACGCTGTGGGCGCTGCTGACCGCCGCCGCGGCACTGCGGGCCACTTCCTGGGCCGTGGCCGACATCTGGTTCATCGCCGTCGCGACCAGTTCGATCTGGCTGCGCTGTCCGGCAACGGCCTGGTTGCTCTGGGCCGAAACCGTTTCCACCTGTCCGGCCTGGCGCTCGACTTCGGCGACGGTGCGCCCGACCTGTTCGATCAAGTCATGGATTTTCGCCACGGTGCCGTTGAACACCTCGCCCAACTCGCCCAGCTCGTCCTTGCTGCGGGCGACGAAATTGACCGTCATGTCCCCGGCAGCCACCTTGTCCATCATCAGGCCCAGGTGCTGAAGGGTGGTGCGGGTCGAGGCGTAGAAACCGGCGTACAGGTAGAAGATCAGCAGGAACACCGCGGCCAATGCCACGGCTTGCAACACCATGTGGCTGCGGTTCTGCTCCAGGCGATGCTGCAACTGGACCCCGAGAAAGTCCTGGGTCGCCTCATTCAACCGGTACGTCTGCGCCATCAGGCCGCTGACTTGCTCGTAGAAGGCCGGCCACGGCGCATCGAGGGTATCGGCCATGACCACCTGTTCTTCGATCAGCTCACTGGCCTTCTTGAGGCTGGCCTTGCTGCCGTTGGCCTGTTCGGCCAAGGCTTGCCCGGCCGCCTGGCTGGCGCCCAGGGTGTCCTGCAGTTTCACCTCGTATTCACCCTGGAGCTTTTCGATCTGCGCCAGCAATTCATCGAAGCGGGTACTGGACGCCGAATTGAGAAACCCCAACCCCAGCGACGAAGCCCCCAGCGCCCGGCCTTCGCCGAGGATCTGGGTGACTTTCGGGGTCATGCCGACGATCAATTCGCTGAGCTGGCGAATGTCGCTCTGGTTGTCGCGGCTCAACCCCGCCTGGCTGGCAATGATCTGGCTGAACGTCTGCGCACTGTTGAGCAGCTTGCCGATCAGCGCACTCTTGCTCTGCAAGGAGCTTTCCGCCTGCTGGGCCTTGAATGCGGCAATCATTTCGTCGCGCTTGGCATCGAAGGCGTTGACCTGCTCGGGCTCGACCGCCATCGCAGTCATGCCTTGCAGCCGCGCGAGGACCTGTTGTTCGAGGGTGCCGATCTTCGCCTCCACGTCGCCGGCCTTGCCGGACTGCCCGAGGCTGGCGTTGATCTGCACCAGGTTGTTCAGGGTTTCCAGGTCTCGGCGCAGGGCCAGGCTGCTGGCCAACAGGTCGAGGCTTTGCAGCTCCACCTGGGTGCCCTGGAACTCCCGATAGGAATCGCGTACCAGAAAAAAGTTGGTCACCAGCATCGGCACCAGGAACAACACACTGATCAGGCTGAACTTCATGCCGAAGCTCAGGCGGTTCATCAGCGCGACAGCAGGCCAGAGCAAACTCTTCACAAGGAAGCCTCCCGGGAGTGTTCTTATTGTTATGGCTGGCGCACAGAGACAGCAGAAAGCCACCATTCGGGGCGCTGTCCCTATATAGCCTAAATCGGCGGGGAGATTTGTAACTTAAGGTTAACGAGTCACGGGTGACGCCGAGCACTGTGACGAGGGCGCTTGTTCCCGCTCGGACGCCAGGCGGACGTCTTGGGGGAGGTGCTTTGCACCTCAGCGGGAGCGAGCTCCCTCGCCACGAAAATCATGCACGCCGAATCATCTACTCAGGTCAGGCCAGCACCGTCCACAATGCGAACCCGGCATACCAGAGCAACGCCGCGCGCAGCAGCAATTCCCAGAGCCGATCCAGGCTGTTGATGCCGTCCGGCCCGGCCATGGGCTTGGGGATCTCGCCGGCCACCAGGCCGACCTTGTCGATCAGGTCGGCGGCGCTGATGTTCCAGTTCAACAGTTCGTGCAACATCACCCGGCTGACCGCGACGAAGTTGCCCACCAGGGCGAAACTCGCCGCGAGCAGGCGCACCGGCACCCAATCGAAGGCGTGGCGCAGTTGCCCGGCACGCTCGGCGACGCCGGCGTTGTGACTGTGTTCGGCGGCCAGTGCCAGCAGGCGGTAGCTGAGGGCCGCGACCGGACCCAGCAAGAAGTACCAGAAGATCACCGCGAAAAAGCTCTGGTAGGCCTGCCACAGCAGATGCCCCTGGACCCGCTCCAGCAGTTGATCACCGTCGTCGGCTTCAATGTCCAGGTCGCGCTTGGCCACATGGGTGGCCGCTTGCAGATCCTCGCGACGCCAGGCATCGCGAAACGGCCCGAGGTCGGCCAGCAGATCGCCGCGCCCCAGGCTGTAGATCACCACCAGCAAGTGCACCGGCAGCGCCAGCAAGCCATAGGCCACCGGCTCCAGCACCCACAGCAGCAATGCCAGCAACGCCACCGGCAGCAGCACCATCACGACCAACACCAACCACGGCCGATTGACCCAGCGCGGCCTTGCCTCAAGCTTGTTCAGCTCTTGCAGCCAACCGCCATCGCGCTGGACCCGCTGGCGCAGGGCCGAGAACTTCTCGATCCACACCGCCAGCAGCAACACCAGAAAACTCATTGTCCTTCCCCTTCTGTCAGGGCCGCACGATAGCGCGCCCAGTCGAATGCCGGTCCCGGATCGGTCTTGCGTCCCGGGGCAATGTCGCTATGTCCGCAGATGCGTTGCACCGTGATCGCACTGAAAGCCGCTTGCAACTGCCGGGTCAACGCCACCAGGGCCGCGTACTGCGCGTCGGTAAAGGGCAGATCATCGGTGCCCTCCAACTCGATGCCCAGGGAAAAATCATTACAGGTCTCTCGCCCCTCGAAGCACGAGACGCCCGCATGCCACGCCCGGTCCAGGCAAGAGACAAACTGGGTGACGGCGCCGTCACGTTCGATCAAAAAATGTGCAGAGACCCGCAGGTCGGCGATACCGGCAAAGTAAGGGTGCTCCGTGACATCCAGGCGATTCTGGAAGAATTGCTGCACCTTGCCCGTCGCGAATTGGGCCGGTGGCAAGCTGATGTTGTGGATCACCAGCAGGGAGATCTCGCCCTCGGGGCGCGCATTGAAGTTGGGCGAAGGGCAATGACGCACGCCCTCGCACCAACCGCTCGCGGAGTCCAACTGCATACAGGTTCCTTCGAAGACGACGGTGGATGCCGTCAGTATGCCGTGATCGGCCCGCGCTGCGCGATCACTTGCCGCGATTGAGCTGGCGCAGGTTGCCTAGCACCGATTCCAGCGCCCGGTCGAACAACAACGTGTCGTCCAACAGGCGCGCCGCCCCCCGACGAAACTCCAGGGCCAGGCTGGTGCGGCTGTGCTCCAGCACCTTGAGGCCGGTGCGGTTGACGAAGATGTACTGGCCGGTGGCCTCGATGATCGCCGCCAGCTTGCAGCGCAGGGTATTGTCATCCTCTTCCTGGAACTCGACCCAGCTGCCCAGGCGCAGTTGATCGACCTGGATCAGCCCCACGTCATCGGCTGGCAGGCGCACCGCCGCGCTGTCTACCGTGCCTTTATGGGCGGTGCGCAAGACGATTTTCTCCACCACCTCGACCATGACCGGCGAATCCGCCGACGAAGCCTGCGTCTGCGCTTGCCCCATCCGCTCAAGGGCCTGGACGTGCAAGACCTCCAGTTCGCTGAAAAACTCACTGGTGGCAAACGGGTCGAACGCCGAGCGGCTCAGCCCCTCGCGCAAGGCCTTGAGCAACTCCGGTACCATCGCCAGCAAACGCAGGCCGGCATCGGGTTCGTCGTGGGGTTGGACACTCCAGATCAACCGCTCCAGGGTCAGGACGTCGGCCTGCCACTCGGCCGAATACTTGCCATGCTTGAAACAAGTCAGCAGGAGCACCTGGCTCCAGGCCTGCAGAACGAACTCCACCACGGCCTGGGGCAAGACTTTGCCCAGCATCACCTGATTCAGCGCGCCCTCGACCCGCAAGCGTGCCAGCTCGGCCTTGGCGCGTCCTTCCTCGGCATCGCGGATGCGCTGTTCGAGCAGCTCGCTGCGGCGGCGCTCGTCACTGGTGAAAGCGAGGAAATCGGCAAGCAGTTCAGAAAAGATCGCCGGGTCGTCGACGTAATCGTTCAACAGGCGTTGCACCACCTGCTCGATACGCAGGTAGAGCGCGTCGCGCTGATGGTCGTCGCAATCGCCCCAACCCATGGCGGCGGCGGCAATTTCGTTGAGCAACCGCCGGGCAGGATGGTTGCCGCGGCTGAAGAAACTCTTGTCCTGCACCGCGACCTTGAGCATCGGGATCTGCAGGCGGCCGATCAAGGCCTTGAAGGAATCCGGCAGGTTGTGGTCGTCGAGGATGAACTCGAACATCATCGAGATCAGGTTGATGACGTCTTCATCCGCGTCTTCGACCACCCGGGACTTGCCGCTGCGGACACTGACCCGCGTCAGCAACTGCTCCAGCTGGCTGCGCAGGTCGAATTCGTCCTGGACGGTGGGCGCGTACTGCTGCAAATGGGACAGCAGTCGCAGCAGGTCGCGAGTGGAGATCGGCTGGGCCGGCGCGCTGGCTTCCAGGGTCGGCGCCACGCTGCCGCGCACCTGCATCAACAGCTTCTGCAACGCCGCGAACACCTCCTGCACACTGTCATCGACCTCGGCCGACCTGGGCTTGGCCATCGTATCGGCCTTGGGCCGTGGGGCCTCGTCGAGACGATCCGAAGCGCGCCGTGACGGCGCGGCCTTGAGCTCCGGCAGGATACCGGTGGCCGCCAGCAACTGGTTGGCTTCGGCGTAGAGCGGGTCGCACTCGCTGAGCACATAGCGTTCGAAAAGCTTGAGCAGGATCAGCTTGACCTTGATCCCCACGCCCAGGTTGCGCCCGGCTTGCAGGAAGTTCTCGCACAGCAGCGCGGGGCTCAGGGGGTTTTGCGGGTTGCCCAGCGGCCGGGCCAGCAACGCACTGAGCCGGGCGGTCAATTGTTCGAGCGCCAGGCCATCACGCTTGAGCACCCGGGTGACCATGGCCTCGACGGCCAGGTGTCGCTCCAATTCGTCTTGAGAAAGCTGGGGCGAGGCGCTGCAAGCCTGGATGGGCGCGAGGGTGGCCTGGGTGACGTCGTATTGGGCAAGGCTGACGAAGGCCTCGAAGAACTGCTCGATGAATTCACGTTCGATGCTTTTGCGCTTCAGGCGCAGGTCGCGCATGGCTTCGAAGAACAGGTTCTGCTCGATGTCGTCGCGTGCCCGGTCGGCCATTTCAAACAGGGTGTCGTCGGCGTTATCGAACAGCCCTTGCAGGCCCACGCGCAACTGCTGCGCGGCCTTGTCGCGAACCTGAAGCAGAATCACCGGCAGGCGCGGGAGCGGCGAACGATTCGCCTGATCGGCAGATACCTTGTGTAAAGGCACTACATTCCCGTCATTGTGCATCCTGGCCTCCTGGAACGGTGGTCTTCGGCTGGCGACGTCAAAGACATGACGTCAATCGAAAGGCGGATTATCGACCAAAAGAACGGTGTCGCACCAGAGGGTGCTGTGATCCCGCTCGAAATACCGCGCATCAAGTGACCCGAGAAATGCGTAAACGTTGCGAAGACGCGACCAAATGCAGGTTTGATTAGGCGCAGTCGCCTGCCAGCGCCTTGGGTTCGTTCATGGCCTGGCCCTATAATCGGACCACTTTGTTTGTGGAGCCTGTTATGCCGAATCTACGTCTCGCCGATCTGACCGTTGAAATCGAAGCCAATGTGCGCCGTGCGTTGCTCGAAGACATCGGCAGCGGCGACATCACCGCGCAACTGATCCCCGCCGAACGCCTGGCCAAGGCCACCATCATCACCCGCGACGCCGCCGTCATCAGCGGCACGGCCTGGGTCGATGCCGTGTTCCGGCAACTGGACCCGCGCGTCGCGGTGCATTGGCAGGTGCGCGACGGCGACCGGGTGAGCCCCGACCAGGCGCTGTTCCACCTCGAAGGCCCGGCGCGCTCGCTGCTGACCGGCGAGCGCAGCGCGCTGAACTTCCTGCAGATGCTCTCGGGCGTCGCCACGCGGGCCCGCTACCTGGCCGATTTTGTCGCCGACACCCAGGTCAAGCTGCTGGACACCCGCAAAACCCTGCCCGGGCTGCGCCTGGCGCAGAAGTACGCAGTCACCTGCGGCGGCTGCCACAACCACCGCATCGGCTTGTACGACGCCTTCCTGATCAAGGAAAACCACATCGCCGCCTGCGGCGGGATCGCACAGGCCATTGCGGCCGCCCACAAGATCGCCCCGGGCAAACCGGTGGAGGTCGAAGTGGAAAGCCTGGCGGAATTGAAGGAAGCGCTGGCGGCCAATGCCGACATCATCATGCTCGACGAACTGAGCCTGGACGACATGCGTGAAGCCGTGCGCCTGAACAGCGGCAAGGCGAAGCTGGAGGCCAGCGGCGGGATCAGCGAAAGCACATTGCGCCCGATTGCCGAGACCGGGGTGGACTACATCTCGATCGGAGCGATGACCAAGGATGTGAAGGCTGTGGACCTGTCGATGCGGCTCAGTCTCTGAGCAGCTTCAAGCCGCAAGCTACAAGCTGCAAGCTGTTCCGTGCTTGGCTTGTAGCTTGTTGCTTGTTGCTAAACGACTAGATTATTCATCTCGCAGTACTCATCCCACTCCACTCCCAACACCTCGGCCGCCTCCTTGTGCAATGCAAGGCGCTGCGCCTCGAATTCTTCAGGTGTGCTGGTGTACTTGAGCGTCAACTCCCAAGGTTGCAGCCCCTGGGCTTCGGCCTCGTCCTCGAACGCCCATTGGAGCTGGTCTTTCTGCTCGTCAGCGCTCAGGTTCTTGATTTCTTCCAGTAACTGAGGCGTGTCCAGGGCGTATTTGCGCAGTGCTTCTTCGTGTCTGGCTTCTTGCGTCAGTTCTTTAGCGGTCATGTCGTTCTCGTTGATCGGAGGAATGGAGGATGGATCTGGATCATCAAGGATCTCTCTGCCGCAGAAAACCGTTAGAAGCCCGGTTTACCTGGCCTTCAGAACCATTCGGGGATCATCTGAAAACTGCTGGGCGATCTTCGTGCCGGGACGAATATAGGACGTTTTGCCGACGATTTACACGGCTCTTTACATCTGCCCTACAAAACATAGGCCATAAACGCGGAGATAAGCTGGGAACAACCATCAGAATTTCCAGTCATAGCGATGTGCCATGTCGGCACCTCACAAGGAACCCAGTGATGCGCAGCTTTTGCATTTTGCCTTCATTTCACGTCGGCGTTGCCACCCTGTTGCTCGGCAATATGATCCTGGCAGGCACAGCCCAAGCAGCTGTCGAAACCGACTCTGGTTACACATTGCCCTCCGATACCATTCCAGCCCTGCGCAGCTCATTCAACAAGGACTTGCTCTTCAAGACCAATATCAGCGTCGGCGTTCTGGAAGAACTGCCAAAAAATGTAAAGGCCAACACCACTGAACTGGAGGAGCAGAAACGCACCCTCACCGAGCAAGCCCGCCAGATTGAAGAACTCAAGCGCAGCGGTGGCTCGAGCTCCAGTTCGAGCAACAAGGAAATCGAAGAACTCAAGCGTACCGTCAAGGAACAGGAGCAAGACCTGCGCGACCTTGGCAAGCAGGTGGAAGACCTCAAGCGCAACAGCGGTTCCAGTTCGAACTCGAACAGCAGTGAAATCTCGACGCTTAAACGGGAGTTGAGTGATCAGGATCGGGAAATGGACCAGCTCAAACGCACGGTCGAGGAACTGAGCAGGAAGGTGAAGTAGCGAGGGTAATCGTGCCCGAGACAGGAATCGAACCTGCGACCTTCGCGTTACGAGTGCGCTGCTCTACCGACTGAGCTACACGGGCGGTGGCTAAACCTAGCATCGTCCCCTGTAGCCAGGCAACCGGCGCCGGAAGATTTTTCGACCCACAGCAAAACGCCCCGAACCAGTCGGGGCGTTTGCTTGTTCAGCGGTCAGGCGTGGGGGTGATTAAACGCCCGATGCCTTGGCTGCTGCGACGTCCTTGATGGACAGCTTGATACGGCCGCGGTTGTCCACGTCCAGCACCAGCACTTCCACTTCCTGGCCTTCCTTGAGGATGTCGGTCACTTTCTCGACGCGAGCATCGCTCAGCATGGAGATGTGAACCAGACCGTCCTTGCCCGGCAGGATGTTGACGAAGGCGCCGAAGTCGACGATGCGCTCGACCTTGCCGACGTAGATCTTGCCGATCTCGGCTTCTGCGGTAATGCCCAGGACGCGCTGGCGAGCTGCTTCTGCCGCTTCCTTGGTTTCGCCGAAGATCTTGATCGAACCGTCGTCTTCGATGTCGATCGAAGCCTTGGTTTCTTCGCAGATCGCACGAATGGTCGCGCCGCCTTTACCGATAACATCACGGATTTTGTCGGTGTCGATCTTCATCGCGATCATGGTCGGAGCGTTTTCCGACAGCTCGGTACGGGACTGACCGATGATCTGGTTCATCTGACCGAGGATGTTCAGGCGAGCTTCCAGGGCCTGGCCCAGGGCGATCTCCATGATTTCTTCGGTGATGCCCTTGATCTTGATGTCCATCTGCAGTGCGGTGACGCCTTTGGCGGTACCGGCCACTTTGAAGTCCATGTCGCCCAGGTGGTCTTCGTCACCCAGGATGTCGGTCAGGACGGCAAACTTCTCGCCTTCTTTAACCAGACCCATGGCGATACCGGCAACCGGTGCCTTCATCGGCACACCGGCGTCCATCAGGGCCAGGGAAGCGCCGCAGACCGAAGCCATCGAGCTCGAACCGTTGGACTCGGTGATTTCCGATACCACGCGAATGGTGTACGGGAACACGTCGGCAGCCGGCAGCATGGCCTGGACCGAACGACGCGCCAGGCGACCGTGACCGATTTCGCGGCGACCGGCGCCACCCATGCGACCACACTCGCCGACCGAGAACGGTGGGAAGTTGTAGTGCAGCATGAACGGGTCTTTCTTTTCGCCTTCCAGGGTGTCCAGCAGTTGCGCGTCACGGGCGGTACCCAGTGTTGCAACGACCAGGGCCTGGGTTTCGCCACGGGTGAACAGCGCCGAACCGTGGGTCTTTGGCAGCACGCCGACTTCGATATTCAGCGGACGTACGGTGCGGGTGTCGCGACCGTCGATACGCGGCTTGCCGTTGACGATGTTTTCGCGAACGGTGCGGTACTCGATTTCACCGAAAGCGGCTTTGACTTCAGCGGCGGACGGCTGGCCTTCTTCACCGGACAGCTTGGCGACGACCTGGTCCTTCAGCTCGCCCAGGCGCGCGTAGCGGTCAGCCTTGACGGTGATGGTGTAGGCCTGGGAGATCGCGTCGCCGAACTCGGCACGGATCGCGCCCAGCAGCTCGGTGGCTTCGGCTTGCGGAGCCCAGCTCCAGGTTGGCTTGGCGGCTTCGGCGGCCAGTTCCTTGACGGCGTTGATCACCACCTGGAACTCGTCGTGGGCGAACAGGACAGCGCCCAGCATCTGGTCTTCGGTCAGTTCCTTGGCTTCGGATTCAACCATCAGCACGGCTTCGGAAGTACCGGCAACGACCATGTCCAGGCTCGAGGCCTGCAGTTGCTCGTAGGTTGGGTTCAGCAGGTAGCCGGTGCTTTCGTGGAACGCCACGCGGGCAGCGCCGATCGGGCCATCGAAAGGAATGCCGGAGATGGCCAGGGCAGCCGAGGTACCGATCATCGCAGCGATGTCCGGATCGGTCTTCTTGCTGGTGGACACGACGGTGCAGACAACCTGCACTTCGTTCATGAAGCCTTCTGGGAACAGCGGACGGATCGGGCGGTCGATCAGTCGGGAAGTCAGGGTTTCTTTCTCGGAAGGACGGCCTTCGCGCTTGAAGAAACCGCCAGGGATCTTACCGGCAGCGTAAGTCTTTTCCTGGTAGTGGACAGACAGAGGGAAGAAGCCCTTGCCTGGATCGGCTTGCTTGGCACCGACAACGGTCACCAATACGCTGACGTCGTCGTCAACGGTGACCAGCACTGCGCCGGAGGCCTGACGGGCGATACGGCCAGTCTCGAGGGTAACGGTCGACTGACCGAACTGGAATTTCTTGATTACCGGGTTCACGGTGTCCTACCTTCTTTGTGGCTCTTGGGGAACTTGTCTTCTTGCGAAATTCTTGGGCAGCGCGGGGAATCGGCCCAACCACTGTCCAGATAAAACTTGAGGCTGGAAGCCTGCCCATTGCCGACGCAAGGCGCGGGCAACCGACAGACAACCAACCTCATAGCGCAATCGCTGATTAGCGACGCAGGCCCAGGCGGCCGATCAAGGTGCTGTAACGATTAACGTCTTTGCCCTTGAGGTAGTCCAGCAGCTTACGACGCTGGTTTACCATGCGGATCAGACCACGACGGGAGTGGTGGTCTTTACCGTTGGCCTTGAAGTGACCTTGCAGTTTGTTGATGTTGGCGGTCAGCAGTGCAACTTGCACTTCTGGCGAACCAGTATCACCAACAGCCTGCTGGTAGTCGGTCACGATCTGAGCTTTTTCTTCAACGCTGAGTGCCATGTGGCTTTCCTCTTGTGAGGTACCGTTTCCAGGGAAACCGTACCAACAGGCCAGGGACAAATCCCTGTATCTATAAATGAGTCGTGACCGTGCCTGTTAACAGCCACACTCGCCCGCCTGCTGTTACCCAGGCGGGTTCCGGTCATTCCGACCGAATCAATCGACGCGGCGCAATGCGCCCGTCTTCGCTCACTTCACCGATACCGATGAAGCGACCGTTGTGATCCTGTACCCGGACCATGCCGAACTTCGGCGCATCCGGGGCACGTACTGGCTGGCCGTTGAGCCAGTAGAACGCACTGTGTTCCGAGAACTGCAGCAGCGGCCAATCCAGCAGACCGCTGTCCGATGGCATCAGGAAGCGGTCGACCGCTTCGTTGCCGCCTTCGGCATGCACGGCCTCTAGCTCTTCCAGCGTGACCGTCTGGGCCAGCGTGAAAGGACCGGCCTGGGTCCGTCGCAGCTCTGCCACGTACGCACCACAGCCCAACTGCTCGCCAATATCCTCGACCAGCGTGCGGATATAGGTGCCTTTGCTGCAATCCACGGCCAGCCGCGCAGTATTACCGTCGAAGGCCAGCAATTCCAAGCGCGCAATAGTAACAGAACGCGGTTCGCGCTCCACTACTTCGCCTGCACGGGCCAGTTTGTACAACGGCTGCCCATCACGCTTCAAGGCGGAGTACATCGGCGGTATCTGACTGATTTGCCCACGAAAACCTGGCAGCACAGCTTCGATATCAGCCTGACCAACGGTCACCGGACGCTCACGCAGAACCTCACCTTCGGCATCCGCCGTGGTGGTGGTCTTGCCCAACTGCGCCAGGGTTTCATAACCCTTGTCGGAATCGAGCAGGTACTGGGAGAACTTGGTCGCCTCGCCAAAGCACAGCGGCAGCACGCCGGTGGCCAGTGGGTCGAGGCTGCCGGTGTGCCCGGCCTTCTCGGCGTTGAGCAACCAGCGAACCTTCTGCAGTGCCGCATTGGAGGTAAACCCCAGCGGCTTGTCGAGCAGGATGATGCCGCTGACGTTGCGGCGGATACGTTTGACCTGGGCCACCGATTACTCCTTGGAGTCTTCGGGTTCAGCCGCGTGCTGGCTGTCTTCGGCCACCGCGCGTTCGATCAGCGCCGACAGGTGCGCGCCCCGCACGACGCTTTCGTCGTAGTGGAAGTGCAACTGTGGAACGCTGCGCAGCTTCATTTCACGGGCCAACTGCATGCGCAGGAAACCGGCGGCCGAGTTGAGCACCTTGATGCTCTGGGCGATTTCCTCGGCGCCGTCCTGGCCCATCACGGTAATGAAAATCTTCGCATGACCGACGTCACGGCTGACTTCCACAGCGGTAATGGTGACCAGGCCGACACGCGGGTCCTTGACTTCGCGGCGGATCAACTGGGCCAGCTCGCGCTGCATCTGATCGCCGATTCGTTGGGTACGGCTGTATTCTTTTGCCATGTCTTGTTACCTGTTACTGCCCTACGGGAAACCCGCAAGGTCTGAAAGCGGCAAACGCCCGGCCTGGCGAAAGCCGGACCGGGCGTTGCGTTTAGAGTCCGCCAGCGCGGCAGCGCATGTTCATGCGGCTGCCCGTTGCGGCTCTTGAAGTACGCGAGTCAGAGGCTGCGAGCAACCTGGACCTTCTCGAAGACTTCGATCTTGTCGCCGACCTTGACGTCGTTGTAGCTCTTGACGCCAATACCGCATTCCATGCCGGCACGGACTTCGGAAGCGTCATCCTTGAAGCGACGCAGCGATTCCAGCTCGCCTTCGAAGATCACGATGTCTTCACGCAGTACACGGATCGGACGGTTACGGTGAACGACACCCTCGATCACCATGCAACCGGCGATGGCACCAAACTTCGGCGAACGGAACACATCGCGAACTTCGGCCACGCCCAGGATGTTCTCCCGCACGTCGCTGCCCAGCATACCGGTCAGGGCTTTCTTGACGTCTTCGATGATGTCGTAGATCACGTTGTAGTAACGCATATCCAGACCTTCCTGCTCGACGATCTTGCGCGCGCCGGCATCGGCACGCACGTTGAAGCCGAACAGTACCGCGTTGGAAGCCAGGGCCAGGTTGGCATCGGACTCGGTGATACCACCGACACCGCCGCCGACCACGCGCACTTGCACTTCGTCGTTGCCCAGGCCGTTGAGAGCGCCTTGCAAGGCTTCCAGGGAACCACGGACGTCGGATTTGAGGACGATGTTGAGCGTCTTCTTCTCTTCCTGGCCCATGTTCTCGAAGATGTTTTCCAGCTTGCCGGCATGTGCGCGAGCCAGTTTGACTTCGCGGAACTTGCCTTGACGGAACAGCGCGACTTCACGGGCTTTCTTCTCGTCAGCCACAACGCTCATCTCGTCGCCAGCGTCCGGGGTGCCGTCCAGGCCGAGGATCTCGACCGGGATAGCCGGACCGGCTTCCTTGATGGGCTTGCCGTTCTCGTCGAGCATGGCGCGCACGCGGCCATAGTTCGAGCCGACCAGCACCATGTCGCCCTGACGCAGCGTACCGTCCTGAACCAGGACCGTCGCCACCGGGCCGCGGCCCTTGTCCAGGCGCGATTCAACCACCACACCACGGCCAGGGGCCGACGGAGTGGCGGTCAGTTCGAGCACTTCGGCCTGCAGCAATACCGCTTCGAGCAATTCGTCGACGCCGGTACCCATCTTCGCCGAAACCGGTACGAACGGGGTGTCGCCGCCCCAGTCTTCGGAGGTCACGCCGTGAGCCGACAATTCGCTGCGGATGCGATCCAGGTCAGCACCCGGCTTGTCGATCTTGTTCACCGCAACCACCAGTGGTACGCCAGCAGCCTGGGCATGCTGAACGGCTTCGATGGTTTGCGGCATCACGCCGTCGTCCGCCGCGACCACCAGGATCACGATGTCGGTCGCCTTGGCACCACGAGCACGCATTGCGGTAAACGCGGCGTGACCCGGGGTGTCGAGGAAGGTGACCATGCCGCGTTCGGTTTCAACGTGGTATGCACCGATGTGCTGGGTGATGCCGCCGGCTTCGCCCGCAGCTACCTTGGCACGACGGATGTAGTCGAGCAGCGAGGTCTTACCGTGGTCAACGTGACCCATGACGGTCACGACCGGCGCGCGTGGAACCGCTTCACCTTCGAACTTCAGGGACTCGGCCAGGGAATCTTCCAGGGCGGTGTCGCTGACCAGGGTCACTTTGTGGCCCAGTTCTTCGGCAACCAGTTGGGCAGTTTCCTGGTCCAGTACCTGGTTGATGGTGGCCGGGGTACCCAGCTTGAACATGAACTTGATGATTTCAGCAGCCTTGACCGACATCTGCTGGGCCAGGTCGCCCACGGTGATGGTCTCGCCGATCTTCACTTCACGCACGACAGGGCCGGTTGGGCTCTGGAAACCGTGGGCGTTGCGTTTCTTCAGCTTGGCCTTGCCGCGACCGCCGCGACGGAAGCCATCGCTTTCTTCGTCGGTGGTACGTGGCGCAACACGAGGTGCCGGCGCCTTTTCCTTGACCGAGGCACGGTGAGGCGCGTTCTTGCGCTCGCCATCACCACCGCCACCGCCACGACGGTTGTCGTCGGCACGTGGTTTGTCGGGACGACGCTGCTCGTCGCGCTTGCGGGTATCGGCCGCAGGTGCTGGAGCAGGCGCAACGACCGGCGCGCTTTCACGCACAGGCTCGGCCGCCGGGGCAGGTGCCGCAACAGCTTCGACCGGCTCGGGTTGCGCAGCAGCAGGCTGGCGACGCGCTTCTTCTTCGGCGCGACGCTTGGCTTCTTCTTCAGCCTTCTGGCGGGCAGCATTTTCTACTGCGCGACGTTCTTCAAGCTCGCGCTTGCGCTCGGCTTCGATTTCTTCCGGGCTACGCTGTACGAAGACTTTCTTCTTGCGTACTTCGACACTGATGCTTTTGCTACCGGCAACACGCAGGGTGCTGGTGGTCTTACGCTGCAGAGTGATCTTGCGTGGTTCTTCCACTTTAGCCTTGTGACTGCTCTTCAAGTGAGTCAGCAGGGATTGCTTCTCACTGTCGGTCACATGTTCCTCGGCGGCGGTGTGCGGCAGACCTGCCTCACGCATCTGCTGCAACAGGCGCTCTACCGGTGTTTTGACCTCATCGGCCAGTTGTTTCACCGTGACTTGCGTCATGCACTTCTCTCCTCAGGCCGCGCCTATTACTCGAACCAGTGGGCTCGGGCGGCCATGATCAACTTGCCGGCACGATCATCGTCAATGCCGTCGATGTCGAGCAGGTCGTCAATAGACTGCTCGGCCAGGTCTTCGCGGGTAATTACGCCGCGCACCGCCAGTTCCATCGCCAAATCCTTGTCCATGCCCTCAAGCGAGAGCAGGTCTTCGGCCGGATGGGCGTCTGCCAGCTTTTCCTCAGTAGCGATGGCTTTGGTCAACAAGCGATCCTTGGCCCGAGCGCGAAGCTCGTTGACGATTTCCTCGTCAAAGCCGTCGATGTTGAGCATCTCCTCCACCGGTACGTAGGCAATCTCTTCCAGGCTGGTAAAGCCTTCATCCACCAGCACCTGTGCCAGCTCTTCATCGACTTCAAGCTCTTCGATGAAGTTGCGCAGGATGTCGCCGGTTTCAGCTTGCTGCTTAGCCTGGATGTCCGATTCGGTCATCACGTTCAGGGTCCAGCCAGTCAACTGGCTCGCCAGACGCACGTTCTGACCGCCGCGACCAATGGCCTGAGCCAGGTTGTCTGCGCCAACGGCGATGTCCATGGCATGGGCATCTTCGTCGACGATAATTGCCGCCACTTCAGCAGGCGACATGGCATTGATCACGAACTGAGCCGGGTTGTCGTCCCACAGGACGATGTCCACACGCTCGCCGCCCAACTCGCCGGATACGGCCTGGACACGCGAACCGCGCATGCCGATACAGGCGCCTTGCGGGTCGATGCGCTTGTCCTTGGAGCGGACCGCGATCTTGGCACGCGAACCCGGATCACGGGAGGCAGCCATGACTTCGATCAGGCCTTCGGCAATTTCCGGCACTTCGATGCGGAACAACTCGATCAGCATTTCCGGCGCTGTACGCGACAGGATCAACTGCGGGCCGCGGTTCTCGGTGCGGATTTCCTTGAGCAGCGCACGCAGGCGCACGCCGACACGGAAAGTCTCGCGGGAAATGATGTCTTCACGGGCCAGCAACGCTTCGGCGTTGTTGCCCAGGTCGACGATCACGTTGTCGCGGGTAACTTTTTTCACGGTGCCGGAGATGATTTCCCCGAGGCGCTCGCGGTAGGCGTCGACCACTTGTGCACGCTCGGCCTCGCGAACTTTCTGCACGATGACCTGCTTGGCGGTCTGTGCAGCAATGCGGCCGAACTCGATGGACTCGATCTTCTCTTCGACGACATCACCGACCTTGGCGCCCGGATGCGTTTGCGCAACCTTGCTCGGCCAGGTTTCGATAGCCGGATCGTCCAGGTCAGCTTCCTCGACGACCGTCCAGCGACGGAATGTCTCGTAGGCACCCGTGTGGCGATTGATCTCCACACGCAAATCAACTTCGTCTTCAAACCGCTTCTTGGTAGCAGTGGCCAGGGCCAGCTCCAGCGCTTCAAAAATCACGTTAGCCGGTACGCCCTTTTCATTGGATACCGACTCAACAACCAGCAGTACTTCTTTGCTCATCGTACGCCTCGCCTTTCGCAAGCCATTGGATCCGCGGGATCCGCAGTATCTGGCACGTATCAGTCAAAACTGGGAATAATGTTGGCCTTGTCGATCATATCGATCGGCAACAGGAACTCATGGTCATCTACCTGCACCACGACATCCTGTTCTTCTATACCGCGCAGAAGGCCTTGGAAGTTGCGTCGACCTTCGAAAGGCGAACGCAGCCTGATCTTCACTTGTTCACCGGCAAACGAAGCAAACTGTTCAAGGGTGAACAGCGGGCGTTCCATGCCAGGCGAGGAAACTTCAAGGGTATATTCGGAGGCGATTGGATCTTCAACATCCAGTACACCGCTGATCTGACGGCTGACGATGGCGCAATCGTCCACCAACACGCCGCCTTCCTTATCGATATAAACGCGCAACAGTGAGTGGCGACCTTGAGCCGAAAACTCAATACCCCAGCATTCATAGCCAAGGGCCACGACCACCGGGGCCAACAAGGCCTGCAACTGTTCTAGCTTGCTCGACACCTGAACCCCCTCGTGCATGTTTGTGCATGCTGTGCAAATAAAAAAAAATGGGCGAATCGCCCATCCCTGAAACGCCGTCAAGCAACGGCGCTATAAAGTGTCCAGCTAACAAAAAGCCCCTTGGAAGGGGCCTCTGAAACTGGTTGCGGGAGCCGGATTTGAACCGACGACCTTCGGGTTATGAGCCCGACGAGCTACCAGACTGCTCCATCCCGCGACAAAGCTGGGGCGGAAGTATACGACCGATCCATTACAGGGTCAATGTAACCCTTCCACCTACAAGAAAGCCCGCAATTGCGGGCTCTCCTGATAATTGGTACCGAGAAGGGGACTCGAACCCCTACACCCTATGGGCACAACCACCTCAAGGTTGCGTGTCTACCAATTCCACCACCTCGGCAATACAGCGTTTGAAACCTTCTTACTTCTGCTCTTGAGCTGGAGGCACGTCAGTCGCCGGATTGGCCGACTTTTGCTCTTGAAGCACCGGGACATCATCAGAAGCCGGTTGTTGCTTAGGTGTCTCCAGTACCGCTGGGTTTGGCAAACCTACTTGAGTCAGCTCGTGAGCTTTCTCTTTAGCAAAGTAACCTAACCCCAAGCTGGTCATGAAGAAACCGGCGGCAAGTATAGCAGTAAACTTACTAAGAAAGGTAGAGGAACCTTGGCTTCCGAACACAGTATTTGAAGCACCTGCACCGAAAGACGCGCCAGCATCCGCACCTTTACCCTGCTGCAGCAATACGAGGGCTACTACACCCAGTGCACCCAGCAGATGAAAAACGACTACGACTGTTTCCAGCATTTTTTCAGTTTCCCGCGGCGCGACAGATCGCACCGAACTCATCTGCATTCAGGGACGCTCCACCAATGAGCCCCCCATCGATATCCGGCATGCCGAACAGTTCGACCGCATTGGCCGCCTTCACGCTGCCGCCGTATAGAAGTCGCGCACCTCGCGCCACTTCAGAATTCTCTGCCGCCAACTGCGCGCGGATGGCTGCGTGCACATCCTGTGCCTGTTGCGGCGAAGCCGTCAGCCCGGTGCCAATGGCCCAGACTGGCTCGTAAGCGATGACTGCCTTTGCAAAAGCGCCGACACCCAGGTCTTCGATGATACTGCCCAGCTGACGCCCGACAACTTCAAGGGTCTTGCCGGCTTCACGCTGCTCGAGGGTTTCCCCTACACACAACACCGGAGTCAGACCACACGCCTGGGCCGCTGCAAACTTGCGAATCAGGGTCTTGTCCTGCTCGCCCATGATCAGGCGACGCTCGGAGTGTCCGACCAGAACCAGGGTACAACCTGCATCCACCAGCTGACTCGGCGCAACCTCACCGGTCAACGCCCCTTGCATGGATTCCACCGCAGAGTTCTGCGCGCCGATCGAAATCGACTTGCCTTTCAAGCCATCAATCACTTGATTGATATACAAGCAAGGCGGGAATACCGCGACGTCAACACCGCTTGGCAAGGCCAGATGACGAAGGCCATTGATCAGCTCAGCGACGCTGGCGCGGGTACCGTGCATCTTCCAGTTACCAGCTACCATAGGGCGACGCATGCTGTACCTCGTCGGTCAAAGTGGGCGCAGATGTTACCCAACCGATTCATGGCTGGCAAGCCGAATTCAGGCAGAAACTTCAGTAACCAGTTTTGCCAGCTCTTCGGCGTAGCCTCGAACCTGTGCTTCGTCCTCGCCCTCGACCATGACACGCACCAAAGGCTCTGTACCGGACTTGCGCAGCAACACCCGCCCACGCCCCGCCATCGCCTGTGTCACGCGCTCGCTGGCCTGCTTGACCGTCGCGTGCTCGATCGGATTGACACCGCCACCGAAACGCACGTTGATCAGCACCTGCGGACACTTGCGCAACGCCTGGCGCGACTGTGCGAGCCCTTCATCCCGCGCCTTGAGTGCCATCAGCACCTGCAAGGCCGCGATGATCGCATCACCGGTGGTGGTGTGGTCGAAGCACACGATGTGCCCGGAATTCTCGCCACCGATCACCCAGTTGCGTTCCAGCAGCTCCGAGATCACATAGCGATCGCCCACGTTGGCCCGCACGAACGGGATATCCAGGTCCGCCAGCGCCAGTTCGAGGCCGAGATTGCTCATCAATGTACCGACGACGCCGCCTTGCAGCTTGCCGCGCCCGTGCAGGTCGCGGGCGATGATGAACAACAACTCGTCACCATCGACCACCGTTCCGGTGTGGTCGACCATCAGCACCCGATCACCATCGCCATCGAAGGCAATGCCGAGATCGGCCTGCTCGGCCAACACCGCAGCCTGCAACGCCTCGGTATGGGTGGAGCCACAGTTGTGGTTGATGTTCAGACCATTGGGCTGGGCGGACAACACCACCACTTCAGCACCCAATTCGCGGAATACGCTCGGCGCGACTTTATAGGTGGCCCCGTGGGCACAGTCGACGACGATTTTCAGGCCGGCGAAACTGGTGCCGGTCGGCACGCTGCCTTTACAGAACTCGATGTAGCGACCCGACGCGTCGTTGATTCGCGACACCTTGCCGATCTTGCTCGACTCAACCACCGTCATCGGTGTGTCCAGCAGCTCTTCGATCATCAGCTCGATGTCATCCGGCAACTTGGTGCCCTGGCCGGAGAAGAACTTGATGCCGTTATCGTCATGAGGGTTGTGCGAAGCACTGATCACGATCCCGGCCTGCGCCTGGAACGTACGCGTCAGGTAGGCGATGGCTGGCGTCGGCATCGGCCCCAGCAGCATCACATCGGCACCCGCCGAAGTCAGGCCAGCTTCGAGCGCCGATTCGAACATGTAGCCGGAAATACGCGTGTCCTTGCCAACCAACACCTTGCAGGCGCCCATCTTGCGGAACGCCATGCCGGCAGCCCAGCCGAGCTTGAGCATGAAATCCGGGGTAATCGGATATTCGCCGACCCGACCACGAATACCGTCGGTGCCAAAATATTTTTTGCTCATAAGTGCTCCGTCATTCTTATTCGGCTGAATCCACAGCTGCGATCATGCGTACAACATCCATCGTTTCGGCCACGTCATGGACGCGCAATATGCGCGCGCCCTTGGTCAGGGCCAAGGCAGCCAGTGCAAGACCGCCATACAGGCGCTCTCCCACCGGACGCCCCAATGCATTGCCTATCATGCTCTTTCGCGAAACCCCAACCAACAGGGGCCGCCCGAGCGCGTGCAATGCCTGCATATGCTTGAACAAGCTCAGATTGTGATCCAGTGTCTTGGCAAAGCCAAACCCGGGATCAAGGATGATTTTCTCGGCAGGGATGCCCACGGCGGCGCATTGACTCATGCGCTGGGCCAGGAACTCACTCACCTCGCGGGTCACATCATCATAATGCGGGTCGTTCTGCATGGTGCCGGGCTCGCCGAGCATATGCATCAGGCAAACCGGCAGGCCAGTGGCCGCCGCCGCATCCAGGGCGCCATCGCGCTGCAGCGACCGCACATCGTTGATCAGGCCAGCGCCCAACCGCGCCGTCTCACGCATGACCGCCGGCGTGGACGTATCGACCGAGATAATGACATCGAGCTCACGGTGGATGCGCTCGACAATCGGCGCCACTCGCTCCAGCTCCTCGGTAGGCGAGACAGCCCGCGCACCCGGCCGGGTCGATTCGCCGCCCACATCGATCAGCGTGGCGCCCGCAAGCACCATGGCCTCGGCATGGCGCAACGCAGCATCGAGCTGGCTGAATCGCCCACCATCGGAAAAGGAATCAGGGGTGACATTGAGGATGCCCATGACATGCGCCTGGGCCAAATCAAGAACCCGGTTGCCGCAAGGCAACCGGGTCGAGGACTGAACAGAAGTCATTTCACGCCTTATACATCAGCAGCCGGACCGCCAATCGGTGTTTCCGGACGCTCGCCCTGGACCGCCGGCGGCGTACCGGAAGTACCGGTGCCTCCCGACCAGTCTCGTGGCTCACGAGGCACGCGCCCCGCCATGATGTCATCGATCTGCTCGGCATCGATGGTTTCGTACTTCATCAGTGCATCGGCCATGGCGTCGAGCTTGTCACGGTTGTCCGTGAGAATCTGCTTGGCGGTGCCGTAGCACTGATCGATGATGCTGCGCACTTCGGAGTCGATCAGCTTGGCTGTCTCGCCGGAAAAGCTTGCATGCTGGCCACTGCCACCACGGCCGAGGAACACTTCGCCCTCTTCTTCAGCGTACATCAGCGGCCCCAGCTTCTCGGAAAGCCCCCACTTGGTCACCATGTTCCGGGCAATCTGGCTGGCACGCATGATGTCGTTGGAGGCGCCAGTGGTCACACCGTCAAAGCCCAATGTCATCTCTTCGGCGATACGACCGCCGTACAGCGAACAGATCTGGCTGATCAGCGCCCGCTTGGACAGGCTGTAACGATCTTCTTCCGGCAGGAACATGGTCACGCCCAAGGCACGACCACGGGGAATGATCGAGACCTTGTAGACCGGGTCATGCTCGGGCACCACACGACCGACGATGGCGTGACCCGCCTCGTGGTAGGCCGTGTTCTGCTTTTCCTTCTCGGACATGACCATGGATTTGCGCTCTGCGCCCATCATGATCTTGTCCTTGGCCAGTTCGAATTCCTTCATTTCCACCAGGCGCTTGCCGGAACGAGCGGCAAACAGTGACGCCTCGTTGACCAGGTTGGCCAGGTCGGCACCGGAGAAGCCAGGCGTACCACGGGCGATGACGGCCGGAGCGACGTCGTCACCCATCGGCACCTTGCGCATATGGACCTTGAGGATCTGCTCACGACCACGAATGTCCGGCAGCCCCACCACGACCTGACGGTCGAAGCGACCTGGACGCAACAGCGCAGGATCCAGCACGTCGGGACGGTTGGTGGCGGCAATCACGATGATGCCATCGTTCATTTCGAAACCGTCCATCTCCACCAGCAACTGGTTGAGGGTCTGTTCGCGCTCGTCGTGACCGCCGCCCATGCCGGCGCCACGATGGCGACCGACCGCGTCGATTTCGTCGATGAAGATGATGCACGGCGCATGCTTCTTGGCCTGCTCGAACATGTCACGGACACGGCTTGCACCGACACCCACGAACATTTCCACGAAGTCGGAACCGGAAATCGTGAAGAATGGCACCTTGGCTTCGCCGGCAATCGCTTTGGCGAGCAGGGTTTTACCGGTACCTGGCGGGCCTACCATCAGCACGCCACGTGGGATACGGCCGCCCAGGCGCTGGAACTTGCCCGGGTCGCGCAGGAATTCAACCAGCTCGCCAACCTCTTCCTTGGCTTCGTCGCAACCGGCGACGTCGGCCAGGGTGGTTTTCACCTGGTCTTCGGACAGCAGCCGGGCCTTGCTCTTGCCGAAGCTCATCGGCCCGCCCTTGCCACCGCCACCGCCCTGCATCTGGCGCATGAAGAACATGAACACAGCGATGATGACCAGGATCGGGAAGCTGGCCACCAGCAGCTGGGTCCAGATGCTTTGCTGTTCAGGCTGTTTGCCTTCGACCACGACATGGTTGTCCACCAGGTCGCCAATCAGGCCATTGTCCTGGATCGCCGGACGAATGGTCTTGAAGCTGTCGCCGTCGGTGCGCTTGCCGGTAATCACATAGCCATCAACGGCTACGCGCTCGACCTTGCCATCCTTGACCTGCTGGATGAAGTCGGAATAGTTGAGGGTCTGCGGCTCGTTAGGGCTGGAGAAGTTGTTCATCACGGTCACAAGGACAGCGGCGATGATCAACCACAGGATCAGATTCTTTGCCATATCGTTCAATTAACTACCCTCTGAAGCAAGCTCCGCTACTGGCGCGCGCTTCGCATGATATTCACCGGCCTAACTTACTACATTACCTACGACTCTGGCAGGCGCCGTCTGTAACCCTTTGTGAAACTTTGACCGCATCATTTTCGTTACGCGGCGTTTTCAACGCGAGACAAAAAAATCTATCGCCCCAGTCAGAGACGCTCATCACTGGCAGCGCCTTCGATACCACGAAACCCCCGCGCCAGCAGGTACTGCTCGCGAGAACGGTCACGGGACGACAATGGTTTGCGCATTTGCACCTTGTCGAACAACTTGCGTATGCCCTTGTGGTATTCGTCGAAGCCTTCACCCTGGAAGACCTTGATCAAAAAATCACCACCCGGACGCAGAACCCGCCCGGCAAGATCCAGGGCCAGCTCGCTGAGGAACATTGCACGAGGCATGTCGACAGCCGCCAATCCACTCATATTGGGGGCCATATCGGAAATCACAAGGTCAACTTCGGTATTTCCGACGGCCTCCAGGATTTTTGCCAATACGGCGTCTTCGGTAAAATCGCCCTGAATGAAGGTCACGTCAGGGATGCCGTCCATTTCCAGGATGTCGGAGGCGATCAACCGTCCCTGGCCACCAATCAGACGACTGGTCACCTGGGACCAGCCGCCCGGCGCCGCGCCGAGGTCGATCACGGTCATGCCGGGACGGATCAGGCGATCCTTTTCCTGGATCTCCAGCAATTTATAGCTGGCACGAGAGCGATAGCCGTCCTTTTGCGCCATTTTGACGTACGGATCGTTGAAATGCTCTTTGAGCCAGTTCTGGCTAGTCTTGGAACGGGCCACGGGCCACCTCTAAAAATAAAACGGGTCGTGATTAAGTGGGCGGTCCCGGACTCGCTCGGGTAAACTGGCCGCCGCTTTTTTACAAGATCAGACGCAGGGGTCAGATTATGCCGCTCACTCAAGAGCAGAAGAAACAATACAAATCCATTGGCCACCATCTGAAACCGGTTTTGACTGTGGCTGACAACGGTTTGACTGAAGGTGTACTCGCCGAACTGGAACGTGCACTGGGTGATCATGAGCTGATCAAGATCAAGCTCAATATCCTCGACCGCGAAGCCCGCCTGGCTGCCGTTGCTGAACTGTGCAAGACCGGCAAGGCCGACCTGGTGCAGGTCATCGGCAAGATGGCACTGATTTATCGCAAGAACTTCAGCGTCAACAAGCAACTGTCGAACGTTCACCGCTTCAAGTGATGCCAAGGCTCAAGGGTGTGCTTCGCGCACCCTGCCGCTCCACCCGGGAACCGGTTGCAGCACCAGCACCAAACCGGAAAACCCCAGCACCAGGTAACTGAAGACCTGCCACTGGCTTGCATCCGGCCAGCCAAGCCGCACGGCAAAGAACATCCCGCACGCGTACAAGGCCATGAGCAGCAATTGCCCACGAATGTCGCGCCATAGACTGGCAAGGCCCTCGGCCTGAACCAGCACCAAAGCCTGAACCGTCACGCACACTGCACAAAAACCCACCAGCAGTGCCGTCAGCATACTCGCGATTTCATCGATGAGCAGCGGTGCCAGGCCGATTCGGCCCAGCACCGGCAGCAAACCGATGTGCAACAACCACACGCCGCCCACCCACAACATCTGGGCAAGCTGCCAGATCATGGCGCCGGCACGTAGCGGGCGCCTTCGCTCAGACGTGACGGACTTCGACAATCTCATACTCGATGACACCGCCAGGTGTCTTCACCGCCACCACATCGCCCTCTTCCTTGGCAATCAAGGCGCGGGCAATAGGCGAACCGACAGAGATCTTGCCGAGTTTGATGTCAGCCTCATCCTCACCCACGATCTGGTAGGTGACGCTTTCATCCGTCTCGACGTTGGCGATTTCCACGGTGGTGCCGAAGATCACCTTGCCGGTGTGGGGAATGGTCGTGACGTCGATGATCACCGCGTTTTGCAGGCGACCCTCGATATCGCGAACCCGCGCCTCGACCATGCCCTGCTCTTCACGGGCGGCATGGTACTCGGCGTTTTCCTTCAGATCCCCCAGCTCACGCGCTTCACCAATGGCCTGGCTCAAGCGCGGGCGCTCGACCTTGGTCAGGTGAGCGTGTTCTTCTTCCAGGGCCTTGGCGCCCTGAACGGTCATCGGGTACTTGGTTATGCTCATGCCTTCAATCCTGCATGTAGATCCTGCAAGCGGCGCACGGTCTTCTCGGGACCGAACTTGAGCGCTTCGCAGATCGCTTCGCCCGCAGCAATGGTCGTGGTGCAGTAGATCTTGTGCTGCAGGGCGTTGCGACGAATGGAGTAGGAATCGGCGATCGACTGGCGACCCTCGGTGGTGTTGATGATCAGCGTGACTTCGTCATTCTTGATCATGTCGACCACGTGCGGACGGCCCTCGGTCACCTTGTTCACGCGGCGCACTTTCAGGCCTGCCGCCTCGATCAGCTTGGCAGTACCGGCAGTGGCGACCACTTCGAAGCCCAAGTTGATCAGATCACGGGCCACGCCTGCAACCAGTGGCTTGTCGTCATCACGCACGCTGATGAACGCCGTACCACCGGTTGGCAGCACTTCGCTGGCGCCCATCTGGGCCTTGGCGAAGGCTTCGCCGAAGGTGTCACCGACGCCCATCACTTCACCGGTGGATTTCATTTCCGGGCCGAGGATCGGGTCGACGCCTGGGAACTTGGCGAACGGGAACACCGCCTCTTTCACGCTGTAGAAATTCGGGATGATTTCCTTGGTGAAGCCCAGTTCCTTCAGGGTTTTGCCGGCCATGACGCGCGCGGCGATCATGGCCAGGGAAACGCCGATGCACTTGGAGACGAACGGCACGGTACGCGAAGCGCGCGGGTTGACCTCGATGACGTAGATGTCTTCGCCCTGAAGCGCCAACTGCACGTTCATCAGGCCAACAACACCCAGTTCCAGGGCCATTTTCTTGACCTGCTCGCGCATCTCGTCCTGGATGTGGGCCGGCAGCGAGTAAGGCGGCAGCGAGCACGCGGAGTCACCGGAGTGAACACCGGCCTGCTCGATGTGCTGCATGATCGCGCCAATCACCACGTCCTTGCCGTCGCAGACCGCATCCACGTCCATTTCGATGGCGCAGTTGAGGAAGTGGTCCAGCAGCACCGGGCTGTCGTTGGACACCTGGACCGCTTCGCGCAGGTAGCGCTTGAGTTCTTCTTCCTGGTAGACGATTTCCATCGCACGGCCGCCCAATACGTAGGACGGACGCACCACCAGCGGGTAGCCGATCTTGGCGGCGGCACGAATCGCTTCGTCTTCGCTGCGCACGGTGGCGTTTGGCGGCTGGCGCAGGTTCAGGCGCTCGACCATTTGCTGGAAGCGCTCGCGGTCTTCGGCGCGGTCGATGGCATCCGGGCTGGTGCCGATGATCGGTACGCCGGCGGCTTCCAGGGCACGCGCCAGTTTCAGCGGGGTCTGGCCGCCGTACTGGACGATGACGCCCTTGGGCTTCTCGACGCGGACGATTTCCAGCACGTCTTCCAGGGTCACTGGCTCGAAGTACAGGCGGTCGGAGGTATCGTAGTCGGTGGAGACGGTTTCCGGGTTGCAGTTGACCATGATGGTCTCGTACCCGTCATCGCGCAGGGCCAGTGCAGCGTGCACGCAGCAATAGTCGAACTCGATGCCCTGGCCGATCCGGTTAGGGCCACCGCCCAGGATCATGATCTTGTCGCGGGTCGAAGGCGCGGCTTCGCACTCTTCTTCGTACGTGGAGTACAGGTACGCGGTATCGGTGGCGAACTCGGCCGCGCAGGTGTCGACGCGCTTGTAGACCGGGAACACTTCCAGCTTGTGGCGATGGGCGCGCAGGCTCTTCTCGGTCACGCCGAGCAGCTTGGCCAGGCGCTGGTCCGAGAAGCCCTTGCGCTTGAGGCGGAACATCATGTCGCGGTCGATGCTGGACATGCCCAGGGTCTTGACCTTTTCTTCGTCCTTGATCAGGTCTTCGATCTGCACCAGGAACCAAGGGTCGATCATGTTCATGCCGAAGATCTGCTCGACGGTCATGCCGGCACGGAAGGCATCGGCCACGTACCAGATGCGCTCGGCGCCTGGCACGGTCAGCTCGCGCTTGAGCTCGCTCATGCTGTCCGGATGGCTCAGGTCCAGCTTCGGATCGAGGCCGCAGACACCGACTTCCAGGCCGCGAAGGGCTTTCTGCAGGGATTCCTGGAAGGTCCGGCCAATCGCCATGACTTCACCGACCGACTTCATCTGGGTGGTCAGGCGGGCATCGGCCTTGGCGAACTTCTCGAAGGCAAAGCGCGGCAGCTTGGTGACGACGTAGTCGATGGACGGCTCGAAGGACGCCGGGGTCTTGCCACCAGTGATGTCGTTCGACAGTTCGTCGAGGGTGTAGCCCACGGCCAGCTTGGCCGCGACCTTGGCGATCGGGAAACCCGTGGCTTTCGAGGCCAGGGCCGACGAGCGGGATACCCGCGGGTTCATTTCGATGACCACCATGCGGCCGGTGTCCGGGCAGATGCCGAACTGGACGTTGGAGCCGCCGGTTTCCACGCCGATCTCACGCAGCACCGCCAGGGAGGCGTTACGCAGGATCTGGTATTCCTTGTCCGTCAGGGTCTGGGCCGGCGCGACGGTGATCGAGTCACCGGTGTGCACGCCCATCGGATCGAAGTTCTCGATGGAGCAGACGATGATGCAGTTGTCCTTTTTGTCGCGGACCACTTCCATCTCGTACTCTTTCCAGCCGATCAGCGATTCGTCGATCAGCAGTTCCTTGGTCGGCGACAAGTCCAGGCCACGGGCGCAGATTTCTTCGAACTCTTCACGGTTGTAGGCGATACCGCCACCGGTGCCGCCCATGGTGAAGGACGGACGGATGATGCAGGGGAAGCCGAGCTTCTCGAGGACCGCGTTGGCCTCTTCCATGCTGTGGGCGATGCCCGAACGCGGGCATTCCAGGCCGATGGCCTTCATTGCCTTGTCGAAGCGCGAACGGTCCTCGGCCTTGTCGATGGTGTCGGCGTTGGCACCGATCATTTCCACACCGAATTTTTCCAGGACGCCTTCGCGCTCCAGGTCCAGGGCGCAGTTCAGTGCGGTCTGGCCACCCATGGTCGGCAACAGGGCGTCAGGACGCTCTTTCTCGATGATCTTGGCGACGGTCTGCCATTTGATCGGCTCGATGTAGGTGGCGTCGGCCATGGCCGGGTCGGTCATGATGGTGGCCGGGTTGGAGTTCACCAGGATGACGCGGTAGCCCTCTTCGCGCAGGGCCTTGCAGGCCTGGGCGCCGGAGTAGTCGAACTCGCAGGCCTGGCCGATCACGATCGGGCCAGCGCCGAGAATCAGGATGCTTTTTATGTCTGTACGTTTTGGCATGGGTTTGTCACTCAAATCCGCAGGTCAGTCGGCTAGGCCGTCGAACAATCTTTGAAGCGCCCGAGGGGGCCGCCGCGCTCGGGGCCGCCCTCAGGCTTCGCGCGGTCAGCGTCGCTTGGCCATCTCGTTGATGAAGCGATCGAACAGCGGAGCCACGTCGTTCGGGCCCGGGCTCGCTTCAGGGTGGCCCTGGAAGCTGAACGCGCTCTTGTCGGTACGCTCGATGCCTTGCAGCGTGCCGTCGAACAGCGACTTGTGAATCGCCCGCACGTTGGCCGGCAGGGTCGCTTCGTCCACGGCGAAACCGTGGTTCTGGCTGGTGATCATAACGACACCGGTATCCAGGTCCTGCACCGGGTGGTTGGCACCGTGGTGACCATGACCCATCTTCACGGTCTTGGCGCCCGAGGCGAGGGCCAGCAGTTGATGGCCCAGGCAGATGCCGAATACCGGGATCTCGGTTTCCAGCACCTGCCGGATCGCCTGGATCGCGTAGTCGCAAGGCTCGGGGTCGCCCGGGCCGTTGGACAGGAACACGCCGTCGGGCTTGAGGGCCAGGACGTCGGCGGCCGGGGTTTGTGCCGGCACCACGGTCACGCGGCAACCGCGCTCGACCAGCATGCGCAGGATGTTCACCTTGACGCCGTAGTCGTAGGCCACCACGTGATATGGCAGCTCGGACGCTTCGATCGTTGGGTGGCTGTCGGTCTTCAGGCTCCAGACCGAGGAACGCCACTCGTACTGCGTCTTGGTGCTGACGACTTTCGCCAGGTCCATGCCCTTGAGGCCCGGGAACCCTTGGGCGGCAGCGATGGCGGCTTCTTCGGAGATGTTGTCGCCGGCCATGATGCAGCCGTTCTGTGCGCCCTTCTCCCGCAGGATGCGGGTCAGACGGCGAGTGTCGATACCGGCGATCGCCACGACGTTGTTGGCTTTCAGGTAATCGGACAGGGACATCGTGTTACGCCAGTTGCTCGCTACCAGCGGCAGGTCACGGATGACCAGGCCGGCGGACCAGACACGATCGGACTCGGCATCTTCCGGCGTGGTACCGGTGTTGCCGATGTGCGGGTAAGTCAGGGTAACGATTTGCTGGGCGTAGGAAGGATCGGTAAGAATTTCCTGATAGCCGGTCATTGCGGTGTTAAACACCACCTCACCAACGGTCTGACCGTCGGCTCCAATGGCTTCGCCGCGAAAAATGCTGCCATCAGCAAGGGCGAGTATGGCTGGCTTAGTCAAGAAGACCTCCCGTAAATAAAGCCTGAAAGGGCGATCGCAGGTTGTAAAAAAGCGGAGTGACGTATGGACACGTCACCCCGCTTCTTCACTGAATTATTCTGCGCGCTTTTAGTGGACACACTAAAGCTGTAGCTTACAGAAAAAGGCTTTTTTGGTCCACCGCTAATGAGCCTTAAAGGCAGGGGAATGCGACAGGTCGTCGCGAAGCGGTGCAAAACGGGGCTCAGTATAACGTGAACCCCGCTTCCTTTGGCATCAACGCAGGTCGAGAACGTCCTGCATATCGTACAAACCAGGCTCGCGACCATCCAGCCACAGCGCGGCACGTACGGCACCCTTGGCAAAGGTCATCCGGCTCGAAGCCTTGTGGGTGATTTCCAGGCGCTCGCCCTCGGTGGCGAACAGCACGGTGTGATCACCCACCACATCACCACCACGCACCGTGGCAAAACCAATGGTGTCGCGCTGACGAGCACCGGTATGCCCTTCGCGTCCGTACACGGCCACCTGCTGCAGATCGCGACCCAACGCATCGGCGATCACTTCACCCATGCGCAAGGCCGTTCCCGAAGGCGCGTCGATCTTGTGCCGGTGATGCGCCTCGATGATTTCGATATCCGCATCGTCACCCAGGACCCGAGCCGCCATGTCCAGCAGCTTGAGCGACAGGTTCACGCCCACGCTGAAGTTCGCCGCGAACACGATCGCAATATCCTTGCCCGCCTCGGCCAGCAACTGCTTTTGCGCAGCGTCCAGCCCGGTGGTGCCGATCACCATGGCCTTGCCGTGCTTACGGCAGATGGCCAGGTTCTTCAGCATCACATCTGGCAGCGTGAAGTCGATCAGCACATCGAACTCGTCGAGCACCTTTTCCAGGCCGCCCGACATCGGCACGCCAATGCGCCCAAGCGAAGCCAGCTCACCCGCGTCCGCGCCCACCAGCGTGCTGTCGGGCCGCACGATGGCCGCCGTCAGGCCGGAGAGCGGCGAGCGCTGCTGCACCGCTTCGACCAACGCCTTGCCCATGCGCCCCGCAGCGCCCATCACAGCTATACGTCGCATGCGACCTCCTTACAGATCGCCGAAGAAGCGCTTCACGCCTTCGAACCAACCGGTGGTTTTCGGGGAGTGGCTGTTGTCACCCTCCAGCGAACTGCGGAACTCTTCCAGCAACTCACGCTGGCGCCGACTCAGGTTGACCGGCGTCTCCACCACGACGCGGCACATCAGGTCGCCAGCGCCACCGCCGCGCACGGGCGCAACACCTTTGCCGCGGATCCGGAATTGCTTGCCGGTTTGCGTACCCTCGGGAATCTTCAACTTGACGCGACCGTCGAGGGTCGGGATCTCGAGCTCGCCACCCAAGGCTGCATCGACGAAGCTGATAGGCACTTCGCAGAACAGATGCTTGCCGTCGCGCTGGAAGATCGCGTGCTCGCGCACATTGATCACCACGTACAGGTCGCCGGTCGGGCCGCCCTGGGCACCCGCCTCGCCTTCGCCGGACAGACGAATGCGGTCACCGGTATCGACACCGGCCGGCACCTTGACCGACAGCGTCTTGTACTCTTCGACACGCCCTTCGCCGTGGCAGGAGTCGCACGGATCGGAAATGATCTTGCCCTGGCCATGGCAGCGCGGGCAGGTCTGCTGCACCGAGAAGAAGCCCTGTTGCATGCGAACCTGGCCAATGCCGCCGCAGGTCGGGCACGTGACGGGCGAGGAACCTTTCTTGGCACCCGAGCCGTCGCACGGCTTGCAATTGACCAGCGTCGGCACGCGGATATTGACGGTGGTACCGCGCACCGCTTCTTCCAGGTTCAGCTCCAGGGTGTAGCGCAGATCGCTGCCACGCTGGGCGCCGCCACGGGCACCGCCGCGACCGCCACCAAAGAAGTCACTGAACACGTCGCCGAAAATGTCGGAGAAGTTCTGGCCGCCAAACCCGGCACCGCCGCCACCCATGCTCGGGTCGACACCGGCATGACCGTACTGGTCGTAGGCCGCGCGCTTGCTGGAATCGGACAGGACTTCGTAAGCCTCGTTGGCTTCCTTGAACAGTTCCTCGGACGCCTTGTCATCGGGATTACGATCCGGGTGGTGCTTCATCGCCAGACGACGATAGGCCTTTTTCAGCTCTGCCTCGCTGGCCCCCCGCTCAACACCCAATATTTCGTAATAGTCACGCTTTGCCATTAGTCTTTGCACTCTTATAGGACGTTCGGCAAACCTCTCCTGAACCTTGCCAAACTCGTTGAGCCCTCCCCGCAAAGGCCCAGGCCCAACCACGTCAATTCAACGATCCTGGTCTCAGGCTCTGCATGAAAAGCGCCTGCGCAACCCTTCATGCAAACCCACATCTTTCAGCCAGGGAACCGGCCAAAACGCGGTGTCACTTGCCCGGAAAGCAGGAGCATTCCCGTTCACACCGCCAGCGTCCGAGCACTGTCGCACGCTGTAAAAATTCATTGGCTCCAGACACGCCAACGCGGGAGCAAGCCCCCGCGCGGCGACATCCTACCAGCCACCGCACAAATGCAGTCAACCGGCCGACCAACAAGCGATTACTTGTGGTCTTTCACTTCTTCGAACTCGGCGTCCACGACGTCGTCGGCTTTTTCGGCCGATTCGCCCTGTGCCGCCGCGCCTTCGGCAGGTTGAGCCTGCTCGGCGTACATCTTCTGGGCCACTGGCGCGGAGACCTTGGACAGCTCTTCGATCTTCGCTTCGATGGCCGCCTTGTCGTCGCCTTTCACAGCGGCTTCCAGGGCAACCACGGCAGCTTCGATCGCAGTCTTCTCTTCCGCGGTCACTTTGTCACCGGCGTCAGCGATCATCTTGCGAGTCGAGTGCACCAGGGCATCACCCTGGTTACGGGCGCTGGCCAGCTCTTCGAACTTGCGGTCTTCCTCGGCGTTGACTTCAGCATCGCGAACCATCTGCTGAATTTCTTCCTCGGACAGGCCGGAGTTGGCCTTGATCACGATGGACTGGGTCTTGCCGGTGGCCTTGTCTTTCGCGCCGACGTGCAGGATGCCGTTGGCGTCGATGTCGAAGGTCACTTCGATTTGTGGCACGCCACGTGGTGCTGGTGGAATCTCGGCCAGGTCGAACTTGCCCAGGGACTTGTTCTGGGCGGCTTGCTTGCGCTCACCTTGCAGCACGTGAATGGTCACGGCGCTCTGGTTGTCGTCGGCCGTCGAGAACACCTGGGATTTCTTGGTAGGAATCGTGGTGTTCTTCTCGATCAGCGCAGTCATCACGCCACCCATGGTTTCGATACCCAGGGTCAGCGGGCTGACGTCGAGCAGCAGGACGTCCTTCACGTCACCGGCCAGAACGGCGCCCTGGATCGCAGCACCCATGGCAACGGCTTCGTCCGGGTTCACGTCTTTACGTGCTTCCTTGCCGAAGAAATCGGTCACCAGCTTCTGGACCAGTGGCATACGGGTCTGACCGCCCACCAGGATCACGTCGTTGATCGAGCCGACGTCGATACCGGCATCTTTCATGGCGATGCGGCAAGGTTCGATGGTGCGTTGAACCAGGTCTTCCACCAGCGCTTCGAGCTTGGCGCGGGAGATCTTCACGTTCAAGTGCTTAGGACCGGTGGCATCTGCGGTGATGTACGGCAGGTTCACGTCGGTCGACTGGCTCGAGGACAGTTCGATCTTGGCTTTTTCAGCGGCTTCTTTCAGACGCTGCATCGCCAGCGGGTCACCCTTGAGGTTCATGCCGCTTTCTTTCTTGAACTCGTCGACGAGGTAGTCGATCAGGCGGATGTCGAAGTCTTCACCACCCAGGAACGTGTCACCGTTGGTTGCCAGTACTTCGAACTGGTGCTCGCCATCGACTTCGGCGATTTCGATCACGGAAACGTCGAAAGTACCACCACCCAGGTCATAGACGATCACGGTGTGGTCGCCCTTGGCCTTGTCCATGCCGTAGGCCAGCGCCGCAGCGGTCGGTTCGTTGATGATACGTTTTACATCCAGGCCCGCGATGCGGCCGGCGTCCTTGGTGGCCTGACGCTGGCTGTCGTTGAAGTAGGCAGGCACGGTAATAACGGCTTCGGTCACCGCTTCGCCGAGGTAGTCTTCGGCGGTTTTCTTCATCTTCTTCAGGATTTCAGCCGAAATCTGTGGCGGTGCCATTTTCTGGCCGTTCACTTCGACCCAGGCGTCGCCATTGTCAGCCTTGGCGATTTTGTAAGGCACCATCTTGATGTCTTTCTGAACAACTTCTTCGTCGAACTTGCGACCGATCAGACGCTTCACCGCGTACAGGGTGTTATGCGGATTGGTCACGGCCTGACGCTTGGCCGACTGGCCAACCAGAATTTCGCCATCGTTGGCGTACGCGATGATCGACGGCGTGGTACGCGCGCCTTCGGCGTTCTCAATCACCTTGGCCTTGCCGTTTTCCAGCACGGAGACGCACGAGTTGGTGGTCCCCAGGTCGATACCGATAATCTTGCCCATGTTAACTCTCCCGGAACTTGGATTTGGTTGCCGCAGCAGTGGTGGCTAACTGCGGTAGCACTTAAACGCTTGACTTATAGATGGGGCCGTTACGACCGTTTTCAAGCCTGCTCATCAATAGAAGGCGAAACCGGAGCTGGCGCCTTGCTGACCACGACCATGGCCGGGCGCAGCAGGCGACCGTTGAGCAGATAGCCCTTCTGGAACACCTTCAGGACACTGTTTGGCTCGACGTCGGCACTTTCCTGCATCGCCATGGCCTGGTGATGCTCGGCGTTGAAGGGTTCGCCGTGCGGGTCGATGGCTTCCAGCTGATAACGCTTGAGGGTGTCCTGGAACATTTTCAGGGTCAGCTCGATGCCTTCGCGCATCGGACGGATGTTTTCGTCGTCCGGGCTGGACAGCTCCAGGCCGCGCTCCAGGCTGTCGATGATCGGCAGCAGGTCGCCGGCGAAACGCTCCAGGGCGAATTTGTGGGCTTTTTCCACATCCTGCTCGGCGCGACGGCGGACATTCTGCAGGTCGGCTGCCACACGCAACGCCTGATCCTGCGCGCCGGCCAGTTGCTCTTCGAGCACTTGTACACGTGCTGCCAGATCATCACCCGAATCCTGGGGAGCCTGATTGGCGTCTAGATTTTGCGTATCCTGCGTCTGTTCGTCAGCCATAGATTTCTCCTTTCAATTTCGTCCGCGAGCTCGACTCGCGCTTCTGCCCCGGTATATGGGGCCAGGTTTTTCAGCTTCAAGGGCTTGCCGACGAATTAACCTTACAAAAAACAGCTGCATATCCATTCCAGCCAGCGCTAAGAATTGCTTCCACTCAAGCAAATCGAGCTAAGCGAAGGCATTGTCAGGTCAAAACAAAACACTGTATAAATAACCAGACCTAAAGCCTGGGAGCGGCCTTATGCTGGTGCACCTGTCCGTACACAACTACGCCATCGTCGAACACCTCGACCTCGAACTCGATCGAGGCATGAGCGTGATCACCGGTGAAACCGGTGCCGGCAAATCGATCATGCTCGACGCCCTGGGCCTGACACTGGGCGATCGCGCCGACAACGGCGTGGTGCGTCCCGGCGCGGACAAGGCCGACATCCTGGCGACCTTCGACCTGGTAGACATCCCCGAAGCCAGTGCCTGGCTGGCCGAGCGCGACCTGGACACCGACGGCCTGTGCATCTTGCGCCGGGTCATCACGGCGGAAGGCCGCTCGCGAGGCTACATCAACGGCACGCCCTGCCCACTGGGCGACCTCAAGGCCCTGGGCGAACTGCTGATCGACATCCATAGCCAGCACGAACACCAATCCCTGCTCAAGACCGACACCCATCGACGCCTGCTCGACGAGTACGCCGGTGCCACCGACCTGGCGCGCCAGGTTCAACTGGCGGCCCAGCGCTGGCGACAAACGCGCCAGGAACTGGACCGACTGTCCAACTCCGGCGACGAACAACGGGCGCGCCACCAACTGCTGAGCTATCAGCTCGAGGAGCTGGAAAACCTGGCCCTGGGCGAAAATGAACTGGAAGAGCTGGAGCAGGAACACAAGAACCTGACCAACGCCGAAGCCCTGCTGGGCATCTGCCGCCAGGTCGTGGAGCAGTGCAGCGAAAGCGATTCGGGAAACGTGCTCAATGCGCTGACCGCCAGCCTGAATCGACTCACCAGCGTGAACAACTCGGTCGGAGCCCTGAACGAAGCGACCAACCTGCTGACGAGTGCACAAATCCAGGTCGAGGAAGCCGTCGGGGAACTGAACCGCTTCCTCGACCACTTCGATGCCGACCCAGCACGCCTGCAATACCTGGAAGAGCGGCTGGATACCATCTATACCCTGGCACGCAAGCATCGCGTCCAGCCGACCGACGTCGTCGAACTTCAGCAACGCCTGCTGGAGGAACTGGAAACCCTGAACGCCAACGATGAGTCCATCGAGCGCCTGGGGGAAGAACTGGCATCCTACGCCCGTCATTACCAGGAAAAGGCCAAGGAGCTGAGCGCACTTCGGCAGCAGGCCGCCACCGGGCTGGCCAGCGCCGTGGAACAGGAAATCCAGCGCCTGGGCATGCCCGGGGGCCGCTTCACCATCGAGCTGAAACCCAACGCCAGCGATGAACTCCAGCCCAACGGATTGGAGCAAGTGGAATTGCTGGTCAGCGCCAACCCCGGGCAACCGCTCAAGGCCCTGGCAAAAGTCGCCTCGGGCGGTGAGTTGTCACGGATCAGCCTGGCCATCCAGGTCATCACGGCGCAGACCTCGCGCGTGCCGACACTGGTCTTCGACGAAGTGGACGTGGGCATCGGCGGCCCGACGGCGGAGATTGTCGGCCAGTTGCTGCGCCGACTGGGGGAGCGCGGTCAGGTGCTGACCGTCACTCACTTGCCCCAAGTGGCCGCCCAAGGGCACCAGCATCTATTTGTGCATAAGGTGCGCGGCGAGGATGCCACCCGAACGGCCGTGTCCAAGCTCAACAAGAGCGAGCGCGTGGAGGAAGTGGCTCGAATGCTGGGAGGGATCGACCTCACCAAGGAATCCCTGGCCCACGCGAAAAAAATGGTCATCGCCGCAAAAACCTGACATACGACCGATAAAAGCCACAAAGCAAGAAGGCGACCCTGGGGTCGCCTTCTATCGTTTTGGGAGCCGTGGCTCACGCAACGTGCTTACTTCTTTTTGCGCACGTGCAGGACGAGATGGTGGTCGATCAACTCGAAGCCATACTCCTCAGCAATTGCCTTTTGCAGCTTTTCGATTTCCGGGCTGACGAATTCGATGACCTCACGGGTTTCCACGTTCACCATGTGATCGTGATGCTCCCCGTCAGCCAATTCGAAGACCGCATGACCGCCATCGAAATTGTGACGAGCCACAAGACCCGCTGCCTCGAATTGAGTCAGGACACGGTAAACCGTGGCCAGACCAACGTCCTCGCCAGCTTCCATAAGCGCCTTGTAGACGTCTTCGGCACTCATGTGGCGTTGCTCGGCAGAATCGAGCATTTGTAGAATCTTGACCCGTGGCAGGGTCACTTTGAGGCCGGCTTTGCGTAGTTCGCTATTTTCAACCATGGTCAGCTTTCTCGCGATGCTGCTTCGCAGCTTCTCTTAATGCGGGTATGATCGGCGTTTACGTTGTCCCAGCCAAGATAGTGGAAGTCGCCCACCGATGCAAAACACCAAGCTCTTGCTAACCAGTTTCACCTTCGTGGGACTGCTCGCACTCGCCGGTTGTTCATTCCCCGGGGTTTACAAAATCGACATCCAGCAGGGCAATGTCGTCACGCAGGACATGATAGACCAGTTACGCCCGGGAATGACCCGCCGGCAAGTACGGTTTATCATGGGCAACCCCCTGCTCGCCGACACGTTCCATGCCGATCGCTGGGATTATCTGTACAGCTTGCAGCCAGGTGGCGGTGAGCGCCAACAGGAACGCATCAGCGTTATCTTCAATGGCAATGACCAGCTCGTCAGCCTGTCGGGCGACTTCATGCCCGGTGTGAGCCGCGACGAGGCCATCATGGGCAAGGACAGCGGTACGACCGTTACCGATCCGACCCAGAACGCCGAAAAGCCGAAACCGGAAAAACCGGCCAAGCCAGGATCGCTGCTGGACCAGATCCAGAAGGATGTGGACAACGTCGAGACCGTACCCGTCCCGACGCCAGAACCGCTGGACACCTCGCCGCAATAATCGGCGACATGAAAAAACCCGGCATGCCGGGTTTTTTATTGCCTCGATTCGACGGACTACTGCTCGGACTGGCGCGCTTGCGCTGCCTTGAGGGCACGCAGGCGACGAATCTCCTTCGGATCCGCCAGCAGCGGCCGGTAGATTTCCAGGCGATCGGCGGCTTGCACCTGCTGGTTCTCGGGATCGACAACCACCTTGCCAAAGATCCCGACCGGGCAGGTCGCCAGATCGAGTTCAGGGAAGGCTTCGGCAACCCCGGAGGCCGTCAACGCCGCGCGCACGCTCGTCCCTTCCGGCACCGCGAATGCGCGCAAGAACTGGCGCTCCACGCACGCGTACACCACTTCGATTTCAATCAACGCTTGAGCTCTGCGTTCTGCTTGGCACGCTGGCAGAACGCATCGACCAGGGTGTTGGCCGCCTGGTTGAACAGCGGCCCCAGCGTCGCCCGCACCAATGGACCGGCGTAATCGAAGGACAAGTCCAGGCTGATCTTGCAGGCCTTGTCGCCCAGAGGCTTGAACACCCAGACACCGTGGAGCTGGTTGAACGGCCCCTCCTCCAGGTTCATCTCGATGGACTGCCCCGGCACCAGGGTATTGCGCGTAACGAAGCGCTGGCTCAACCCACCCTTGGCAATATCGAGACTGGCGCGCATGTGGGTGTCGGAGCTTTCCAGTACCTCGGCGGACGAGCACCACGGCAGGAACTGTGGATAACTGGCCACATCGTTGACCAGGTCGTACAGCGCCTGCGCCGGGTAAGGCAGCAAGGCCGAGCGTTGAATATGTGTCGTCATGTAAGCGTCACTTCCACAGCTGGGCGGCAAACACTACGAGAATGCCGATGGGCGCCACGTAGCGCATCAAGAACAGGCTCAAGGCAAACAATACAGGGCTGCGCAGCGACAATTCATCACGCACCGCCTCACGCCCCATGACCCATCCTGCAAACACCACGAAACACAACCCGCCCAATGGCAGCATGATCCGTGATGTGAAGAAATCAATCACGCCGAAGAAATCCAGGCCTCCGGTTGCTCCCCACTGGTAGAGGTGGAACAAGCCGTCTTCGTTCACGAAAAACTTCGCCTGCTTCCATATATTGAAGGAAAACACCGTGCCCAGGCCTACGAACCAGCAGGTGAAAGCCAGCCAGAACGTGACCCAGGCGCGACCGATCCGGGTCCGTTCCACGAGGTAAGCCACCATGGGTTCCAGCAGGGAAATCGCCGAACTCCAGGCCGCAATAGCCACCAGCACGAAAAACACCACGCCCATGACTTGGCCGAACGCCATGCTACCGAAGGCAAAGGGCAGGCTGACGAACATCAACCCCGGTCCTTCGCTGGGGTTGAGCCCGGCGGCGAACACAATCGGAAACAAAGCCACACCCGCCATCAGCGACACGAAGCTGTCCAGCAGCGCGACACCGACGACGGTGCGGGTAAGCGAAGCGTTCTTGGGCATGTAGGCGCCGTAGATCATGATCGAGCCGACCCCCACGCTCAGCGAGAAGAACGCGTGCCCCATGGCCGGCAGCAAGCCATCCAGGACTTTCTCCGGCTTGAAATCGAACATGAAGTGCAGGCCCTCCATGAAGTGCCCGGTGGTCATGCTGTAACCCAGCAGCACTAGGATCATCACGAACAGCAGCGGCATCATGATTCGCAAGCTGCGCTCAAGCCCGGCCACCACGCCTTTGGCGATCACCACCGCCGACAGCACCATGAAGATCGTATGCCAGAGGGTCAACCGCCAGGGATCATCGATGACCTTGCCGAAATACGCTCCGACCTGGTCAGGCGCGACGCCCTGGAAATCGCCGCGGCCCATGTCGATGATGTAGTCCAGCGACCAGCCGCCGACCACGCTATAGAAAGACAGGATCAACAAGGCCGTGATCATTCCGGCGAAGGCGCCCCACGACCACTTGGTCGAGTGCCCGGCTTCCACCGCGAGCACCTTCAAGGCATTGGCCGGACTTTGCCGGGCGCGGCGACCGATCAGGGTCTCGGCGAGCATGACCGGCGCGCCGATGAGTGCGATGCACGCCAGGAACATCAATACGAAGGCGCCGCCACCGTAGACCCCGACCATGTACGGAAACTTCCAGATACTACCCAGCCCCACCGCAGAACCGGTCGCAGCGAGTATGAAGACCCAGCGGCTAGCCCAACTGCCGTGGACAGAAACCTTGTCTGTCGACATCGTGATCACGCCCAAGCGTTCAAAAAAGAGGCCGCATTGTCCGGGATTCACTCAAGGTGCTCAAGCATGCAGGTTCACCGTAGCCGACACGCACGCAACTGCCTATAATGCCGCCCCTATGGCTAAACAGAAGAAACACCCCACAGGGACCATCGCGCAAAATAAAAAGGCGCGACACGACTACTTCATCGAACAACGTTTCGAGGCTGGCATGGTCCTGGCCGGCTGGGAAGTAAAGAGCCTGCGCGCCGGCAAGGCGCAGTTGGTGGACAGCTACGTGCTGCTCAAGGACGGCGAAGCCTGGCTGCTGGGCAGTCACATCACCCCGCTGACCACGGCCAGCACCCACGTGATCGCCGACCCGGTACGCTCGCGCAAGCTGCTGCTCAACAAGCGCGAGCTGGAAAAGCTCTTCGCCTCCGTGCAGCAGAAAGGCTACACCTGCGTCTGTACGTCGCTGTACTGGAGCAAGCACCTGATCAAGTGCGAGATTGCGCTGGGCAAGGGCAAGAAGGAATACGACAAGCGCGATACCGAACGCGAGCGCGACGCCGGTCGTGAACTGCAGCGTGCGGTGCGCAACAAGGGCAAGGAAGACTAGCCCTCGGAAAATCGAATGTGGGAGCTTGCTCGCGATAACGGCGGGTCAGTCAACATCGATGTTGACTGACAGTACGCCATCGCGAGCAAGCTCGCTCCCACAGGATCGAATCTAAATCCCCTTGCGCCGCTCTGCCCGCGCCACTCGCTGCACTTCCTGGCGCACCTCTTCCAAGACTTCCTGCACGTACAGAATATGCCGGCTGGACACTTCCCGCGCCTGCTCGGCGTGCCCGTCCATGATTGCCTGGTACAGCTCGCGGTGCTGGCTGATCAGCATGTCGCGGGTTTCGCTGCGCTGCTTGTACATGCCGCCGATGTTGGTCACCACATTGCGCTTGAGCAGGTCGAACAAGCCACGGATGGTGTGCAGCAAGACCGCGTTATGGCTGGCTTCGGCGATCGCCAGGTGGAAGCGCGCATCCGCCGCCCCCTCCTCCGCCCGACTCACCTCTTCGTGCCGCGAATAACAATCCTGCAATTCTTCGAAGGCTGCCGTCAGGCGTTCGCGATCGACATCCGTGGCCCGCTGTGCGGCGTAATAGGCACAGGACGCTTCCAGGGTGTGACGAAATTCCAGCAGGTCCCGCTGCGCATCGGGGTTGCTTTCCAACAATTGCAACAACGGGTCACTGAACGTCGAGCCCAGTGACTCCACGACGTAGTTACCGCCCCCCTGGCGACTGACCAGCAAGCCCTTGGCCGCCAGCTTCTGGATCGCCTCGCGCAACGAAGGCCGTGACACACCGAACTGTTCGGCCAGGGTCCGCTCGGCCGGCAGCCGCTCGCCAGACTTCAACGTGCCCTCAAGGATCATGCCTTCAAGCCGCTCGACAATATCGTCAGACAAACGGCGCTGACGAATCTGATCAAACCCCATAACTCCACTCTCCACGATCCCGACCGCTCGCCGGGCTCTCTATTCTGGCCCATCCGGGCCACGGCCACACCCACCAGACGCCATTTGCACACGCAGATCAGATGCGATCTGCACTGCTTATTCGACGAAAGTTTCCAAGCGGCAAATTGACACACGACAACCAAGGCTTTTACCCTAGCCGACAGCGCTTGTAAATTGGTATTACCAATTATCCACTTTCGCTGATCAGTGCCTGACCAACAACAATTAGGGGCCCACCCACTATGCAAACCTGGCAACAGCTCTACAGCCCGCTCGGCAGCCTCGGCTTGTCCGCACTCGCGGCCGTCATTCCCATCGTGTTTTTCTTCCTGGCCCTGGCGGTGTTTCGCCTCAAGGGGCACGTGGCCGGCAGCATCACCCTGGCCCTGGCGATTGCCGTGGCGATATTTGCCTTCAACATGCCCGCCGACATGGCCTTCGCCGCCGCCGGATATGGCTTTGCCTACGGCCTGTGGCCCATCGCCTGGATCATCGTGGCCGCCGTGTTCCTGTACAAATTGACGGTCAAGAGCGGTCAGTTCGAGGTCATCCGCAGCTCGGTGCTGTCGATTACCGACGACCAACGCCTGCAAGTGCTGCTGATCGGTTTCTGCTTCGGAGCCTTCCTGGAAGGCGCCGCCGGTTTCGGCGCACCCGTCGCGATTACCGCCGCGCTGCTGGTCGGCCTGGGGTTCAATCCGCTGTACGCCGCCGGCCTGTGCTTGATCGCCAACACCGCCCCGGTCGCGTTTGGCGCGCTGGGTATTCCGATCATCGTGGCCGGTCAGGTCACCGGGATCGACGCCTTCAAGATCGGCGCCATGACCGGTCGCCAACTGCCGTTGTTGTCGCTGTTCGTGCCGTTCTGGCTGGTGTTCATGATGGACGGCCTGCGCGGCGTGCGGGAAACCTGGCCAGCCGCACTGGTGGCCGGCCTGAGCTTTGCCGTCACCCAGTACTTCACCTCCAACTTCATTGGCCCGGAACTGCCGGACATCACTTCGGCCCTCGCCAGCCTGATCGCCCTGACCCTGTTCCTGAAGGTCTGGCAGCCCAAGCGCACCGCGGGCGCCCAGATTGCCGGCGCCACGTCTGGCGCAACGGTCACCGCCAGCGTGGGTGGTTTCGGCCAACCGCGCAGCACCGTGGCTTCGCCCTACAGCCTGGGGGAAATCATCAAGGCCTGGTCGCCCTTCCTGATCCTCACCGTGCTGGTCACGATCTGGACCCTGAAACCGTTCAAGGCGATGTTCGCCGCGGGCGGCTCGATGTACGGCTGGGTGTTCAACTTTGCCATCCCGCACCTGGACCAGATGGTGATCAAGGTCGCGCCGATCGTGATCAACCCCACCGCCATTCCGGCCGTGTTCAAACTCGACCCGATTTCCGCCACCGGCACGGCGATTTTCTTCTCCGCGCTGATCTCGATGCTGGTGTTGAAAATCAACCTCAAAACTGGTCTTACCACTTTTAAAGAGACCCTTTTCGAGCTGCGCTGGCCGATCCTGTCCATCGGTATGGTCCTGGCGTTTGCCTTCGTCACCAACTATTCGGGCATGTCGTCGACCATGGCCCTGGTACTGGCCGGCACAGGCGCGGCGTTCCCGTTCTTCTCGCCGTTCCTCGGATGGCTGGGGGTGTTCCTGACCGGCTCCGACACCTCGTCCAACGCGCTGTTCAGCTCTCTGCAAGCCACCACCGCGCACCAACTCGGCGTCAACGACACCTTGCTGGTGGCCGCCAACACCAGCGGCGGCGTGACCGGCAAGATGATCTCGCCGCAATCGATCGCCGTGGCCTGTGCCGCGACCGGGCTGGTGGGCAAGGAATCGGATCTGTTCCGGTTCACCCTCAAACACAGCCTATTCTTTGCAACGATCGTCGGCCTGATCACCTTGGCCCAGGCCTATTGGTTTACCGGCATGCTGGTGCACTGAGTACCACACGCCGCAGAGAAAAAACCGACGCCGGAATAGCCGCCGGCGTTCGCTATTGATCACCGGGTCTGCAAGGCTGCTGAAAGATTTGCTCTCTATATTCAGCAGCCTCAGCGGACGGATAACCGGGACCACCCGGAGACACGCCTGATGAGCGAGCTTTTTTACAACGCTGTGCCGAACGCGACCCGTGTCGCCCCGCCACTGCCTGAACCGCGGCAATACCCCAGCGTGAAACCGCAACGGGTCTACCTGTTCGGCACCTGCGTGGTGGACCTGTTCTACCCCGAAGCCGGGATGGATGCGATCCACCTGCTGGAACGCGAAGGGATCCGGGTGGAATACCCGCAAGGACAGAGTTGCTGCGGGCAACCGGCCTACACCTCGGGTTACACCGAGCAGGCACGCACCGTGGCGCGGGCACAACTGGCGCTGTTTGCCGAAGATTATCCGGTGGTCGTGCCGTCGGGCTCCTGCGCGGGCATGTTGCGCGAGCACTACAGCGACCTGTTCAAGGACGAACCCGACACGCTTGAACAAGTCCGGGCCTTGGCCGCCCGGACCTACGAGTTGGCCGAGTTCCTGTTGTTCGTCTGTCAGGTGCAGTTGAAGGATGGCGGCGAGCCGGTGAAGGTGGCGCTGCACACTTCGTGCTCGGCGCGGCGGGAAATGAACACCCACCTGCACGGCCGCGCCCTGTTGGCGCAGCTGCACAACGTGGAACGCGTGGAACACAGTCACGAAAGTGAATGCTGCGGGTTCGGTGGGACATTCAGCGTGCGCCTGCCGGATATTTCCGGCGCGATGGTGGCCGACAAGACCCGGGCGCTGAAGGAATCCGGCGCACATAAGGTCGTCAGTGCCGATTGCGGCTGCTTGATGAACATCAACGGTGCGTTGGAAAAGCAGCAGGAGGCGCTACGCGGGCAGCATCTGGCGAGTTTCCTCTGGCAGCGAACCGGAGGTGCCGCATGAGCACGCCGACGCTGATCCCCACTGTAGAGGTGCAGGAAGATTTTCGCGCCCGAGCCCACAAGGCGCTGGGCGACACGCAACTGCGAAACAACTTTCGCAGCGCGATGGATTCACTGATGACCAAGCGGGCAACGTCCTTCAGCGATGCCCACGAAAGAGAACACCTGCGGGTGCTGGGCAATGCCGTCCGCGCCCGTGCGTTATCCAAGTTGCCCGACCTGCTCGAACAACTTGAAACCAACCTGACCCGCAACGGTGTGAACGTGCACTGGGCGGAAACGGTGGACGAAGCCAACGGCATCGTCCTCTCGATCATCCGCGCTCACGAGGCGCGGCAAGTGATCAAGGGCAAATCGATGGTCAGCGAAGAGATGGAAATGAACCATGTCCTCGCGGCTCAAGGCATTGAATGCCTGGAATCGGACATGGGCGAGTTCATCGTCCAGCTCGATCACGAGAAGCCTTCACACATCATTATGCCGGCGATCCACAAGAATGCCGGTCAGGTCGCGTCCTTGTTCCACGACAAACTCGGCGTGGAGTACACCAAGGACGTCGACCAACTCATTCAGATCGGTCGCAAGGTGTTGCGGCAGAAATTCTTCGAAGCCGATATCGGCGTGTCGGGCGTCAACTTCGCCGTCGCCGAAACCGGCACGCTGCTGCTGGTGGAAAACGAAGGAAACGGACGGATGTCCACCACCGTGCCACCGGTGCACATCGCCGTGACCGGCATCGAAAAAGTGGTGGAGAACCTGCGCGATGTCGTGCCATTGCTCTCGCTGCTGACTCGCTCGGCCCTCGGCCAACCGATCACCACCTACGTCAACATGATCTCCGGCCCACGCAAGGCCGAGGAACTGGACGGCCCCCAGGAAGTTCACCTGGTGCTGCTGGACAACGGTCGCAGCCAGGCCTTTGCCGACAGTGAATTGCGCCAGACCCTGAACTGCATCCGCTGCGGCGCCTGTATGAATCATTGCCCGGTGTACACCCGAATCGGCGGCCACGCCTATGGGGAGGTTTACCCGGGGCCTATCGGAAAAATCATCACGCCACACATGGTCGGCCTGGCCAAGGTGCCCGATCACCCCAGCGCCTCATCACTCTGCGGTGCCTGTGGAGAAGTGTGCCCGGTGAAGATTCCGATCCCGGCCCTGCTGCGGCGCCTGCGCGAAGAAAACGTCAAGGCACCGGACAGCCCGCATCAAGTGATGCGTGGCCAGGGCAGCAAATACTCGCCCAAGGAACGCTTCATCTGGAATGCCTGGGCGTGGCTCAACAGCTCGCCGCGCCTGTATCGGCTGTTCGGTTTCCTCGCCACGCGCCTGCGCGCCCTCACGCCGCGCAACGTCGGCCCCTGGACGCAAAACCACAGCGCCCCCCAACCCGCCGCCCGCTCATTGCATGACCTGGCCCGCGAACACCTGAACCGCCCGGGAGACCGTCGATGAGCGCCAAGGAAAACATCCTCGCCAAGTTGCGTAAAAGCCTGACCGGCACCACGTCCGTGGCCGACAACTTCGATGTCGACCTGGTGACGCAGACCTACCGCTATGCGTCCGAAGAACGCATCCCGCAGTTGCGCAAGTTGATGGAAGCGGTGCACACCGAAATCCACCTGACCCGTGCCGAGGACTGGCCGGCGTTGCTCGCCCAACTGCTGCGCGACCGCCAACTGCCAAGCCTGCTGATTGCCCCGACGACACCCCACGGGAAAAAAATCACGCAGTACTGGGCGAATCATCCGGACCTGCCGACGCTCAAGGCCTACGACCGGCCGATAGAAGAATGGAAAGCCGAGCTGTTCAACGAGACGCCCGCCAGCCTGACCGGAACCCTCGGCGCCATCGCCGCCACCGGCAGCCTGATCCTTTGGCCAACACGGGAAGAGCCACGCCTGATGAGCCTGGTGCCACCGGTGCATTTCGCCTTGCTCAAGGCCAGCGAGATCCACAACAACTTCTATGAAGTGCAGCAGGCATTCGAATGGGCCCAAGGCATGCCCACCAATGCCCTGCTGGTGTCGGGCCCATCGAAAACCGCCGACATCGAACAGGTGCTGGCCTACGGCGCCCACGGTCCGAAGGACCTGGTGGTCTTGATCCTGGAGGACCAATGACGCTTCCGGCTGCTTTCCTACACGACGTCCACCAACTGATCCCAGCCAAGCGCCGATTCGACGACCCGCTGTCGACCCTGGCCTTCGGCACCGACGCCAGTTTCTACCGGCTGATTCCGAAACTGGTGGTGCGGGTCGAAACCGAAGATGAAGTGGTCGCCCTGCTGCAACTGGCCCAGCGCGACCAGGTTCCGGTCACCTTCCGCGCGGCTGGCACCAGCTTGTCCGGCCAGGCCATCAGCGACTCGGTGCTGATCGTGCTGGGGGATAACTGGAACGCCCGGGAGATTCGCGGGCAAGGCACGCAGATCCGCTTGCAACCGGGCGTGATTGGCGCCCAGGCCAACGCCTGGCTGGCACCGTTCGGGCGCAAGATCGGCCCCGATCCGGCCTCGATCAACGCCTGCAAGATTGGCGGCATCGTCGCCAACAACGCCAGCGGCATGTGCTGCGGCACGGCGCAAAACACCTATCACACCCTGGCCGGCATTCGCCTGGTACTGGCCGATGGTACCCGCCTCGACACCGAGGACGCCGCCAGCGTCGCGGCGTTTCGCAACAGCCACGCAGACCTGTTGGAGCGCCTGGCTACCCTGGGCCGCGAGACCCGCGACAACAGTGAACTGGCTGCCCGAATTCGCCACAAGTACCGTCTGAAAAATACCACCGGGCTGTCGCTCAACGCGCTGGTGGATTTTGACGAGCCTGTGGATATCTTGAGCCACCTGCTGGTGGGCTCGGAAGGCACCCTGGGTTTCATCAGCGCGGTGACCTACAACACCGTGATCGACCATCCGCACAAAGCCTCGGCGCTGATTGTGTTCCCTGACGTGGAAACCTGCTGCAACGCCGTCACCGTGCTGAAAAGCCAGCCGGTGTCGGCCGTGGAACTGCTCGACCGCCGCAGCCTGCGCTCGGTGCAGGACAAGCCGGGCATGCCGGATTTCGTACAGTATCTGTCGACGAATGCCTGCGCCCTGTTGATCGAATCCCGCGCGGCATCTTCATCCTTGCTGCAAGAGCAACTCGCCCGGATCATGGCCTCGTTGGCCGGCTTCCCGGTGGAAAAACAAGTCGACTTTACCGAAGACCCACGGGAAAACGCCCGGCTCTGGGCCATCCGCAAAGACACCTTCCCGGCGGTGGGCGCAGTCCGCAAGACCGGCACCACGGTGATCATCGAAGACGTGACCTTCCCGGTGGAGCAACTCGCCATCGGTGTGAACCGCCTGATCGAACTCTTCGACAAACATCACTACGACGAAGCGATCCTTTTCGGACATGCACTGGAAGGCAATCTGCACTTCGTCTTCACCCAAGGCTTCAACAGCGCCGACGAAATCGCACGCTACCAGGCGTTCATGGACGACGTCGCGCAACTGGTGGCCGTGGAGTTCGGCGGTTCGCTGAAAGCCGAACACGGCACCGGCCGCAACATGGCGCCCTTCGTCGAGCTGGAATGGGGCAGCGATGCCTATCAACTGATGTGGCAGCTCAAGCGCCTGCTCGACCCCCAGGGGATTCTCAACCCGGACGTGGTGCTCAGCGAAGACCCACAGATCCATCTCAAGCACCTCAAACCGCTGCCCGCCGCCGACGAGATCGTGGACAAGTGCATCGAGTGCGGCTTCTGTGAACCGGTCTGCCCCTCCAAAGACCTGACCTTGAGCCCGCGCCAACGCATCGTGATCTGGCGCGACATCCAGGCCAAACAACGGGCCGGCACCGACACCACCGAGCTGGAACAGGCCTATCAATACCAGGGCATCGACACCTGCGCGGCCACCGGCTTGTGTGCTCAACGCTGCCCCGTAGGCATCAACACCGGTGAGCTGGTGAAAAAGCTGCGCAGCCGAGAAGCCACGCGCACGAAAACCGCCAACTGGATCGAAGGAAACTTCGCCACCACACTGCAAGGCCTGCGCTTCACCCTGCACGTCGCCAACGGCGCACGCATGCTGCTGGGGGCGCCGCGCCTGGCGAAACTCTCGGCAACGGTGTCACGGCTGTCCAAGGGCCAGGTGCCGCAGTGGACCAACGCCATGCCCCAGCCGGAAAAAGCCATCCGCTTCAGCCCTGCCGTGGCGGACGAACGCCCGCGCGTGGTCTACCTGGCGGCCTGCGTGTCACGCGTCATGGGCCCGGCGGCAGGGGACAAAGAACAGGCCTCGCTGTACGACAAGACCCGCAGCCTGCTGGAAAAAGCCGGCTATCAAGTCGTCATTCCCGACAATCAGGACAACCTGTGCTGCGGCCAACCCTTTGCCTCCAAAGGCTACGCCGAACAAGCCGACCACAAGCGCCAGGAACTGATCGCCGCCCTGCTGCACGCCAGCCGCGGCGGGCTCGACCCCATCTACTGCGACACCAGCCCCTGCACCTTGCGGTTGGTCCAGGACCTTGGCGAAACACGCCTGGACCTGTACGACCCGGTACGCTTCATCCGCACGCACTTGATGGATCGCCTGGACTTCACCCCACAAGAAGCCCCCATCGCGGTACACGTTACCTGCAGCACCCAGCACCTGGGCGAAAGCCAGGCACTGATCGACCTGGCGCGCAAATGCAGCAAACACGTGGTCGTTCCCGAAGGCATTCATTGTTGCGGCTTTGCCGGCGACAAAGGCTTCACCACACCGGAACTCAACGCCCACTCACTGCGCACACTCAAGGACGCCGTCCAGCATTGCAGCGAAGGCATCTCCACCAGCCGCACCTGCGAGATCGGCCTGACACAACACGGCACCATCGACTACCACGGACTGGTCTACCTGGTGGATCGGGTGACTCAAGCCAGGGCTACCTGAAGAAAAATAGAACCCTTCAGCGCGACGGTAGTCCACAGAACAAGCCCCAAACGTTGGGGCTTTTCCTACATTCGGTTGTCCGTCTGACGGCCAGCGAAGTCTGGATCCTCAGTTCAAGGAGATACATATGAAACGTTCTGCGCTGTTAGGTCTATTCATTACTGCCTCGATGATGGCCTCCGCTTCGTTCGCCGCCGATAAGCCGGACAGCCTGTGCGAAGCCAATATCCAAACCATCAACAATGCCAAGACACAGTACCAATCCTCGGCCGATCTCAATGACCGTGTGACACGCAGCGTAACAAGGGCACAAGAGCTCAAAGCGCAAGGCAAAATTGACGAATGCGTTGCTGAAACCCAGCAAACCATCCTGGAAATCAGACAAGCCTCCGACGGCACCAACAAGTGATCGGTGGGCAAGGCCAACCTCCGGGTTGGCCTCAGCCCCAGATTGGCGTACACTGCAAACGCCTGTCGCTTCAGCAGTTTCACGAAGCGACAGGTTCGGGGCCGTTTAGGATTCGACGCCGGTTGCGAAACTTTAGGTGCATGCCGAGTTGGTAACAGAACTCGTAAATCCACTGTTGCAACTTCTATAGTTGCCAATGACGAAAACTACGGCCAGGAATTCGCTATCGCTGCGTAAGCAGCCTTAGATCCTGAGCTTCTGGTACCTTCGGGTCCAGCAATCATTAGGGGATGTCTGTAAACCCAAAGTGATTGTCATATAGAACAGAATCGCCGTGCAGTACGTTGTGGACGAAGCGGCTAAAACTTACACAACTCGCCCAAAGCACCCTGCCCGTCGGGTCGCTGAGGGTTAACTTAATAGACACGGCTACGCATGTAGTACCGACAGCGGAGTACTGGCGGACGGGGGTTCAAATCCCCCCGGCTCCACCACTTCAACATCTAAAGACGTCCACGGACGTCTTTTTTTGTGCCTGAAACCCAGTAAACACGCGGCTTCCAGCGCTTTTGCGGTCTTCTGAGATTTTCTGAGTTCCAGCCATTCGGGTATTCCAAACGGTATTCCAGGCAATCCGGTGCTAATCTTTGGAATACCAAATCAGAGCCTGAGGAAAATCTCATGCCTGCTCAAACCCTCCGCCTCTCCGATCGGCAGCTCAAGGGAGTCAAACCCGCGTCCAAGGATTATGTCCTCACCGACGGTGACGGTTTGCAGCTCCGTGTACGCAGCAATGGCTCTCTGCTGTGGAATTTCAATTACCGTGAACCGGTGACCAAGAACCGCATCAACATGGGCTTGGGCACCTACCCCGAACTGTCACTGGCGAACGCCCGAAAGATGGCGGTCGAAGCACGCGAGCTGCTCGCCCAAGGCATCGATCCGAAGGTGCAGCGCGATGCGCTGAGTGAGGCCAAGCGCGCAGAAACGGAACACACCTTCGAGAACGTGGCCACCGCCTGGTTCGAGCTTAAGAAAGACTCGGTCACGCCGGCCTACGCCGAGGACATTTGGCGGTCGCTCACGCTGCATGTATTTCCAGACCTGAAAACAACGCCGCTTTCAAAAATCAGCGCACCAATGGTCATCGAACTGCTTCGCCCAATCGAGGCCAAAGGCAGCCTCGAGACAGTAAAGCGATTGAGCCAACGGCTCAACGAAATCATGACCTATGGGGTCAATTCAGGACTGATCTTTGCGAACCCCCTCAGTGGCATTCGCGCAATATTCAAGAAACCCAAGAAACAGAACATGGCCGCGCTACGACCCGATGAGCTTTCCGAGCTCATGATCGAAATCGCAAACGCCAGCATCAAGCGGATCACCCGCTGCCTGATCGAATGGCAACTGCACACCATGACCCGTCCTGCCGAGGCCGCGACCACTCGCTGGGCAGACATCGACTTTGAGAGGCGTGTGTGGACCATCCCTCCGGAGCGGATGAAGAAGCGCCGCCCACACAGCATCCCGCTGACCGAACAGGCACTCGCGTTACTGGAGACGCTCAAGCCCCACAGCGGCCATAGGGAATACGTGTTCCCGGCAGATAGAAATCCGCGCACCCACGCCAACAGCCAGACCGCCAACATGGCGTTGAAACGCATGGGCTTCCAGGACCGGTTGGTCAGCCACGGCATGCGTTCCATGGCCAGCACCATCCTGAACGAGCATGGGTGGGATCCGGAGCTGATAGAGGTCGCACTGGCGCATGTCGACAAGGACGAAGTCCGAAGCGCTTACAACCGAGCGGACTACATCGAGCGCCGGCGTCCGATGATGGCTTGGTGGAGTGAGCACATCCAGAAAGCGGCCACTGGCAGCCTGTCGGTAGCTGCCATCAATGACACTAGGAACCGCAATGTCGTGCCGATACGGTGAGCGGTCACCTGTTGGCGACAGCGGCGGCGACTCGCGTAATCCGTGGCGCGCAGCATGGCGACAGACATGGCGACTGTCGCCAAGTACACCGCTGCTCTTACCCCAAAATCAAAGGCTTGAAATACCGGTAGTTGCAGAGGTGCTTAAGACTTGTTTAGTCAGGCCGATAAGCAAAGAAATTGAAGCCTCGCGGCAGAGCTTCACGCGTCGCGACCACTTCGGCTTAACTGTGAAAATGATCGATTGAAATTCATTTTAATCAGATAGTTATGTGCCTGCAGAGTTTTCAGGGCCAACACAAAAGAGGTAATAGCTCGTGGCGTATGAAGAAGACGTGGTCAATGGTGATAAGGATTTGCTGACGCTTTTGCAGGCGGCAGATGCTGCAGATGTAGGTTCACTCGTGGACTTTCTTACCGACTCTGGTGACGGGCGCCTGGCAATGGCTGCCGATGTCAGTAAAGCGCTGGTAGCCGCGAAGCAGAAGAACAAATACTCACGCGATACGCTGTTGCTTCTGATCCGCGAACTCCAGCTCTTTGGAGGAAACAGCATTGCTAACTTAATCCGCCGGACTGGCGTCCCGTACGCAGAAATTGTGAGGGATGTCCTGAAATACGTCGGTGGCAGCGTAACGGGGAATGAGTCAATCGAGGCGCTTGAATTGAAGGTTTTGGAGAAGCTCGTAACCAAGGTCTGGGAGAAGATGAGCGCACATGAACGTGCTGACTTTGCGCGGAAATTCCATGACGCCAATGGCGCGATTGATATAGGGCTAGCGGCAATACTCGCTGCAATACGCGGTGGAGGGCTCGGTGCAGCCAAAGCGGGTTTTGTAGGAGTAAGTGGCATTGGCGCCTTGTTAGCTGAAGGCGCTTTCTCAGTAGGAGTGACTACGGTTGTTGGACGAGTAGCGACTGGGTTATTGGGCCCGGTCGGCGTTGCGCTGGCGGGGGCTGCTGGTGTACATATTGCGGCCAAAGAGGCGTACAGAGTCACATTGCCATGTGTCGCGCAAATTGCGTACATTCGACAAAAGCACGCGGGCGCGTCCGCAGGGTAAGGGAAGGTAGACATGAGGTCAGTAAACGAATCCCCGCACTGCTCATTTGCAACCGATGTGGTAATCATCGGTGTGGATGGGGACAAGCCTTTGGTGACCCTGAGGTCATTGGATGCCGTACCCAAAGGATCTAAATGCATCGATAGATCCTCACTAGGCATCGATAAACTTTCGCCGCTATTGCAGGCTATCCCCAGTGCAGCGGTAGCTACAGAAGTTGCACAGTCGCGTCTGATGGAGGTTGTAATTGACGGCCCGCTTGCAAAGGTGGCCAACGGAGAGGGCTTCCGCGCTTTTACAATCGAGGGCGGCAAGATCAAAGAACATGCGAGCTTATTCGAGCCGGAGCGTCTTCAAAATCTGGTCAATTCCGCCGCGCTATTTCAAATCGCTTCGGTGGTCGTGGCGCAGAAGCACCTTGCAGATATCAGCGCCAAGCTCGACGAAATAAAAGCCGGCATCGATTCCATTTCATCTTTTCTTGCAGATCAACGTAAATCCGAAATCACTGGATCGTTGAAGTATCTTCAGCAGGTCGCAGCCATGCTTCAACATGGGGAACGGGATGACGCTGCTCGTGCTCAGTTGGAGGCGATTGAGCTTAAGCTCAGCGGTATCAATGATCATCTCAGCCTTGAACTGCTCGGACTCAAGAGGAAGGTGGTCGAGTTTGATTCTCCAGGGCTGTTTGACACGTCATCTGGCTTAACGGCCAAATTGGCAGCTGAACAAGAAAAGGCCGAACGACTCGTCGAGGAATGGAAGCTGTGTATGAGCGGTCGATGGGTCGCTTGTAGCCTTCTTGGGAAGATCACGGGCAAGACCTCACTGTTAGCTAAACGTCAGCAGGATCTCGAAGCAGAGGTGCAGACTTTTTTCGACTCTAACGGCCCCTTGGAAACGTTCAAGGACGCCGTGGACAAGCGTATCGATACGCTGAGTGCTGTCTGGGAATGGCAGTCCACACTCCAGCTCAAACGCATCGAGTTGCGTCAATGGAAAGAGGAAAGGTTGCCTGAGCTGAAGAGTAGCGCCCAGACTGAGATCCATAGAGCCCAGCAACTGCTGCTTGAAAGAGAAGCAAAGGTCACGCTCACCATCGAAATGCTTGATGGTCAATGCGTGGGGGCTTATCAGCTTTGATTCACGGCTCTGGCAGGCAGCACCATCTTGAATGAGCATGAGTGCGATCCGGAGCTGATTGAAATCGCGCTAGCGCATGTCGACAAGGATGACGTTCGGAGCGCCTACAACTGAGCGGATTACATCGAACGTCGGCGTCCGATGATGGCCTGGTGGAGTGAGCATATCCAGAAGGCGGCCACCGGCAGCCTGTTAGCATCTGCGATCAATCAAACCAAGAACCACAACGTCGTGCCGATACACTAAAGGCCTCCCGAATAGCGCCGGTATGGGGATGCCACCCAGCATGATCAGCGGCAGGCTCATCCATTGATTCAGAAATGAAAAAAACCGCCGGGGCGGGTTTGATTGACTAAATAGGATCACCTGTCGAGTTGCGCTTGGGCCTCCTGCTCTTGATCGATGCAACCTGACAATATTTGGTAACTCCCGCCTACTGCTTTCGCTACTCGATCACAGTAAGCCAGTATCTTTGGCGAAGCGTTCTTGGCCGGGATCTCAGCCCGGGCATCTGCTTCTTGCTCTCGACAGCCGAGCTCAATCTGAGCACTACCGCCCACTGCATCCGAAACTTTTCCACAGTATTTTTTTATATCGTAATCAGCGGCTTGAGAGAGAGCAGGCAAGCAGCTAAGGCACAAAATCAGGGAAACTTTGCGGTACACAGTTGGAATCCTTTCGTTGGTGAGGTCAGACAGTGCCATCATTCGGCTGGGCATTTCAATGACCAGCTTAAGACTGCACAGAAAATGCATTACGCCGGCATCGTGCCCGCGAAACGAAGACCTCCCGCGCGGTCAAGTTATCCTCTAGTGGCTGGCTGTAATCAAGGCCGTCCAACCTTGATGGCATCCCCCTGGCCGCTGATGGTGTCGGCTGCCTTGCTCCAATGGGTCATCTTGACTCTCTCACCTCCAGACAGCCTGATGACCATTTCGCCCAGAAAAGAGTTGCCAGCTTGATCCAGCGCCCCGGCATGCAAAACTAGCCGCAAATGACGCCCCAGATGCTATGGCAGTTCTGTTGGCGACAGCGGCGACACCGGCGACAACCCGCGTAATACCTGGCCTGCAGCGTGGCGACAGAGGTGGCGACTGTCGCCGCCGCAAGCCTCGCCCTTGGGGCTTTCTCGGCCAAGCCCACGCGAGCGGGAAGGCTCCGCATTCCCACTCGCATGGGCTCACATTAAAAACCGACGAACGACCACCCGGCCATGGAAAACCACCGGCCGCCAAGGTCTTCCAGCGCTACCAATGGGCGCAAGAGTCACCCCCAAAATACGGTTGACCGCCAGCAGTACGAGCGCTAAATCAGAACCGTACCAGCGCTGTCCTCGACAGCACCCAGGTAGCCAGGACCTTTGAGGCTATGCCACATCGTGGTGGTTCACCCCAAGTGCGATTAGCGTCCGGCGGCTCGCACGGTCACAGCGATGTGATGGATGCCTACTTTTACCAGTGTGCCCACTGCGGCAACTCATCCCCTTTCATAGCTGCCCTGCAGCAACCTATCCGCTTGGCCATTCCCGTGCGCCAACCTGCGCCCGTCTCTTTCTCCCGGAAAGAGACGGGCGCTCCTACCGCTGCTGCAGCCCAACTCGTACAGGGCTTTGCGGCATTCCCCCTAGTGACAATCGGCGTGACAAACACCGAAAAGTCACCAGCAACAGCGATGCAGATGATGGTGCCGCAGCCCAAGGAATGGACTGCACCTGACTGACAGTCAGGCATGCCCCGGTCATCGCATCACTGCCTTCACCCGACTCAGGATCTCGTGGCATTGGTCTTGTCAGCCAGCGCAGCCTCCACCCGCCCACCGCTATCGGTGCTCAGGAGGCCAGATCATGAGATGCCCAAGCTCCCGGTCGTAAGGAGCCGCCAGTCCCGCGTTAGTGGACAACCCTCACAGGTCGCAGGGGCCTTGATCCCTGATAACACTCAACAACCGTGGCGGGATGAGTGAGGACGAAGTCGATAACCTCAGGAGAATAGCGATGCAACCGTGCGAAGCGTTCAAGCCACCACAACCCTTGCTGGAATACCAGCAGTCGCCACTGCCCTACCCGGTCGAAGCACTCGGGAATCTGTTGGGCCCTGCGGTTGAACGACTGGCCGAGGTGATCGGCGTGCCCTGCGCCATGGCTGCACAATCGGTGCTGGCCAGCGCTGCCCTAGTGAGTCAGGGTCATGCCAATGTCCACCTCGACGGCCGAACCTATCCGTTGTCCCTCTACCTACTGACGGTGGCGTCCTCGGGTGATCGAAAAAGCGCGGTGGATCACCTGGCACTGAAGGCGGCGCGCGACTGGGAACGACAGCAGTGGACCCTGTATGCGGAAAAGCTCATAGCCTATCGTGCCGCCAGCAACATCATGACCAAAACCAAAACCGCAAAGAAACGCGCGGAGGCGGAAGGCGGTGAGCTATCCGAGCCGGTACCGCCGAGACTGATCATTACCGAGCCCACCATCGAAGCGTTGATCAAAAGCCTGTGCCATGGCTTGCCCAGCATGGGCTTGTTCAATGATGAAGGTGGCCAGTTCTTGGGCAGCAGCACCATGAGCAAAGAGAACCTGCTTAAGGCGATTACCACCTTGTCGACACTGTGGGATGGCAGTCCGATCGACCGGGCGCGCTCTATGGCCGGAGAAAGCCTGCGCGCCTACGACCGCCGCCTCAGCCTGCATTTGATGTTGCAGCCTTACCTGGCCAACCAGCTACTCAAAGACTCGGTGATCAAAGGCCAAGGCATCCTGGGCCGCTGCCTGATCAGCTGGCCCGAACGTCTGGTCGGTCAGCGCTTGTACAAGGCAGTAGACCTGACGCGAGATGCCAAAGTCCAGCGCTACCAAACGCGCATCACCGCCCTGCTGGATAAGCCACTGTCGCTGTACAAAGACGGTTCACTTAAGCCCGCCAGGCTGGAACTGACGCCCAGCGCTCGCACTGCCTGGATTGATATTCACGACACCATCGAATGCCAGTCTGGCGAGTTCGGTGAGCTGGCAGCAGTCCAATCCGTCGCAGGAAAAGCGGCGGCCAATGTGCTGCGCATCGCCGGTGTGCTCGCGGTAATTGAAGATGCGAATGTAGTGAGTGAGGCCCATATTCAACGCGCCTCAACACTGATGGATTACTACCTGGCGGAGATCCAACGCCTGACCGAACAAGAGCCAATCAACACTTTACGTGAGGAAGCGGATCGACTGCTGCGCTGGCTGACGCAAAAAGGCTGGACCCAATTCACCATCCGCGACCTCAATCGCAACGGCCCTCGCTTTGCCCGCAAGAGCAGCCATCACACCGCCACACTGCTCGTCGAGCTGATCACGCATAACTGGCTGAACAGTCGCGATGCCAAAACGTTCGAGGTCCGCCATGTTTCGCCTCAATGACGCGGTGCGCTGCTACCAGGCGCAACATCAATCGCAATCAGAAACACGGCGTGTCGCCGCTTCTGTCGTCACCTTGTCGCCACACGCCAGGCCAGGAATGACACGGGTTGTCGCCACTGTCGCCACTGTAGCCACACCACCACTTGCCCCCGCCGACATCGCCCTGCTGATCGAGCAACTGCGTGAGGAAGGGGCACTGCTGGAACACCAGGAGAACGCCCTCCTGATCCGCCCGACACACTGGCAGCAGGTGGACAGGCTCAGCCCCCACTGGAAAGCCCTGCTGCTCTTTCTACAAACAAACGAAAACGGTGATGACGATGGCACTGGTCGGTCGGCGTGATGGTCGCAACTTTGGCTATGGTCGCCAGCTGAGCTACGCCGGCCCACAAGCGCTCAAGGATCTGTTTGCCGGCGGCCACTTCGCCACGGTCAAAGCGCATAGTGATCGCTGGCAAGCGTTCGTACGTTGGTGTCGGTCAGAGGACGGTCCTGGTTACAACGATGCGCGCCAGATCGAACGACAGACGCTGCAGGACTACGCCGCGTATCTGCGCCAGCAAATCCAGCAAGGTGAACTCTGCATCGCGACCGCGCAGAACCGCCTGAGCAGCGTTAACCGCACCCTCGCCGCGCTGCGCGGTGATCAGGACGTCAGGATCGCCAGCCCGAGTCAGGCACTGGGACAAAAGCGCTCGGCCGTACGCACCCGCGCGCCGGATGGCCAAGACCACCAACAGGTGCGGCGAGTGCTTGAGGCGCTGGGTGAACAGCAACACGAGCGGGTGGCCGCGATTGTCCTGTTGGCCCGAGCAACCGGCATGCGCCTGCGCGAAACAATCCTGGCTGACCTGCCACGTTTGCACCGCGAGGCCGAGCGCCTCGGCCGCATCAACATCCAAGACGGCACCAAAGGCAGCCGTTCAGGCGCATCAGCGCCGCGATGGGTCGTGGCCAATGAAGCGGTGAAGGCGGCACTGCAGTTTGCGCGTAAGGCATCGCCAACCGGCAGCCGCAACTTGCTGGCCCGAGACGAAAGCTACGCCGCGTTCCTGCAACAGACCGTACTCCCCGCCCGCGAAGTGCTGCATGAACACGGGCTGAAGGGTTTTCATGAACTGCGCGCAGCCTACGCCTGCGAGCGTTACGAGCAGCTAACGGAGCATGCGGCCCCGATCAATGGTGGCCACTGCTATCGCATTGACCGCAACCTTGATCGACAGGCGCGGCAACAGATCAGCGTGGAGCTCGGGCATGACCGAGTCGATGTGGTTTCGGCCTACATTGGAGGTCGAGCGTGAGCAAGCCGTTCGATATGGCACTCTTCCTGAGCGGCGTACTGACCGGCTCAAAGGCCACTCAGCAACGCCACCTATGGCAAGCCCGGGTCATGCAAGCGGCCATTCAACAGCGATGGCAGCGAGATAATCCCTGGACCTGGCACCTCAAGCATGTGCGCTGGTTTCTCACTCAGCACCTGAAAGACCATTCCGACGCCACCCGGTATTACTATCGGCTCACAGCTCTATTGGTCTGGAAGCGATTAGGGAACGGCCGGCAATTGCTGATCAGTCGCTCGAATAGTGGTGGGTAGCGCCGTAAACCGATCAACACCGTCTTGTCTTCTACCAGGAAACCATCCTCGAGTCTCACCGCGGCATATCGCCACAGGGAGCCCCTAATACAGGCCGTTCATCAGGTCGCGTACCCTAGTAGTAACACATACAAATGGACGCTGGATTTCCGGGATAGCGATCTCACCGGCTTGCCCCATTTGAACAGGGTTTCGATCGTGTGCTGGTTGAGAGAGTATTTCTGCGACGCCATGTGAAAGCTCTTTTAGAGCTGGCCGGAAAACGCTTTCTTGCTGAGCGCTTCAAACATAGGCTCACCAGAAAATTTAGTGAATGCAGCTTTTACACCCATTACTCGAACAACCAACTCACCAAATTTCTTTTGAAGAGAATAAGCTGGCAATATAACCGGAACACTATTACATACCGTTTTATTCATGTATGGAACAGTTGTATTAGACGCCATCTTTACCATGTAGTCTTTTTGAAATGACAATGCATACATAATGAAAGCAGGCACCACACTCTCAGAAGGTAAGAAGGCATGCAGCTGTTGATTGACAACCATATCCTCGCCAGCGACGGAGACCACTCCAAGATCGCCAACGCAAGTCATGACCACTGAGTTCTTAGGCACTACCCTGGCGCGCACCTCGGATATCTCACCTTCTGTCAGCCCCATAAATTGCGCTGACTTTAAAGTTACACCCAAGTGAGATATCTCACTAGTAGTTATCCATGGCACACTACCGGTAAAAGATTTAGGCTTGTCACGACCTGGAACAATATAACCGCATACATCCCCGATTTTTTTTACCTCCCACCCATTCAGATTAGTCACTGGATCACCAAACATATCCAGAAACACGGCGCGGAGAAATTCGTTCGTGAGGTGGATGGCTTGCTGGCGCTTGCGGCGGATGGCATCGGCTTTGTCGAGGATGGCGGCAATACGTTTTTGTTCGGATAAAGGGGGGAGGGGGATTTCAAAGTCCTCCACGATTTTCTTTGATACTTCTTTGAAGGTCGCCCCATTACCAAGGGTCTTTAATCTTTCCGAATTCGCTTTCATGCAGTAATACAGGTAAAGGCCGTCAACATCAGGGCCTGGAATCAAGCTCTTAAACCCTTGATTAGTGCACATATCTCTTCCAGCAATCGCGATATTTCCTATCGGCGCACGAGAGGTAACTAATACACTTCCCTTAGGAAGCATACGGGTAGCACTATTTTCATATCCCGCTTCCGAAATATACTCAGGAGCATCTTCAAGGATCGGGCCATCTAGATTGGAAACGTCCTTCGGTGTAATCCAAGGAAAATCTGGCGAGGCCCAGTATTTCGGTATGTCTCGCTTAGGCGTAGCTCCTCCAACCACTTCACAGCAATCCTTAAGCTTTACACTTACCCAACTCACAGCATCCCCCCCAGCTCATTCAAACCCGTCATAATTTCGCTTTCCAGCGCTTTGAGCTTATGTAGGATCACCTTTGGATCATCGTACTGCTCTTCCTGACGCACCATTTCTTTGTAACGGTTGATAGATAGATCGTATTTTTTTGAAGCAATGACTTGGGCATCAACGACAAAAGCCCTTTTAGTTTTATCACCAAAAACAGTGTTGATGGTGCTTGCACTGATATTGGCTTCTACCAATTGACGATAGTGCTTCCATTTAGCGATGGCGTCCGGCAGGTCGTTACTGCCTTCACCGCTCAGCTCGGTGCGTCTGTCATCTAGCGAGTAGCCATCCGCCTGCAAGTCATAAAACCACACCCGCTCAGTTGTGCCGCCCTTAGTAAACATCAGGATGGAAGTGGTGACACCGGCATAGGGTTTGAACACACCGCTGGGCAGACTAATAATGCCTTCAAGCTGGTTGTTGTCGATCAGCTCCTGGCGCAGTTGCTGGTGGGCCTTGCTTGAACCAAACAGCACGCCATCCGGGACGATCACGGCAGCACGACCACCAAGCTTGAGCGCGCGCAAGATGTGTGCGACAAAAAGCAGTTCTGTTTTCTTGGTTTGTACCAGCCCCAGCACATCGGGATTGGTGTTTTTCACATCCAAGCTGCCCTTGAACGGCGGATTGGCGAGGATGACATCGAAAAAGCTCTCTTCCTGCTGTGGGTAGTGCTCCTTGATCGACTTGCTCAAACAGTCCTGGTACAGGATGTTGGCGCCGTTTACCCCGTGCAGCATCATGTTCATGCTGGAAACCCGCAGCATGGTGGTGTCAAAGTCAAAGCCCCAGAACATCTGCTTGTTGAGGTGATCGCGGTAGGGTTCGAGCAGGTCGCCGCTGTAGTGCTCATTACCGTCTTCGTCCTTGAAGATACCGGCCTCACTGGAATGTACCCGGTTGAGGTATTCCATGGTGCGTGCGAGAAAGCCGGCGGTGCCGCAGGCCGGATCGCAGATCACATCAGTCGGTTGCGGGTCAATCATCTTGATCATGGCGTCGATGATATGACGGGGTGTACGGAACTGACCGTTGATGCCGGCGGTGCTCAGTTTACTAAGCAGGTACTCATAGATGTCTCCCTTGACGTCGCTTTGCGTGAGGGGCAACTCATCAACCATGGCAACAGCCGAGACCAGCACCGATTCGTTCTTGATCTCCAGATCGGCGTCCTGCATGTATTCGCCGATATGACCCAGCGCTTCCAGTGCACTGCCATCCTGGCCCAGCCCATCGGCGGAATCGGACTTTTTCCCCAATTTGGAAAAGTATGGATAGACGCTCTGCTTGATGTGCTTGTGCAGCTCCTTGCCGCTGAGGTTCTTGAAGTTTTTCCAACGCAGCAGTTGCCCTTCAGGAGTGTTGGGAAACAGTCGATCGAAGCCCTTGCCGCTGCGGTTGGCCTTGCGCTCGGCCACTTCTTCCTGCATGTCGAGCATACGGGCAAACATCAGGTAGCTAATCTGCTCGATAACGGTCAGAGGGTTGGTGATACCGCCCGTCCAGAACTTTTCCCAGAGTTTGTCGATATCGTTACGGATTTTGCCAGTCAACATCAGATGTTCTCGACTTCTAATTCAGTAATGGTTTCAATCAGGGCATCTTCAGATTCAGTGCCACTGCAGTCGGCGCCTTGCGCTGGGTCTACTGGGATAAAGTCGATCTCCAGCGCGGCTTTATCGGCAAAATAGCTGGGCAGCTCGGCCTTGATTGCCGGGGCAAGGTTCTTGAACTCACCCACCTGCTTGACTAGGTTGCCCTTGCCACTGACCAGTTGCCCTTCGGCCTTGGTGTAGGCCTCTGTCGCGGTATCCAGACCTTTCTTGATTCTCTCGAAGCTACCCAGAAAGGTGTTGAGCTTATTGAATACGGCCTCGGCTTTGTTGGCCAACGCTGCGGTATGCTTGTTCTGGTCTTCGTAGCGCCACAACTGCCGCACGATATTTAGGCTAGTCAGCAAGGTGGTCGGGGTTGCTACCAGTACATGGTTTTCAATGGCTTGCTGGAACAAGGCTTCGTCGGCCTTTAATGCCTCCACAAAGGCGGATTCAATGGGGATAAACATGAACACCATGTCCGGCGACTTCAGGCCCGGCAGCTTATAGTAGTTACGGTCGGCCAGCTCCTTGATCCGACTGCCCACCGCGTGCACATGCTCTTTGAGGGCGAGGGCACGTTCGGCTTCGTCCAAGGCATTGACATAGCGTGTATAGGCGTTGAGGGAGACCTTGGCATCAATGATCAGATGCTTGCCCTGCGGCAAATAGACGATAGCGTCGGGCCGCTGGTTTCCCTCTTCGGTCTTGAAGCTCACCTCTCGCTGATAGTCCTTGCCCAACACTAGGCCGGAACGATCCAGCACGTTCTCGAGTATCAGTTCGCCCCAATTACCCTGCAGCTTTTTCTGGCCACGCAAGGCAGTGGAAAGCTCGTGTGCTTCGGTGGTGATTTGCTGATTGAGCACCTTGAGAGACTCAAGTTCTTTGCGTAGCTCGCCCTGCTGAGTGGTTTCGCGGTGGTGGATCTCTTGCACCTCCTTCTTGAAGCTATCAATAGATTGCTGGAAGGGGCTCATTACAGAGCTCAAGGTGAGCTTGCTGCTTTCTTGCAATGACTTGGCTTTGGCCTCCAGAATCTCATTGGACAGCAGCTTGAACTGTTCCGCGAGACTGGCTTTTTGCTGTTCGAAGCTAGCTACCTCACGAACATGGCTGGCATCGCGCTCGTCCAACTCTGTATTGAGCTTGGTGTACTGGCTATGGAGCTGTGTCAAACGTTCCTGTAGCGCATCATGTTTTTCAGCTGCAGCACCCAGTGCTGATTTTCGCTCCTGCAGTTGCTCGCGCGCCTCTTTCTCGCCCGCTTCGAAGGTCTTGGCTTTTTTACCTTCCTGTGCCAGTTCTTCCTTCAGATCACTGACAGCCTTGCGCTCCTCCTGCACCGCAGATTCAGCCTGCCCGAGGCGATCACGCAGCTCCGATACTTGTTCTTTCAAAGCCCGAATATCGACCTGCGCGTTTTCATTTAGCTTTTCAGCCATATGACGCTGCTGAATGGCTTGTTCCAGTTTCTGAGCCAATGCGTCCAAATCTGCAGTACGGCCGATCAACTCCGCAGATAACCGATCTGCTGTCGCCTTCGCAGAACTTAGCTGCTCCTGCACGCGACTTTCCGCTACCTGCTGTTGGTGATTAAGCAACTCTGCCCCCTTGAGCTGTGCTTGAGTTTCAAGCTGCTCAGAAGTAACTTTCTCGAGCGCCTGCTGACTCTGCTTAAAACGGGCCGAGAGCTCGGTCACATTACGCCCTTGCCGCAAGCCCGCGAGCAGATAGGCGATAGTGGCGCTAGCAATCATTGCGATCACACAGATTGCTATGATGTCGGGGGTCCATTGACTGGCTGGCATGGTCACTCCTGTGGATTGGCAGGCGGGGCATAGGCCCGCAGGAAGGGTTTAAGCACCAAGATCAATTCGTTTGCATCACTAGGGGCAAAAACGCCGTCGATACCCTCATGGGAGATGCTATCGAACGGCGGCTCATAGAGCTTGTCCACTACGATGGAGCCATGTTGGGCGATGTAGTTTTTCAACAGATTCATGAAGCGCACCTGCTGGGCGGTGAGGCCGGGATGAGCATGCAAAAAACTCTGGAAGTGCAGCTCGATCGCCTGAGGATCCAAACCTATGATTTCACGCACTGTCAGGTGCAGCTGATCTGCTGTACGCCCATAGAAATCATTGAGCAGATCCAGGCTTACGCCGGGATGACTGGTCAGGATGGTGGAAGTCAGAGTTTTCAGCTCGGACTCGGCAATCGGCTCGCCCTTGTGGATTTTCTGCAGTGTCGGGTTGGCCGCTAGCATCGCGGCGAGAATGTCCTTGAAACGCCGACGATAAATCATCATCTCATTGGCACCTGCGAACGTAACCTCCCGTTCCTTGACCTGCAGGCCCGTATCACCGGCTCTGGTGGCTGGCATGGCGTAGCTTCCTCCCCCACCACCCGCTTGGCGATACTTCATGATGCCGCGCAACTCCTTGCGCGCGCTTTCCAACTTTTCGATACTCGAATGCTGCCAGAAGTGAGCACTGCGTACTTCGGCAATCACCGCGTCCTTCTGCCGTACGGCCTGAATGTTGACCGCGAGCTTGTCCAGCTCGGCCAGCAGCTGATCACGTCCATCCTCGAAGCCACTGGCCTGCTCTACCAAGCTGCGCTCAATACCAGCCATGAGTTTGTCCAGTGCAGTCGCATGTTTGTCTCGCAGCACACGAGCCGACATCAGTGGCGCGATGGTGTTGGCCAGCAGGTGCTGGGTTTTCGCATTCAGTGTCTGCAGCAGGTTGGTTTGCTGCAGCTGGTGGACTATCCGCAGCTCCCGTCTGACGGCAACGCTGGTATCAGGCAGATCGTTGATATCCGCCCGCAGCAACTCGATCGCGGCATCGAAGGCCGAGGCATGATTATGCTTCAGCGCCACCTGCGCCAGCTCCAGACGCGCCTCGAAGGTAGTCTGCAACAGGGATTTTCCGCCGGTGTCCTCGGGTTCCTGATACTGCTGTTCAAAGAAGTCAAAGTTGCCGTAGTGATCAAAGATAAAGAACTCGGTCTTATCTTTGTCGGGGCCGAATAGGTTCAGACGCAGACGGGTACCGCGGCCGATCATCTGCCAGAACTTGACCCAGGACTTGACCGGTTTGGCAAACACCAGGTTGACCACTTCGGGCACGTCGATGCCGGTATCCAGCATGTCCACCGAGATGGCGATGCGGAAATCGTTGTCGGGCTTCTTGAACTCCTTGATCAGGCTGTCCACATGGGGAATGGCATTGTGGATGACCTTGCAGACCTTGGTGCCGAACTGTGGGTACAGCTTGCAGAACAGCTTTTCCAGGTGTTCCGCATGGTCTTGGCGCTGGGCAAAAATGATGGTTTTGCCAACCAGAGAGCCGGTTTCATCCTTGATGCCGTTGTTGAGCAGGTTTTCCAGAATGATGCGATCAGTGTCTTCGCTGAAGATCTTGCGACCGATGTCCTTGCCTGCGATGGTGGTGTTTTTGGCCTCTTCTTCCCCTAAGTCCTCTTCCAGCTGACGCTTCTGCTCCTCTGACAGATCGTTATAGTGGATGCCATCACGCAGGAAGTCGGTGGTGAGGTCCTTGACCCGGAAAGGTACCAGGTAGGGCGGCTCATTATTGGTGGCGGCATCCAGACCAAACTCGAAGGTCGGGTCGGTGGTTTCGCAATCGAAAATGTCGAAGGTGTTGCGGCTGAGAAACTTCACTGGTGTAGCGGTCAGCCCCACCTGCAGGGCATCGAAGTAATCGAACAGATCGCGGTACTTGTTATAGATACTACGGTGGCTCTCGTCGGCGATGATGAGGTCGAAAAAGCCCACGTCCAGCTGGGTGAAGCGGTTCATCATGCCCGGATAGGTGGCGATGTAGATACGCGCGGTCTGATCGACCTTGTTGGTTTCCCCGATCACGCAGCGCGGTTCGCTGGGCAGGTTCTGTTTGAAGGCCTCGTCAGCCTGAATACGCAGCTCCTTGCGGTCACACAAGAACAGCACGCGTTTGGCCCATCCGGTGCGCAGCAGCAGTTCACCCAAGGCGATGGCAACACGGGTTTTTCCGGTGCCTGTGGCTTGAATGATCAGTGCCTTGCGGCGCTGCTTCTGAAAGTGCGCGGCCACGGTCTTGATCGCCTCAATCTGATAGGGGCGATCGGCAATGCTGAGCTCGGGGTTGAACTTCTCCGGTTCAGCGGCACGGTAATGGCGCTGATAGATTAGGTAGTCCAGGCTGTCCTTGCTGTAGAAGCCGTAGACCGGGCGGTAGGTGTTGTACTGACGGTCATCCCAGATGAAGGTTTCGTAGCCGTTGCTGTAGAAAATGACCGGGCGCTGGTAGCCCATCAATTCGAAGCCGTCAGCATACAGGCGCGCTTGCTCACGGCCAGCCTGCAGGCTGACGTTACCGGACTTCTTGGCTTCGATAACGGCCAACGGCTGTCCGTTATCGCCCCAGAGAACATAATCCGCCTTGCCCTTGCCGGAGGGGTTGTCTGGGAAGGTCACTTCCACTTCATGTCCGACTTGCGCTGGGTTTTGGATATCCCAACCGGCTTGCAGAAGCATGGCATCGATCAGCAGGGCACGAGTTTTGGCTTCGCTCCACTGCAAGCTGTCGGCCACCTGCTGGCTTTCCTGCTGGCGCTTGCGCTGGTCGGGCCTGGCTGGCGGTTCGAGCTTGTCACTGTTCTTGGTGCGTGCGGACTCTAACTGCTCTATGACCCGCTGCAGTTCCTCCTGCTGCTTCTGAAGCTCTTTTTCGTAGCTGGAGACGGATTGTTGCAGCTGATTGAGAGCGGCCGTAGGATCCTTGACCTCGATAAGGGCCGCTATGGCGTCCTTTTGTTTGCCGTAATACTTGATGGCCATGTACATGGCCAGCTGATGAGCGGTGTTCAAGGCCAATTGGGCGTTGCGCAACTCGCCCTCGGCGCCGTGAGCAGCGTCGTTGCCTTGAATGCGCAGGTAGTTGATTTGATTGACTAGCGACTTATCGACGCAATCTACAAATACCGGGTTTTTGACCAGCTCATAGAAACTGGACTGCGGCAGCCGTGGCAGCAATTCCTCCTTGTAGATGGATTTGGTCATCTCTTCGGCGAAGCTGCGTAGCCTCGTTAGCGCACTGCCCGGATCGATGAAAAGTACGGCCTCGGCCAAGCCACCCAGATTGGCCAGCAACTCGTTGCCGGGACGAAGGAACTCGAAATTGACTGATTTCATATATGCGATTCTGTTCATACCGGTGATATAGCGAAGGCCGTGCCAGGTTCTACTCAATCCCGTACTTTTCTATCCAGTTGCTCAGCGTCTGTTGGCTTTTCAAGCCCAAGAGAGCGGCCGCCCGGGTTTTGTTCTGGCCCGTAACGGCCAGTGCTCCACGCACGTAATGACTGGCAACACTAGAAATTATCTCTTGTATATCAATGCCTTGAGATACATCCATAGACATTACATCAGCGTCCTGCTGCGGTACCTTGAACAAGGCCTGATCTATATCGGCCTTGGTAATGAGCTCGCCCTGACACCAGAGTGCAGCACGCAATAGAGTGGCTTGTAGCTCCCTAACATTGCCACGCCAAGAGTGCCTGAGAATAAGATTCTTTGCTTCGGAAGAAATTTTCTTATGCTTGAGGCTGACATCCTGGCTGCCGATGCCAGCAAGCAACGTATCGGCAAGTAGCAACAGATCTCCCTCCCTTTCTCGCAGTGGTGGCAAGTGCAAAACACCAACCGCCACCCGATAGAACAGATCCTCTCGGAAGTGTCCCAGTGCTACCTCCACCATCAGGTTTCGGTGGGTGGCTGTAATCAAGCGCACATCGACTGCTTGCTCCTGACTGCCACCTACAGGGGTGAAGGTTCCCTCTTGCAGTACCCGCAACAAGCGGACTTGCACATCTGGCTTCAACTCACCAAATTCGTCGAGGAACAGTGTTCCACCGTGAGCCTGCTGAAATACCCCTGCTCTATCTGCCACAGCACCGGTGAAAGCACCTTTTTTGTGACCGAATAACACCGAATCAACCAATTCGGGCGGTATAGCACCGCAGTTAACTGTAATGAAGGGGCCTGCTGCTCGCGGCCCCGCATTGTGAATTGCCCTGGCAAACAGCTCCTTGCCGGTTCCGGTTTCACCATAGATGAGTACTGGCACACGTTTTTCAGCAAGAATGTGAGCTTGGGCCTTAAGCGCCAGCATCCGTTCACTCTGAGCAATGATGCTGTCGAATGCGGCATCAACAGGCACTTCCTGGTCAGCCAGTTTTGCCAGCCTGATACTGCTAATTGCATTGGCTGCAGGCACATACTCGACAGCGATTTCAAAGGGGATATCTACCTGCTGAACACCCTGCTCAAGCGAGGACTGATAAAAAGCGGCCGGATAACGGGTTTTACCCAGGAGAATCCATACAGCCTGCATGGCAGGTGTGCCAGGGCTCAGCAATATTGATAGATGAACACCCGCTTCCGTAAGGCGCTGCAAGTGCCTGTAGGCAGCCTGATAAATCTCACCGAAATGTACGGGGGAGGACAAATGCTCGTAATGCGCATTGACTGGGACATCGACCTGATCGCCAAGCCAGGCAAGGAAGGGATCAACACGCTCAGTGGGGTAGGAGCAAAGAAGCTCAACCGCATCAAAGGCTGCGGTACGCAGTGTAGACAGAATAGGCCCCAACTCCCCACCCGCCACAGCCTTTAGGTCATTGCCACCAATCCAGCAGACCAAGACCTTTTGCTTACTTGCTACCATCCCTGTCCTCCAAAAAGTCCTGCAACCAGCGAGAGCGCAGCATGCAGCATTAAGAAAGGCGGGGATATTCACGATCTCCGCAAGCTACTGCTCTCAAGGGTATCGCGCGGCTACTTGTATTGCTGCCGGCTATCACCGCCGAATGCTAAATCAGTTGTCTTTATACTTAAAAAGTGGCCATTTGACACCTGGACCAATGAACCATCGCAGTCTGCATGCTCGTCCGATCACCTTACCGCTAGACTGAAAACGCTTAGACTAGAGGCCATTACCTGGGGCGGTTCCAGGTGAAAAGGCAAGTGTAAGCTGGCCCACACCGATTGAAATTAACGCACCTCCGTGGCGACTCCCAATGTGGAAACATCCTGCAGCGCGCCCGACGGATTTGGATAAGACGGACAGCAGCCTCAACGGCTGACTAACCAGCAGTGAAAAACATCGCTCAGCTGAACCAGTGGTGGGTCAGATCACGCACTGAGATGTTCCCGCATGACAGAGAACAGGTGATCGACAATCTGCCCTGCCGAAAGGTCAGAAGCCGCTCGTGGTTTAGCGGTGTAGTGAGGGGTCAAATTTCGATAGAAGATCTCACTCAGCCACTTGTGCTCCATCCGCTCTCTGGCAGGCATGCAGGGCGCAGTCCAGGACAGCAACAGACACAGAAGCACCTTTTCTCGAAGGATGCCACGTGCGACATGATCGCTGGACTTTGCCAGTGCAGAAAACAGCTTCTGTAGAAAGCAGGACAGGTGAAAAAACTCGTCTTCGCCAACAGGATGCCCAACTCCCATCGAAACATTCACTTGGCAATTGAGTTTCGGTCTCGACTCACTGGCAGTTAGCGTTAACCTTGTCGGGTCCAGCAAACAGCTTTCAGCTACGTCGAGAATATCGGCTTGCACGTCTTCGACAACAAAAGCGAAACCTTCGCGACCGTACTCATCAAACGTCGCTTGGCTCTCGTAGATGATGATGCTCCTGGCCGCCAGCAGCTCATGAGACGCGTCATGCAATTCCACTTTAACGCCGAATCCAAGCCCTTCTAGGCGATTCAATGTTGGTAAAATAACGTCTATCAGGTGTGATCGGTAGTCTCGATTAGTTCGACCTTGATGGTTGAAAAACACCCCCTCCACTTCCTTGATGCCCCACAAGATATGACGCAATGAGGTGCTAGCTTCCCCATACCAGTCACGCAGGCGTCTTGAAAAGTCATCAGCCACTATCGGCTCCTTGGTCGTAGGGCTCTCTACTGTCGAGGACTTGACAGCCAACTCAGCTTCCAAGCGTTTTATTGCCCGCCGGTAAGTTCTGACTGAGGCTTGTTGCTCTTTCTCCCGACCGAAAATGCCCTGCGCAAAGTCATAACCATCAGTGAGGCTACTGAGTCGGGTTTGCCCTGGGACGTGATATTCGAATCGGGCAATCGGCAACCGGATGCCTTTACCAATAACTTGATCGCACCAGCTTGCGAAGGTCGGATCGTCCTCGTCAGCCAGACTCGGTAGCCTCTTGATAATGCGCTCAAGCACAGTCTCATCCAGCTCAGAACAGTTGTCAGCAGGTTATAGCGGGCCAGAATAGCCAGTTGGGCTGCCCTGATTTGCTTTTCGCGATCCATTGTCTGTACTCCTTAGCCTTCTACAGAGCAGGACGCTCAGGTATCTGGTTGCGCCCGCCATTTGTTGGCGAGAATGCCAGCAGGCAAGGCAAAGTGCCATGACCGCTTTGCACTGAAGGCTGGGGGATTTCATTCCCAATCCTGACCTGTGATCTCAACAAGTATCGGCATTACTGCGACTCATGGCAGATCTGAGTAGCGATTGCTGGCACCCGCGGGTCTCGCATCGTGCCATACAGCACACTCGACAGAGACGAGGCGATTGGCCGTCAGATGAATGTGAAGGGATGTGGTGGCCAGGGCATTAGAGAAGAACCCGCTGGTGGTGGAAAAAATGCGGTCGACAGTGCTGCAGTTGTCAGGCCGATTCAGCCGCTCGTTTTTCCAGCTCCTGTTTCATCTCGATGTATTCACGGAAGAACTCGTAGCCTTTCTTCGCGACGACGATGACGCCAACAATTGCGAACAGATCTTTCATGGTGCGGACTCTCGGAGTTACAGATCTCAGTGGCTTGGGTCGATGAAAGCCATCGTTTTGCCTATTGATGAAACAAGCATGAGGGGCCTTCGCGACAGAGAGTGTCGTGATCGGTTGAGCCGACAGTTTTCGCTGAGAACTGCATCCTGGGCCTGAGCGCCATTCCGGATGCGGTGTTCAGAGCGAGGTTGTTGAGTAACCAGATGCATCCTGCAGGGTTTACTCGGTTTCGTATTTACTGGCGAGGCTCCTGAGCAACACGTTATTCATGTGCTTGGAATGTGTGCATATAGCGCCGGCTTCCCAAGGCTCTGTTTCCATCATCAGATACTGCTTAACACTGTCGATGGTGTTGTTCTTATAAAACTCTTTCTTCGCCGCGGGCATGAAATTACTCAGGCGGGAGTTCTTGTCATGGTTGATCAGGCAGAGATTGCCGAACGAATTCAGCGTGCCAGCGTCGAGCTGAACTTGTCCGTCTAATGGATGCTGCGGGTAGTAATGCTCTACCGAACTACGGAAGGTGAATTCATAGGATTTAACCGGCTCGCTTGCGCCGTGCTCAAGCCAAAGCAGGTAGTCCAGAAAGTTGAACACCAGGTTGTTTTCGATGTTGCCAAACGTCAATCTGGACTCAAATTTCTCCGCCGTAATGCTTTCGCGACGTGTCTGACATCCACCCTTGTTCTGATAGATGATCGCGTAGTAATCCAGGCCTGCCTCTGGAGCGAGAAAACGGTCAAAGACAAACGCCTTGGCGACCGACTCCATTTGCTGAAGATAAGCTTGAGGGTCAATCTGATCAGCATGAAACAGGTGATGCAGCGCCGCATTCAGCCAGTGTTTGTAGACCAGCGTTGGCGTAGAAACATGAAATGCCGACAGCAGCATCAGAATGCGACGGTTGATGCCTTCATTACCGTCCTCTTCGCCGAAGGTATTCACATAACTTCCTCGACCAGCGCGGCTGCGCTCACCGCCCTCATTCCACTTGAAGCGTTTGAGGCTCCAGCCATCAGCGCCCTTGATGAACTCGCGCTTGATTACATACTGGTCAAACAGATACTTGCAGCGCAGCAGGCTGAAGGTAAAACGCTTTACCGCGGCCACTGGGTCGGGTTGTTTTAATACGTACTCTTCAAAGGTGTCGAGCAGGCGCTTGTCATCCAGAGGGATGTCCCCTTGGATATCGACGCGCAGCACATGCAACAGGAAGTTCGGGAAGTTGATAATCGTGTTGAAACGCTCTGGCGAGTCCTCACTTGGCTCACCCTGCTTCGCAGCGACCGGTGCCTCGGCAATGATCTGGTCAAGGGTCAAGCGAGTGTCCTGCTGGGCAGCCACCTCTTGCGTACTGTGCAACGCAGCCCGAAGCGAATCGAAGTCAGCGAGTTCAAACCGTCCCCAGCTCTTTTCGCCAAAAATGCTGCCACGCTGACCAGGCGTGAAGCCCATTTGCACATAGCGCTCCATGTTGGCACAGGCTTCCCACACTGCGTGCAAGCAACTCTGACTCCGCTCGCAGCCCTGCAACTTCTCCATCATCCGCGCCTTCAGCACTTCGTGCTTTTCCAGCTGCTCACCGCGGTTGTTCATAATCTCGAAGTAATGGTTCAGGTCCGTATCAGCCGGCACCTTAACCCGCATGATTTGTACGAAGTCAAACAAGTAGTCGGCGAATTGCTGAGGCGAAATCCCCTTCTCCTTCAGTTTCTGAGGCAATATTTTCTGGATCAGCCGATAGCCATTGAGGATGCCGATATTGATCTGCCTCTCGACCAATACCTCGGCAGGATCGTCGTTGAACTTCCCCTCGAAAATGGCCGCAAAGGTCGCGCGCGAATGTTCGCGGCTGTCAAAGTGAATGCTCAAAGTCGAATACCAGGCGAGATCCACCAACCGGGTGTTTTTCAGATACGACGTCAACAACGACAGGGTCGTCAGCCGCTGTTGGCCGTCAATGGTTTCAAACACCGGGGTTTTGCTATCCGGGCGCTCATACACCACCAGAGTGCCAATGTAGTAATTGCGCGCTTTATCAGAGGTCAATGGCAGGTAGTCGATCACGTCCTGAATCAGCTGAGTGATCTCACCCTCCTCCCAGGCGTAATTACGCTGATACATCGGGATAACATACTCAACGCTACCGCTCAACAGCGCCTTGATGGAAAGCTGGCTGATTTCATTACTCATAATATTTCATCGCCTTGAACAGAGCCTCGATCTCACCGGTCCTGGTTGACTTCGTACCGCTCATCACCGCCAGGCTGCAGTTGATAAAGTCGGCAGGACGTGTGGCGTCCTTGATCAGCCTGAACAGATTGTTCTCCAGCACGTGGTTATCCATGCTTGCGAGCTGCACTACCTGCATCTTCAGACGCAGGCTATAGGCCCAGACGAAAACCTTTTCGATGGCGCGGGAGATATCCGCGTGACCAAACTTGTCGATGTAATAGATCAACAGGCAATCGAACATCGCCCGTACATAACAATCGCCGGTTCGGGTTCTTGCCGGGTAAGTCTTGAGAGTATCCATGATAGTTTTCGCATAGCCATCGAGCCCTTCAGCCCCCACCAGTTCATGCCCGTTCCAGGACTCGGCGCTGATCCGCGCCACTTTGCTCTGGTAGTGGCTGATCAGCTCAAAAAAGCGCCGACCATTGATGATGAGCTGGTCCAGATGGAAGGGAAAACCGAGCTCGCGCGAGTCGATCTTGCGCTCGTACTGCCCGTTGTAGTTATCGACAAAATGGTGGGCGATGCGCAGTTGCTCCACATAGGGATAGCTCGCCACCGTGTCGATGTTCACGCCCTTGAACAAGTCGCTGTCATCTTTGCTGAAGTAACGAGCCGAAACCCCTTTCGACCAGTTGCGGATGCGGTACAGGTACTGGGAGAACAGTGTGGCCAACTCCTTGGAGTCGCTGTTCTCCCAACGCGCTACAGTTGCCGCCTTCAATGGCTCGTCATGCGGGCCGAACTCACGCAGATGATAAGCCTTGAGCAAATCATGGGGCTCCAGGTCCCGGCCCCGCGCATTCTGCGAGTCGAAGAATTGGAAGGCTTCCGACACATCGTTCAAGGCCACGGCCACGACCTGGCACTTGTTCAGGAAGAAGTCGATATGCACCTCGGTGAAGTCCGCACGGGAAACGATGCGGGCCACCTCAAGGTAATTGCTGTGGATATTCTTCTGCGAGATCTCGCTGCTAAAGCTTGGGTTCACCATCGCTTGCTCAAGTTTAAGCAGGCGCTCTTGCAGGTCTTTGCGTTCGAGCTTTTTTTCTTTGTTACGCTGAATCAACGCACGGGCCGCCAGCAGCAGGCTGACAGTCCGCTGCTGGCCGTCGACGATGTTCCTTGTCCCACCCTCTTGATGAAAAACGATAGTGCCCAAGCGGTAGGCGGACTTGTCCTTGTGGATGGCGATATCGGAGAACAGTTGGTTGATATTCTTCCCGGTCCACTTGTAGGGACGCTGGTACTGGGGAACATCCAGCGCAGAATCCATAAGCAGTTCATAGACACTGACGATCTTGCTGGATAGTTCAGTGGGTTGCGGCAGGTGAATCGCTTCCGTGCTCAGATTGGTCATAGCAGTCGGGTTCTTCCGGTTAGGAGTTCTTGCATCATGCCTTGCTCAGGAGAGCGGGTTAAGGTGGGCGGCAGACTCGGATGCTGCGCACAGTAAGCCGCTGAGTTTTCGGCGCCAATACTGGACGTGTGCACAGGTAAGCAATCCGCTCACAGGTTGTACCAGGAAAGCGCCACTTGGCTGGTTTTTGCCTATTTGCAAACCCGAGCAGGAACTTACCTGTACTTATATTTGACATATCGCCAAGCAACGTTTTCCTGCAAGTCGGGCTCAGCGTGTTTTCAGCAGCGCCTCAAAGTCCGAAGCCTGAATATCCGAAGCCCCACTCAACATGTCCCGCGCCAACGCCCTCCGCTTACTCAGCAACTCATCGAGTGTCGCTTCGAACGTCGGCATCTGCGCATCACGAACCGTCGGGTAGTACACATAAACATCCTTCTCCTGCCCAATCCGATAAGCCCTGTCAGTTGCTTGATCTTCCTTGGCCGGGTTCCAGCAACGGGTGAAGTGAATGACGTGGTTGGCTGCCTGCACGTTCACCCCAAACCCGACAGCGATGGTCGACAGAATGATGACTGCGAATCCCGGCAGCTCCTGGAATTGGTCGATCAGCCGCTGTCGGCTATTCGCACTCTGGCTGCTGGTACTGGTATCGCCGTTGATGACGGTTGCCCGAAACCCGAAATGCTCCTGGATCGAGTGCTGCAACTCCCGCTGAATATCACGCAACTCGGTAAAGACAATGACCTTGTCGCCACTTCCAGCTCTTTTGATCGACTCAAGGGTCTGCATCAACCATTGCAGCTTCGGCGAGTTGTCGCGCAATCGCTTGTCTGGCTGAACGCTGTAAGGATGAGCACAAATGAGCTTGAGCTTGTGCAGCAACCCGAGCATGCCGGAGGTCTTTTGATCGAGCTGTTCTTCGATCTGCTGTTTCTGGCTGTAGGCGGATATTTCCGACAGGTACAGATTGCGCTGCAAGGCGTGCATGCTCAAAGAACGGCACGCCGAGTCTTCAATTTTGGCAGGCAGGTCTTTGACAATGTCTTGCTTGGTACGCCGCAAAGTCTGCGGATCGATGAGCCCTCTAAGGCGCTCCAGGGCAACCGTATCGCGCTCCAATGCGGCTTCGATTGGGCGCTGATACTCGCGACCGAACTGGTTTAAACCACCGAGAAAGCCTGGCTGAATGAAGTCGAAGAGACACCAGAGATCTATCAGGGTGTTTTCGACAGGCGTACCGGTGCACGCCACTCGAAATCTCGCAGGAATGGCTTTAATCGCCTGAGTCACCAGTGCCGCGGGGTTCTTCAGCTTCTGTGCTTCATCGCACACGACGATTGACCACTGCTGGCGCGCCAGGGAAAACTCCTGATCGCGAAGTGTCTCGTAAGTCGTCAGGACGATTCGGGCGCCGCCCATCCAACCTGGGCGCAGCAAATTCTTGATGCCTTTTGCTTTCAAGTCAGCAGGGATTTCTTCCTTCTTGAACTTCACTGCACTCAAGGCTGAGCCATACAGCTTCAACACTGGTAGCGCATCAGCGAAGAAGAACCGATGAAGCTCACGCTCCCAGTTATCAAGCAACGAAACTGGGGCGACGATAAGTGTCGGTTTGTCTTGTGGATATTTTTCCAGGTACCAGACAAGGAAGGTGAGCAACTGGATCGTTTTCCCAAGCCCCATGTCATCAGCGAGCAAGCAACCTGACACGTCCGCGGGGGACAAGCGGAACAAATGCTGCAACCACGCGACGCCTTGAAGCTGGTGCTCGCGCAACACGACCTCAGGCTTGAGCAAGCTGGGCAACTCTGGCGTTGCGTCCAAAGCGCCGCGTAATGCTGCCTGGCGTATCTGAACGTAGGTCGGCTCGTCGATATTGTGGCCGATTTGCAGTACGGCGCGGCCAACCTTTTCCAGCGGCTGGACCAGGCAGGTCTCGACAGGGGCGATCTTCTTTGACCAGGCATCAAAAAGTTGCTCGGCAGCGGCAATCGAGAGCGGTGTTTCGGACTCTGGCAAACAGACCGTTTCATCACCAGCAGCGCGAGCTTCGTCCAGTCGCTGCTCAAACGCTTCAAATTGAGCTCGGTCGGAAGGATCCCAACGCCCAAGGATTTCTGCGTCAATGCCCAGTGCCGCCACATCCTTCGGCAACCAGTTCTCGGTCGCCTCTTTGACGAGGAAAGGCGAAGTAATACTTTCCGCTTCCCCGATGCCAGTCACACGGTCGCCGTAAAGAGACAGGTCCAGGACTGAGTCGAACTCAATACCGGCCGCTTCGTTTTGCCAACGCTTAAGCAGGTCGCTGATACCTGCCAACTGGCGCAAATCAAAATCGCTGAGTTCCAGCTCATAGCCCTGCCAGAAACCAGCTGGCATTCCAGCGGCCAACTTCAGTTGCAGTTCATGCACGAACGGCGCGAGCTCATAGGCCGCTTTGAATTCAACTTCGATGGGCGCTTGCGGCGTTGGCGAGATCGGTTCGAGCGTAAGATTTACCTGCTCGATGCGCTGTCCCGCTTCATCCAGTTTGGGCTCCAGATGAAAGCGATGAAAGAAAATCCCAGCCTCGGCCAGGTCGTCTTCATAAGTCTCGGCATCCAACACTTGCGCGGCACTTTCGCCGAGTGCGCTGTAAGGGTTGCGGACGAAAGAAAGAGCATCGTCGCCAGCGACCCGACGCCCGGGCAACGAGCGCACGTAGTCCAATACAGATTTGACTTCGGGATCAATCAGGACGTGTGTCAGCGATCCATCATCACCAGTCACCCGATATCGATCCTGAACCTGATTGGCACCGTCGAAACTTTCAAGCCAGTTTGCCGGCTGGCCTTCGAAGCTTGGTTCCAGCTCGATAACAGGCGTATTACCTACTGTCGATTTTCGCGGGTTGAGTCGCAAGCTTTCAGGTTTGATAACGACGGTCTTATCCAAGAAGCCATCCATACCGGCACCAGCCTTACGCGCCAACTTCCTGATGCTAGCCCAGCCAATCTGGTTAGTTACTTCACCCGGTTCATTTTGCTGATCCAGATAAAGTTGCCGTACCGCACCGGTCAGTTTCCACGATGACTCAGACAGAATTTCCATTGTTTCGTAGTACTGGACGATGGCCCCCGTACGCTGTACCTGCACATTTGCATTGGACTGCGGGTCACGCCATCCACTGACGGAGACTTTGAAGTCGTCGGAGGCAAGACTGCCCTGGCTGCTCAGTTGAGGGATGAGAGTTGTCTGTGGCGGTAACCCCAATAGCGGCAGACTTGTTAAGTGCTCTGGCTCATCTAGAAGCCGATATAGCTCATCCCACGTCAGCAGCCAGCGATCGCTGAGTTGGGAGACGAACTCCTCTTCTTCCAGCTGATCCAGATAGCTCGCCAGCGGCCAGGACTCTGCGTTATCCGCCAAGCTCAAGGGATAGCAAATGCCCTGCTCCTCGATGGAAAAAACAGGCTCAGTATTTTCTACCGGCGAATTCGGATGCAGGCCAATGCCTTTGAGGAAACGCTTGAGCATTACTGCCTCCAGAACCGGAGTGGCTGTTGATTGACGGGTTTGAAGCCTAGGCGTTGGAGCGCAGCAACGGCGGCTTGATCGTTGTCATCAAGCTGGACCTGAAACGCACCGCCGCGCGCGCGCTGGTCGTAGACTTTGTGTTTGACCGACTTCAGGGCGTTACGGACTTGGTCTTCAAAAGGCAATGGTTTGGCTGAACCTGGAGCTCCGGCCTGACTTTGAATGCGTATGCCCAATTTTTCGAGCTTGTCATCGAACTTGCTCAGCCAACCCTCGATGCGGTCCGGACGGCCAGGCGCAGGTGAATGGGGCATCCACTCTATTGTTCGATGGCGCTGCTTAAGTTCTTTGGTGAGTTCAAGCTGGGACTTGTCTGGGTTAAACGGCGAATCCTCCGCCTTGTACACAAAGCAGGCATTACCCGTTCCCGAAAACTCCACGAAAAAGTAGCCCCCAAGCTGCATCACCACAGCATTGTTGTGCCCAGGACCGCCTACCAGCTTGCTCAAGCGCCCTTTGTTCTTCTCACGAAAATGGACGAAGTCCCGCCCACTGTCATGCCAGGCATCCGAACCCATGACGATTCGGGTGTAGCTCATTTGGTTGGCAAATCTTAACCAGTAATACAGACGCGACTGATCAACCTCGGAGTCTCCCTTCAACAGGTTGAAGAAGTGCTCAAGATCTTCCTTCGCGAACCACGCAACGACCATTGCACAGACATCTTTTTCAACGTACTGCAGCCAGCTGTTTTGTCTGGAACGGATCTGAGGGCTGCCCCAGTTGTCGAGGGCGACCTGTTTGAGCAGCGACGACGGTTTCTCTCGATACGCTGCCAAGTGATAACGCGACAGGCATGCACTCAGAATGTCGTTCATGTACCGCGGATGCTGCCGGCCGATGTCGACAAGGTCGGCTAAGCGCTGAGAAAACTCGGCGTCATCCAACATAAAAATACGAGAGATAAGTACGTTAAAGATCCTTCGCCACAGCCAACTGCTGTCAGGGATCTGCGCAATCGTCTGCAATGCCGAAAGGTCGCTGATCTCTCCCTTGAACATCTGGTCACCCAGCCTGGCACCTGCCTGCTCGGAGAAAAGCTCCTGATGCTGCTGGACGATGTGAACCCATTCCTTCTCGCGTTTTTGCTGACCTCTGACGCAATCGAAGCCGAGCTGAACGTCTGCCCGCAACACACACCAATTGGCGTTCTGATCAGGCGTGGCGGCCTCGTACCCAAAGTAGCTAAAGCACAGCGCCAACCAATCGCGGCGGCTAAGCTTTCGTTTTTCGATACGGTGATAGATTTCTTTGTGCACTCGGTCAAAGAGCTGGTCATCGTCCAGTATCGGCCCGACTCGCTCACTCTTGTCCGAGAGGCCGGCGAAAACCAAGCGCCATTCTGAGGCGTTGAGTGGGAGTACATTGCGGAATTTGCTTATCGCAGCGCGGCGCTTTTCCTGAGGTGGCGGCAAAGCCTTTTCAGCGCGCTCGAATCTTTCGTAAAGATCAATTCCCGCAGCACCCAGACGGGGGAATCGCGCCAACGGTTCAGGCGCCGGCCCCGTTCGATGCGCGGAAAGACTCAGGTTGATAGCGGCGGAAAGCCTCGCGATTGGGCTGGTCATCGGTTCATCGCCAACTGACACTTTTCCATATCAGTGTTGTTGAAAACCGGAACCTCTGGCTTGAGGTTGTCTTCCTTTTCCTTCGAGCCAAAGAACTGCATGCGCAACTCCACTCGCCGGCTTTCTTCCTTAGTGTCCTTTGCATTATTGAAAGACACACCGCCCGCCAGGAAAATCGATCTGATTTGCTGTTGGTGCTCCGCCGACAATCCGACTTGGAGCGGGCTGCGGCTATCGAGCAGACTACACATCACCCACTCTGAACGCTGCAGTGAAAGGTGCAGGTTATAAAGATAAGAGCCGTCGGTGTCTGTCGATCCCTCGATCACAACCTGTTTGAACCATTTTCGGCCTTCTTCACTGTTAGCCGCGTCCAGAATCATCGGCACAACCTCCTGAAGTGCCGACTGGCCATCGTTGCTCAGCGCGTACTGGTTATGCCCAAATCGGCCAGCATCGCCGAAGCTAATCCGGTTGTCCTTACAGTCCACAACGATGGTTTTACTGGCAGTCTTCGCCTTAAGGCTCAGGTGCTCGCAGATCTGACTGATGTCCCTATTACGTTGCTTCTCTCCTTGCTCCGCTTGGTTAATACGCTGCGTCACAGAACTCAATGCCGCCACCATGACCACGAGAAATAGAATCATCATCGCAGTCATCAAATCAGCGAAGGAGATCCAGAACGGCTTCTCTCCCTCGTCTTTTGAACGGACAACCGAAGGCATTTGCTTACCAAACATCGACTAGCCTCCGTTACTGCCTGATTCGTTCCATGATGTCGCCGAAGTCTTCGAGACTTTCCTTGACCCCTTCTACACCGCCAGCGAGGCTCTTGACTGCTTTATCGAGCTCGGCATCCAGACTACCCAGCGTTTGTCTCAAGGACCGATCCATGCCATCACCGAACTCTTTAAAGCCGTTACCCAGCACACCACTGATGTTTTCCAGGTATTCATAAACTTCACGGTTAAGCGCCTGCATTCGCTCGCTTTGAATCTTCAGGTCCTGGAGATACTGGCTGCGGCCGCTGGCCTCCCCTTGTGCGCTTGCGACAACCCCTTCGATGACCGCGAGAGTTTTCGCCAGCGCTTCACGATTGTTTCGATAGTCCGCAACCACGGTGTTCAACTCACGTGATGCCTGTGCAAGCTCAGTACCTGCACCCTGGACTGTGCCCATCAGCCCCGCAGTCGACTCACTGGCACGCGCAACGCTTTGTCCGGCCGTTTCAAACCGCTCAGCCGCCGCCCGCATCTTGTCTGCGCCTAGCTGCATGCTCTGCAAATGTTGCTCTGTTTGGGCACTCAATGCCTTAACGGTGTCCTGTGCAGATTTCTGTTGCTCTGACACTGTTTGCAGCAACGCCTTGACCTGTTCGTCAAGACCGCCCACCAAGTCACGGGTGCCTTGATGCAGGTCAGCCTGTGCAGCGCGGGTGGTTTGATCCATCTGCTGCTGGCCGTGCTCCAATTGCTTGAAGACTGCCGAGAGTTGCTCACCCAGCACCTCAACGGAGCCCGCAATTTTCGCCATGGTTTCCTGTTGACCTTGGCCGATGTTCTGCTTGATCGACTCAACAAAAGCCTGGAGATTCTCAGCCATTGCCTGTTGGCGAGCCTCGCTTTGAGCAAACAACTTCTCCAACTGCTCGGCCATTCGAGCACCTGCCCCCTCCCCTTCGTTGCCGATACGGGCAACCGAAGCCTGGAGATTGGCGAGCATCTCGTTCATCCCCGCCTGCATGGCGTTCTGTCCGGCCTGCATATCGGAGAGTAACTGAGCGATCATAGTCGAGCTGTTTTGGGTCGAGGACTCGCTAGCCGAACGCATATCTTGGATCAGCGTCGAAAAGCCTTGCTGCATCGACTGCATGGCGGCAACGGACTGACCCATCAGTTCGTGTAGACCGTTGAACTGTTGGCCGAACGTACCTTCCAGCTTGTTCATGAAGGCAACTAGAACATCCTGAAGAAGGTTCTGTACTTGCCCTGACTGGTCGCCACTGGCGGCCTGAACCGCACCCGCGATAGCTTCAAGGGGGGATTTGAGACTGTTCTCAATCGCACTGCTTACCTGATCGGCCAACAACTGCCCAGAGTCACGGTAAGTCGTTGACAAGGTATCCGCTAATTTGAGGCTTTCGCGGACTTGGGTATCAACGAGGTTCTGCAGCATTTCCCGCAGATCGGTTACCAGGCTGTCCTTGAGCTGACGGGTTTGCACGGAGCTTTCAGCACTCGAGCGCACAAGCTCCGCTAGATATTCCTCACCGACACCGCTGTCGAAAAGCCCGTCGATGGTTTCGTTGAACGCTTCAAGGAGCCTGTAGCATTGGCCCAGACGCCACTTTTCAGTAATCGTGACGGCTATAGAGGCCATAATTGAAATAAAGGAGCCGATGAACGCAAACAACACGTCCTTGAGCAGCTTATCGACGCTGGCATTTACCTGCTCAGGGGTGCTTGGATCAAAATGCTGTAGGCCTAGCATCAAGCCGAAGAAGGTTCCGACAATACCGATGCCGGTCAAAATACCAGGCAGGTGTTTATAAAACTCGGTTCCCAGTGGGGTATCAACCACGCTTTGAGGTGAGAAAAAATGCGCGGCTCCGGCGGTGGCGCGCGACCGGACAAGAACCTGTTCGCCTTCTTGAAACTCAAACTGGTCGTGCAGCGTTTCAGCGTATTCGTGCCAAGAGTGCTCCAGCTTGCTTCCATTGAACAGTTGCTCCAATTCAGAGCGCCGTTGAGACGGGGCGAGCGCTTTCACACCGTGCACACGTTTAGTCAGTTTTTTCAGCTGACTGCTAAGTTTGAAGGATGGACAAAAATAACGGACAAAGTACCAAGCGCACAAAATGAAAACGAAGCCAACTACCGTTATTGGCGCGATCAGCTGCTCGGAGCTTGCTGCACCCCATAGATGCAACAGCGTCGAAAAATCCATACTTTCCGCCTTCAATTTAGCAATTTTTTGATGTTCGGGACGCTTGCAACAGCCACATTGATGCGTCAATCGCCAATCCCGTTGGTGATCGATGACAGCACCTTGCTCGGCACGCGTTTTTCAGGGCACAACAAAGTCGGAAAGGAAGGGCGGTAGTTTCACTACGACTGATCAGAACCTTCCGTGGACAAATGTTAGAAAATCATGTCCTTATGCCAGCACCTTAGCCTGAGCCTTGACCGTCGTAAAGCCGGACGCGATCAATGGATCCCTGATCTGAGAGATCCGATAGGCTTATCGAGTGTGCTCCGCCACCACTTGCGAACCATCAGCTCAATACGAGCGACATCTTGAGGAGTTGGAGCTAAAGCGCATTTGCCGTACGCGACAGCAATAAGGCACGCGCCGACTCGCCAGAGCGGGTGAAGGAATGAACCAAGCGCCAGCAATCGCTATCAGTAGCCGTTGGCTCCACTGAAAGGTGAAATCCGAAGTACAGCTGTGGAATTGAATTTTGGTCGACGTAAAGGCAGGAATTTAAGAAGATTCGCGAATGGTATTCCATAAGGTATTCCAATAGAAAATCAAACCGAAAATAATCAATAAAAATCAATACGATACAGAATCAATTCAGATTACCCCGGCCCACCATTTCAGCATCTAAAGACCTCCACAGACGTTTGTTTTTGTGCCTGCGATCCAGTAACTACGCAACCTCCAGAATCCAAGGGATTACATCCTCACAGACGGTAACGGCTTGCAGCTCCGCGTATACAACAACGGCTCGGTGCTCTGGATTTCAACTACCGCGAACCGGTGACCCAAAAGCGCATCAACATCGGCTCTGGAGCTATAAGGTCCGATTTCGACACGGCAACAGCAGCGCTGCCCCTTGAAATTCGAGCACACCCTCTGGCGACAGATAGGGTAACCGTCGCCATTTTTCATCCCGCTGTGCGTTTTTCAGCAAAGTTGCTGCGCATAGGAAGGCTCCGAATTCCCATGCACAGGGAATCGCTTTAACAAGACGACAAACAGCTTATCGTCCAATAACCCCCCATATTTTCGACGGCCCAGATGATGCTTGAGTACACACCGGCAGCCACTTGCAGGCTGATAGCCGTGCTGAACGGCACAATCTGCCACGCCTCGTCGACGTGCGACGACAGCCCTGGCCAACTCACCCGATGCCTAATGCGACGCCACATAAACCGACGCCCCCACCGGCGCCGGCAACGCATACGTCGCCTTCATCCACTGCACCTCAGCCTGAGGCGTTCGTCCGAACAGGCGCTTGAACTCACGGCTGAATTGGGAGGCGCTTTCGTAGCCCACGCTGAACGCCGCCGCCCTGGCGTTCATGGCGTTGCGCAGCATCAGCAGGCGCGCCTGGTGCAGGCGTGTCGACTTGAGGTATTGCATGGGCGAGGCGTCTGTCACGCTGCGAAAGTGTAGGTGGAAGTTGGGCACGCTCATGTTGGCTTCGCGGGCGAGAGTCTCGACATCCAGGCGCTCTGGGTAGCTGCTGTGGATCTTGCGGATCGCGCGGGTGATCTGGCCGAAGTGGCCCTGGCGACTCAGCGCCGCGCGCATCGAGCCGCCCTGCTCGCCGGTGAGGATGCGGTAGTAGATTTCCCGCACCAGCGCCGGCCCGAGGATGTGCGCGTCACCCGGTGTGCTCATGGCTTCAAGAAAGCGCAGCGTCGAGGCGCACAAGTCCTCGTCCATGGGCGAGGCGTACATGCCCTTGGGCGGGGCATCGCTCGGGCCGAGGGCTTCGTCGACCTGCAACATCAACTCGCTCGCCAGCTGCAGGTCCAGGCGCATATACACCGCCAGCATGGGCTGCGCCTCGCTGGCGTCGGTCTCCATGGTGAACGGCACGGGAACGGACACCACCAGATAATGCCGGGCATCGTAGACATAGACGTCATCCCCCAGGTAACCGCGCTTGCGCCCCTGGCACAGGATGACGATGCCGGGGTCATACAAGACCGGCGTGCGACTCAATGGCCGGTTCGAACGCAGGAAACGCACGTCCTCCAGGGCGCTGAGGTTGTAGCCTTCCACCGGCGCCAGCCGCTCCATCAACGTCACCATGCGCGCGGTGCGCGGATCAGCCTCGGTCATCCACTTCTCCTTGCGCGGGTCGCTCAGCCGTCGGTCGAACGGGTCAGCGCCTCCCACTGATCGATCTCACTGGCCGCACGACTGAGCTTGTCGCGCACCAGGTTCAAGGCGTCGCTACCCAGCAGCAAGTGGGCAGGCGGGGTCGGGCTGGCGATCACCTGCAACATCGCCCGCGCCGCTTTGTGCGGGTCGCCGAGTTGCCTGCCGCTCTTCTCCTGACGTGCCTGGCGAACCGGGTCAAAACTGGCATCGTAGTCGGCAATGCTGCGCGGGGTGCGCTGCATCGAACGACCGGCCCAGTCCGTTCGAAACGAACCGGGCGCGACGGCCGTCACGAAGATGTTGAACGGTTGCAACTCCTTGCTCAGGGTATCGGAGATCCCCTCCAGGGCGAACTTACTTCCGCAGTAGTAGGCGATGCCTGGCATGGTGATGGTGCCGCCCATCGACGTGATGTTGAGAATATGCCCGGCGCGGCGCTGGCGGAAATACGGCAGGAACGCCTTGGTCACCGCCACGGCACCGAACACATTGACGTCGAATTGACGCCGCATCTCTTCCAGCGGCGACTCTTCGAAAATGCCCTCGTGGCCGTAGCCGGCATTGTTGACCAGCACATCGACCGGGCCGTGAGCGGCTTCTGTGGCGTCGACCACGCTGTCGATCAGGGCGAAGTCGGTGACATCCAAAAGAACGCCGTGGGCCCGCTCGGCAGACAGTTGTTCGAAAGCCTGCAAGGCCGCCTCGCTGCGCACGGTGCCGATGACCCGGTGCCCGGCCGCCAGGGCTTCCTGGGCCAAGGCGTTGCCGAAGCCGCTGCTGACGCCGGTGATGAACAGGGTTTTTATACCATTCATGACGAACTCCCATCGGTTGGTGTGCGCCATGGTAGCCATCGGCAGGCGCGTCACCTATGCCGATTTGCCTTGCAGCATTGCCTATTCCTATCAGGCAAAGAACACCCTGGCGAACGCCAAAAGCCGGCAAATTTGCCCTGGCGTCTACCGCCTGAATATAATGCGATTCATTATCAATTATGTAGTTTCCGGGATGCTGATGCGCAGCAACGACACACTGGGTGATGCCGATCTCGCGCTGCTCTACCGCAGCCACCATTCGTGGTTGCATGGCTGGCTGAGCCGGCGCATCGGTTGTCGCGAAAGCGCAGCAGACCTGGCGCAGGACACGTTCGTGCGTCTGCTCAAGTCCCGTCAGTCCAGCCCTTTGCGCGAACCGCGTGCGTATCTGAGCAGCATCGCCCGGGGGCTGATGATCGATCGGTATCGCCGTCGCGAACTCGAACGTGCCTACTTTGAAAGCCTCGCGCTGCTGCCTGCCCAAGAGGCTCCCTCTGAAGAAGAACGGCTGCTGATTCTCGACAGCCTCGAGCGGATCGACCGCCTGCTGGACCTGCTCAAGCCGAGGGTGCGCGAGGCGTTTCTGCTCGCCCAGCTCGACGGTTTGACCTGCCTGCAAATCGCCGAAAAATTGGGTGTTTCCCGTTCTACGGTGGAACGCGACCTGGCCAAGGCCCTGCAACACTGCTATCGCTTGCGCTATGCCGACCAGTGAAGCCCGGGGGCTGGACCCGGCCGTGGTCGACCAGGCGATCCACTGGCTGGTGCGCCTGCGCTTCAACCCGGCCGATGAGCAAACCCAACGCACCTTCGAGCACTGGCTGGCCCAGCGGCCGGAGCATCGGTTGGCGTGGCAACGTGTCGAAGCGCTTGGCGATGACTTTGCCGGTATCCCGCCTGATCTGGCCCGGCACACCCTCAAGGGCACGCGCTCAGGCCTGCATCGGCGCCAGAGCCTGAAGCTGCTGGGCATGTTGGCCACGGCAGGCGGCGCGGCCTGGCTCGGCCGGGACTACACGCCGCTGCCGGCCCTGCTCGCCCAACAGCACAGCAAAACTGGCGAGCGCAAACGCGTCCAACTCGACGATGGCAGTCTTATCCAACTCAACAGCGACAGTGCCGTCGACAGCGACTTCACCGCAGAACGGCGCCTGGTGATTCTGCGGCGCGGCGAAATCATCGTGAACACCAGTGCGGATGCCGGCGCGGCGCAACCGCGTCCGTTCTGGCTGCAGACCCGCGACGGGTTCATACGCACCCTCAATGCCCGCTTCCTGGCGCACGAGCGTGACGACGGCACACTCCTCGCGGTGCAGTCGGGTGCCGTCACGGTGTTTCCCGGGGCCAGTCGAAGCCTGGCCAGCGACACCGTCCAGGCCGCCAACCAACGGTTGTTCACCGCCAAGGGCGTGGCTGAGTTCCAGGACAACGGCCTGGACCTATGGAGTTGGAGCGACGGCGTGATCAGCGCCCGCCACATGCGCCTCGATGATTTTATCGAGGCCTTGTCGCGCTACCGCCCCGGCGTGTTGCGCTGCGCCAAAGAAGTCTCGGGGCTGCGCGTTTCCGGCACTTTCCAACTTGCCGATACCGATCAGGTACTGGCCTTGGTTGCGCAGTCATTGCAGTTGCGCATCGATTATCGAACCCACTATTGGGTGACCTTGAGCGCCGCCAGCTGAGGTGATGTTCTCGTTGCACAACCTTATCAAATAAAAATGAGGTGATTTCTCATTCTCGTTCGGCATGTAAGAAAGGCCGACGTACAGGCCTATCTGCCGATCCCCTTTCACGGAGCGAGTAAATGAGTTCGTCCCCGGTTCCACAGCGCCTTCGACTGAATCGCGCCCTGCACGGCGCGGTCTTTGGCGTCATCGTCAGCAGCTACGCGCTACCGTCCCTGGCGCAAACCCCGAGCGTCGAGCAGCCCCACGCGGTTCACCACTGGAACATCCCTGCCGGTCCACTGGCACCGGCGCTGGATCGCTTTGCGCGTGAAGCCGGCATCAGTCTTTCCTTCGATGCGCCAAGCGTCGCGAACCGCACGACCTCGGGTGTGAGCGGCGCACTCGATACCCCCCAAGCCCTGTCGGCGCTGTTACAGGGGAGCGATATGGAGATTCAAAAACAAGGCCCGAACGCTTACCTGCTGACGCCGCAGGCCAAGGTAGACGGCGAACTGGATGACTATCGCCTCGCCCCGATCCTCGTCAACGCCAAGGCCCGGGTCGATGGCACCGAGGACACCCAGTCGGTGGTCGCCCAGGAACTCTGGGTCGGTGGCAAGGTGGCCACCAGCATTCTCAACACGCCCGCCTCGGTTTCCGTGGTAACCGACAAGGAAATGCAGCAACGCAGCGCCAGCACCACGGAAGAATTGCTGCAGTACACGCCGGGGGTGATCACCGACTATTACGGCACCGACGACCGCAACGATTACTTCCAGATCCGCGGCTTCCAGGCCACCACCTATCGGGACGGCCTGACCCTGGGCTCGATGCGCGGTGTGCGCGAGGAACCGTTCGCCTATGAACGCGTTGAAGTGATACGCGGGGCCAACTCCACGTTGTTCGGCCCCGCCGACCCGGGTGGCTCGGTGAACTTCGTCAGCAAGAAGCCGCGCTTCGAAAAGTTCGGCCAGGGCTATGTCACCTACGGCTCTTTCGACCACGCCGAAACCGGCATCGACGTCGGCGACTCGCTGAATGAAGACAAGACCGTGGCCGGTCGCTTCACGGCAAAAATGCAAGACAGTGAGCGCGAGTACGACCACTCCCAGGACGACAACAAGTTCGTGATGGGCGGCCTGACCTGGTCACCCACCGACTTCACCTCGGCCTCGGTGATCGTGGACTACCTGAAAACCCAAAGCTCGCCCAACAGTGGCGGTTACCCGCTGGACAAGGAATACGACCGCAAGAAGTTCTACGGCGAACCCAGCTACAACTTCCACGATGTCGAACGCACCAACCTCAGCGGCACCTTCAGCCATGACTTCGACAATGGTTTCGTCTTGCGCAGCAACCTGCGCTACAGCGAGCTGACCGATGATTTCGGCTATGTGTTCCTCAGCGACTCCACCACGCGCACCGGAACCACCGTGCCTCGCTACATCTTTGGCACGGACAGCGAAGCCGAGCAACTGAACGGCAACTTGATGCTGCAATACGATGCCCGCTTCGAAAACATCGACAGCAGCACCTTGGTGGGCGTGGAGTATGGCGATTCCTCGACCGAGGAACGATCCGTCTATGCCCCAACCGGCTCCATCGACCTGGCCAACCCGGTGTTCACCGGTGTCCCCGGCGGTGTAGCGCCCTATAGCAATGACAAGCTCGATACCAAGACCAAGGCCGTGTTCCTGCAACAGAACCTGTCCTTCTACGAGCGCTTTATCGTCACCGCCGGTGTGCGTAACGACTCGATGGACCTGTCCAGCACCGACATCAACCGCGTAAAAGAGTCGGACAACTTCTCCGAGACGTCCTATCGCGGCGCGCTGACCTACATCGTCAACGATGAAGTTTCCACCTACATCAGCATGGTCGAGTCGGTCTCGCCACCAACGGTGGGAGTCATTCCGAAAACCGGCAAACAATACGAAGTGGGGGTGAAATATGCGCCCATCGGCATGGACGCGTTGTTCTCGGCGGCCGTCTACGACCTGACCCAGGAAAATGTCAGCATCGCCGTGGTACTGCCCAGCGGTGTCATCGAACAACAAACCGTTGGTGAATCACGGGTCCGCGGGCTGGATCTGGAAGCCAAGGCCGAGCTGACCCCCAACCTGAGCCTGGTGGGTGGTTATTCCTACATGGAGTCCGAAGTGTTGCGCGGCACGTTGTATGACGGCAGCTCACTCAAGGGCAATGAATTCGCCACCGCGCCAAAACACTCCGCATCGCTGTGGACCTACTACAACGTACCCGACACCGATGTCAGCGTTGGCCTGGGTGCACGCTATGTGGGCGCTTACTACTTCGACGCGGCCAACACCGACACCAGCGATGGCACGACACTGTTCGACGCGGCGTTCAACTACAAACTCTTCAAAGGCACCGACCTGGCGATCAACGTCAGCAACCTGCTGGATGAGCAACACGTGGTCGGCTCAGGGACCGCGAACTACTACAACCCCGGCCGCGAAATCACCGCGAAGCTGAGTTACAACTGGTAAGTCTGCTGTTTAGGGCGGTGCTCGACTTGATGCGGTCAGTTATTGAACGGGGTTCCATGGGCCCGACCAGCATCAAGCCTTGCTGCCTCACGACAACCGGTATGCGGCAACCCGTTGAGTATCCCTGCAAACGATGTAGACTCGCCTTAACGTATAACGTTAAGCATTAAGCGATGATCCGAAGCTTCAAATGCGCCGACACCCAAGCCCTTTTTGAAACCGGCAAGGCCCGGCGCTGGGCCGCTATCCTTTCAGTTGCGGAACGAAAGCTGGGGATGCTCAACGCAGCGGTCGAACTCAATGACCTCCGCTCCCCACCGGGAAACAGGCTGGAGCCGCTGCAGGGCGACAGACAGGGTCAGCACAGCATTCGGATCAATGGTCAGTACCGAATCTGTTTTGTCTGGGGCATCAATGGCCCCGAACAGGTAGAAATCGTCGATTATCACTGAGGTGAGCCATGTTTAAGAACGGCATGAGGCCTGTACATCCCGGGGAAATTCTCAAAGAAGAATACCTGGAACCACTTGGCCTTTCGGCAGCCGCGCTTGCAAGGGCTTTGCACGTTTCGGCCCCCACGATAAATGACATTGTGTTGAAGCGTCGCAGCATCAGCGCAGATGTTGCCTTGCGCTTGGCGGCCGCGTTGGATACGTCAGCGCAATTTTGGCTGAACCTGCAGATTGCCTATGATTTACGTACAGCCGAGATTGCTAAAGGTGAGCAGATCTACCGGGAAGTGGAGAAGGTTCCTCACTGCGCATAACTAAAAGTACCGCGGCGCATCAAATACCCGGGCCGCTGACGCGGGCCGGCAGCCTGGCCAGGCGATCCCACCCGTCTGCGCTGATCTGCGAGCCATTGCGCAACGACAACCTTTCCAGCGGCAACCCTTCGAGCACCGACACCATGGCCGACGTAAGCTGCGACTCCCCCGGCCCCGCCTCGAGCGTCAGGTCCCGCAATGGCAGCCCGGCCAGATGGGCGACGCCGGCATCGGTCAGCCACGGGCTTTCGTACAAGCCCAGGCGTTGCAACGGCAGGTTACGCAGGCACGCCAGGTCGCTGTCGCGCAGGTCCAGGCCGCTGATTTCCAGTTGCTCCAACGGCAACCCCAGTTCGGTGAGCTTGCGCAACACCTTGCCATCCACACCCTGACAGAAACTCAGACTCAAGCGCTTCAGCGGCAGGCCGGCCAGTTGTTTGAGTTCCTTCCAGGTGACCTCGTTCAAGGACAGGTCGAGCGACTCCAAGCCCAACCCTTCAAGATCGCGCAACGTCTGCGCACTGATCCCCTGCACATCGCAGAGCCCAAGCCGCTTGAGTGGAAAGCCGTGCAGTACATCGAGTCGCTCGATCATTTGCCGTGAGCCCTTGAGGTCCAGATCGGCGAGCGGCATGCCTTCGAGCCCTTCGAAATCGTCCTCGCAGACATACGCCGCATGAAGTGACAGTCGCTCGAGGGGCAGATCGCGAATGGCCTGGAGCGCGGCAGCGCTGGCGTAGCAATCGTTCAGGCTCAATGACCGCAACGCCGTTAGCGCGCTGAGCCACGCAGGATCTTGCAGGATGGCGCTGCTGGAGCCGATGCTCAGTTGTTCCAGTGGTTGCGCACACACGTGCCGCATACCGGCAGAAGTCAGCGCCCCTGCACAGCCCAAGGTGAGCGAGCGCAACGAGAAAGACGACAACGCGCGAAGGCCGTCATCGGTGATGTCATCGCAGCGGTTCAACGACAACGTCTGCAACGGGCTGCCGGCCAACCGCCGGAGAAAACCGTCGTCGAAGTCCTCACCGTAGGTGTCCAGCTTCAAGTGCCGCAGACGTTCGAGCGACGGGAGGCTGGTGGCATCATCGTTGCGGGCGAAGCCGCTGATGGCCAGGCTTTCGAGGGCGACACCCGGCAAACGCCCCCAGATGTCCGGCCCGCAACCGAACCTCGGACCGTTGAGCACCAGCGTGCGCAACGGCAACCCGGCCAGGGCATCGAGCCACTGCGGCTCGGCCTCCTCCAGCACCACCTGGTCCATCGGCAGGCCACGCAACTGCGGCAATAAAGGGCCGGGGCGATTGCAATGGGGCGTGACGTTCAACTCAGCAATCACCGCCATCGCTGCCGGGTCACACAACCCGGCCGCCACCCGCACGCCCGCCAGGGAAACCTCTGCGGCATCGAGCAGATCACGATAAAGGGAGGCACGCGCCGCCACGTCATCGGGTGCGCGGGCGAGGTGGGCGGTCAGGGCGTCGCGGTTGGGGGTTGGCACGGGCTGGAGGTCCGAAGTGAACATGCCCGGTATGCTGCCGCAAAAAATGGGTTTGATCATCGACCAAACCCACATTTTTCAACTTCTATCTCGGGTCCACCGTATCCAGTGCCCGGTTTGCCAAGAGCTGGCCCAGTTCGATCAGCTGTTGCAGCCCCAACGCAAAGTGCCGTCGCGAGCCCTCCAGTTCGAATGCCAGGTCACCGGCCATGACGTTGGCAGAGGCCAGGGTTTCGCTGAGGTTGGCCAACAGACTCTCCGCGTCGACGCCATCGACGATGGTGAAGAGCAGGTCCGGCGAGGGGTTCTCCGCGGGCTGGGCGGCGTTGGCGTTCAGATAGGAATCGATGACACGTTCGGCGTTGGGATCGGCGGCGATGTCCAGGTGCAGCGGTGGGACGGGAGGGTCTGGGATGAGTTTTTCCATGGGTACTCCTAACGTATGTCGGAGCCGCCACGTTCGCTGCTAAACGATTGGGTGGCAGCCATGCGCAGGTTAGCAGACCGGCACGTTAGGAAACCGGCGCACCCGAAGATGCCCTGCGCACAGCCGCCATAAATTCGGACGATCAAGATGCCCGCGTTCATGGTGATTGCCATGCGCCTAACGTGATTTCCGAGCTGCTAAACCCGACCGCTGAATGGGCAGCGGTGAACAGAGACTAGGCACCGAAATCCGCAGGCGCAAGGGGTTGGAATTTTCTAGGAAATGTCCTGCAAGTCAATGGGAAAGGTGCCTACACAAGGCATTTCAAAATCTAGAGCACGAGCCTGCTCCCAAACTGGTGGAGCGAGCTTGCTCGGGAAAGCGGTGGGGCAGTTTGTGGTGGCGTTGATGTGGTGTTGACTGTGCCGCCGTCTTCGCGAGCAAGCCCGCTCCCACATGGGCTTTAGGGTGAATACAGCCTTTGTGAGCACCCCAAATCACCTGTGGGAGCGGGCTTGCCCGCGAAAGCGCTCTAACATCCGGCATCGATATCGACTGACCCACCGTCTTCGCGAGCAAGCCCGCGCCCACAAAAAGCGATTGTTCGGCCAGCGGATCAGGAAATCCCCTCTATCCGTATAAACTTTTCTTCACCCCATGCGCCTGCCTGATTCGGTACAGTCCCCTCGCTCATTCAAGAAACTAAGGTTTTAGCCCGCTCTCCCGCGGGCTTTTTTTTGCCTGCCCTTCAGGCCGAAGGATGAGCCCCGTCCAGGTTCGGCAAGACACGGGTCGCCATCGGCTGGGGTTTGTTCAGCACAGGTTGCTCCAGGACCCGGCGGCCGTAGAACACCAGCGCCATCAGCCAGCAGCTCAACCAGACGAAAATCCCCGCCCAGAAGGTGTGCGACATGTAGTGCCAGCCCTGCAGGACTCGTGTAGTGCCGTAGACGAACCCCAGGGTCAGTGCGCCGTACATCAACGCTTTGGAATGACGCCAGCGATAACGGCGGGCGACAAAGTACAGCGCGAGCATGGTAAAGCCGCCGGAGGCATGGCCGCCGGGCCAGCAGCGGCCGTCACCGGCGACCTTCAGCAGGACGAAGTTCTGATACCACTCCTTGTGCTCGATTTTGCCGGCGTACTGGGTGGTTTCCACCGGGCAGTACACGCTGGTGTGTCCCTTGAGGTAATGAATGACCCCCGTGCTAAGGGAGAAAGCGAAGACCACATACAGGAAATCACGACGGTGCCTGTAGGCAAAACGCAGTGGCTTGCTCAGCCTGGCCTTGTCCAGCACGCGCAGCAACCCAGGGCGATTCTGCGGCTTGAGCAACGGCCAGATGAACGACAGCAGCGCACCGATGATCGCCGCCTCGCCGGTCCAGTTCGGGATGATCCTGGCCCACTTGTGGGTGATCTGCTCGAACAGCCGTACGTGTTCCAAAGGGAACACCTGGTGCACCGGGTCGTAGAAAAAATCGCTGATGGCGATGTCGATGCGGGTCATGTCGAACAGCAGGAACACCACAACGGCGCAAAGCAGGGGAATTCCAAGATTGAGCCCGTAGAAACGGGAGCGAGCAGACGTCAGCATGGGCAGTCCTGATCGTGGGAAAGGTTACTGAAAGGTCACCGAGCGCCAGTCAGATGCTTCGATAAAACCGAGCAGCCGGGGCGCTTGGGGTTGGGCGGTGGAAACGAACAGCGACGCGCCATAGCCAAACGTCGAGGTCGGTTGCTTGAGCGCGGTTTCCATGGCCTGCATGCATTCGCTGTGGGTCACCAGGATCAGGTTGCGCCCCGGCACCTTGTGGGCCAGGGCGTTGCGCAGCAGGTCGTGCCGGCAATTGACCAGCCAATCGTCGCCGGCGCTGACCTTGTTGAACATGTACCCCGCCGTCTGGGCGGTGCGGGTCAACGGGCTGTTGTAGAGGTCGGCGTGGTCCAGGCCCAATTGCTCGAACCGCGCCCCCAGGCCCACCGCCACGGCACGGGCGCGATCGGTGATGCCTTCGCGGTCGTTCAGGCACGCCGCCTTGGAGTGGTCGCAGCGCTCGACGTGGCGTACCAGCACGATCATTTCCCCCTTCGCCCAGCCGTCAGCCAACGCCTGCGCACCGGCGACGTTGCCATGGGCCAGGTCCGGCAGCGTCGCCGGGCCCAGCAGCCAGAGGCTCAGCGCACTCACCAACAGCGCCGAAGCCAGGACGAACGCGGTGTTTCGGTAACGGGCAAACCGGCTCGTGTCAATCGAGCGTGTCTGGCCGAAAAGACTCAGTCTCAGTTCCACATCAAGCCGCCCCGACGGCATCCACCCAAACATTCGATGGCGCGACAGTAGAGCGGCTCACGTAGGCAAGCGGTGAAACCGATGTGAAAAAAAGCTTGGCGCCGATCCCGATCTTTCAACGGAAGCCGAAGCCCCGGAAAAAAATCTTTCAGATCCAGAGGAGGCGGCCGATACAGGCCTGCTACACATTTCTGCTGGTGCTTAACAACAACAACTCTTCCAGCCAACCGACGACAAGCAGCACAACGTTTCCTGGAGGAATTGGATGAACAGCTGGTTTGGCAACATTAGCGTCAACATGAAGCTGGGCCTGGGCTTCGGCCTGGTCCTGGTCCTGACTTGCATCCTGGCCCTGACCGGCTGGACCAGCCTGGGCGGGCTGATCGACCGCAGCAACTGGATGAGCGACATCACCCAGCTCAATGCCGGCCTGACCAAGTTGCGAGTTGCGCGCCTGCAATACATGTTGACCAACGGCGACGAAACCGCCGCACAAAATGTGCAGACCACCCTCGATGGTTTCGTGGCACAGCAGAACGCGCTGCTCAGCAGCTTCAAGAGCCCTGAAAACGTCAGGCTGCTCAAGGAGCAGAGCGCAACCATCAGCGCCTACCAGGTGTCCCTGAACAAAATGCGCAGTGCCTATCGCACGGGCAACACCGCCCGCGATGCCATGGGCGCGAACGCCGAGGCCGCCTACAAGCTGATCGAGGCGATCAACACCGACGTGCAGCAAATGGCCCTGAGCGACCAGCGCTTCGAGCAGTTCCAGGCGATCACTCGCGCCAAGCAGGAATTCATGCTGGCCCGCTATGAAGTGCGCGGCTATACCGCCAACAGCAACGCCGATACCGAACGCAAGGCCGTCGCTCAACTGGACGCCGCCATCGCTTCGCTCAAGCCGCTGGATGAACATTTCGCCAGCACCCGCCAAGCTGAAATGCGCCAGTTGGAGAACGCCCTGGTCCAGTACCGCAGCGCGTTGCAGGCCTTCAAGGTCGCCACCGCCGATACAGTGCAGGCACGCAAGGAAATGACCGACCAGGGCACGGCCATCGTGAACCTGAGCGAGCAGCTGTACCAGATCCAGCTTGACCGTCGCGACGCCGAAAGCGCCCAAGCGCGTACCCTGCAGTTGGTCAGCACATTGCTGGCGCTGCTGGTGGGCATCATTGCCGCCGTGGTCATCACGCGCCAGATCACCGGGCCGTTGCGCGAAACCCTGGCCGTGGTCGAACGCATCGCCAGTGGCGATTTGTCCCACACGGTCACCGTCACCCGCCGCGACGAACTCGGCGTGCTGCAACAAGGCATCGCTCGCATGGGCGTCACCCTGCGCGACCTGATCAGCGGCATCCGCGATGGCGTGACCCAGATCGCCAGCGCCGCCGAAGAGCTGTCCGCCGTCACCGAGCAGACCAGTGCCGGCGTCAACAGCCAGAAAGTCGAGACCGACCAGGTGGCGACCGCCATGCACGAGATGACCGCCACCGTGCAGGAAGTTGCGCGTAACGCCGAGGAAGCGTCTCAAGCCGCCGCTGCGGCCGACGGCGAAGCCCGTGCCGGCGACCAGGTGGTCAGCGAAGCCATCGCCCAGATCGAGCGCCTGGCCAGCGAAGTGGTGCGCTCCACCGACGCCATGACCGTGCTGCAACAGGAAAGCGACAAGATCGGCAGCGTCATGGACGTGATCAAGGCCGTGGCCGAGCAGACCAACCTGCTGGCGCTCAACGCCGCGATCGAAGCGGCACGTGCCGGTGAAGCCGGTCGCGGCTTTGCCGTGGTGGCCGACGAAGTCCGTGGCCTGGCCCAGCGCACGCAGAAATCCACCGAGGAAATCGAAGGCCTGGTGGCCGGCCTGCAGAACGGCACGCAACAAGTGGCCGCGGTGATGAACAACAGCCGCAGCCTCACCGACAGCAGCGTGGCCCTGACCCGCAAGGCCGGCGCCTCACTGGAGAACATCACCCGCACGGTGTCGAACATCCAGTCGATGAACCAGCAGATTGCCGCCGCGGCCGAGCAGCAAAGCGCCGTGGCCGAAGAGATCAGCCGCAGCATCATCAACGTGCGCGACGTCTCCGAACAGACCGCCGCCGCCAGCGAAGAAACCGCCGCCTCCAGTGTCGAGCTGGCGCGGCTGGGCAATCAGTTGCAGCTGATGGTCAGCCACTTCCGCGTTTGATCAGGCACAACGCCCGGGTCCGGTGGGACACGGGCGTTTTGCGCCAGGCATCCTTCAGGCGTTCCAGGGGTTGATCACCTCAACGCCTGGGAACTCAAAGTCTCTGATATTGCGGGTTGCAATCCACGCCCCGTGAGTCCGGCAAATAGCGGCGATTTGAGCATCAGCCATGCTTGCCGCCCTCCCCTTGGCCTCGCATGACGCAACGAGGGTCGCATACTCAACGGCAGCATGGGCATCAAAAGGCAGGATCCTGCCGGCAAAATCCTCTTCGAACATTGCCATTGCATGGGCTTCAAGCTTTTGCTTGCGCTTACCAAAGGGTAGCCGGGCGACACCATGAAGAATTTCCGCCACGGTAACAGCGCAAATGACCAGATCCATTGCCGGCTGCGAATCAATCCAGGCCAAGACATTGGGGTTTGGCTCTGCACGCATAAACTCTGAAATAACATTGGTATCGAGCACTATCATTCGAAAAGATCCGCCGCAGTGGCCTTTTCGTCGCGCGAGGGTAGATCCAGATCAACATCGCCCAGAGCACTGAATCTTTTTCGGATACGACTTCCCAATCCACCTTCCGGACTCACTTTTGCCAGTGCACGCCCTAAAATCAGCCGAGCCTCCTCTTCCATGGAATGGCCGTTATGGGCTGCCGCGATACGCAATTGTTCCTTTATCTGATCGTCCAGGTTTCGAATAGTGATGCTGGCCATAGAGCTCCGTGCAATCAATGAAATCATTGATTGCAGCCTAGTTTAAGAATAGCCAATTTGTCCAGCCACCCTCCACTCACCAGCCCCTCTCCTGGATTCCCGGTTAACCAAAACCCTCCCCACGCATCGCCCTTTCGTACAAATCCCCCACTCTCGTCCTACCGCCTTTTTTTGACCGCTGTTGTACGGTTTCCCCTGGACAAGCACCTTTGTGCGAACAGGAGATGACCCCTACATGGACGCAAGCAATGACTCGCTGCTGCACAGGCTCGTCGCCTTTGCCGACGACGACCGCAACACCGCAAAGGCTCGCTTTGCAACCGCCCTGCAGCGGATGGGGCTGGCGTCGGTTTTCGATATCGTGCGCATGGGCAAGGCACCATTCGCCCTTGAGCTGGCCAAGTACAGCGACGCGGATGCCGGGCTGGCCTATGACCGTGCGGCCAATTACGCCGGGCAAATCGCTCGCCGGTACCAGGCACATCGTGTGTCGGCCGGGAAGGATGCCCCGGGGCGCGTGCGGCGCAGCCTGGGATCGGACTCGACGCCCGCGTCCGCCGGCTACCAGGCCCTCTTCGAGGAAAACTGGGATCAGTTCTGCAACGAAAGCGATATCGCGGCCATCGACTCGCCCGTGGCGTATCTACGTGCTCTGTATCTGTTTGCCAGGCAACTGGAGCAGCTCCCGGCGTCCGCCTCATCCGCCAGGATCACCCTGGAAGAGCGCCGCCCCGACCTCAGGCACCTGACACTCGATCGACAGAGCGCCTTCGCCACGCGTCCGATGCTCGACCTCATCAATGACACCCTGCGCAGCAACATCGAGGCTTACCTGAAAGAGGAAGGCAAGGACAGGGCAATCCCGCAGGCGCTGAGCAGCGAGCGCTATCCCTTTTCGCTGCCCTACAACCTGTACCATCATCAATGTCTGCTCGGGCTGGGGGCCGGCAAGCCCGCGCTGGGCGAGCTGAACTATCGCGTCAGCCTGCAATTGCCGTTTTCACCAGGCAACTCAACCTACGGCAGCGTAACGACGTCCCCTCTCGACGCGCAAATACTGCTGTCCGGCCTCAGCCCGGAACAACAAAGCCTGCTGCTCGCGCCCATCGCATCGATCTCCAAGTCAGATCCACTGAAGAAGAACTACGGTACCCGAAACATAACGAACCTGGGTCAGCTGGAGTTTTTCAAGGAACGCACCGGGATGACGACGGGGCAAGTGGAACAACTGTTGGCGCAAGGCAATTACACCCCTCGGTCCTCAATCAACAGCCCAGACGCCAGGCAGACCGGCTATGGCGCCAGCTACATCAACGGGCCGGAACAGACTTCCGTCCTGAGTATTGCAACCCAAGGGGAGATGCAGGTCTTCACCCATCACTCCCATGAGCGTTTCGACCGCGCGCAGCGAATGATCCGCCTGCATCGCTGGACCGCTATCCCCGTTGCCGAACTGGATACGCTGATCGTCAATGCCCAGCGCTCCGAAGGGACTGACACACTCAACGCCAACACGTTGCGCGCACTGGGCGTCTACCGCTACCTGAATCAACGCCATGGCATTGCACCTGAAGAGTTTGCCTCCTTGCTGCACGACATGCCGGTGGATGCTTGCGGCGACCGCACGCCGTTGTTCGATCAAGTGTTCAATCGCACCCGGCTGCTTGAAAGCCCCGTATGGGAGCTTCCCCAGAGCCCTCTGACCGCCGGCCAGCAAACCCTCAGCTATCTGAGCGCAGGTCTCGGACTCCCCATGACCCAGGATGCACTACTACTGCTTGTGCGACAGAGCGAGAAGTACCTGGGCTCGCCAAAACACGGCTTGCCGACGGTCTCTTCACTCTACCGCCAGGCCCGTATCGCCCGGATGCTGGGCCTGTCCCCTCTCGAATGCACCGAGCTGGCCCGGTTGTTGGGAGGAGACGACTTCTGCAAGGCACTGGTAACCGGGCGATTGCACACCTCGCAATCCACAGAGGCGGACATTCTCGACGTGTTGATGGCGCTGGAATGGGCCGTGGACTGGCTCAGGCAAAACGAGCTTGATGTACTGCAGTGGTGTCGTCTGTTCGATGAACCGGGAACGAGCTTGCCGCTTAATCAGAAGTTGGAGGAACGACTGGCGAGACTGCGAGCGGACAACAACGCCAACCAGGATCCTCAGCGTCTGATTGAAACGCTGCTGCATGACATTGCGGACCTTCCGGCCGAATACGTCCCTTGCGTGACGCAAATGGCCGGTACCGACGCAAAGGCTATCGTCACGGCCATCAACACAACCCCGGGCATGATGCCGCCTGTGCTGGCAACAGTACTTCGCATCGCCGAGGCCTTCCAGCGTCTGCACCTGGACAGCAGCACGCTGAAAACCCTGATGGACAATCCGACATGGCTGGCCTCGAAGACCTCCGTAACCCTCACACCCCACACGCTGTATCTGCTCGAACGCTTCAGCCATTGCGCCCGCCATCAGGCGCAGTCGCAAGAGAACCTGCTGCACTACCTGCAAGTGGCCAATCAGGATGGGCATTACTCGGAAGAAGAGACCAACAACCTGCTGGCCAACCTTTTGAACTGGAACATTGAGCAAGTGAGTCGTCTGACGGCGCAGTTGGAGCCAGGACAGGCAACCTCAATGGAAACGGTGGACTGGATCATGCGCTGCCAGGCGTGCTGCGTCAGCACAGGACTGTCGGCAGACCTGTTGCTCCAGGCAACCGCACTGAAAACCCAAAGTCCTGCATCGGACTGGAAAACCGTCGGCGCAGCACTGATCGCGGCCTGCCATTGACCGGCGCCCCGCTTCAACATTCAAGGATTGAATATGACCGTTGCCCTTAAGAAGCAGCTCGATGAAAGCCTGCGCGATGCGCTGTTGGCGCTTTACCTGAACAAGGTCGCGCCTGACCGGGACAGGATGAAACCCTACAAGATCAAGACCGCCCGGGAGCTCTACGAATTCTGGCTGCTGGATGTACTGGTCAGCCAGGACGTGCCCACCACCCCCGTGGCCTGCGCCATTGCCAGTTTGCAGCAATACATCAACCGCATCCTGATGAACCTGGAGCCCGGCTATGAGCCCGCCGACATCACCACCGATCTGCGGCAAACCTGGCGCGACGAAATGCACCAGTACCCGACCTGGGCCGCCCACCAGCAGTTGCTTTACTTCCCTGCTATGTACCTCGACCCGAACCTGAGAGCCGACAAAAGCGCCAACTTCGAACAACTCGAAAACGCCCTCAACCAGAACCAGATCCAACCCGACGCCGTTCAATCGGCGGTCATGGCGTACCTGACCCGATTCGAAGAAGTGGCCAACCTGAACATCCTCAACGGCTACATCGATGGCGAGGACTACGCCAACAGCACCTACTACTTCATCGCCAAGTCCCGCAGCGAAAACAGCTACTTCTGGCGTTCACTGAACATGGCGCAGCGGCCCCTCGCGGGTGTGCCGACACAACCACCGGGCACCACGCCCAAGCTGGACCCGCCGGCCCCGTACGCCTGGTCGGACTGGGAAAAAGCCGACGTCCCCATCCCCGAGAACGCGCCCGAGCATTCGGTGCGACCGGTCTGGTTCAACAATCGGCTGTTCGTTGTCTGGGGCGAATGCATTCATCAGGACCCGTCACCCTCCAACGCCTCGTCACAGGACGATACAACGGCGGCGAGCAAGCACCATCCGCTGTTGCGCCTGAGCTATTGCTTCAAGAAACACGATGGAACCTGGAGTACGCCGCGGGTGGCCCTGCAAGGCCATTGGGAAGACAGTTCCCTGGGCAACAAAGACCTTGCAGCGATCAAGACGTTGCTCGCCACTGTCGCCGTGCATTTTCGCCAAGGCTCGCGCGACTCGCTGTTTCTCGCCTTGCAGGGTTATGGATCACCGGCAGCGTCAGGCCTGGCCAGCGGCAAGGAGCTCGCCTTCAACCAGACGGTCTGCATCGACAGGCACCTCAATCATGAACCGGGGCGCTCAACGGACGCGGCCAACGAACAGCAACTCCTGAAAGCCGCCGCACAGCGTATCCAAGCCACAACGTCCATCGACCTCGAAATCACAGAAGTCGCCCTGCCCGGCAACCTGCCCGCCACCCTGTCGGATTTCGAAAGCGCCCACCGCGATCGCATCACGCTCACCTACACCCGGCACGACTCCAGACTCACGTTGCACATGGCGGCCAACATCGACATGACCAGCGCAGGGAACATGGGATACCTGCCGCGCAACGTGATGCGCTTGAGGGTGCAAACCCCCTTCAGTCGTGAACCTCGCCTCCAGATGAACCTGGTGTTTGCTGCCCAAAGCCTGCCGAAAACGGCTTACATCCGGCTTCTGGAGGGCTCAAGCCTCAGTCTTGCCAGGCCTCCGGTCGCTCTCGATCGCACCTTCACGTGGTCCTTCACGCACACGCCTGACGCACTGAGAGACAGTGATCGCTCGCCCGGTATCATGCTATCGAGCCAGACCCACCTCGAAGGAAAATTCATTTCCACAGAGGCCGTCAGACACCTGATCAAGGCGAGCCGGCGCGACAACAACAGCTCGACCATCCGCGAATCGGAAACGATCATCCTGAAAACAGCGCACGCCGAACCGTTTGACGTGAAGCACGTCGCCGTTCTCTGCGATGAACCACTGGACAAGCAATACGTCGTCTTCCGGCAACCCACCGCCTCATTAGACCGACCGCTGACCTACGCAGACCTGAGCGTCGTGGCCGAGTCCGTTCCGGCCGAGCATCTGCCGCCGTCCTTTGACTTCGAGTGGCCCGGCACCGATCCCGGCGACGACACCACCCTGCTTCTCGGGGTGGCGTTCGTCCACCCCTCCGAACCAGCCACCAAGCGCTACTCCGTCCTCCGGGCCTTCACGCTCAAACGCCCCGTGATACGCCAGCAACCGCCCGACATCACCCAGGTCACGGCGCCCGGCTTGGGGGCCACCCAGTTCATCGATTTCGCCAAGTCCACGATCAAAACCAGTGACGCCTCCAGCCGACGGCGCTCGCCGATCCGTTTGAACACCGTGTTCGCCGCCGAACTGATCCGGCGTACCGAGGACGGCCTGGATGAACTGTTCGACTGGACGACCCAACACCTGCAGGAACCCGCGATACCCGACGACTCGAACATCGCGATGGATTTTCATGGCGCCTACGGCCGTTACTTCACCGAGCTGTTCCTCCATGTGCCATGGCTGGTCGCCCATCGCTTGAACGCCGAGCAGCGGTATGAGGAAGCCGAGCGCTGGTTGCGCTACGCCTTCGATCCGGATCGCAACAAGGATGAATGCTGGCGCAGCGTGCCGCTGGTCGATCGCGGCGTGCCGTCGTACGCCGATCAGGCGCCTCATGACCCGCACCAGATCGCCCTCAGTCATCCCGTGCACTTGTGCAAGGCGCTGTACTTCCTGTACCTGGACATCCTGATCAACCGGGGCGATGCCGCATACCGCGCCATGACGCCAGACGGCCTCAGCGAAGCGAAGCTGTGGTACGTGCGTGTGCTCGACCTGCTGGGCCCGCGCCCGGTCGTTCGGCCAGTGGTGCCCTGGACGGCCCTCAGCCTGCAAACGTTGGTCGAAACACCCGACGACGACCTGCGCACCTTCGAGTACTCGCTGACCCGCCTGAACGACCACCGCGGGTTGGTCCTTCGCGAAGGCAGCGCACGCTCGACCCTGCCGGCCATCGATAGCCCGTATCTGCATCTGCCGTTCAACCCGCAGTTGCTCAGAGGCTGGGACACGGCCGAGAGCCGGCTGCACAACCTGCGGCACAACCTCGACATCGCCGGCAAGCCGCTGCACCTGCCGGTCATCGCGGCGCCGCTGGACCCTCGCACCCTTTCCAGCAGCCTGGCCCTGAACCTGTCGGACAGCGCAACGACCCGCCTGCCCACCGCCGCCATTCCCCCTTACCGCTTCACGACCGTGCACAGCCACGCCCTGCAAGCGGTGGACAGCCTCAGCCAGTTCGGCTCCCTGCTGCTGTCGCTGATCGAACGCAAGGAAGAAGCCCAGTTGCAGGCCTTGCAGCAACAGCAAGCCTGGGACCTGGCGAAGCGCGCCGTCGACCTGCAACGCCAGGCCTTGAACATCGATCATCGTAACCGTCAGGCACTGGAGGCCACCAAAGGGATCGTCCAGGACCGAGCCCGCCATTACGGAAAACTGATGGAAGAGAACCTCAACGACTCGGAAAAACACGCCACTCAGTTCTACCTGGCCAGCGGCAGTGCCGAGCTCGCCGCCATGACCTGCCAGATCGCGGCAGGCGCCATGATGACGCTGCCCAACATCTTTGGCCTCGCCAACGGTGGCAGTCGCTGGGAAGGGCCAACGCTCGCCGCCTCGGCGGCGGCTCACAGCGCGGCCATCCTCGCCCGTACGGCAGCGGACCACTGCGAGCGTACAGCCTCGTTCAATCGTCGGTGGGACGAGTGGCGCCATGCGTACGACCAGGCCCAACTCGAACTGGAGCAGCTCGACGCCCAACTGGCGCACTTCGCCGAGCAGGAAACCGCCACCCGCCTGCAATTGCGCCTGGTCGAAGCGACCCTCGGCCAGGCCAAGGCCAACTACGATTTCCTGAGCAAGCGCTTCTCCAGGACGCAGCTGTACCAATGGCTCAACAGCCAGTTGGCCGTGGTCTATCGCCAGGCCTACGACGCAACCCTGAGCCTGTGCCTGGCCGCCGAAGCCTGTTGGCAATATGAGACCGCCGACTTCGACAGTCGCTTCATTCAACCCGGAGCGTGGCACACGACCTATCGAGGGCTTGGTGCCGGCGAGTCGCTGAAGCTGAACCTGATGAACATGCACGCCGGATACCTGCAACGCCATGAGCGCGAGCTGGAGATCCGCAAGACGGTGTCGCTGCGACACCTGAAGGACAAGACCCCGGCCAGCCACCTGAACAAACCATGGCCGCAGATGCTGGACAACCTGAAGAAAGGCACGTGTGAGTTCGAACTGCCTCATCAGTTGTTCGAAGACGATTACCAGGACCAGCAACATTACCTGCGGCGCCTCAAGACCATCAGCGTGACCTTGCCGGCCGTCGTTGGTCCTTACGAAAACATTCGGGCCACGCTGACCCAGACCGCCAGCACGGTGTTCTTGTCGCCAGGTGACCGAGGCCGTGCCATGGAGAGCCGCCGCGCCAATCAGCAGATCGCCCTGTCGACAGGGATCGACGACAACGGTCTGTTTACCTTGAGCTTCAACGATGAGCGCTACCTGCCGTTCGAATACACCGGCGCCATTTCCAAATGGCAGCTGACCTTCCCGAACCCCCAGGCGCAAAAAGACCTGCTGGAATCGCTGACCGACATCATCGTGCACGTGAGCTACACGGCCAGGGTCGGCGGAGGTGCGCAATGAACGAGCCATCCGCGTTGCCGGTCACCGCACCCTCCCTGCCCAAGGGCGGGGGCGCCATTCAAAGCATTGGCAAAGGATGGAGCCCCGTGGGTGCCCACGGTACGGCTGTCTATGAGATGGCCTTGCCCATTTCGCCGGGGCGCGGCTTTGCGCCGCCCCTGTCCTTGAACTACGCCAGTACGCTCGGCAACGGGGTGTTCGGCATCGGCTGGGGGCTGTCATTGCCCAGCGTGGCACGACGCACCAGCCAGGGTGTGCCGGCCTATGGGCAAGACGACGAAATCATCGGCCCCACCGGAGTGGTGTGGCTGCCCGAGCGTGATGCGCAGGAGGCTGTCGCCTCGACCCACGTCGACCACTACAACGAGCTGGCACTGGGAACGACCTACACCGTCACCCGACACTTCCCCAGGACCGAAAACCGTTTCGACCGGATCGAGCATTGGGCTTCGCCAGGCGATACGCCGGGCTTCTGGCTGGTGCACGGTGCCGACGGCAGCCTCCACGTGTTCGGAAAGAGCCAGGCATCGCGGCGCGTCGATCCCGGGGATGCGCGCCGAGTCGGCGAATGGCTGCTGGAGGAAAGCCTGAACGCCCACGGCGAACATATCCTCTATCAATACCAGACAGACGCCACGGCCCAACGCTATTTGAGCCGGGTCAGCTATGGCAATTTCAAGGCCGACACGCAGCTCTATTCGTGGACTGCGCAGCGGCTCACGTCCGTGCAATGGCACTTCGAACTGGTGTTCGACTACGGTGAACGAAGCACTGCCTATACAGAAAAGCCGTCGTATGAGGGCCGGCAGTGGCCGACCCGCAGCGATCCATTTTCCAGCTTCGCCTACGGCTTTGAATTACGCACCGAACGCCTGTGCCGCCAGGTCCTGATGTTTCACCGTTTCCCCGCTGAGCTGGGCGCGGCCCCCGTCCTGGTGCGGCGTCTGCTGCTTGACTATCGCCAGCCCCCCCTGGGTTACCAGCACTTGAGCGCCGCCCACGAACAGGCGTTCGCCGAAGACGAAACCGTCGAGCGACGCCCTCCCGTCGAGTTCAGCTACAGCGCATTCAAGCTCACGCTCGAACCCCTCGCCTGGCAGCGTTTTGCGGACATGCCGGGGCTCAACGACGGCCACAGCTATCAGTTAGTGGACCTGTACGGCGAAGGCCTGCCGGGCGTGCTCCATCGAAACGAAAAAGGCTGGCATTACCGTGAACCCATGCGCGCCGGGGCCAACGGCAACGAAGTGGCCTACGCGCCGTGGCGAACGCTCCCCAACCTCCCGGTAGCCGACGCGGCAACATCGGTACACCAGGCCTTGAGCGATCTCACGGGGGACGGTCGTTTGGACTGGCTCATCGCCCGGCCGCAAGTGAGCGGTTTCTTCTCCCTCGAGGCCGATCGAAGCTGGTCGGACTTCGCCACGTTCGAGGCATTTGCCCCAGAGTTCTTCAGCCCTCAAGGGCAGTTGGCCGATCTGATGGGCGACGGGCTCGGCGACCTGGCACTGATCGGCCCGCGCAGCGTTCGCCTGTACGCCAACCAACGAAAATACGGTTTTTCACCGCCATTCGAGGTCCCCCGAGAAGCGCATGAAGATGCCCTGCCCGTGTTCACCGGCTCTCCCGGCGAACTGGTGGCTTTGAGCGACGTACTGGGCAGCGGCCAGCAGCACCTGGTGCGCATTCGTCATAACGAAGTGAAGTGCTGGCCCAACCTCGGGCATGGACGCTTCGGCCAAGGCCGGGTGCTGGATTTCCCCGGGTTGGCCCACGAAAGTTTCGACGCCTCGCGTATTCGCCTGGCGGACCTGGATGGCTCCGGCGCCGTCGACCTGATCTACCTGCAAGCGGATCAGGCACTGATTTTCATGAACCGCTGCGGCCAGGGCTTCGCCCCCGCAGTGGCGCTGCCCTGGCCCGAAGAGCTGCGCTACGATCCGTTGTGCCAAGTGAGCGTCGCCGACCTGCAAGGGCTCGGCTGTTCCAGCCTGATCCTGAGCTCACCGCACATGGGCTCGCAACATTGGCACTACGACTTCGTCAGCGCTAAACCGTATCTGCTCACCGGCACCAACAACAACATGGGCGCCGACGATCGCATCGACTACCGCAGCTCGGCGCAGGAATGGCTGGATGAGAAACAGGAGAGAATCGCCGCCGGCAAACCACTCACCTGCCGCCTGCCCTTGGCCCTGCATCTGGTGTGCAGTCAGACCCGCCTTGACGAAACCACCGGCAACCAGCTGACCCAGGCGTTTGCCTATCGCCAAGGTTACTACGACGGCAGCGAGCGGGAATTTCGCGGTTTCGGCCTACTGCTGCAAACCGACACTCCAGCCAGCCCCGGCGACAGCGACAGCGACAGCCAGGACCTCACCCCTCTGTGCCTGAAGAAAACCTGGTTTCACACCGGGCGCCGAGTGGATCTGCCGCGAAACAGCTACAGCCGCGCAGACAAGCAGGCCATGGCGCTGGGCAAGACATTGCTTTGCCAATACCAACCCGAGACGCAGCGCGACCGGATCATCGCCTCGCCAGACGCGACCACCGATCTGGAAATGGCCCGCGCCTTGTGTGGCCGCTTGCTGCGCAGCGAGGTCTTCGGCGTCGATGAACGCCGCAACGCCACCCGCCTCTATACGGTCCAGGAGAACCGTTACGGGCTGCGCCTGCTGCAAGCCCCCGACAACCATCGCCGCCAGGCCCGGATGCTGCCGCTGCTGCTGGAGTCGATCACGTATCAATACGACGGCTTTGTCGATGACCCGCAATGCCGGCACACCCTGAATCTGCAACACGACCTTTACGGAGCGCAGACCCGCAGCGTGGATGTCCATTACGCCCGACGAACAACCGCCAACGACACCCCACCATTCAACGACGCCGACCAACGACAGTGGTGGCGCGACGCTCACGACCCGGCGCAGCAGCGCTACCACCTGAACGAAACCCGCGCCGAGTTCATTCATCTGCAAACAGCCCGGCAATGGCGACTCGGCCTGCCTTATCGCCAGCGTACCCAGGCCTTGCAGCGCCCCAAGGCCCCTGAAGACGAGGGGCTGGTCCCGCGGGACATCACGTTCGAAACACTCGACGAGCGCGTGCCCCCCATGACCTGGCACACCCAAGGCGTGCTGACCGGCCTTTGCGTGCAGCGCTACAAAGACGCGGCGAGCGCGGCCACCCTACCCGATGGCATCGCCGACCTGCCGGCCCTGGCCGATCACCTGGAGCGCGCAGAGCTGGATGAAACGGCCCTGGAGGCCTTCCAGGCGCTGCCCCAGGACGACCGCCCCAAAGGAAAACTGCTGGAGCGAATCGGTTATCACCGAATGACCGACCTGCTGCCTGCATCGACGCCCGCAAAGCTCTGGTCAGTCAAGAGCGACTTCGCGAGCTACGCGCCGCTGGAGGGCTTCTACAAGGTCAACGCTGTACAACCGAGTCAAAGCCAGGGGGTGACCCGGATCAGCTACGACCCGTATGCCTGCCGGGTCATCGCCTTCACGCTGCCCGATGGCTGCACCACCCAGGCCGTCCACGACTACCGCTCGCTGCAACCGGTGCGCATCACCGACCCCAACGGCAACGTCCAGGAAGGCTTGTTCGATGGGTTCGGCCAGGTCCTGGCCAGCTCTTTTCATGGCGATGAAGACGGCACGCCCGTAGGCTTCAAGCCCCTCGCCCAGTTCAAGCGCCCTTCGTTCGAGCTTGCGGCGCAGGCCGTCCGCCGCGAAAGGGAAGCCGTGCAGGGCGCCGCCACGGCCCACTATTACGCGCCCTTCAGCTGGATGGGACGGGTATCGACGGCCGCATTGGCCGACCCCGACTGGCTGGCGCGTTGCGTAGCAAGAGGGGACCTGCTTGCCGATGGGCATCTCTGCGCGTCAGCCCGAGCCCGGTTGTCGTCAGGCCGAGCCTTGTCCGCCGACGACCTGAAGCTCAAAGACGAACTCGAGGCCTTGAACCGTGAGCCCGTGCATGTCGCGACCCTGGTCGCCGACCGCTACCCCGATGACCCGCAGCAACAGATCCGCATTGCCATCACCCATTTCGACGGCTTCGGTCGAACGTTGCAAAACAAGCAGCGGGTCGAGTCAGGCATGGCCCGTGTCGTCGACGCCAAAGGCGAACTGACCCTGGCAGATGGCAAGCCCAAGGCGCAGATCGCCGCGGTTCGCTGGCGTGTCAGCGAACGGGTGGAATACAACGGCAAGGGGTGGGTGGTGCGGGTCTATCGGCCTTACTTTGCCGATCATCATCGCCACATCAACGATGCGTCCCTGCACCAGTGCGGTCATTTCGACCGGCATGTCCACGACCCCCTCGGACGCCTGACCCACACCTGGCTCGCCCGGCAGGATGACCTCTGCCATTTGCGCCGCCACACGCGCCACCCCTGGTACAGCGTGGACGAGGACGAGAACGACACCTTGCAGGAAGTCATGTCGACCCGCGGGGGTGCTGCATGAGCGCTCGCCTTCACCACAAGACGCCCACGATCAACGTCATCGACAACCGTGGCCTGCCCGTGCGGCAGGTGGCTTACCACCGACGCGAGGCAGACGAGCCAAGCCAGGCGCGCATCATCCGGCATCACTACGACGCGGCGGGGCGACAGGTGGCGCAGTGGGACGCCCGGCTGTTCGCCAACGCCCCCGAGGCCAACCTGCAGACCGTCTACAGCTTGTCGGGCAAGCCACTGCGGGTGAGCAGTGTCGACGCCGGGTGGCGCCTGAGCCTGCCGGGCGACGCCGGGCAGGTGCTGCGCCGTTGGGACCAACGGGGAAATCAGGAGCAAACCACCTTCGACGATCAAAGGCGGCCGGTCATGCGTCGCGAGCAAACGCCAGGGCAGGCGCCACGCACAGTCGAATGCCTGCGCTACGGCGACAGTTCGCCAGCGTCTGCCGCCCGTAACCTGTGTGGTGCCCTGGTCCGTCAGGATGACAGCGCCGGCACCCTGCTCACCCATGCCTACGCGCTTTGCGCCAACCCGCTGAGTCAGACCCGGCACCTGTCAGCCGACACCGCGCCCGGCGACTGGCCAGGGAACGAAAAAGACCGAGACCTGCTGCTGGAACAGGGCGACGGCCACACCACACATTGGCGCTACGACGCACTCGGGCAGGTCATCGAACAAACCGATGCGGCCCGGCACCAACAGCGGAGCACGTTCGATCGCGCGGGCCAGCTCAGTGCCGTGAGCCTGAAGCCCCGGGACGCCATCGTCGAAACAACCGTCGCAAGCCAACTCACCTACAACGCGTCCGGCCAGCTCGAATCCCAGGTTGCCGGCAACGGTGTCATCAGCCGCGCCGTGTTCGACCCGGCCACCGGGCGGCTGACCGCCCTCAGCGCATCGCTGTCCACCCGGACCTTGCAGGACCTGCATTACACCTACGACCCGGTGGGGAACGTGCTGCGCATCGAAGACAAGGCCCAGCCGGTGCAGTACGGCAGTAACCAGCGGGTCGAAGCCACGCGCACCTTCACCTACGACAGCCTGTATCAATTGATCCGTGCGACAGGGCGTGAAACCGCAGATCTGGCTCCGACCATCCTCAACATTCCGATCGATGCCGGTCAGTTGTTCAATTACACCGAGCACTACACCTACGACACCGGCGGCAACCTGACCGAACTGCGCCATGTTCGCGAGCGCAACCACTACACCCGGACGTTCAGCGTCAGCCCCACCAGCAACCGCCTGCTGAGCTGGAACACCGGCCAGTCGGCGCCCGACGTCACAGTGGCCTTCGATGCCAACGGCAACCAGCAGGCGCTGCTGCCCGGGCAGGCGCTGACCTGGAACAACCGCAATCAACTCGACAGCGTGGTGCTGGTCCAGCGTGAAGGCGCGCCCGACGACGTTGAGCGCTATCACTACGACAACAGCGGCCAACGGGTGCGCAAGGTCCGCACGGCCCACGCCGAGGCCATCACCCACACCCGAGAGGTGCGCTACCTGCCGGGCCTGGAGATCCACACCCGTCCCAATGAACGGCTGGAAGTGATCAGCCTGCAAGCTGGCCGCTTCAGCGTGCGTTACCTGCACTGGACCGCAGGTCGACCGTCCGGCATCGCCGCCAACCCAATGCGCTACGGCCTTGGCGACCACCTGGGCTGCTGCTCACTGGAACTCGATGCCCAGGGTGGGTTGATCAGCCAGGAAGGCTACCTGCCCTACGGCGGGACCGCCTGGTTGGCCTCGCGCTCGGCGCTGGAAGTCAGCTATCGCACCCTTCGCTATTGCGGCAAGGAGCGCGACGCCAGCGGTCTGTATTACTACGGCCAACGCTACTACGCGCCGTGGTTGCAACGCTGGATCAGCCCCGACCCGGCGGGGGCGGTCGACGGATTGAACCTGTACGCCATGGTGGCCAACAATCCGCTCAGGTTCGTCGACCATCAAGGATGGCTGAAGGATGACGTAGTCAAAGGGGTGGAGGCTGATGGGCACGCCCGGTCCCTGGCGATGATGCAACCCCCCTCGACCCTGCCGCCCAGGCGAACGGCCGGTGACGACCGAGAAAACGCCGCGCTCAACCTGGCCCTGCGTCCGACCCCAGGCTTGAGCAAGACAAAGCGCAAGGACCTGGTGGTCCACTCGTTTGGCGTGACCGGCGATACCCCGGGCGGTAAGCCGGTGGCGCTCTATGAGTACCACAACCTCTCCGGTCCCAAATCCGGCCCGACGGGTTATCGCGGCGTGGACGCCCGCTACGAAGGCAGCGCTAAAAGCGACAGTTTCTACCTGAACTTCGGCAGCTACAGGATCGGCAACACCAGCGAATACCTGAGCGACCTGGCCGAACGCTACCGCGCCACCAAGAACGACCCGATCCACAGACTCGAAGTGGATCCCGAGTTACTCAAGCGCGAGCCCACGCTGAGCAGGACGGTCGATGCCCTGTCGGAGCTCCAGCCAAACACCCAGAACCTCATCGCCACGCATATCGAGCGCTGCAACGGCATCATCCCCGTGCGCGCCGGGGGGCCGGGGGCGCATGGGGAAGTCCGGGTACTGAACGACGTCGTTGCGCTCTATCCGGGCCAGGCCGAGCGAGTGCTTTCGGACACGTACCTGTTCACCGAAAAAATCACCGGCGTGGCCCAACCGGAACCGTTCATTGCCTGTTTCAACTGCAGCGGGATCATCCCCGAAAACGTCCATATTCCCACGCAGCGCCACCCCAGGAACTATGAGCTGTACAACGATCACGTACAGACAATCAGGCGACCTTAGCGCCTTGGCAGTTCAGGACTCAGGCACTGATCGCATCGGTAAACACCAACCGGTTCCCGAACGGGTCGGTGACGGTCAGTTCCTGGGTCCCCCAAGGCATCGCCTGGATCTCCGGGTGAGCGTAACGGTACTGCGTGGCCCGCAATTGCTGCTGGAACGCTTGCAGTTCATCCGTCTCGATGCGCAGCGCCGAGCCCGGCGTGCAATCGCCATGGTGCTCGGACAGGTGCAACACGCACTCGCCACGGGACACTTGCAGGTAGAGCGGGAAGTTGTCGCCAAAGCGGTGTTGCCAGTCGACGGTAAAGCCCAGGAAATCGACGTAGAACTCCATCGCCTTGGCTTCATCGAAGATCCGCAGGATCGGAGTGGTTTTACCGAAGCTCATGGGTTTGCTCCCTGGCTGAAAGGACCCAGTCTAGCTGGGTTGAACCCAGTGCTTCGGCCTTGGTGCGGGGTTCTTTAATATCGAAGTGCCATCCCCCTGGATAACACTGCACATTTGAAGGCTCCAACGAACCCGTGGCGAGGGAGCTTGCTCCCTCGCCACACTGACTCATCACCCCGCGAGACTTCCCCGCGCCAGGAACCGTCCTCCCCGGCGCCCATTCGCCTGGTCTTCGTCATAACTCAGGACGCCATTGACCCACACGCCATCAATGCCTTCGGCAGCCCGTTGCGGCGCGGTGAAATCGGCGACATCACGAATGGTCTGTGGATTGAACAGCACCAGGTCGGCCCAATACCCTTCACGGATGTCCCCGCGCCCTTCCAAGCCGAAGCGTGCCGCAGAAAGGCCGGTCATTTTGTGCACGGCGGTGTGCAGCGGAAAAAGCCCGACGTCACGACTGAAATGTCCCAACACCCGTGGGAAAGCGCCCCACAGGCGCGGGTGGGGAAACGGGTCTTCGGGCAGTCCGTCGGAACCGACCATGGACAGCGGGTGGGCGAGGATTCGTCTTACATCACCCTCATCCATGCCGTAGTACACCGCACCCGCCGGTTGCAGGCGTTGCGCCGCGTCCAGCAGCGACACGCCCCACTCGCCGGCAATGTCGGTCAGGTCGCGGCCGCCCATCGACGGATGCGGCGTCGACCAGGTGATCGTGATGCGATGGGCGTCAGTCACTTGCTTGAGGTCCAGCGTCGAAGAACTCGCCGCATAGGGGTAGCAGTCACAGCCAACGGGATGGTGTCGCGCGGCATTTTCCAGCGCCGCGAGCACCTGTGGGCTGCGCCCCCAATTACCGGCGCCAGCGCATTTGAGGTGGGAAATGATCACTGGACTCTGCGCATGACGACCGATCTGGAACGCTTCGGCCATGGCCTCGAGCACCGGCTCGAATTCGCTGCGCAGGTGAGTGGTGTAGACCGCACCGAAGGCTCGCAGCTCTTCGGTCAGTTGCATGACTTCGTCGGTGGACGCGCAAAACGCGTTGGCGTAGGCCAGGCCGGTGGACAACCCCAGCGCGCCGTCCTCCAGGCTTTCGCGCAGTTGCCGGCGCATGGCGGCGATTTGCGGCGCGCTGGCGGTGCGTAGCAGATCGTCCATGTGATTGTTGCGCAACGCCGTATGGCCCACCAGCGCGGCGACGTTGACTGCCGGTGCAGCCGCTTCCACGGCGTCGCGATAATCGCTGAAGCGCGGGTAGGTAAACGCCGAGGCCGGGCCGAGCAGGTTCATCGGGTCGGGCGGATCGCCCCGCAGGCTCACCGGCGAGGCGCTGATGCCGCAGTTGCCGACGATCACCGTGGTCACGCCCTGGCTGAGCTTGGGCAGCATCTGCGGTTGGCGGATCACCACCGTGTCGTCATGGGTGTGCACGTCGATGAACCCCGGCGCCAGCACGCGGCCAGCGGCGTCGATGTCGACCACCGCCCGCGCCGCACCCATGTCACCGATGCGCTCGATGCGCCCGGCGCGAATCGCGACATCGGCGTCGTAGCCAGGGGTGTCGCGGCCATCGATGACGTGCGCATTGCGGATAAGCGTGTCGTACAGCATGTCAGTCTCCCAGCGGCAGGTCGTCGTCGCCGCCACGGTAATCGTCCAGCGCGAGCTTGACCCGCCGCAGGCGCTCTTGATTGTCTTCGGGGTGGGCCAGGGCAAGCTCGGTGGCGAGCACGTCGATGGCCAGCAGCATGCCGTAGCGCGCCGCCGTGGGTTTGTAGATGAACGAGGTTTCGGCGCCTTGCAGGGGCAGCACCCCATCGGCCAGTTGGGCCAGCGGCGAGTCGGCTCGGGTAATGGCCAGGATCGGCGCGCCATAGCCGCGGGCCAGTTCAACGGCATCGAGCAGTTCCGGGGTGATGCCGGTGAGCGAGCAGGCGATGACCAGATGGGCTTCGCTGAGCGAGGTGGCGGTGATGCGCATCATCACCGGATCGCGGCACGCGGCAATCGGGTAGCCGAAACGCACCAGGCGCACCTGCAACTCTTCACAACACAGCGCCGACCAGCCGCCGAGCCCGAACGCATGGATCATCCGTGCCTTGCCCAGCATCCGCACGGCATCGGCGAACCGTGTTTCTTCGAATGCCGAGAGGTGCTGGCGCAACGTGGACTCGATGTCGCCGACAATCTGCCCATAGAACGCCGACTGCTCGGGCGCGCCCGCCGGGTCGAGAAACCGACTGCCAACGCCGCTGGCCTGGGCCAGTTGCAGGCGCAGGTCCCGCAGGTCGCGACAACCGACGCTACGGGCAAACCGTGACAGCGTGGCGCTGCTGACGTCGGCGCGCTGGGCCAGTTCGTCCAGGCTGGCGGAGGCGGCAAAGCCGACGTCGTCGAGCATCAGCCGGGCGATTCGGCCTTCGCCGGCACTGAAGGAATCCTGGCGAGCGCGGATCTGGTAGAGGATGTCCATGGGGGGCTCCTGTGTGGGTGCGTCGCGCTCAGAGCAAACGCGCAAGCCCGAGGGTCAGGCCGAAGGCGACCAGGGAAATCAGGGTTTCGAGCACCGTCCAGGTCTTGAAGGTCTGGGCAACGGTCATATTGAAGTATTCCTTGATCAGCCAGAAGCCGCCGTCATTCACGTGGGAAAAGATAACCGACCCGGCCCCGGTGGCCAGCACCAGCAACTCGGGGTGCGGGTAGCCGAGGCTGATCGCCACGGGCGCGACGATACCCGAGGCCGTGGTCATCGCCACCGTGGCCGACCCCGTGGCGACGCGCATCAAGGCCGCGAACAGCCAGCCCATGACCAGTGGCGACAACTGGAACGCCTGGGCCAGGCCGACGATCTGCTGGGTGACCCCGGCGTCCACCAGAATCCGGTTCAAGCCACCGCCGGCACCCACCAGCAAGGTGATGCTCGCCGTCGGCGCCAGGCATTCGTTGGTGAATTTGAGGATCGATTCGCGGTTGAAACCCTGGGCCAGGCCGAGGGTCCAGAAACTGAGGATGGTCGCCAGCAGCAAGGCAATCACCGAGTTGCCAATGAACAGCAGGAACTGGTTGAAACCGCTGCCCGGCGTGGAAATCAGGTTGGCCCAACCACCGATCAGCATCAGGAACACCGGCAACAGGATGGTCCCCAGGGTGATGCCGAACCCCGGCAACCGGGCGCGGGGCTCGCGGTCGAGAAACTGCCGCTCCAGCGGGTTTTCCGCCGGCAGCGGGATGCGCGGCACGATGAATTTCGCATAAAGCGGCCCGGCGATGATCGCGGTGGGGATGCCGATCAGGATCGCGTACAACAGGGTCTGTCCCACGGAGGCCTGGAACGCCTGCACCGCCAGCATCGCCGCCGGATGCGGCGGCACCAGGGCATGGACCACCGAGAGCCCGGCGACCATCGGCAACCCCACCATCAGGATCGACACCCCCACGCGCCGGGCGATGGTGAAGGCAATGGGCACCAGCAGCACGAAACCGACTTCGAAGAACAACGGCAGCCCCACCAGGAAGGCGATGCACACCATCGCCCAATGGGCGTTGCGCTCGCCGAAGCGTTCGATCAGCGTCTGCGCCAGCCGCTCCGCCCCGCCGGACTCGGCCATCATCTTGCCGAGCATCGTGCCCAAGGCCACCACCAACGCAATGTGCCCCAGCGTCTTGCCGACCCCCGCCTCATACGCCCCCACCACCCCTGACGCCGGCATGCCCGCCAGCAGCGCCAGGCCGATGGACACCAGCGTGATCACGATAAACGGGTTGAGCCGGTAACGGGCGATCAGCACGATCAGCGCAATGATGGCGATGGCCGCGTAGACCAGCAGCCAGTATCCGAAAGCAGGGGCCATGCGGTACTCCTTGAACAGGGTTACGTCGAGTTGTGAAACTCATAAATCATTTCAAGGAGCATTCTTCAAACATTCTGAAAGTCATTTTCGTGCACAGACAAGAAGTGTCGCCCAGGGACATCGCCCGGCAGGCCTGATGAAAATCCGCGGCGAAACTTTCATTCTTGTGCACGCAGCGTCGGCACCCACCGGGTTCACTGTTCTTGCGCCCGGCAATTGCGTACCATCCGCCCCTGTTTTTGTACCACGTCCCCCGGCCCCGAGCCTCGATCGGTGCCCTGTCAGGTAAATCATGAAACCAGCACGCCTTCGCGCCGACGTCCTCGCCGGCCTCACCACGTCTTTCGCCTTGCTTCCCGAATGCATCGCCTTCGCCCTGGTCGCCCACCTCAATCCACTGATGGGGCTCTACGGCGCGTTCATCCTCTGCACCCTCACCGCCCTGTTCGGCGGGCGTCCGGGCATGGTGTCCGGCGCGGCAGGGTCGATGGCGGTGGTGATTGTCGCGCTGGTGGTGCAGCACGGCGTGCAGTACCTGCTGGCCACCGTGCTATTGGGCGGGTTGATCATGATGGCGTTCGGGCTGTTGCGGCTGGGCAAGCTGGTGCGCATGGTGCCGCACCCGGTGATGCTCGGTTTCGTCAACGGCCTGGCGATCGTGATTGCACTGGCCCAGCTGGAGCATTTCAAGAGCGGCGGCACCTGGCTGAGCGGTGAAGCGCTGTACCTGATGGCGGGCCTGGTGGCACTGACCATGGCCATCGTCTACCTGTTGCCGCGCCTGACCCGCAGCGTACCGCCGGCCCTGGTGGCGATCCTGGGTGTCGGCCTGGCGGTCTACCTGCTCGGCTTGCCCACCCGCACGCTGGGCGACATGGCCCACATCGCCGGCGGCTTGCCAAGCCTCGCCTGGCCGGACATTCCCTGGAACCTTCAAACCCTGCAGATCATCGCCCCCTACGCCGTGATCATGGCCATGGTGGGTCTGTTGGAAACCCTGCTGACGCTGAACCTGACCGACGAAATCACCGAGAGTCGCGGTTACCCGGACCGTGAATGCGTAGCCCTGGGCGCCTCGAACATCGTCTCGGGCCTGTTCGGCGGCATGGGCGGTTGCGCGATGATCGGCCAGACGGTGATCAACCTCAGCTCCGGCGGACGCGGGCGCCTGTCGGGCGTGGTGGCCGGAGTGATGGTGTTGCTGTTCGTGTTGTTCCTGTCACCGCTGATCGAGCGCATCCCGCTCGCCGCGCTGGTGGGTGTGATGTTCGTGGTGTCGCAGCAGACATTTGCCTGGGCCTCGCTGCGGGTGCTCAACAAGGTGCCGGTCAACGATGTGCTGGTGATCATCGCGGTGACCCTCATCACCGTGTTCACCGACCTGGCCGTCGCCGTGCTCTGCGGCATCATCATCGCCGCGCTGAACTTTGCCTGGCAGCAGGCGCGGGAGTTGTACGCCGACACGCACCTGGAAGCCGACGGCAGCAAGCTCTACCGCCTGCACGGCACCCTGTTCTTCGCCTCGACCACGCCGTTCCTCAACCAGTTCGACCCGGCCAACGACCCGGCCCAGGTCACCCTGGACTGCCGCCACCTGCGCTTCGTCGACTACTCGGCCATCGCCGCGCTCATGACCCTGCGCGAGCGCTACAGCAAGGCCGGCAAGCACCTGCGGGTGTTCCACCTCTCCGAGCGATGCAAGCAGATGCTCAAGCGCGCGGATGCGCATCACGACTGAGCGTCAAGCCTCCCACAAACCCTCGTGGGAGCGAGCTTGCTCGCGAAGCCGCCGACCCAGCCAACCTCGATGTCGACCGGCACACCGCTTCGCGAGCAAGCTCGCCCCCACAAGCGGGGGATCTTTCAGACCATCTCGTTGCGTATCCACTCCACCACCGACGTCCGCTTCGGCACCCAGCCCAGCAGTGCACGAGCATTGCGGCCACGCACGCGGCTGTTGGAGCCCAGGCCGTAGTTGGCCATTTCGTAGCCCCATTCGGCCTCGGCCTCGGCCAATGGCCAGTCCTGTGGCTGCCCGAGGCCAAGGGCCTGGGCCATGGCGGTGGTCATGTCGATGAACGAGGCCTCGCCGCTTTCGACGAAGTAGAACGTGCCCGGCACATTGCGGCTCAGGGCCAGTGTGTACAACTGGACCACGTCTTCGATGTGCACGTTGGACCAGATGTTCTGCCCCGGCCCGACATGCCGTACCACCCCGCTCTTGTGCGCTTGCTTGAGCAAGCGTGGCAATTGCACGCTGTCACGCTTGACGCCCAGGCTGTGGCCGTAGATCAGAGTGTTGCAGATCACCGCCGAGTTCACGCCCTGCCTGGCGGCGTCCAGCACCAGCGTATCGATCGCGACACGCGCGGCCTTGTCGGCAGTGGGCTGCGGCAAGTGGTTTTCCTGGTAGATCTCATCGCTGTGATGCCCGCCCGAAGCGTCGCCGACAATGCTCGAACCGCTGGTGTGCAGCAGCACCTTGTTCGAGCCCTTGAGCCCGTCGATCAAGGCTTCGACCGCCCCGCGGTGGTCACTGCTGGCGGCGTTGATCACCGCATCGGCGGCCCGGGCCTGCTCGGCCAGCAGCGCGCTGTCGTCAAGGGTGCCGATCACCGGCTCGATACCCAGCGCAGTCAGTTCGCTCGCCTGCTCGGCGTTGCGCACCAGCCCGGTGACTCGATGCCCGGCGCGAACCAAACCGGTGGCGATGGAACCGCCGATGAAACCGGCGGCGCCGGTGATGAATACGTTCATGGTCAAACTCCTTGGCCAGATAAGTGATGGGACGAGTATCGAGGACGGCTGCCGGGGGAAACAGACTGCCTTGCCCAAATCACTCTTGTCCTGGAGTCACGAATCGCCCTTGAATTCCCGCGAGGCGTAGTCGGCGAGCTTGCCTTGGATGAAATCGAGAAAGCACTGGATCCGCAACGCCAGTTGGGAGTTGCGGTAGTACACCGCATGAATCGGCTGGCGGTATCCGCTGTTGGCCTCCGCCAGCAGCACCTTCAACCGGCCGGTACGGATGTCGTCACGGGTCATGAAGTCCGACAGGCAGGCAATGCCCTGGCCTTGCAGCGCCAGGTGCCGCACCGTCTCGCCACTGGAAGCGCTGATGAGCGGCTGGATCGGCCAGCGGTCGCCGTGCACATGGCGCAACGGCCACTGGTTGAGCCCTTCGTTCTGGGCAAACCCCAGCAACGCATGCTCCGCCAGTTCAGCGACGCTGGCGGGAGTGCCGCGTCGCTTCAGGTAAGCCGGGCTTGCCAGGATGTGCAACGGGCTGCAACCCAGCGAGCGGGCGTGCAGCGTCGAGTCGGTGAGGGTGCCGATGCGAATGGCGACGTCAGTGCTTTGCTCCAGCAAATCGATGATCAGGTCATTGCTGTTGAGTTCAAGCTGGATGTCCGGGTAGAGGCCGCGGAACTCTTCGATGTGAGGAACGATGGCGTGGAGCATGAACGGCGACGCGGCGTTGATCCGCAAGCGCCCGGCGGGGTTTTTCTGGCGCGACGACAGACGCTCTTCCAGTTCGTCCATCTGGTCGAGGATGCCCTTGGCCTGCTCGAAGAAATACTTGCCCTCCTCCGTCAGGTCCATGCGCCGCGTGGTGCGGTTGATCAGCGTGGTTTCGAGCTTGGCTTCCAGGCGCGACAACGTGCGGCTGACCGCCGACGGCGTTTGCCCGACCTGCTCGGCGGCGGCGGAAATCGACCCGCACTCGATGACGCAGACGAAGACCTGCAGTTCGTCGGATCTGGCTTTCACGTATCCCCCTGTCGACTGAGCTGTTGTGGCGAGGATCTATCCCCTCGCCACGGATAGATCCATTGCCACAGGATAGTAACGGGATGCGTTGGGAAAGGAAGGTCAAGCCTTCAGACCGAACACCTCAACCAGATGCTGCTCATACCGCGCCACATCCGCCTCGATGTTCGGGCGCTTCATCACGTCCACGCACAGGAACGTCGGCAGCGCGGTCATGCCGAGGAACTGATTGGCCTTGTGGAAGGGGAAATACACCGCGTCCACACCTTTGGCCTCGAAGAAGTCGGTGGGGTCGTCGAAGGCCTGTTGCGGGGCGTTCCAGGTCAGGGACAACAGGTATTGTTTGCCTTGTATCAGGCCACCGCTGCCGTACTTCTGAGAGGCGTCGGAGCGGGTTCGACCGTCGCTGGCATAAAGGCTGCCATGGCCCTCGGTGAAGACTTCGTCGATGTATTTTTTCACGGTCCACGGCGCGCCCATCCACCAGCCGGGCATCTGGTAGATGATCACGTCGGCCCACAGGAATTTGGCCACCTCTTCCTGGATGTCGTAGCCGCCGTCGATGAACGTGGTCTTCACATCCAGGCCGCCACGGTCCAGCACGCTGAGCGCCGTGTCGTGAAGGGTGGCGTTGTAGCGACCATCGGAGTGGGCGAATTGTTTGCCGCCGTTGAGCAACAGGACTTTTTTCATGGAGCGCCTCATTCGGTTTCCACGGCACCGCCTCGAAGGCTGCCGAAGGAAAAGGTTGAAAATGATGGCGGCAGACTACCGAGGCATCTCGCGCGGAATAAGCCCCGCACCGGCAAAACTGATTTGACGCAAACGCACGAATCAACCACGGATTGTTGCCTTAGACTCCTGCACCGAAATTCATTCCAGGAGCCACGCGATGAGCGAGCAACACGCTTTCATCCTTCACGCCAAGACCCGCCCGGAAAAAGCCGACGCCTTCGAAGCACTGTTTCGCGCCTATGTCGAACCGAGCCGCGCCGAACCCGGCTGTATCGAATACCACATGCTGCGGGACCAGCAGGATCCCACGCTGTTTATCTTCTACGAGGTGTGGGCCTCCCAGGCACACCTGGACGTGCACTCGAACCTGCCGCACATGCAGCAATTCTTCGCGCAGCGCATGGATTACCTGGAGCGCGACTTCGAGATCCGTCGCATCGACATGCTCAGCCCATCCTCGGCTAGCCGCTGATCAGCAGATGGCCGCCGAGCACCCCGAGGCCCACGAAGAACACACGCTTGAACAACACGGCGTTGATCCGCTGGCGCAACCATTGCCCCAGCCACATGCCCAGCAGCGCCGGCAACAACGCCAGCAATGAAGCGCTCATCTCACCCACGCCCAGGGCGTCGCGCCAGAACAGGCCGGCGGCCAGGGCCAGGGTCGAGACCGTGAACGACAGGCCCATGGCCTGCACCAGCTCATCCTTGTCCAAGCCCAGGGCTTGCAGGTAAGGCACCGCCGGAATCACGAACACCCCGGTGGCGCTGGTGATGACGCCGGTAATCATTCCGCACAGCGGGCCGAGCCACGGCTCGACACCAGCCCCCACCCGCAGCGTCGGCAGCAACAGCCCGGCCAGCGCATACAGCAACAAGGCCCCGCCCAAGGCACGCACGACCCACGCCCCGCCCGTCATGCCGATCCACAGCGTGCCGAGCCCGGTGCCCAGGCCTATCGCCAGGAGCAACGGCCACAATCGCCGAATCAACGCTCGCAGGTGCCCACCAAAGGCCAGTTGCCACACGTTGGTCAGGGTCGCCGGAATGACCAGCAGCGCCGCAGCCTGCGTCGGCGCCATAGCCAGCCCGAGCAAACCCATGGAAAGGGTCGGCAAGCCGAGGCCGATGACACCCTTGAGGGTGCCAGCCAGCAAGAAGGTGACCATGACCAATAAAGAAAGGGCCGGACCAAGGTTCTGGTAGAAAGCGATGAGTGTGTTCATGGGGCCATGGTGGGCCCTGGAGGACAGGTTTTAAATCTGCCATATACTGAGGCAGCCTCTCTTCCCGCAAGAGGCTGAAACTTTGTGGCATACCCAACACCGCAGAATTTGAGACAGGCCCCCTTCCATGCACTTCGACCTCACCGACCTGCGCCTCTACCTGAACACCCTCGACACCGGCAACATCACCGCCGGTGCCGCCCGCAGCCATTTGTCCCTGGCAGCGGCCAGTGCTCGCGTCCGTGCCATGGAGGCGTCCCTGGGCATCGACCTGCTCGAACGCGGCCGGCGCGGCGTGAAGCCAACACCCGCAGGCAACGCCCTGGCCCAGCATGCCCGAGTCTTGCTGCAACAGGCCGAACGCCTGCAACAGGACCTGGCCGAATACGCCAAGGGCGTCAAAGGCCGGGTGCGGTTGCTGTGCAACACCAGCGCCATGACCGAATACCTGCCCGAGCTGTTGGCCGATTTTCTCCAGGCCCATCTCAACCTCGACATTGACCTGCAGGAATTGCCCAGCTCACGGATCACCCATGCGCTGCGCCAAGGCGCGGTAGACCTCGGGATCGTTTCCGACGCAGTGGACACCGATGGCCTTCAGACCTGGCCTTTTCGGGACGATCCGTTGGTATTGATCCTACCGACCGGACACCCCCTGGCTGACGGTCGCGCCGTGCGTTTCAGCGAGACACTCAGCCACGATTATGTCGGCCTGAACGCATCCAGCGCCCTGGCGATCCACCTGGAAGAGCAGGCCCTGCACATCGGCTCACGCATGCAAGTGCGCATTCGCGTCGATGGTTTCGACGGAATGATTCGTATGGTGGCCCACGGTGCAGGCATTGCCATCGTGCCGAAGGCGGCCATCGACCGGCGCCCACCCGAGCCTTCGTATCAATGCCTGCCGCTGCAAGAGGCCTGGGCGCACCGGGCGCTGTTGCTGTGTGCCCGCGACTTCGACGCTTTGCCCGCCTATGCCAGGGCCCTGGCGCGGCATCTGGCAGGTTGAAGCGCGGTTCTGGACAACCCGGTGTCGAACACAGGCATCTTTGCATTCATGCCGCGCGTTAGGGTGCCGGTTCTCTTCCGCCCCTTTTCGGAGCTCACATGACCGCACCCATCACCGTCCTGCGCGACACCCATCCGCTGCCCGTACTCGACGCCTGCAAATGGGAAAAACTCGAAGGCGACCCGCACACCGTCAACCTCAACGCCTACACCAGCGAAGACGGCAGCAAGATCATGGGCACCTGGATCTGCACCCCCGGCAAATGGCGGGTGGATTATGTGAAGTGGGAATACTGCCATTTCCAGGAAGGCTACTGCGTCATCACCCCCGACGGCATGGCGCCGATCCACCTGCGTGCCGGTGACATCTTTGTGGTCGAGCCCGGCATGAAAGGCACCTGGGAAGTGGTCGAGACCGTGCGCAAATACTTCGTCTTTGCCTGAAGCAAAAAAGCGAGGGACCACCCGACGTGGTCCCTCGCAAAGTACTGACTGCCTACACACCTTTCCCCGTGGCGAGGGAGCTTGCTCCCGCTGGGCAGCGCAGCGGCCCTCTGCTTTAAGCGGTTGCTGTGCAACCGAGCGGGAGCAAGCTCCCTCGCCACGAAAGACGTCTCTAACTGTCGTGACAGCGTTACTGCGGCTTGCGATAGCTGTTAACGATCGCTGAAAAATCCTTGCCGCCTTCGCCCCGCTGGCTCATCGCCTGGTACAACTGCTGCGCCACCGCCCCCAGCACCACCGGCTGATGGGCTTGTCGCGCGGCCTCGGTGGCCAGGCCCAGGTCCTTGAGCATCAGGTCGGCGCCAAAACCACCGGTATAACCCCGGGACGCCGGTGCGGTTTCGATCACGCCCGGCCAGGGGTTGTAGGTGTCCGAGCTCCAGCAACGGCCCGTCGAACTGTTGATGATGCCGGCCAGCACCTGGGTGTCGATGCCCAAGGCGTCGCCCAGGGCCATGGCTTCGCTGACGCCCACCATGGAAATCCCCAGCAGCAGGTTGTTGCAGATCTTGGCGATCTGCCCCGTGCCGACGTCACCGCAATGCACGATGTTGCGGCCCATCTGCGCCAGCACCGGTTGCAGGGTCGCGAACAGTTCTGTGCTCGCGCCCACCATGAACGTCAGCGTGCCGGCCGCCGCGCCACCGGTGCCGCCCGAGACCGGTGCGTCGGCCATCGCCACGCCCTGCTTGGCGGCAGCGGCGGCGACCTCGCGGGCGGTCTGTGGATCGATGGTGCTGCAATCCACTGCGGGCGTACCGGCGGCGATCCCCGCGAGCACGCCGTCTTCACCCAGCCAGACACTGCGCACATGGGCCGCGGCCGGCAACATGGTGATCACCAGTCCAGCCCCTTGGGCCGCATCGCGTGGCGAGGCGCTGATCGTGCCGCCCAACGACGCCAGCTCGGCCAATACCGTCTGGTTCAGGTCGAACAGGTTCAACGAATGGCCGGCCTTGAGCAGGTTGCGCGCCATCGGGGCGCCCATGTTGCCAAGGCCGATAAATGCGATGTTCATGTCCGGCTCCTTAACGCAGGTTGATGGTGGTGTTCACGCCGTCATTGACGCTGTCATCATCGAACCAGCGCGCGGTAACGGTCTTGGTCTGAGTGTAGAACTGCACCACTTGTTTGCCGTACGGGCCGAGGTCGCCGAGTTTCGAACCCCGCGAACCGGTGAAGCTGAAGAACGGCACCGGCACCGGGATCGGAATGTTGATCCCCACCTGGCCGACGTCGATCTCACTCTGGAACTTGCGGGCCGCCGCGCCGCTCTGGGTGAACAGGCCCGTGCCATTGCCAAACGGGTTGGCGTTGACCAGGGCAATCGCCTGGTCGAGGGTGTCGACTTCCAGCACCACCAGCACCGGCCCGAAGATTTCCTCGGTGTAGATGCGCATGTCGGTGGTCACCCCGGAAAACAGGGTCGGCCCGACGAAGTTGCCCTGCTCGAACCCCGGCACGCGGATGTCACGACCGTCGAGTTCCAGCTTCGCCCCTTGCTGTACGCCGCTCTCGATCAACTCGAGGATCCGCGCCTTGGCACGCTTGGAAATCACCGGCCCCACGTCCGTGCCCGGCTCACTGCCGGCGTTGACCTTGAGTTTTTGCGCCAGTGCCTTCAACTCCGGCAACCACTGCCTGGCCGCGCCCACCATCACCACCACCGAGGTGGCCATGCAGCGCTGGCCCGCCGCGCCGAAACCGGCGCCGACCAGGGCATTGAGGGTTTGCTCGCGGTTGGCGTCCGGCAGCACCACCGCGTGGTTCTTGGCGCCCATCATCGACTGCACGCGCTTGCCGTGGCGGCCCGCCAGGTCATACACATGGGTGCCGACCGCAGTCGAGCCGACGAAGGACACCGCCTTGATGTCCCGGTGGGTGCAGAGCGCATCCACCACGTCCTTGCCGCCGTGCACCACATTGAGCACGCCCGCCGGCACACCGGCCTCGATCGCCAGCTCCACCAGCAGCATGGTCGACAGCGGATCCTGTTCCGAAGGTTTGAGCACGAAGGTGTTGCCGCAGGCGATGGCCATCGGAAACATCCACAGCGGGATCATCGCCGGGAAGTTGAACGGCGTAATGCCCGCGCACACCCCGATCGGTTGGCGCAGGGTGTAGGTGTCGACGCCACCGGCGACGTTCTCGGCGAACTCGCCCATTTGCAGGGTGCCGATGGAACAAGCGTGCTCGACCACTTCCAGGCCACGGAAAATGTCACCCTCGGCGTCAGCGATGGTCTTGCCCTGCTCGGCGCTGAGCACGGCGGCGATGCGCTTGGAGTGTTCGCGGATCAACGCCTGGAGCTTGAGCATGATGCGCATGCGTGCCCCGATGGGCGTCAGCTTCCAGGTCTGGAACGCACGCTGGGCAGCGGCGATGGCGGCATCGACTTCCGCCGCCGTGGCAAAGGGGACTTTCGCCAGCACCTGCTGGGTGGCCGGGTTGACGATGTCGTGCCATTCGCTGGACTGGGATTCAACCCACTCGCCATCGATCAGCAGTTTGACGGTTTGCAGGGTGGTGTCGCTGGGGGTGAGGGAAACATTCATGCTGGCCTCCGGGATTGTTCTTATAGAGAGTGCTGCTTCAGCAGGAACCAGGGCGTACAGACACCTTGGTGATAAGACGGTTTTTGGAGTATAGATGTGCAAACTTCTAATAAGAACGCACATAAAAACCGGTCCATCATGCAAAAAAACCTCACCTCCCTGGGCTCGCTGAACTGGGACGACCTCAAGTTTTTCCTCGAAGTGGCCCGCACCCGCAAGGCCAGCACCGCAGCCAAGCGCCTGGCCGTCGACTACACCACGGTGTCGCGACGCATCAGTTCGCTGGAGGCATCTTTAGGCACGCTGCTGTTCGAGAAATCCCGGACCAACGGTTTTGTCCTGACCGCCGAAGGCCAGCGCCTGCTGGGTTACGCCGAATCGATCGAAAGCACCCTGCACATGGCGTGCGAGCAGGTGTCCGGCTCTGGCGTCGCGCTGTCCGGCCACGTGCGCATGGGCTGCACCGAAGGTTTCGGCAGTTTCTTCATCACCCCGCAACTGAGCCATTTTGTCGACGCCTACCCGGCCATCTCGGTGGACATCCTGCCGCTGCCGCACTTCATCAGCCTCTCCAAGCGCGAAGCCGACATCGTCATCGCCCTCGAACGCCCGGAACACGGCCCGTATGTGTGCTGCAAACTCTGCGACTACCGGCTCCAGCTCTATGCCACCCAGCCCTACCTCGACAACCACCCGCCCATCCAGCGCCCGGCCGACTTGAGCAGGCATTCGTTCATCAGCTACGTGGATGACCTGGCCTTCAGCTCCGAACTGCTCTACCTGGCGAACGTACTCCCCGGCGCCAACGCCCACCTGCGCAGCACCAGCGTGATCGCCCAGTTCGTGGCCGCGCAACAAGGCCGTTCACTGGCGATCCTGCCGTGCTTCCTCGCCGCCCAGGACTCGCGCCTTTTGCCGGTGCTGCCGGACGAGATCACCGTCACCCGGCAGTTCTGGATGTACTGCCGGGAGGATCTGCGCAAGCTCAAGCGGATCACGTTGTTGTGGGATTACATCCGCGAGGTGACGGAGCGCAATCAGGCGTTGTTGATGGGCGAGAACCGGGAGATGGTGTTCGCCGATTAATCGGCGATGACCACGATGGCGACGCGACGGTTCTCGGTGCGCCCGCTGGCCGTGTCGTTGGAGGCGACCGGCTTGCTGCTGCCGAGGCCGCGCAGTTGGATGTTTTCCTCGCGCATGCCGACACTGGCCAGCACCGTGCCGACGCTGCTGGCCCGGCGCTTCGACAGTTGTTCGTTGTAGGCTTGCGAGCCCGATGCATCGGTATGGCCATCCACCCGTACCCGCGCAATACCGGCGCCCAACAGTGCCTTGCCGATGCGCTCGACGATTTCGGTGCTGGCCGGGTTGAGCTTTTCCACGTCGCTGCCGAACAGCACCTTGCCCGACAGGCCAAAGGCCCAGCCTTCGTCAGTCAGTTCGAACCCCTGTTGCTTGAGGACGGCAACCTGGGCCGGGCTCAAGCCTTTCTGCGGTGCGGTCTGGCAGCCGGTCAGGGCCAGGACGGCGATCAACACGAACGCGGCGAACCGCCGCAAGGGAAGTTGAAAAAGTACACGCACGAATCAGCTCCTGGTTTGAAAGTCAGTGACAGGGTGCTCCGCCCCCGCCATGTGTTGCCCACCTCGGGCGAGGCGTTTGGCCTGGTACATCGCCGCATCGGCGGCATGAAGCAGTGCGCCGGGGGTGGCGCCATGATCGGGGTAAACGGCAATGCCGACACTGAGGGAGGTCAGGACCGACGCATCTCCGGGTAATTGAATCGGCAGTTCCATGCAGGCGATGATCTTTTCGGCAATTCGCTCGGCGTCCTCGGCGTCGTGCAGGGGCGCCAGCAACACGGCGAATTCGTCGCCGCCCAGGCGCGCCACCAGGTCATCCTCACGCAACTGCGCCCGAACGCGGGTCGCCACCGCCGTCAGCACCGCGTCACCGGCGGCGTGGCCGAAATTGTCATTGATGCCCTTGAACCGGTCGCTGTCCAGGTACAGCACCGCCAACTGCTCGTCGAGTTTGCTGGCGTTGCGCAAGGCGCGGATCAGCCGGCCTTCGAAGAACGCCCGGTTGGGCAACCCGGTCAGGCTGTCGTGGCTGGCCTGGTGGGCCAGGGTTTCGTTCTCGCTTTGCAGATGGGTCTGCCAGGACTCCAACTCGTCGAGCAACGCATTGAAGTCGTTGCCCAGGTTGTCCAGCTCGGCGATGGCGGCCGGCGGCACACGTCGGTCCATGGCCCGCTCGCTGCGCGCCGCGTGCGCCACTTCGGCGAGACTGCGCAGGGGCCCGGTGATCGCCCGCAACTGGCGCCGCGCCAGGTACAGCGCCACCCCGGCACTCACCGCCGTACAGACGATAATTCCCGCCAGGCCGCTGAGCAAAAAACGCAACAGGCTGCCACCATGCCCCGCCAACTGGATCCTGCCGATGTTCTGCCCCTGATGGACGATCGGCAGGCTGATGGGTTTTTCAAGAAACGCCTTGGCGATGTGCATTTCCAGTTCAGACAACAATCCGGTGTCCGGTCGTTGCCAGCGCGCCAGCAGGCGACCGTGCTCATTGAAGACCTGGGCTTCGGCCACTTCTTCGGTGGTGGCAATCAGCGCCAGCGCCTCGGTGGCCGCGGCCGAGTCATCGAACACCACCGCCGCCTCCACGGTGTAGTTGATCGAGCGGGCGATCAGGTGCAGGTTGTGATCGGCGTAGACCCGCAGCGCAAGCACCCCAAGCAGTGTCAGGGAGACGCTGGCCATGGCCACGGCCACCAGCGCGACGATCAAATGACCGCGACCGATGACCGAGCCAAGGGTCGGGCGGATGCGTGTCGGGGCCGGACTCATGGGCTTGCCGGCCGGCGGCGGGACAACTGCAGGACACTCGGATGGATGCGCACGCCGCTGCGCGCCACCGAGTCGAGATTGACCTCGAACGAGACTTGATCATCGCCGACCCTCAGGCAGAACAGGCTACCAACCGTGCACTGGTCACCGCCTTCGCTGATGCTCAGCACGGGTTTATCGATCAACGAGGCGAACAGCCGCGAGCGCTCATCGTCGGTCAGCTGACCGATGTAGAGGGCGTTGCAATCGGTGGCGATGCGAGGGCTGTCGGCCAGCAAGCGCTGCACGATCACTGGCCGGCCGGTGGCCTGGGTAGTGCCGTTGATCAGGTCGTCGGTGTACTGAGTCGGCCCGACGATGCACAACGCCAATTGCGTGGGCTCCACAGGCCAACGGGCGTAGCTGAGGATGCCAAGGACCACCTGCGTCACGGATTCGGCCCGCAGCTCGGCCTTGCTCGGCGACACTTGTTCCTCGGCCATCACGACAGGCGGCAACAGGCACAGGAGGCTGGCGAGCACGTAATGCCTCCAGCTTCCGTAGCGCATTGCCTCCCGAACAGCCAAAACCATGGCAAGTCTCTATCCGATACAGTAAATGTCGGAACGATAGCACAGTGCCAAAAACCCAGCGAGAAGCCGTTCTACAGTGACTTGCGACACAAAAGCGTCAAAACAACGTCAGATCCCTTGCACACTGAAAGCAGATCAGTCCGTCTCTCGCTCCAGTTCCAGCATCAAACCACTCAAACGCTTGACCTTGCGTCGCACCGCCTCCTCGAATACCCCCGCACGCGGTTCGATCAGGCTGAACCACTGCTTGGCCCGGGTAATGGCGGTGTACACCAGTTCCTTGGTCAAGACCGGGTTCAGCGCATCCGGGAGGATCAGCGCGGTGTGGGTGAACTCCGAGCCCTGTGACTTGTGTACGGTCATGGCGTATACGGTTTCCACATCGTTCAGGCGACTGGGCAACACGAAGCGCACGCCCCCCTCGCCGTCGTTGCGCAGGAAGGCCACCCGCAAGACCTGCTTGCCGGCATCGGGCCCGGCACGCTCGGGCAATTTGAGGGCGATTCCGATATCACCGTTCATCAACCCCAAGCCATAGTCATTGCGGGTCATCAACACCGGGCGTCCTTCATACCACTGGTGATCGCTCTCGATCAGGCGAGCCTTGAGCAACGCGGCGGTGACCCGCTGGTTCAAGCCGTCGACGCCCCATGGGCCCTTGCGCACGGCGCAGAGCAACTGGAAGGCGTCGAACGCCGACAGGACGTCCCGGGCCCAATCGGCCCAGCAACTGTCCGCAAGCGGGCGATCCGGGGCCGGGCGACGCTCGCGCAACACGTTCAGGTAATGCCGATAGCCCTGTGGCCCGCCGGCATGGCCTTCGAGCGCCAGACGCTCGAGCTTGCCATCGTGCTCACCCGTCAACGCCAGGGAAAACAGGTCGGCATACTGGCCGCCCACCAATGACTGACGAGCTTTTTCAGGCTGCTGCTGATTGACCTGGCGAGCCATCTGGCCGATCCCGCTGCCTTCGCCGAAACGCCGTGAATGCCTGAGCATGACCACTTGCTGCGCCAGGGGATGAGAACCGTCCAGGTCCTGCTGCAAGTCGCTGGCCGCAAGATTTTCGCCGCTGACCGATTCAAGCCAGGCGCGGGTCCGGGGGCTGTACCAGCCGTCCTCGGCGTCCCGGCACAGATCCCCCAGCACGGCCCCTGCTTCAACCGAGGCCAACTGATCCTTGTCCCCCAGCAACACCAATCGCGCATGGGGCGGCAGCGCATCCAGCAAGTTGGCCATCATCTCCAGGTCGATCATGGATGCTTCATCGACCACCAGCAGGTCCAGCGGCAGCCGGTTACCGCCATGGTGACGGAAATGCCGGGTGCCGGGACGGCTGCCCAGCAAACGGTGGACCGTGGTCACATCGCAGGGAATGCGCTCGCGTACCGCGTCAGCCACGTCCAGGGTGCGGACCTGCTGGCTGATGGACTCGGTCAGGCGTGCCGCGGCCTTGCCGGTCGGGGCGGCCAGGCGGATCCGCAGCGGCTTCCCCGCCTCGACGGCCGGTGCCTGCAACAAGGCCAGCAAGCGCACGACCGTGGTGGTCTTGCCCGTGCCGGGCCCTCCCGTCACGATGCTGAAGGCACCGCGGGTCGCCAGGGCACAGGCCAGTTTCTGCCAATCGATCGGGCCCGCCGCATGGGCCGGCCCAAACAGCCCGTCCAGACGCTCGCGCAGGTCGTCGGGCGCGGCTTCCTGCTCAGCGAGCCGTTGCCGCAATGCCTCGTCGATACGGCGCTCGTAGCTCCAGTAGCGGCGCAGGTAAAGCCGTTTGCCGGACAACACCAACGGCCGTTGCCGGGCTTCTTCATGCTCAGCGACCGCCAGGGCAACCAGTCGGCTGGCCGCCAACACCTTGCACCAATGAGCACCGTCCAGCGTGCGCAGTAGCTGCGAGGGCAGCAGCATGGCCCCGGCCTGCGCATCGCCCTCGGGAGGCAGCGACAGTGCGAAGTCCGGTTCCTTGAGGGTTTCAAACAGGTCCAGGCAAACGTGCCCGTGGCCCAATTGATGACTGGTGAGGGCGGCGGCGAGCAGGACCAGCGGATCGTCATCCGGCGCCAATTCATGGAGGAACGCGACGAAGGCCTTGTCCAGGGCGCGCAACCAGCCTCGCTCGACCCAGCGCGTCAGCAGCAACAGCAGATCATCAGCCCGGCTCAAAGGGGCCAGGTCGACCAGGCGCTCGTCGTCGGCCGGCGTGGGTAGCAGGTCGGCAAAGGAACGGTTCATAGCAATTCTCCCTGTACCCACGCGGGCTCGGCCTTGGGTTCGGGGGCGCCCTGGAACAGGCGGTCGAGTTGTTCGATCAAGGCCCGTGGCGGCCTGGTGAAATACACGCCACGGCTGGCCGAGCGGGTCCCGCGTAGGAAAAGGTACAGCGCGCCACCGACGTGCCGGTCATAGTCATAGTCGGGCAACCGCGCCTTGAGCTGTCGGTGCAGGGCCAACAGGTACAGCACGTATTGCAGGTCATAGCGGTTATCCAGGATCGATTGCTCCATGGCCTGTGCGGTGTAGGCCGTGTCATCGCCCCCCAGCCAGTTGGACTTGTAATCGGCCACGTAATACCGACCACCGTGCTCGAACGTCAAATCGATGAAGCCCTTGAACATGCCGTTGAGCAACACCGGTTCCGCCGCGACGCGAGCGACGCCGCCATGGGTGAATCGGCAGACCAACTGGTCGAGCTTTTGCACATCGACCTTGTGGCTGGCGAACCAGAACTCCATCTCCACCTGGAACTGGGCCAAGTGTTCGAGCACCACCGGCGCCTGGCCGTCGCCGACAGGCAAAGGCGTCTTGACCACGTGTTGCAGCCAATCGCCCAGCGTGGCGATCCAGCTCTTCCAGCCTCGACGATTGCAGCGTCGGGCCACCGCATCCTCGATAACCGCAGGCGCAGGAGAAAAGCCCTCTCCGGCCACCCACTCCAGCAGGCCGTGAAGGAAAGTGCCCGGGTTGGGACCCCGAGGAAAGCGGTGGATATCGCCGCCCACGGCGTTGGCCTCTCTGGGGGCTTGCGGGTCCAGACGCTCATCGTCGAACAGTTTCTGGGCCTGCGGATTTTCTGGCGCGGCATCGCTGCCTTCGCTCATCACTTCGCCAATGCGCAACGCGCTGTAGGAGGCGATCCACCAATGCTCGCTGGCTTTGCGCACGGGCACCAGGGGTTCGAGCAACACCGCCTCGTTGCGGGGCGGGTGATAGCGCTCGTCGGTGGCCTGGGGCATTTCCTGGCAACTGACTGCATCGCTGCCTTGTTGCAGGTCCTCCAGCCAGCGCCTCAACCCGACCGATTCGGCCAGCGGGCTGCCACCGCCCAACAGATAGCCCAGCGCAGAGAGGTGCAGGATCGAGCGGCTGTTGCTGCCCCGCTTGAGATCGGCGACGCCCAGCCAGCAGGCATGTTGCGCCCGCGTGAGCGCGACGTAGAGAAGCCGCAGGTCCTCGGCCAACCGCTCGTCATCGGCCTTGGCAATCAACTCGGCCGTAGGCTGGAGACTGATCTGCTCCCTGCCGGCCTCGTCGTGGTAATGCAACGGCAATCGACTGCCATCCACCGGTTTCGTCGAGCAGATGAAAGGCAGGAAGACCAACGGATATTCGAGGCCCTTGGACTTGTGGATCGTGACCACCTTGACCAGTTGTTCATCGCTTTCCAGCCGCAGGATCTGTTCTTCCCCGGCCTGCCCGGACAACGCCAGGTGTTCGGATAAATGCCGGATCAGGGCCTGTTCGCCATCCAGTTCGCCAGCCGCCTGCTGCAACAGCTCGCTCAGATGCAACAGGTTCGTCAGCACTCGCTCCCCATCGCTGCGCGCCATCAGCGCCTGGGGCAACTCAAAATCATGCAGCAGGCGCCGCAACATCGGCAGTACACCCTGGGTACGCCAGACGGTGCGATAGCCACGGAATTGCATGACCCGGGCTTCCCAGGCCAACTCGTCCTGGTTGAGGCGCTCCAGTTCGGTCAACGGCAGGTTCAACGTGATGCTGGCCAGCGCTGCCCGCAGCGGTCGTTCCACATCCGGCTCGGCGCAGGCCCTGAGCCAGGTCAGCAGGTCCCGTGCTTCCTGCGAAGCGAAGACCGAGTCCTTGTCCGACAGATAGACACTGCGCACACCCCGGGCGGACAACTGGTCTCGCACGGCCTGTGCTTCCTTGCCGTCGCGCACCAGGATGGCGATGTCCGCCGGGCGCAATCCGCGAAGGGTCTCGTCATCGCCCTTGAAGCCGTCGCGCCCCGCCTGGCCGCCGTTGAGCAACGCGGTGATCTGGCTGGCGCAGGCAGCCGCCATGTGCTGCCGGTACACCGCACCGGAAACCGGTTGATCCGAAGGCAACTGCCAGACGTTCAAGGCGGCGACAGTGTGTCCGGCGATCTGCAAGGACTCCTTGCGGCCCTGGGACTCGACGGCCAGGAATGGTACCGGGTTCTCGCCCGAGCGCTCACGAAACAGAAAAGCCCCGCGGCCCTCCCGCCGAGCTTCGGCATTCAGGAAAATGTGGTTGACCGCGCCCACCATGGCATGACTGGAGCGGAAGTTCGTGCCCAACGTATGCAACCGGCCAGCGGTGGCCTCGCGAGCACGCAGGTAGGTGTAGATGTCGGCCCCGCGAAAGGCATAGATCGCCTGTTTCGGATCGCCGATCAGGAACAGCCCGGTTTCAGGGTTGTTCTCTTCGATGCGATAGATGCTCTCGAAGATCCGGTACTGAACCGGATCGGTGTCTTGGAATTCGTCGATCAGCGCCACCGGAAACTGCTCGCGAATCAGACTCGCCAGGCGCTCACCGCCGTCGGCCTGCAACGCTGCATCGAGACGCAGCAGCATGTCGTCGAAGCCCATCTCTGCCCGACGACGCTTCTCGGACTCGAAGCGCGCACCGACCCATTGCGCAGCATGTTGCAGCACGGCGGCATCGGGTGTGGGCAATGCGTCGAGACTGGCTTTGAGGCCGGCCATGGCATCCAGTCCGGGGTGGCTGGGCACTTCGCCCTTCCAGGCTTCAGCCATCCCCTCGGGCGTCAGCCGGGTGAAGCCACTGCCAATGTCCAACAGCTCGAGGCTTTCGTCGTCGACCCAGGCCGTGATCTTCTGAAACCATGGTTCGAAATAACGCGCCTGCATCTTGCGCCCATCGACGCTCTTGCTGGCGACGCCCTGCTGGCAGATCTGTAGCAACTCCACGGCCCATTGACGCCAGGGCGCCTTGAGATCAAGCAAGGCGGCACTGCGCTCCTGCAAGGACGCGGCGATGAGTTCGGCCGGTTCGGTCCCATCACCGTTATCCCGTTCGCTGGAAAACAACCCTCGCACACGTGGCAGCAGCGCAGCCGGGCTTCCCCAGTGGCTACGCACCCAATTCAATGCATCGCCCTGCATCGAGTAGCAGAACAACCGCCAATAATCGCGCAGCACCTCGCCGAGCAATTCGCTGTGATCGGTTTCCAGGGTCTGGGTAAATAGACTGCCACTGTCGAACGCATGCTCTCGCAACATCCGCTGGCACCAACTATGGATAGTCGAGACGGCCGCTTCATCCATCCACTGCGCGGCAATGTCCAACCGGTTCGCGCAGCCCGGCCATTGCCCGGCGTCGAACTCATCGCGCAGTTCGGCGATCAACGTGTCCGGCGCGGAAATTTCGTCACGAAAGAAACGCGCCGCTTCGGCAAGACGGGTACGGATCCGTTCGCGCAACTCCTTGGTGGCCGCGTCGGTAAAGGTCACCACCAGGATCTGCGGCGGAAGCAGCTCGCGGCCGAACCCGCAGGCAGGGCCACCGTGCCCGAGCACCAGGCGCAGGTACAGCGCCGAGATGGTAAAGGTCTTGCCGGTACCGGCGCTGGCTTCGATCAGTTGGCTGCCACGTAGCGGAAACGCCAGGGCCAGCGGTGTTTGCCGACTCATGGACGCACCTGCTCGCCGGCCGATGAAACCCATGGCGCCTGGAGCAATGGCAGGTAAAGCGCGTCGCACCAATCGGGAAAGGTTTCGTCGGCCATCAGCGCATCAAAGTCCGGGAACTGGCGAGCCAGGGCTGGGCTTTCCCGTCGCTCGCCTTCAGAGGTCTGCCCGTCGCCTTCATAGGCTTTTCGCGCAGCCGCTTCAGCCTTGGGCACCTCGCTCTGGCCAAGCCAGGCAAAGGCCGTCTTCACTGCAATGGGCAGCGGCTGGCGCATACCGGCCTGCCAGGCTTGCAACAGGTCGCCCAACAGCCGTTGCGCCACAGGCGCCTCGAAAGGATCCAGCAACAAGCTGTCATCACTGGCCACCAACGCTGTCGTCAGCGACAGGCCATTGGCACAGGCCACAAGATGGTTGACCCACGGACGTATCAGGCGATGCCATTTACGCGTCTTGGAGGCGCCAATGCCGTTGGGTATCGCCGTGATCGCGAGGACCGCGCCGTCGCCTCGCTGATGCAGGCCGCTGAGCCACCCTTCGACGCTCACACCTTGCGACTGCACACTGACCTGCACGGCGCTGGTCAGCGGCGTGGGCCATAGCGCCAGGAGTTGTTGGTAACGCTGGAGCAGGTCCGGCAAGGGCTCGATCAACTCGCGCTGCATGCACTCACCGAAGCCGGCCATCGGCAACAGGCCGCTGTTCTGAAGACGCCTGGCGTGAGCGCTCAGGGCAAGATCCGGTTGGTCCAGGCGCATCAGCGCGGCCTCCAGCAAGCTGTCGCTCAGGCTGTAGCGTTGCAGGGCGTCGAGCACGAAGGGTTCGTCGTCGGCCAGGGGGGCTTCGATGGCCTCGAAGAATACTTTCAGCCGCTGGCTGAAGAAATGCCGGACCGGATTGCGCAGGAAATCCTGCAGTTGGCCGAGGCCCAAGGGCTCTTCCTGGATGTAGGGCTCCAACACCTGGGGCTTGCCGGTGTGGTCCGGGGCATCGTGAAGCATTCGCCATTCGCTGGCATAGCTGAACAGCGCATCACCACGATGAAAATATCGCGCACTGAACGGTTGCAGAGGGTGTTCCTGCGTCAGCGCATCAAGAAGCGCCTCACGGCCATCGGCCAATCGCCACCCGCTGGCCAGATGATCACGCAACTGGCCGATCAGTACCGAGGCGGGGCGCTCGCTGTTGTCACGGATGCTGCGGCCCACCCAGCTGATGTACAGTTTTTCCCGAGCCGAAAGCAGCGCCTCCAGCAGCAGGTAACGATCATCCTCACGTCGGGAGCGATCGCCGGGGCGATAGTCGCTGCCCATGAGATCGAAATCCAAGGGGGGCTGGGCGCGCGGGTAGTCACCATCGTTCATGCCCAACAGGCACACCAGCTTGAAGGGAATCGCCCGCATCGGCATCAAGGTACAGAAATTGACCGCGCCGGCCAGAAAGCGTTGGGACAGTCGGCCTTGATCCAGCCCGGCCAGCCAGGCTTCACGTACGACCGTCAGCGGCATTTCGTCCAGCAGGCCAACCGACTCACAGGTTTCCAGCCAGGTTTCACGCAAGTCTTCGAGTTGGGCCAGCAGGTAGTCGTCATGTTCGTTGCTCGCCTGGAAAAACAGCTGCAGGAGATCGTGCAGGCGCGCTCCCCATTCCTGTGGAGACGCCGGCTGGGTGAGTGCCTGATGAGCGACCTCCAGTGCGTCCAGTAAAGCCACAAGCGGACCGATCAAGGCTGCGTCCAGGCCGCCAATCTCATCGTAGGGCTCGATGCCTTCGTAAGCATCCGAGCGACCGACGGCGTACCCCAGCAACATCCGGCGCAGCCCGAATCGCCAGCTATTCTGCTCAAGCTCTGCTGGCAAACCCAACCCGGCGCGATGCTCGGCGTTCATCCCCCAGCGAATACCGGCCCCTTCGATCCAAAGGTGCAACGTCGGCAGGTCGGCCTCATCGATACCGAACCGTTCACGCAAAGCCGGGACGTCGAGCAAATCGAGGATTTCGCTGACGGGAAAACGACTGTCAGGCAGCTTGAGCAAATGTTCCACGGCGATCAGCAGCGGATCGCGTCCGCGCTGCCCCTGATCCGTCAGCGTGAAGGGAATGAAGCGAGGATCCGTTCGGTCCAGTTGGCCGAACACCGCGCGAATGTGCGGCGCGTAGCTGTCGATGTCAGGAACCATGACGATGATGTCCCGGGGACGCAGGGTCGGATCCGCGCTGAAATGAGCCAGCAACTGATCATGGAGAATCTCGACTTCGCGCTGGGCACTGTGGGCAACATGAAAGCGGATCGAAGCATCTTGCGTCGTATCGACAGCCGGCCAGTGTTCGCGGGTTTCGTTGAGGGGGCGCAGCTCGAGGATGTCATCCTGCAACTGGCCAAGCAGCGTCGTGGGATTCGCTTCACTGAACAGGTCGATACGCCCGTCGCGAAATACCGAGCGATAGCTGTTGGGATCGTCGTAGCTGTCGAGCAGGTTGATATAGTCACGCCCCTGCTTGCCCCAGGCAGCCAGGAGCGGGTGGGCGTGCTGATGCAAGGTTTGCGGATCGAGGGCGACGGGCATGCCGCTCTTGCGGGCCTGACGCTTGTATTGATGCCGCAGCAGGTCCTTGTCGGCCACGATGTCCGCCCAGTGGTGGCGGCACGGGTTGTGGACACACAGCAAGACCTGGCTGAACCGGGAAAGCCCGGCGAGCGCCTCGAGCGCCTGGGCGGGCAACGACGAAATGCCGAAGACGATGACCCGCGCCGGCAGACCGTGGGGCGCCGTCTCCAGGCTGTTGATGCGTTCAATGTAGCGCTGGTGAACGCCGGCCCGGCTCTGCGCCATACCGGCCTCCCCCACGTCTACCAACAAGGCCCGCCACAGTTCGGCCTGCCAGCAATTTTCCGGTGCAAGGGGTTTGATTTCCCCTCGCACGTTTCGCGTCTGGTGTCGACCGTCAGCCCAGTCTTCCAGCCAGTCGGCGCGGTATACCTGGTATTGGTCGAACAGGTCGGCAAGGCGTTCGGACAATTGATAGCGCTTGCGCAGATCGGTGTCGTGGGTAAGGAAACGTCGCAACGGTTCGAAATGGGGTTGTTCGATCAATTGCGGCAACAAGCGCATCAGGCGCCAGGTTAACGGTGACTTGTCGAGCAGGGATTTGGCCGGAATCTCGTCACGCCCCAGGACGGTTCGATAGAGCTGCCACATGAAGCTGCCGGGCAGTTGCACATCAATGGCAGCGGCGATACCGCAACCACCCGTATCGTCGTCCTCCGGGTCCTCAGCCAGTGCCAGCTTGAGCCATTGGGCAATGCCGTTGCTCTGTACCAGGGCTATTTCATTTTCAAGTGGAGCCAGCGGATAACGCCGCATCAGGCTGATCACCAGGCTGCGCAATTCATCCAGGCGATTCCCGTGAACCACCATGAACGCTGGACTGAGGGACGTTGCGTCCGGCATGAAAGGCTTCCTTGAAAAGGCAAAAAGCTAGGGCAGAACCTTAGCACTGTCGGGGGGCTGTGACAGCCGCCCGCTTTCCGAGCTTGTTGTCAGAGTTTTCCTGCGGGCAAAACAAAACCCCAACTGCTTTCGCAGTTGGGGTTTCGGAATTTAATCTTGACGATGACCTACTCTCACATGGGGAAACCCCACACTACCATCGGCGATGCATCGTTTCACTTCTGAGTTCGGGATGGGATCAGGTGGTTCCAATGCTCTATGGTCGTCAAGAAATTCTTGAGCCAGCGCGCTTTTCAGCGTTCCAGCAAATCGGGTATGTGATCGGGTGTGAGCCGCAAACTTTCGGTTCGTTTCGTCTTCACCACACCGCAATCTGGCTTTCTAAGCGCAAATTGCTTGGGTGTTATATGGTCAAGCCTCACGGGCAATTAGTACAGGTT
>NZ_LHVJ01000013.1:0-125387 GCF_001269745.1 Pseudomonas sp. P97.38
CGGGAATCGCCCCCTACAACGACGACAGTGGCAATCACAGCGGCAAACGTCAGATTTACGGAGGAAGAGCGCGGGTCAGACGTGCGCTTTATATGTCGTGCTGGGTTGTCATCCGCTATCACGCCGACTTCAAGGCCCGGTACGAAGCACTTCGAGGGCGAGGCAAGAGCGCGAAAGTCGCGCTCATCGCCTGCATGCGAATATTGCTAATCAGACTGAATGCCATGCTTCGAGACGGCACTGAATGGCGGTGACGGGTGGCAGAGGTAAGACAGTTGCTCCCACAGTGAATAGGGGGTGTTCACAAGATTTGTGTTCAATGAGATCCCCTGTGGGAGCGGGCTTGCTCGCGAAGCTTTTAACGATCAGCGAGTCAGCGCAATCATCCGCTGCAACACCGCATTCAACCCATTACTGCGCGAAGGCGATAGCTGGCGCGACAATCCCAGTTCACCAAACCAGCCCGGCAGATCGACCTCGCGCAACTCGGTCGCCGACAACCCATTGACCCGCGCCAGCAGCAGCGCCACCAGCCCGCGAATCAATCGCGCATCGCTGCTGGCGGCAAATTGCCAATGTCCGTCCTGCAACCGACCCACCAGCCACACCTGGCTTTCACAGCCGTTGACCAGGTTGGCGTCGCATTGCTCGGCCTCGCTCAACGGTGGCAGGCGCTCGCCCCATTGCATCAGCAGCCGGGCGCGCTGTTCCCAGCCTGAAGCCTGCTGGAAGGTCTGCAACGCCGTGACAGCTTCGGCCGGCAGGTTCATCGCAGCATCTCCAGGGCTTGGTCCAGGGCTTCGAAGAAGCGTTCGAGGTCGGCCGAATCGTTATACAACGCCAGCGACACCCGGATCGCGCCCGACAGGTTCAGGTGCTTGAACAGCGGCATGGCGCAGTGATGCCCGGCGCGTACGGCGATGCCTTGCTCGGTCAGCAGGTGGGCCAAATCGGCGTTATGCACGCCGTCGACGCCGAAGCTGACCAGCGCCAGCCGAGGTTGGCCCACCAGGCGTATGCCTTTGCGTGCCTGCAAGCCATAGAGCAGGTAGTCGTGCAGCGCCGCCTCATGCTCGATGACCGCGGGCGCATCGAGATCGGCCAGGTAATCCAGGGTCGCCCCCAGGCCAATCACGCTGGCGATCGGCGGCGTACCGGCTTCAAACCCCAGCGGCGCCGGGCGGAACGTGGCGCTGTGGTAATCGGCCTGTTGCACCATTTCACCGCCAAACTGCCAGTGACGCAGTTCGCTCAATGCCTCGTGGCGGCCGTACAACACGCCCAGCCCGTCGGGCCCGTAGAGCTTGTGGCTGGAGAACACATAGAAGTCGCAGCCCAGGCCTTGCACGTCGTGCCGGCCATGAACCACGCCCTGGGCGCCATCGATCACCGTCAACGCGCCGTGGGCCTTGGCCAGGGCCAGCAGCGCCGGCAATGGTTGCCAGGCCCCCAGCACGTTGGACAACTGACTCACTGCCAGCAGGCGCGTACGCGGCCCGATCAGCTGCGTGGCGGCGCCCACGTCGATGACCCCGTCGGCGTCCAGCGGCAGCACCACCAGCGTCAACGCACGGCGTTCAGCCAGTTGTTGCCACGGCAGCAGGTTGGCGTGGTGTTCGAGGGCGCTGACGACGATTTCATCGCCCGGCTTGAACAGATGTTCCAGCCCGTAGGCCAGAAGATTCAGCGCGCAGGTCGCGCCGTGGGTAAAGACGATCTGCCCGCTGTCGCCTGCGTTGAGCCATTGCGCGACTTTAAGGCGACTGTCTTCGAAGGCCTGGGTAGCATGGGCGCCTGGCAGATGTTGCGCGCGATGCACGTTGGCCGCGCCGTTGGCGTAGTAGTGCACCAGGGCATCGAGCAAGGCTTGGGGTTTTTGCGTGGTGGCGGCGCTGTCCAGGTAGGTCTGGCCTTGCCGGTGCAGGGCGGCGATGGCCGGGAAGTCGGCACGCCAGGGAGAGGGGATCAACATGCTTTCGGGCCCTGCTGGGTTACGCCGGACCCTGTGGGAGCTGTTCGCTCCCACAGGTGACTGTGTGAAGCGCCTTAGTTGTGCGCGTGCAGAGCTTCGTTCAGCTCGATGGCCGATTTGTGGGTTTTGCACTCCACCGCGCCGGTTTCGGAGTTGCGGCGGAACAGCAGGTCGGGCTGACCAGCCAGCTCGCGGGCCTTGACCACTTTGACCAGTTGGTTGTTCTCGTCCAGCAGTGCGACCTTGGTGCCGGCGGTCACGTACAGGCCCGACTCCACGGTGTTGCGGTCACCCAGTGGAATACCGATACCGGCGTTGGCGCCGATCAGGCAGCCTTCGCCCACCTTGATCACGATGTTGCCGCCACCCGACAGGGTGCCCATGGTGGAGCAGCCGCCGCCCAGGTCCGACCCCTTGCCGACGAACACGCCCGCCGATACGCGGCCTTCGATCATGCCCGGGCCTTCGGTGCCGGCGTTGAAGTTGACGAAGCCTTCGTGCATCACGGTAGTGCCTTCGCCCACGTAGGCGCCCAGGCGAATCCGCGCGGCGTCGGCGATACGCACGCCGGCCGGGACCACGTAGTCGGTCATTTTCGGGAACTTGTCCACCGAGAACACTTCCAGCAGCTCGCCACGCAGGCGGGCTTCGAGCTGGTGCTCGGCCAGTTCGGCCAGGTCGATCGCGCCCTGGCTGGTCCAGGCGACGTTCGGCAGCAACGGGAAAATCCCGGCCAGGTTCAGGCCATGGGGCTTGACCAGGCGATGGGACAGCAGGTGCAGCTTGAGGTAGGCCTCAGGCGTCGAGCTCAATTGGGCGTCTTCGGCCAGCAGGGTGGCAACCAGCGGCTTGTGGCTCTCGGCCAGGCGGGTCAGCAGGGCGGCTTGCGCGGCGTCGACGCCCTTGAGCGCTTCGGCCAGTTGCGAGGCCTGGGCGGTGGTGAAGGTGATCGCCTGGTTGCCTTCGCTGTAGCCAAGGATGGGCGCGATGGCGCTGACGATGGCCGCCGACGGGTTGAGCAGCGGTTGTGCGTAGAACACTTCCAGCCAGGCGCCTTGACGGTTTTGAGTGCCGACACCGAAGGCCAGGCTGAACAGGGTAGTGGACATGGACATTACCTCAACAAAATGGACTGGGCAGGTTTACTTGAGCGCTGCCGCATAAATATCTGGCTTGAAGCCAATCAGGGTTCGGTCGCCGAGATCAAGCACCGGGCGCTTGATCATCGAGGGTTGGACGAGCATCAGTTCGATGGCTTTCGACTGGTCGAGATCGGCTTTGCGTTCGTCGTCGAGCTTGCGAAAGGTCGTACCGGCGCGGTTCAACACCACTTGCCAGCCATGTTCGTCGCACCACTGGGTCAGGTGCTCACGGTCGATGCCGGCGCTCTTGTAGTCGTGGAAGTCGTAGCGTACAGCGTGTTCATCGAGCCAGGTGCGCGCTTTTTTCATCGTGTCACAGGCTTTGATGCCGAAAAGGTGCAACGTTTTGCTTGAATCGGTCAAGGAACTGCCCCCTTTGCAGGTGCTGGGAATAAAAGGTGACGGATTATGCCATGACCGGACGGTTTCGCGGCGGCCTGGGTTGATTTGCCCCAAAGCCTTGGAGAGGGTGCGACATAGGTGTAACGGTCAGCGCCATGCTAAGCGACTAATATGGCACTTCAACGGCAAGCTGTTGCCGGATGTGTGTGGCTGTCAATGGAACCCCCTATGCAAAGCGCTTATACCGTCCTGATCCTGCTGACACTGGTGGGTGTCTCGCGTTTGATCGGGCGGTTGATCCCCCTGCCGTTGCCGCTGGTGCAGATAGGCGCAGGGGCCGTGCTGGCCTGGCCGTCCCTGGGCCTGCACGTGGCCCTCGATCCCGAACTGTTCCTGTTTCTGTTCTTGCCCCCGCTGCTGTTCTCCGACGGTTGGCGTATGCCCAAGCGTGAGCTGTGGCGCCTGCGCGGGCCGATCCTGACACTGGCGGTGGGCCTGGTGCTGTTCACGGTGGTGGGCGCCGGGTATTTCATTCATTGGCTGTTGCCCAGCATCCCGTTGCCGGTGGCCTTCGCCCTGGCCGCGGTGTTGTCGCCCACTGACGCCGTGGCCGTATCGACGATTGCCCGGGACCGCTTGCCCAAGCCGCTGATGCACATGCTCCAGGGCGAAGCGCTGATGAACGACGCCTCTGGCCTGGTGACCTTCAAGTTCGCCCTGGCGGCGGCTATCACCGGGGTGTTTTCCCTGGCCAACGCGAGCCTGGCGTTTGTGTTGGTGGCCGTCGGAGGCCTGTTGGTGGGCGTGGCCCTGAGCTGGCTGGTCGGTCGTCTGCGGGCCTGGATGGTGGCGCGCGGGTGGGATGATCCGGCCACCCACGTGGTGTTCATGCTATTGCTGCCGTTCGCCGCCTATGTGGTGGCTGAGCGATTGGGCGTCTCGGGCATTCTCTCGGCGGTGGCGGCCGGGATGATGCAGAGCTGGCTGGATCTGCTGCCGCGCCAGACCCATACGCGACTGCTCAATCGCAGCGTCTGGTCGCTGTTGGAGTTCGCCTTCAACGGCTTGATCTTCCTGCTGCTGGGCTTGCAGTTGCCGGACATCGTCAAGGCCGTCACCCGCCACGAGACCACGCTGTGGCCGACGTTGTTCTACCTCTGCCTGGAGGTGATGGCGATCTTTCTGGTGTTGCTGGTGCTGCGGTTTGTCTGGGTGCAGAGCATCTGGCGCCTGTCCGGGTGGTTGCGCCGCTGGCGTGGCAAGGGGGAGTTGACCTTGGTGCCGACGGCGCGCTCCTGCTGGCTGCTGACCTTCGGTGGGGTGAGAGGGGCCGTGACGTTGGCGGGCGTGTTATCGGTGCCGTTGCTGTTGGGCGCCGGGGAAGCGTTTCCCGAGCGCGATTTGCTGATCTTCATCGCCGCGGGGGTGATCCTGTTGTCGTTGATCGCCGCCTGCATCGCCTTGCCACTGTTGCTGCGGGGCATCGAGCAAAGCCCCGACGACAAGCGCCGCACCGAAGTGCGCGAGGCCTGGCGCAAGACCGCCGAGGCGGCGATCCGTGCGCTGGAAGTGGAAGAGCCCGCCGAGCCGGCCAGTGCGCCAGCGGCGGCCATGGCGACCGAGGTCAAGGCGCGATTGATGAGTGAGTATCGCCATCAGTTGGAGGTGTTCAACGACTCCGCCGAAGCCCAGGCCCTGGCGTTCGAAATGGACCTGCTGGAACGCCGCCTGCGCCTCAAGGCCCTGAAAGCCCAGCGCCTGGAACTGTATCGCCTCAGCCGCCATCACCAGATCGGCGACGACGTGCTGCGTGAAGTACTGGGGGAGTTGGATTTGGCAGAGGCGAATTTGGGGTTGGTCAAGTAAATCCATCCGGCGTGCTGCGCGAAAGCGGTGGGTCGTTGATTATGATGGGGCTGTGCCGCCGCCTTCGCGAGCAAGCCCGCTCCCACAGCGGTAGGTGGGATGGCTAGATGCTGTGAATGTCCACGATCCAGTGTGGGAGCGAGCTTGCTCGCGATGAGGTAATGTCCGGCAGTGAAGATTTGATGCCGGTCAGAAAGCTCTTGTGGCGAGGGAGCTTGCTCCCGCTGGACTGCGCAGCAGTCTCAAAAAGCGAGGGGCGCTTGGCGCCCCAGCGGGAGCAAGCTCCCTCGCCACAGGTTCAGTGTTCAACCGAAACGGCCTATCAACCCCGGCGTTGGATGAACGCCCGGATCCGCTCGGCCGCTTCCACGCACTCGGCCAATGGGGCGACCAGGGCCATGCGCACGCGGCCGGCGCCCGGGTTGACGCCGTCCACGTCGCGGGACAGGTAGGAGCCTGGTACCACGGTCACGTGTTCCTGCTCGAACAGGTCCCGGCAGAACGCCGCGTCATCGCCTGCCACGTTGGGCCACAAGTAGAAACTGCCGTCGGGGCGTTGCACGTCCAGCACCGGGCTGAGGATCTGCAGCACGGCGTCGAATTTCTCCCGGTACAGCGCCCGGTTGGCGCGTACGTGTACTTCATCGTTCCAGGCGGCGACGCTCGCCAGCTGGGTCTGCACTGGCATCGCGCAGCCATGGTAGGTGCGATACAGCAAGAAGCCCTTGAGAATGTCCGCGTCGCCAGCCACGAAACCGGAGCGCAGGCCAGGCAGGTTGGAGCGCTTGGAGAGGCTGTGGAACACCACGCAACGCTTGAAATCCTTGCGTCCCAGCTCAACGCAGGCGCTGAGCAGGCCCGGTGGCGGCGTCTGTTCGTCGAAGTACAGCTCGCTGTAGCACTCGTCGGCGGCGATCACGAAGTCGTGCTCGTCGGCCAGGGCGATGAGTTTTTTCAGCACATCCACCGGGATCAGCGCGCCGGTCGGGTTGCCGGGGGAGCACAGGAACAGGATCTGGCAGCGCTTCCAGATGTCCGCCGAGACGGCGTCGAAATCCGGGTTGAAGCCATTTTCGTCCAGGCACGGCAGGTAGTGCGGCTTGGCCCCGGCCAGGAACGCGGCGCCTTCATAGATCTGGTAGAAGGGGTTCGGGCTCACGACCAGCGCATCGTCACCGCGGTTGACCACGGTCTGGGTGAAGGCGAAGAGGGCTTCGCGGGTGCCATTGACCGGCAGCACGTGGCGCGCCGGGTCAAGCCAGCCGTTCGGCACGCCAAAGCGTCGCTCGCACCAGCCGGTGATGGCTTCACGCAAGGCCGGAATGCCCAGCGTGGTCGGGTAAACCGCCATCTGGTCCAGGTTGCTGGCCAGGGCCTCGGCGACAAAGCTGGGCGAGCGGTGCTTGGGTTCGCCGATGGACAGGGCAATCGGCCGCTTGTCCGGGTTGGGCGTGACGCTGCCGAGCAGGGCGCGAAGCTTCTCGAACGGGTAGGGCTGCAACTGGTTCAGGGCGTTGTTCATCGGGGGCCTCGTTCAATGTGGGGCGCTAGCCTTGTGGGAGCGGGCTTGCTCGCGAAAGCGGTGTGTCAGGTGATGGTCAGTTGACTGACACACCGCTTTCGCGAGCAAGCCCGCTCCCACAGGGGATATAGAGTGAGTCAGATACTGATGCGCGTCAGGTTGATGTCCGGTTCCTGGTTGACGCTCAAGTGCCGAACCATCTCTTCCTGCAAGCGGCTGCATAACTGTGGGTCGGACAATGGCTGGTTGTGGGCGTCGGTGATGAAGAACACGTCTTCCACGCGTTCGCCGAGGGTGGCGATCTTGGCGTTCTGCAGCGACAGGTCGAACTCCAGGAAGATGTGCCCGACCCGTGCCAACAGGCCCGGACGATCCGGGGCGCTGAGTTCCAGCACGGTGACCTGGCGCAGGGCGTCGTTGTGGATCGTCACCTGCGGGGCAAACGCGAAATGCTTGAGCTGGCGCGGCACCCGGCGCTGGATGATGGTCGGGTAGTCCGCCGGGTTACGCAGTGCTTCGGTCAGGCCTTCGCGGATCTGCTTGATCCGCGCCGGGTTGTCGCCAATCGAGTCGCCGTCGGTGTCGAGCACGATGTAGGTGTCGAGGGTGAACTGGCTGCTGGAGGTGATGACCCGGGCGTCGTGGATGTTCAGGTTGAGCTGGTCCATCGCGGCCACGGTCACGGCGAAGAAATCGTGCTGGTCCGGCGCGTAGATGAAGATCTGCGTGCCGCCCTCGAACTCGCGCTGGGTGGTTTCCTTGATCAGCACCAGGGGCCCGCCATCGGCCGGTTGTTGCAGGATCGCATCGCTGTGCCAGGCCACGTCGCCGGCGGTGTGGCGCAGGAAATAGTCATCGCCCAGTTGCGCCCAGAGCTGCTCGACGTCGTCCGGATCGGTGCCGCCGCGCACCAGGATGTCCAGGGCGGCGCTTTGCGTGCGGCGGATCTGCTCTTCGCGGTCCACGGGGTTTTCCAGGCCGCGGCGCAAGGCCCGCTTGGTCTCGGTGTACAACTGGCGCAACAGGCTGGCGCGCCAGGAGTTCCACAGGCTCGGGTTGGTGGCGTTGATGTCGGCCACGGTCAGCACGTAGAGGTAATCCAGGCGGGTTTCATCGCCGACGATCTGGGCGAAGTCATGGATCACCTGCGGGTCGGACAAGTCCTTGCGCTGGGCGGTGGTCGACATCACCAGGTGGTTCTGCACCAGCCAGACGATCAACCGGCTGTCCCACACCGGCAGTTGGTGTCGCTGGCAGAAAGCCTCGGCATCCACTGCGCCGACCTCGGAGTGATCGCCCTGGCGACCCTTGCCGATGTCGTGGTACAGCCCGGCCATGTAGATCAGCTCGGGCTTGGGCAGCTTGCCCATGAGCTTGCTGGCCAGCGGGAATTTTTCGGACACCTGGGTGTACTGCAGCTTACGCAGATGCTTGATCAGGTTCAGCGTGTGGGCATCGACCGTATAGATGTGGAACAGGTCATGCTGCATTTGCCCGACGATGAAGCCGAACTCCGGCAGGTAGCGCCCGAGGATCCCGTAGCGATTCATCCGCCGCAGGTTGCGGTGCACGCCGATCTTGCATTTGAACAGCTCGATGAACAGGCTGGTGTTGCGGATGTCATGACGGAAATCGTCATCGATCAGGTGCCGGTTTTCCCGCAGCAGGCGAATGGTGTCGGCGCGCACGCCCTTGATTTCCGGCTGCTGGGCCATGAGCACGAAGATTTCCAGCATGGCGAACGGCGTGCGGCGGAACACATTGGGGTGGCGCGCCTCGATGTAGCCGTCGTGCAGTTGGAAGCGCGAGTTGATCGGCTGCGGCGCTTCTTCGTCCTCGGGGGCGAGGATGACTTCCTCGAAGTGCTGGATGATCAGTTCGCTGAGCTGGGCGATGCTCATCACCACCCGGTAGTACTGCTGCATGAAGTTTTCGATGGATTGCTTGGCGTCCTGCCCTTCGAAACCCAGCAGCCCGGCGATGGAGCGCTGGTGATCGAACAGCAGACGGTCTTCGGCGCGTCCGGCGAGCATGTGCAGGGCATAGCGAACCTTCCACAGGAATTCCTGGGAGGAGGCCAGCAAGGCGTTTTCGCTTTCCACCAGGAAACCTTCGCCGGCCAGGGCGCGCAGGTTCAGCGTGCCGTACTGGCGACGGGCGACCCAGAGGATCGTCTGGATGTCCCGCAGCCCGCCGGGCGAGCCCTTGACGTTGGGCTCCAGGTTGTACTCGGTGTCGTTGTACTTGTGGTGACGGGCTTTCTGCTCGGCGTGCTTGGCGAGGAAGAAATCCTTGCTCGGCCACATGTGCGCGGTGCTGGTGACGTCGAGCATGCGTTGGCGCAGGTGCTCGGGGCCGGCAATGGTGCGGCTTTCCATCAGGTTGGTGATGACGGTCAGGTCGGCGCGGGCTTCGTCGGCGCACTCCTGCACCGAGCGCACGCTCTGGCCGACTTCCAGGCCGATGTCCCACAGCAGTGTCAGGAAACGCTCGATGGAATCGCGAAAGACCTCATGGTCGGCGTTGTCCAGCAGGATCAGCAAGTCAATGTCGGAGTAGGGGTGCAACTCGCCGCGCCCGTAGCCGCCGACGGCCACCAGGGCGATGTCGGCGTCCTGGCTCCAGTCGAACTGCTCCCAGGCCTTTTGCAGGATGTTGTCGACGAACCAGGCGCGGTCCTCGATCAGCCGGCGGATATCCCGGCCATTGCGAAAGCGCTGGTCCAGCACCTCGTGGGCCTGGCGGATCGCCTTCTTGAATGCCGAGATGGGGCTTGCCTTCAGGGCCAGTTCTGCCTGGAACTGGCCGCGGTCGAAGAGTTCGGGATCCACCTGCGGCATTAATGGCTTTCCTTTCTATATCTATGGAGCGATAGGCGAGTTGCGGATCAGGCGGAAACGCGTGCGATGGTGTCATCGCTGCGCAGGGTGAAGATCTCGTAACCGGTCTCGGTCACCAGCAAGGTGTGCTCCCACTGGGCCGACAGCTTGCGGTCCTTGGTGATGGCGGTCCAGCCGTCACCCAGCACCTTGGTGTCGGCGCGGCCCTGGTTGATCATCGGCTCGATGGTGAAGGTCATGCCGGCCTGCAGCTCCATGCCGGTACCGGCGCGGCCGTAGTGCAGGATCTGCGGCTCTTCGTGGAACACCTTGCCGATGCCGTGGCCGCAGAACTCGCGCACCACCGAAAAACCGTTCTTTTGCGCGTGCTTCTGGATCACTTCGCCGATGTCCCCGAGGCGGCAGCCCGGCTTCACCAGTTCGATGGCCATGTACATGCATTCCTGGGTGACCTTCGACAGACGCTGGGCCCACTCCGGCACGTTGCCGACATGGAACATGCGGCTGGTGTCGCCGTGGTAGCCGTCCTTGATGACGGTGACGTCGATGTTCAGGGTGTCGCCGTCCTTCAACGGTTTTTCGTTGGGGATGCCATGGCAGACCACGTGGTTGATCGAGGTGCAGATCGACTTCGGGAAGCCTTTATAGTTGAGCGGCGCCGGGATGGCCTTCTGCTCGTTGACGATGAAGTCGTGGCAGATGCGGTCCAGCTCTTCGGTGGTCACGCCCGGCTTGACGTAGTCGGCGATCATTTCCAGCACGTCGGCGGCGAGTTTGCCGGCGACACGCATTTTCGCGATGTCCTCAGGCGTCTTGATGGTCACGGTCATACAGGCTCTCTTTGCGCCCGACGGCGCTGTTCAAAACGAAATGAGCGGCGGATATTGATCCGGGCAGCCCTTTAAAGAGGCGATTCTAACAGACGATCCGGGCAATCCGCGCCTGGCAGCAATACCAGATCGGTCAGGCGCCATAAATAAACCGTGGCGAGGGAGCTTGCTCCCGCTGGGCTGCACGGCAGCCCCAATAAAGCGAGGGCCGCTACGCGCCCCAGCGGGAGCAAGCTCCCTCGCCACGGTTTTGTGCCCGGCTTGAGGTGTTTTGCCTGCCGGCAGAAACCGGATTTCCGTTTTCGCCCTTGCTGTGGTATAAAATGCGCCGCTTTCCGGGGATGACCCCGTAAGCTTAAATCCACACACGTGTCGACACGATGACCTGGGTGCCTTTGGCTCATGAGCCGCTGGTTGGTCATTGGGATACGTGGAGGCCAAACCCGACTTATCAAGGAACTATCATGTCCCAAGTCAACATGCGCGATATGCTGAAGGCCGGTGTGCACTTCGGTCACCAGACCCGTTACTGGAACCCGAAAATGGGCAAGTACATTTTCGGCGCGCGCAACAAGATCCACATCATTAACCTTGAAAAAACCCTGCCAATGTTCAACGAGGCACTGACCTTCGTAGAGCGCCTGGCCCAGGGCAAAAACAAGATTCTGTTCGTCGGCACCAAGCGTTCCGCTGGCAAGATCGTTGCTGAAGAAGCAGCACGTTGCGGTTCGCCGTACGTCGATCACCGCTGGTTGGGCGGCATGCTGACCAACTTCAAGACCATCCGCGCTTCCATCAAGCGTCTGCGTGATCTTGAAGTCCAGTCCGAAGACGGCACTTTCGCCAAGCTGACCAAGAAAGAAGCGCTGATGCGCTCCCGCGATCTTGAGAAGCTGGACCGCTCCCTGGGCGGTATCAAGGACATGGGCGGTCTGCCTGACGCACTGTTCGTGATCGACGTTGACCACGAGCGCATCGCGATCACCGAAGCCAACAAGCTGGGCATCCCGGTCATCGGCGTTGTCGATACCAACAGCAGCCCGGAAGGCGTTGACTACATCATCCCAGGCAACGATGACGCCATCCGCGCCATCCAGCTGTACATGGGTTCGATGGCTGACGCTGTTATCCGTGGTCGCAACAACGTTCAAGGCGGCACCGAAGTCTTCGCTGAAGAAGCTCCGGCGGCAGCCGCTGAGTAATTGACGCCCTGGCGTTGACTCAGTAAGCAAAAAGGGGGCTTGGCCCCCTTTTTGCCACCTCGAAAACCATTTGTCGCCAGCGCAGCTACTTGTTTGTAACTTGCCGCGGTCTATAAACGGTGGTTTTCCAGGAAGAATTGATCGCCCGTTCGATCGGGTGGAATGGTTGAAAACCTATCCAAGAGGATTTTGAAATGGCAGAGATTACTGCAGCGTTGGTCAAAGAACTGCGCGAGCGTACCGGCGAAGGCATGATGGACTGCAAGAAAGCCTTGACCAAGGCTGGCGGCGACATCGAGAAAGCCATTGATGACATGCGTGCTTCGGGCGCCATCAAGGCTGCCAAGAAAGCGGGCAACGTGGCCGCTGAAGGCGCCATCGCCATCAAGGACGACGGTAAAGCCGCCGTTCTGCTGGAAGTCAACTCCCAGACCGACTTCCTGGCCCTGCAGGATGACTTCAAGGCATTCGTTGCTGCCAGCGTCGAGAAAGCCTTTGCTGACAAACTGACCGACGCAGCCCCGCTGATCGAAGCTCAGGAGCAAGCGCGTCTGGTCCTGGTTGGCAAAACCGGCGAAAACGTCAACATCCGTCGCCTGGTTCGCGTTGAAGGTGACGTGGTCGGCACTTACCTGCACGGCAACAAGATCGGCGTAGCGGTTGTCCTCAAGGGCGGCGACACCGAGCTGGCGAAAGACATCGCCATGCACGTGGCAGCGACCAACCCTGAGTTCCTGCTGCCTTCGGACGTTTCGGCCGAAGCGATCGAGCGCGAAAAAGGCGTTTTCCTGCAGTTGAACGAAGAGAAGCTCAAGGGCAAGCCTGCCGACATCGCCGAGAAGATGGTGGCCGGTCGTATCTCCAAGTTCCTGGCTGAAGCCAGCCTGGTCGAGCAGGCGTTCGTCAAGAACCCTGAAGTCAAGGTCGGCGACCTGGCCAAGAAAGCCGGTGCTGAAATCGTTTCCTTCACCTACTTCAAGGTTGGCGAAGGTATCGAGAAGCCGGTCGACAACTTCGCTGAAGAAGTTGCTGCCCAGGTAGCTGCTGCCAGCAAGCAATAAGACAGGTTTTTTCAACTGTCGCCCAGAAGAGGCTGCCCGCTCACGCGCGCAGCCTCTTTTTGGATGAGGATGCCGATTTTTATTGGTTTCCTGTCGGAACTGGCTTACAAAGCCGTGTTCCGATGGCGCTGTGTCAGCGTCAAGCCAGGCTTTGAACGAAAAGTCCCGCAGGCATTTTTCGTTCAACGCACTGAGTGAGTGCAGGCTGCAAACAATCTGCAAATTTTCGTAAATACGCCGCAGGAGAGATTCGCAATGGCTCAGCAGGGCAGTGGTTATCAGGCTCGCTATAAACGCATTCTACTCAAGCTTAGCGGCGAGGCCCTGATGGGCTCGGAAGAGTTCGGGATCGATCCGAAGGTACTGGATCGCATGGCCCTGGAAGTTGGCCAACTGGTTGGAATCGGTGTGCAGGTCGGCCTGGTCATCGGCGGCGGCAATCTGTTCCGTGGTGCGGCGCTGAGCGCGGCCGGCATGGATCGGGTCACGGGCGACCACATGGGCATGCTGGCCACTGTGATGAACGCCCTGGCTATGCGCGATGCCTTGGAGCGTGCCAATATCTCGGCCATCGTGATGTCGGCCATTTCCATGGTCGGCGTGACCGATCATTACGACCGCCGCAAAGCCATGCGCCACCTCAACTCCAAGGAAGTGGTGATCTTTGCCGCAGGTACCGGCAATCCGTTCTTCACCACGGATTCGGCTGCCTGCCTGCGAGCGATCGAGATCGATGCCGATGTCGTGCTCAAGGCAACCAAGGTCGATGGTGTCTACACCGCCGACCCGTTCAAGGACCCGCATGCCGAGAAGTTCGATCATCTGACCTACGATGAAGTACTGGATCGCAAGCTGGGGGTCATGGACCTGACGGCCATCTGTCTGTGCCGCGACCACAAGATGCCGCTGCGCGTCTTTAACATGAACAAGCCCGGCGCCCTGCTGAACATCGTACACGGCGGCGCGGAAGGGACTCTGATCGAGGAAGGCCAACAATGATCAACGAAATCAAGAAAGACGCCCAAGCGCGTATGCAAAAATCCCTGGAGTCTCTGAGCCACGCGTTCGGCCAGATTCGTACCGGCAAGGCGCACCCGAGCATCCTGGGCAGCGTGATGGTGCCTTACTATGGCGCCGACACGCCTATCAGCAGCGTCGCCAACATCACCGTCAAGGATTCGCGGACCCTGCAAGTCGTGGCCTTCGAGCGCAACATGCTCGCGGCGGTCGACAAGGCGATCCAGAGCGCCGGCCTGAACCTCAACCCGACCAACCTGGGCGAGTTGCTGCTGATTTCCATGCCTGCCCTGACCGAAGAAACCCGCAAGGGCTTCACCAAGCAGGCACGCAGCGCGGCCGAGGACGCTCGGGTTGCCGTGCGCAACATCCGTCGAGATGCCCTGGGCGAGCTGAAGAAGCTGGTCAAGGACAAGGAAATCAGCGAAGACGAAGAGCGTCGCGCAGCGGCCGATATCCAGAAGCTGACCGATAAGGCCGAGGCTGACATCGATGCGGCCACCAAGCAAAAAGAAGCGGACCTGATGGCCGTATAAGGGTCCCGTTTTCATGGAAAAGACCAAGCAGGCCTTGCCGTTCGCGGTGCCGCGCCACGTGGCGATCATCATGGACGGCAATAACCGTTGGGCCAAGAAACGCTTCATGCCTGGCGTTGCCGGGCATAAGGCCGGGGTCGACGCGGTTCGCGCGGTCATCGAGGTGTGTGCCGAAGCCGGGGTCGAGGTGCTGACCCTGTTCGCGTTCTCCAGCGAGAACTGGCAGCGCCCGGCCGATGAAGTCAGTGCCTTGATGGACCTGTTCCTCAAGGCCCTGCGCCGCGAGGCCAAGCGCCTCAACGAGAACAAGATCAGCCTGCGCATCATTGGCGATCGCTCGCGCTTCCATCCTGAGCTGCAAGCCGCGATGCGCGAAGCCGAGGCTGCGACGGCGGGAACTGATCGGTTTGTCTTGCAGATCGCCGCCAACTACGGTGGCCAGTGGGACATCGCCCAGGCCGCCCAGCGGCTGGCGCGGGAAGTCCAGGCCGGCCACCTGCGTCCGGAGGACATCACCCCGGACCTGCTGCAGACCTGCCTTGCGACCGGTGATCTGCCCTTGCCGGACCTGTGTATCCGTACCGGTGGCGAACACCGCATCAGCAACTTCCTGCTCTGGCAGTTGGCTTATGCCGAGCTGTACTTCTCCGACCTGTTCTGGCCGGACTTCAAACACGAAGCCATGCGCACCGCACTGGCCGATTTCGCTTCCCGTCAGCGTCGCTTCGGTAAAACGAGCGAGCAGATCGAAGCTGGAGCCCGGGTTTAATGCTTAAACAACGAATCATCACTGCCCTGATCCTGTTGCCTATCGCCTTGTGCGGGTTTTTCCTGCTCGAGGGGGCGAACTTTGCCCTGTTCATCGGGCTGGTCGTGACCTTGGGGGCTTGGGAATGGGCGCGGCTGGCCGGTTTTCCCGCACAGTCGGCACGCATTGCCTACGCTGTGGCCGTGGCCGCCATGCTGTTCATCATGTACCTGGTACCTGGGCTGGCGCCTTGGGTGTTGGGAGCATCGGTGTTGTGGTGGGCGACAGCCACCTTTCTGGTGCTGACCTACCCTCGCACCACCCATCACTGGGCCAATACGGCGACCAAGCTGGTGATCGGCCTGTTGATCCTCCTGCCGGCCTGGCAAGGCCTGATCTGGATCAAGCAGGGCGCGCTGGGCAACTGGCAGATCATGGCCGTGATGGTGCTGGTCTGGGGTGCCGACGTCGGTGCCTATTTTTCCGGTCGGGCCTTTGGCAAGCGCAAGCTCGCGCCAAAAGTCAGCCCCGGCAAGAGTTGGGAAGGGGTCTATGGTGGCCTGGCCTTGAGCCTGGTGATCACCACCGTGGTCGGCTTCGTCCGCGACTGGACCGTGGCGCAGTTGCTGATGGGGCTGTTTGGTGCCGCCCTTATCGTCTTTGTGTCCGTGGTTGGCGACCTGACTGAAAGCATGTTCAAGCGTCAATCCGGGATCAAGGACAGCAGCAACCTGCTGCCGGGTCACGGGGGGGTACTGGATCGTATCGACAGCCTGACCGCCGCGATCCCGATCTTCGCCGTGCTGCTGTGGATGGCGGCATCGTGAGTCGTCCCCAGCTAATCACTGTCCTGGGGGCGACCGGTTCGATCGGCCTCAGTACGCTTGATGTCATCGGCCGGCACCCGGAGCGCTACCAGGTCTTTGCTCTCAGCGGCTTCACGCGCCTGGGCGAGCTGTTGGCCCTGTGCGTTCGCCATGCGCCAAAGTTTGCGGTGGTGCCCGAGGTCGGTGCGGCACAGGCGTTACAGGATGACCTGCGCGCAGCGGGTTTGCCCACGCAGGTGTTGGTGGGGGAAGCCGGGCTGTGCCAGGTGGCGTCCGATCCGGATGTCGACGCGGTGATGGCGGCGATTGTCGGGGCGGCCGGCTTGCGCCCGACGCTGGCGGCGGTGGAGGCCGGCAAGAAGATCCTGCTGGCCAATAAAGAAGCGCTGGTGATGTCTGGCGCACTGTTCATGCAGGCCGTGCGTCAAAGCGGCTCGGTGCTCCTGCCCATCGACAGCGAACACAATGCGATCTTTCAGTGCATGCCGCGGGATTTTTCCCGCGGCCTGGAAGCCGTGGGAGTCCGGCGGATTCTTCTGACCGCTTCCGGTGGGCCGTTCCGTCAGACGCCGCTGGAAGAGTTGCTGCATGTTTCGCCCGAGCAGGCCTGTGCCCACCCGAACTGGTCCATGGGGCGCAAGATTTCCGTGGATTCGGCGAGCATGATGAACAAGGGGCTGGAGTTGATCGAGGCCTGCTGGCTGTTCGACGCCAAGCCGGCCCAGGTCGAAGTGGTGATTCATCCGCAGAGCGTGATTCATTCGCTGGTGGACTATGTAGACGGTTCGGTGCTGGCCCAGTTGGGCAATCCGGACATGCGCACTCCAATCGCCAATGCCCTGGCGTGGCCAGAGCGAATCGACTCCGGCGTCGCCCCGCTGGACCTGTTCGCCATCGCCCGCCTGGATTTCCAGGCGCCGGATGAACAGCGCTTTCCCTGCCTGCGCCTGGCGCGGCAAGCGGCCGAGGCGGGCGGCAGTGCCCCGGCCATGTTGAACGCGGCCAACGAAGTGGCGGTCGCCGCGTTTCTCGATGGGCGTGTCCGTTACCCCGAGATCGCGAGTATGATCGAGGAAGTCTTGAATCTCGAGGCGGTGGTTTCGGTCGATGACCTCGACGCGGTATTTACGGCGGATGCCAGGGCCCGCGAGTTGGCGGGGCAATGGCTGCAGCGCCACGGGCGTTGACGCTGCGATACGTTAGCCAGGGTTGCCCTGGGCAGGATTGCGGAGAAAACAGATGAGCGCGCTCTATATGATTGTCGGCACCCTGGTTGCACTGGGGGTGTTGGTCACCTTTCACGAATTCGGTCATTTCTGGGTCGCGCGTCGCTGTGGCGTCAAGGTGCTGCGTTTTTCCGTAGGCTTTGGCATGCCTTTGCTGCGCTGGCACGACAAGCAGGGCACCGAGTTCGTCGTGGCGGCGATCCCGCTGGGCGGCTACGTGAAGATGCTCGACGAGCGCGAGGGCGAGGTTCCCGCCGACCAGCTCGACCAATCCTTCAATCGCAAGAGCGTTCGCCAGCGTATCGCCATCGTGGCGGCGGGGCCGATCGCCAACTTCCTGCTGGCCATGGTGTTTTTCTGGGCGTTGGCCATGCTTGGCAGCGACCAGGTGCGACCGGTCATCGGTTCGGTGGAGGCTGGCAGCGTTGCTGCCCGGGCCGGGCTCGGCGCCGGCCAGGAAATCGTTGCGATCGACGGCGAGCCGACATCGGGCTGGGCGGCGGTCAACCTGCAGCTGGTGCGTCGGCTGGGTGAAAGCGGTTCGCTGCAGTTGAGGGTGCGCGAGCAGGGTTCCACCGTCGACTCGCCCCGCGAGCTGGTGCTGGACAACTGGCTCAAGGGCGCCGACGAGCCGGACCCGATCCGCTCCCTGGGCATCCGCCCATGGCGTCCGGCGCTGCCGCCGGTGCTTGCCGAACTCGATCCGAAAGGCCCGGCCCAGGCCGCAGGCCTGAAGACCGGCGACCGTTTGCTTGCCCTCGACGGCCAGTCGGTCAGCGACTGGCAACAGGTGGTCGATTCGGTTCGTGTACGTCCTGATACCAAAATTGTGCTGCGCGTGGAGCGCGACGGTGCTCCAATCGACGTCCCGGTCACCTTGGGTGCTCGTGGCGAGAGCAAGGCGCAGACCGGTTACCTGGGGGCGGGCGTCAAGGCCGTCGACTGGCCGCCGGAAATGATCCGCGAAGTCAGTTTCGGTCCGGTGGCGGCCATTGGCGAGGGTGCGCGTCGTACCTGGACCATGAGTGTCCTGACCCTCGACTCACTGAAGAAAATGTTGTTCGGCGAGCTCTCGGTAAAAAACTTGAGTGGACCGATAACCATTGCTAAAGTGGCGGGCGCTTCTGCCCAGTCGGGCGTTGCTGATTTCCTGAATTTCCTTGCTTATCTGAGCATTAGCCTGGGGGTTCTGAATTTGCTGCCCATTCCGGTACTGGATGGGGGGCATCTGCTGTTTTATCTGATCGAGTGGGCGCGTGGTCGTCCCTTGTCGGATCGGGTGCAAGGTTGGGGGATACAGATCGGTATCAGCTTGGTGGTCGGGGTCATGCTGCTTGCCCTCGTCAACGATCTGGGTCGTTTGTAACGCTTCGCCGAATTGCGAATCTGCCGCATTTTGCGGCAGTTTGTTTATTGCCAGTTGGAATAAGAAAGGACTTCATGAAACGTCTGCTGCTAACTGCGGTTCTCACCGTATTGATGATCGCCGAAGTTCACGCCGAGTCCTTCACTATCTCTGATATTCGCGTCAACGGCCTCCAGCGGGTCTCCGCGGGTAGCGTCTTTGGGGCCTTGCCGTTGAACGTCGGCGAGCAGGCGGATGATCGGCGCCTGGTGGAATCCACGCGTGCGCTGTTCAAGACCGGCTTCTTTCAAGATATCCAACTGGGCCGTGACGGCAACGTCCTGGTCATCACGGTAGTCGAGCGCCCGTCGGTTGCCAGTATCGAGATCGAAGGCAACAAGGCGATCTCCACCGAAGACCTCATGAAAGGCCTCAAGCAATCCGGCCTGGCCGAAGGCGAGATCTTCCAGCGCGCCACCCTCGAAGGCGTGCGTAACGAATTGCAACGCCAGTACGTCGCCCAGGGCCGCTACTCGGCCACCGTCGACACCGAAGTGGTGCCGCAACCGCGCAACCGCGTCGGCCTGAAGGTCAACATCAACGAAGGCACCGTGGCGGCCATCCAGCACATCAACGTGGTGGGCAACACGGTTTTCCCGGATGAAGACCTGATCGACCTGTTCGAACTCAAGACCACCAACTGGCTGTCGTTCTTCAAGAACGACGACAAGTACGCCCGTGAAAAACTCTCCGGTGACCTGGAACGCCTGCGTTCCTACTACCTGGACCGTGGCTACATCAACATGGACATCGCCTCGACCCAGGTGTCCATCACCCCGGACAAGAAGCACGTCTACATCACCGTCAACGTCAACGAAGGCGAGAAGTACACCGTTCGTGACGTCAAGCTCAGCGGTGACCTGAAGGTGCCGGAAGACCAGGTCAAGTCGCTACTGCTGGTGCAGAAGGGCCAGGTGTTCTCGCGCAAGCTGATGACCACCACCTCCGAACTGATCACCCGTCGCCTGGGTAACGAGGGCTACACCTTCGCCAACGTCAACGGCGTGCCGCAGCCCCACGATGACGACCATACCGTCGACATCACCTTCGCCGTGGACCCGGGCAAGCGTGCCTACGTCAACCGCATCAACTTCCGTGGCAACACCAAGTCCGAGGACGAAGTGCTGCGCCGTGAAATGCGCCAGATGGAAGGTGGCTGGGCTTCGACCTACCTGATCGACCAGTCCAAGACCCGCCTCGAGCGCCTGGGCTTCTTCAAGGAAGTCAACGTCGAGACACCGGCCGTACCGGGTGTCGATGACCAGGTCGACGTGAACTACAGCGTTGAAGAGCAGGCGTCCGGCTCGATCACCGCCAGCGTCGGCTTCGCCCAGAGCGCCGGCCTGATCCTCGGTGGCTCGATCACCCAGAACAACTTCCTGGGTACCGGTAACAAGGTCAGCATTGGCCTGACCCGCAGTGAATACCAGACCCGCTATAACTTCGGTTTCGTGGACCCCTACTGGACGGCCGACGGTGTGAGCCTGGGCTATAACGCCTTCTATCGCACCACCGACTATGACGAGCTCGACTCGGACATCTCCAGCTATGCGGTGGACAGCTACGGTGTGGGTGCCAACATCGGCTACCCGATCAGTGAAACGTCGCGCCTGACCTTCGGCCTCACCGCCCAGCAGGACAAGATCAACACCGGTCGCTACACCGTCGACGAGATCTTCGACTTCGTTAACAAGGAAGGCGACAGCTACCTGAACTTCAAGGCGTCTGCCGGCTGGTCCGAGTCGACCCTGAACAAGGGCGTACTGGCGACCCGTGGTCATTCCCAGAGCCTGGTGCTGGAAAGCACCATTCCTGGCAGCGACCTGTCGTTCTTCAAGCTCGACTACCGTGGCCAGCTGTTCCAGCCGTTGACTGATACCTACACCATGCGCCTGCACACCGAGCTGGGCTATGGCGATGGCTACGGTTCGACCGACGGCCTGCCGTTCTACGAGAACTACTACGCCGGTGGTTTCAACTCGGTACGTGGCTTCAAGGACAGCACCCTTGGCCCGCGCAGTACGCCGAGCCGTGGCACGAACCCGGGTACCATCGAGGACCCGGACCAGGATCCGCTGCCGTTCGGTGGCAACGTATTGATCCAGGGGGGTGTCGAGGTCCTGTTCCCGATGCCGTTCGTCAAGGATCAGCGCTCGCTGCGTACCTCGGTATTCTGGGACGTGGGTAACGTATTCGACTCCAAGTGCGAAGACACTACCAATGCCAACGGCACCCGGTCCAACACCCAATGCAACGACATCAGCCTGAGCAACATGGCCAGTTCCGTCGGTCTGGGCGTGACCTGGGTGACCGCGCTGGGTCCTTTGAGCTTCGCGTTGGCGATGCCGATCAAGAAACCGGATGACGCTGAAACCCAAGTGTTCCAATTCTCCCTCGGCCAGACGTTCTAAGCGTCTGTCCCATGACAACGACAATGGATTTTGTAGGAGTGCATCGTGCGTAAGTTGACTCAATTGGTTCTCCTGGCGACCGTACTGGTCGCAGGCCCGGCGTTCGCCGACATGAAGATTGCCGTGCTGAACTATCAGATGGCCCTGCTGGAATCCGACGCGGCCAAGAAATACGCCGTGGATGCCGAGAAGAAGTTCGGCCCGCAACTGACCAAGCTCAAGGGCCTGGAAAGCAGCGCCAAGGGTATCCAGGATCGTCTGGTCGCCGGTGGCGACAAAATGGCCCAGGGCGAGCGTGAACGCCTGGAGCTGGAATTCAAGCAGAAGGCCCGTGACTTCCAGTTCCAGTCCAAGGAACTGAACGAAGCGAAAGCCGTTGCCGACCGTGAAATGCTCAAGCAGCTCAAGCCCAAGCTCGACAGCGCCGTGGAAGAAGTCATCAAGAAAGGTGGTTTTGACCTGGTGTTCGAGCGTGGCGCCGTGATCGATGTCAAGCCTCAGTACGACATCACGCGCCAGGTGATCGAGCGCATGAATCAGCTGAAGTAATCCATGACAGCGACTATCAAGCTCGGCCAGTTGGCCGAGTTCCTCGGCGCCACCCTGCGTGGCGACCCGGAGAGGGCAATCACTGGGCTAGCCACTTTGCAAGAGGCTGGCCCAGCTCAGTTGAGCTTTCTGGCAAACCCCCAATACCGCAAGTACCTGGCTGACAGTCGGGCTGCCGCGTTGTTGCTCAAGGCCGCCGATGCCGAAGGGTTTGCCGGCGACGCCTTGATCGTGCCCGACCCGTACCTGGCCTATGCGCGCATTTCCCACCTGTTCGATCCCAAGCCCAAGGCGGCTGCGGGTATTCATCCCAGTGCGGTGATCGCGGCGGATGCGGTGGTGGATCCCACGGCCAGCGTCGGTCCCTTCGTGGTGATCGAAAGCGGCGCCCGCATTGGTGCCGGTGTCACCCTGGGCGCCCATTGCGTCATTGGTGCGCGCAGCGAGGTCGGTGAAGGTGGCTGGCTGGCTCCGCGCGTGACCCTGTACCACGACGTGCGCATCGGCAAGCGGGTGGTGATTCAGTCCGGCGCGGTGCTGGGCGGTGAAGGCTTCGGTTTCGCCAACGAGAAGGGCGTCTGGCAAAAGATCGCCCAGATCGGTGGCGTCACCCTCGGCGATGATGTCGAGATCGGCGTCAACACCGCGATCGACCGGGGTGCCCTGGCCGATACGGTCATCGGCAATGGCGTCAAGCTCGACAACCAGATCCAGATCGCCCACAACGTCCAGGTCGGTGACCACACCGCCATGGCCGCCTGCGTGGGCATCTCCGGCAGCACCAAGATCGGCAAGCATTGCATGCTCGCCGGCGGTGTCGGCCTGGTGGGCCATATCGATATCTGTGACAACGTATTCCTGACCGGGATGACCATGGTGACCCACTCGATTACCGAGCCGGGCGCCTATTCTTCCGGTACGGCGATGCAACCGGCGGCCGAATGGCGCAAGAGCGCGGCCCGTATCCGTCAGCTCGATGACATCGCGCGACGTCTGCGCCAGGTGGAAAAGCGTGTAGGGGACGTGACCCCTGACGGTAATGCTTCATCAGATGGCTGATACCATTTCCATATCAAGTGTGCACAGCCGTTAGGGCTCCTTGATTTGCTAGCGGAGTGCGCGTTGCCCGTGCGCTCCCAATCTTTACATAGGCTTCCTCCCGAAATGATGGACATCAACGAGATTCGCGAATACCTGCCTCACCGTTACCCGTTCCTGCTGGTGGACCGGGTGGTGGACCTGGATGTTGAAGGCAAGCGCATTCGCGCCTACAAGAATGTCAGCATCAACGAGCCGTTCTTCAATGGTCACTTCCCCGCGCACCCAATCATGCCGGGCGTGCTGATCATCGAGGCGATGGCCCAGGCTGCCGGGATCCTTGGTTTCAAAATGCTCGACGTAAAGCCTGCCGACGGCACGCTCTACTACTTCGTGGGCTCCGACAAGCTGCGTTTCCGCCAGCCGGTCACTCCGGGCGATCAATTGATCCTCGAAGCCAAGTTCATCAGTTGCAAGCGCCAGATCTGGAAGTTCGAATGCCAGGCTTCGGTCGACGGCAAGCCAGTCTGCTCCGCTGAAATCATCTGTGCGGAACGCAAGCTATGAGTTTGATTGACCCTCGCGCAATCATCGATCCGACGGCCGTCCTGGCCGCCGATGTCGAGGTCGGCCCGTGGTCGATCATCGGCGCAGGTGTGGAAATCGGCGAGGGTACGGTGATCGGCCCCCACGTAATTCTCAAGGGGCCGACCCGGATCGGCCGTCACAATCGCATCTACCAGTTTTCCTCGGTAGGCGAGGACACGCCCGATCTCAAGTACAAAGGTGAAGAAACCCGCCTGGTCATCGGCGATCACAACGTGATCCGTGAAGGCGTGACCATTCACCGCGGTACCATCCAGGATCGCTCCGAAACGACCTTGGGCGATCACAACCTGATCATGGCCTACGCCCACATCGGCCATGACAGCGTGATCGGCAACCATTGCATCCTGGTCAACAACACCGCGTTGGCCGGTCATGTGCACGTGGATGACTGGGCGATCCTCTCCGGTTTTACCCTGGTGCACCAGTACTGCCACATCGGCGCCCACAGCTTCTCCGGCATGGGCACGGCCATCGGCAAGGACGTTCCCGCCTATGTCACGGTGTTCGGCAACCCGGCCGAAGCCCGCAGCATGAACTTCGAGGGCATGCGCCGTCGGGGCTTCAGCGAAGAGGCGATCACCGCGTTGCGGCGCGCCTACAAGGTCGTGTATCGCCAGGGCCTGACCGTCGAGCAGGCACTCGCCGAACTGGCCGAGGCCTCGGCGCAGTACCCGGAAGTCGCGACGTTCCGCGATTCCATCCAGTCTTCGACTCGCGGCATCACCCGTTAACCATGGCTAATCTGCGTATTGCGCTGGTGGCCGGAGAGGCTTCCGGCGACATTCTAGGCGCCGGTCTGATGCGTGCGCTCAAGGCGCAGCATCCCGCGGTGGAGTTCATGGGGGTTGGCGGCCCGTTGATGCAGGCCGAAGGGCTGGTTTCCTATTTTCCGATGGAACGCCTGTCGGTGATGGGGCTGGTGGAGGTGCTCGGGCGCCTTCGAGAGTTGCTGGCCCGGCGCAAGAAGCTGATCGAGACCCTGATCGACGAAAAGCCGGATGTGTTCATCGGCATCGACGCCCCGGATTTCACCCTCAACATCGAGCTCAAGTTGCGTCAGGCCGGGATCAAGACCGTGCATTACGTCAGCCCGTCGGTTTGGGCCTGGCGGCAGAAGCGGGTGCTCAAGATTCGCGAAGGCTGCGACCTGATGCTGACGCTGCTGCCGTTCGAAGCCCGCTTCTACGAAGAGAAGGGCGTGCCGGTGCGGTTTGTCGGGCATACCCTGGCCGACACCATTCCCCTGCAGGCCGATCGCCAGGCGGCTCGCCAGGCGCTGGGCCTGGTCGATGGGCCGCTGGTGGCATTGATGCCCGGCAGCCGTGGCGGTGAAGTGAGTCGCCTGGGTGGCTTGTTTTTCGACGCCGCCGAACGCCTCCGGGCGATGCGCCCCGACGTGCGTTTTGTCCTGCCGTGCGCCAGCCCGCAGCGCCGGGAGCAGCTTGAAGCGTTGCTGGCGGGGCGCGATCTGCCGGTCACGCTGCTCGACGGTCGCTCCCATGACGCGCTGGCTGCCTGTGACGCCGTGTTGATTGCCTCCGGCACTGCTACCCTTGAGGCGTTGCTGTACAAACGCCCGATGGTGGTTGCCTATCGCCTGGCGCCGCTGACGTTCTGGATCCTCAAGCGCATGGTCAAGAGCCCTTACGTGTCCCTGCCGAACCTGTTGGCCCAGCGCCTGCTGGTGCCGGAGTTGCTGCAGGACGAGGCCACGGCCGACGCCCTGGCCAACACACTTGCGCCGTTGATCGACGGCGGCGAGGAGCAGACCCGCGGCTTCGACGAAATCCACCGGACCCTGCGCCGCGACGCCTCCAATCAGGCGGCTGACGCGGTGCTGACCCTGATCGGCGCACAATCATGAGCCACTCGAAACTGCAGATGGGCCTGGACTTCAATCTGGTCGCCGAAGTGGAAGAATTGGTCGCCGGTGTCGACGAGGTGGGCCGTGGCCCGTTGTGCGGCGCCGTGGTAACGGCCGCGGTCATTCTCGATCCGAACCGGCCGATCCTGGGCCTCAACGATTCCAAGAAGCTCACCGAGGCCCGTCGCGAAAAGCTCTACGACGAGATTTGCGAGAAAGCCCTGAGCTGGTGCATTGCCCGGGCCGAGGTCGAAGAGATCGATGAGCTGAACATCCTCCACGCCACCATGTTGGCCATGCAGCGCGCGGTGCAGGGCCTGCACATCACGCCGAAACTGGCGATGATCGACGGCAATCGCTGCCCGAAACTGTCGATGCGCGCCGAGGCGGTGGTCCAGGGCGACGCGAAGGTGCCAGCCATCGCGGCGGCATCGATTCTGGCCAAGGTCAGCCGCGACCGGGAAATGAGCGCCTTCGAACTGATTTATCCGGGCTACGGCATCGGCGGCCACAAGGGTTACCCGACCCCCGTGCACCTGGAAGCCTTGGCACGCCTCGGGCCAACGCCGATCCACCGGCGTTCGTTCGCTCCGGTGCGGCTGGCCTATGAGGCGCGTGAAGGCGTGATCGAAAGCGAGAGATTCGCCTGACTCATTGTGGCGAGGGAGCTTGCTCCCGCTTGGGCGGTCCGACGTCTCGGGCGAAGCGCCCATAGGAAGGGGGCTGCTGCGCAGCCCAGCGGGAGCAAGCTCCCTCGCCACGGATTCAATCGCTTCAAAGAGCGGTATGGGTTGCAGGCTGATGTTTTACCCCAGGCCCGGTACAATCCGGGCCTTGTTGTTTTCATGACTTAACGCAGGATCACTATGCCGGCTTCATTCGTTCATCTACGCCTGCACACTGAATATTCCCTGGTCGACGGTCTGGTGCGGATCAAGCCACTGGTCAAGACCCTGGTGGGCATGAACATGCCTGCCGTGGCGGTCACCGACCAGAACAACATGTGTTCGCTGGTCAAGTTCTACAAGGCCTCCATGGGCGCCGGGATCAAGCCGATCTGCGGTGCCGACCTGTGGTTGTCGAACAAGGACCCGGATGCGCCGTTGAGCCGCATCAGCCTGCTGGTCATGAATGCGGTGGGGTATCGCAACCTCACCGAGCTGATTTCCCGGGGCTTCATCGATGGCCAGCGCAACGGTTCGATCATCATCGAACGCGAGTGGGTGGCCGAGGCCAGCGAAGGCCTGATCATGCTGTCGGCGGCCAAGGAGGGTGAGATCGGCCTGGCCCTGCTCAGCGGCAACCCCGAGGAAGCCGAGGCATTGGCCCGGGACTGGATGGCGGTGTTTCCCGACCGCTTCTACATCGAGGTGCAGCGTACCAATCGGCCCAATGACGAAGAGCACCTGCACGCCGCCGTGGCCCTGGCCGACAAGCTCGGCGCGCCGCTGGTGGCCACCAACGACGTGCGTTTTATCAAGCCGGAAGATTTCGAAGCCCACGAAACCCGCGTCTGCATCGGCGAAGGCCGTGCCCTTGACGACCCGCGCCGCTCGAAGAACTACAGCGACCAGCAATACCTCAAGAGCGCCGAGGAAATGGCCGAGTTGTTCAGCGACCTGCCCGAGGCGCTGGAAAACACCGTCGAGATCGCCAAGCGTTGCAACATCGAGGTCAAGCTGGGCAAGCACTTCCTGCCCAACTTCCCGATCCCCGATGGCATGACCATCGACGAATATTTCCGCAAAGTGTCGTTTGATGGCCTGGAAGAGCGCCTCAGCGTCCTGTTGCCCAAGGACACCACCGAAGATTACGAAGCCAAGCGCCAGGTCTACGTCGACCGGCTGAATTTCGAGCTGGATATCATCATCCAGATGGGCTTCCCCGGTTACTTCCTGATCGTGATGGACTTCATCCAGTGGGCCAAGAACAACGGTGTGCCAGTCGGTCCGGGCCGGGGGTCGGGTGCCGGCTCGCTGGTGGCCTACGTGCAGAAGATCACCGACCTCGACCCGCTGGAATATGACCTGCTCTTCGAACGTTTCCTCAACCCGGAACGGGTCTCCATGCCCGACTTCGACGTCGACTTCTGCATGGACGGTCGCGACCGGGTGATCGACTACGTGGCCGAGAAGTACGGCCGCAACGCGGTGAGCCAGATCATCACCTTCGGTTCCATGGCCGCCAAGGCGGTGGTGCGGGACGTGGCGCGGGTGCAGGGCAAGTCCTACGGCCTGGCGGATCGCCTGTCGAAGATGATCCCGTTCGAAGTCGGCATGACCCTGGAAAAAGCCTACGAGCAGGAAGAAATCCTGCGGGACTTCATCAAGGTCGATGAAGAGGCCGCGGAAATCTGGGAGATGGCCCGCAAGCTCGAAGGCGTGGTGCGTAACGTCGGCAAGCACGCCGGTGGCGTGGTGATCGCCCCGACCAAGCTGACCGACTTCTCGCCGATCTATTGCGATGAAGAGGGCGACGGCCTGGTCACCCAGTTCGACAAGGACGACGTCGAGGCAGCGGGCCTGGTGAAGTTCGACTTCCTCGGCCTGCGGACCCTGACGATCATCGACTGGGCGCTGAAGACCATCAACCGCGACCGGGCCAAGCTCGGCGAAGAGCCGCTGGACATCGCGTTCATCCCGCTGGACGACAAGCCGACCTACAGCCTGCTGCAGAAAGCCGAGACCACGGCGGTGTTCCAGCTTGAATCCCGGGGCATGAAGGAGCTGATCAAGAAGCTCAAGCCCGACTGCCTGGAAGACTTGATCGCACTGGTGGCCCTGTTCCGTCCGGGGCCGTTGCAATCGGGGATGGTGGACGACTTCATCAACCGTAAGCACGGTCGCGCCGAACTGGCCTACCCGCACCCGGACTACCAGTACGACGGCCTCAAGCCGGTGCTGGCACCGACCTACGGCATCATCCTGTACCAGGAACAGGTGATGCAGATCGCCCAGGTGATGGCCGGCTACACCCTGGGCGGCGCGGACATGCTGCGTCGGGCGATGGGTAAGAAAAAGCCCGAGGAAATGGCCAAGCAGCGCGGCGGCTTCATCGAAGGCTGTGCGAACAACGGCATTGATGCGGACCTGGCCGGTAACATCTTCGACCTGGTGGAAAAATTCGCCGGTTACGGCTTCAACAAATCCCACTCCGCCGCGTACGGCCTGGTGTCGTACCAGACCGCCTGGCTGAAGGCGCATTACCCGGCGCCGTTCATGGCCGCCGTGCTCTCGGCGGATATGCACAACACCGACAAGGTCGTGACCTTGATCGAAGAAGTGCGGACCATGAAGCTGCGCCTCGACGCGCCGGACGTGAACGCCTCGGAGTTCAAGTTCACGGTGAACGAAGAGGGCCGCATCATCTACGGCCTTGGCGCGATCAAGGGCGTGGGCGAGGGGCCGGTGGAAGCAATCACCGAGGCGCGCCAGGACGGACCGTTCAAGGACCTGTTCGACTTCTGCGCCCGGGTCGACCTCAAGCGCATCAACAAGCGCACCCTCGATGGCTTGATCCGCAGCGGCGCGCTGGACCGTCTCGGCCCCTATTTCCATGATGAACCCAAGGCCTACCAGGCCAACATCGACCGCAACCGCGCGGTGTTGCTGGCGGCCATGGAAGAAGCGATCAAGGCGGCCGAGCAGACCGCCCGTACCCACGACAGCGGCCACGCCGACCTGTTTGGCGGGTTGTTCGTCGAAGAGGATGCCGACGTCTACGGCAACCATCGCAAGGCCAAGGAGCTGACCCTCAAGGAACGCCTCAAGGGTGAAAAAGACACCCTGGGCCTGTACCTCACCGGGCACCCGATCGACGAGTACGAAGGCGAGATCCGCCGTTTTGCCCGTCAGCGCATCATCGACCTCAAGCCGGCCCGGGACACCCAGACCGTCGCCGGCATGATCATTGCCCTGCGGGTGATGAAGAACAAAAAGGGCGACAAGATGGGCTTCATTACCCTCGACGACCGCTCCGGGCGCATCGAGGCGTCGTTGTTCGCCGATGCGTTCCACTCAGCGCAGTCGCTGTTGCAGACCGACGCGATGGTGGTGGTCGAAGGCGAGGTGAGCAACGATGACTTCTCCGGTGGCCTGCGGCTGCGGGTCAAGCGGGTGATGAGCATGGAGGACGCCCGGACCAACCTGGCCGAGAGCCTGCGCCTGAAATTGCAGACCCAGGACCTCAAGGGCGACCAGTTGCGCTGGCTGGGCGAATTGTTCAAGCGCCATCGCGGCGCCTGTCCGATCACCATGGAGTACATGCGGCCCGACGCCAAGGCGGTGTTGCAGTTTGGCGAGGGCTGGCGGATCGACCCGGCGGATGCGTTGATTCAAGCCTTGCGTGACCAGTTCGGCAAAGACAACGTCTTCCTCCAATACCGTTGACGGCCAGGGGCCACCTCGCAAACCCGAGTGCCCCTGATCTCGACCCGAATTTTTAATCTCGACCTGAACGCGCCTCTCCCTTAAGGTAGGCGCGAATAGACAACCGGCCGGCCCAAGCTCTCTTGGACGTCGACCCAAGACGGACGCCTATGAACCCGAATTTTCTAGATTTCGAACAGCCGATCGCCGACCTGCAAGCCAAGATCGAAGAGTTGCGCTTGGTCGGTAATGACAATTCGCTGAATATCGGCGATGAAATCTCTCGTCTGCAGGACAAGAGCCGTACGCTGACCGAAGACATCTTCGGCAAGCTGACCAGCTGGCAGATCGCGCGCCTGGCGCGTCATCCGCGTCGTCCCTACACCCTGGACTACATCGAGCACATCTTCACCGAGTTCGACGAACTGCACGGCGACCGTCACTTCTCCGACGACGCCGCGATCGTGGGCGGTGTGGCTCGCCTGGAAGACCAGCCAGTCATGGTCATCGGCCATCAGAAGGGCCGTGAAGTGCGCGAGAAGGTGCGTCGCAACTTCGGCATGCCGCGTCCTGAAGGCTACCGCAAGGCTTGCCGCCTGATGGAAATGGCCGAGCGCTTCAAGATGCCGATCCTGACCTTCATCGACACGCCGGGCGCCTACCCGGGCATCGACGCCGAGGAGCGCAACCAGAGCGAAGCGATCGCCTGGAACCTGCGGGTCATGGCACGCCTGAAGACCCCGATCATCGCCACCGTCATTGGCGAAGGCGGTTCTGGTGGTGCGTTGGCCATTGGTGTCTGCGACCAGTTGAACATGCTGCAATATTCCACCTACGCGGTGATTTCGCCGGAAGGCTGCGCCTCGATCCTGTGGAAAACCGCCGAGAAGGCCCCGGACGCCGCTGAAGCCATGGGCATCACCGCCGAGCGTCTCAAGGGCCTGGGCATCGTGGACAAGGTGATCAACGAGCCCGTGGGTGGCGCCCACCGCGACCCGGCCGCCGCCGCCGCGCTGATTCGTGCCGAACTGAGCTCGCAATTGTCGATGCTGAAGAAGCTCGACCACGACACATTGCTGGCCCGTCGCTACGATCGTCTGATGAGCTACGGCCTCTGACCTGAGCGCTATACCCCTGTGGGAGCGAGCTTGCTCGCGATAGCGGTTTACCTTCAACAGATAAGTTGATTGATACACCGTCATCGCGAGCAAGCTCGCTCCCACATTGATTTGTGTGAAGGCCAATTCCTATGAATCAATCCAGGATTGATCTCCCCACCGGGCTCCTCACTCAACTGTCCCCCTGGCGCAACGCTACCGCCTGGCACATCGCCTTCTCCGGCGGCCTCGATTCCACCGTGCTGCTGCACCTGCTCGTTTCGCTGTCCAAACATCACACCTTGCCCCCGATCCGTGCGCTGCATGTCCATCACGGGCTCCAGGCTGCGGCCGATGCCTGGCCGGAACATTGCCGTCGGGTGTGTGAGGCATTGGGCGTGCCGTTGCAGGTGGTGAGCGTTGAGGTTTGCCCGGGTGCCAGCCTCGAACGCGCTGCCCGGGAGGCGCGCTACGCTGCCTTTGCTGCAACGCTCCAGGCCGACGAAGTGCTGCTCACCGCCCAGCACCAGGATGATCAGGCCGAAACCCTGCTGTTTCGCCTGCTGCGCGGGGCGGGCGTGCGCGGTTTGTCGGCGATGCCCCGGCAGCGTCCCCTCGGGCACGGGTACTTGTTGCGCCCGCTGCTCGAGGTATCCCGGGCAGCATTGGAGGCCTACGCGACGCAGCAGGGCTTGAACTGGATCGAGGACCCCTCCAACGACGACCTGCGGTATTCGCGCAATTACTTGCGCCGGCGGGTGTTTCCGCTGCTGGCCGAGCACTGGCCTCGGGCGTCCATGAGTCTGGCTCGCAGCGCCGCGCACATGGGCGAAGCCCAAGGCTTGCTGGACGATCTGGCGCGGCTCGACCTGGCCGCTGCCGCGAGCCCGGACGCGTTCGACTGGCTGGGTGTGCCGTCGCTTGAGCTGGCGCCCTTGCAGGCCCTGTCTGCGGCGCGCCAGCGCAACGCACTGAGCCATTGGCTGGCGGCGCTGACCCTGTTGCCCGACAGCGATCACTGGTCCGGCTGGGACGCGTTGCGCGATGCGGCGCACGACGCCCGGCCGATCTGGCGCCTGGCCGGAGGTGAGTTACACCGTGGTGGCGGGCGAGCCTGGTGGTTATCCGACCACTGGCTGCGCCCGGTCGCCGGCGCTGTTCAATGGCCGGATCCGGCGGCCGCGTTGTACTTGCCGGGCAATGGCCGGGTCACGCTCAACGGCCAGCGGCCGGCGGGGCCTCTGTGGATCCGCTATCGTCAAGGGGGCGAGGTGCTGCAATTGCCGGGTCGTGGGCATCGCGACCTCAAGCGTTTGCTCAATGAGCGCGCGGTGCCGGCCTTCGCTCGCGGCCGATTGCCGCTGCTGTACCAGGGCCAGCGATTGCTGGCGGTGGCTAATCTGGACGGGCTCGACCGCGCGGCAGATGGCAGTTGGCAATTGGTCTGGCAGCCAGGAAGCCAAGATCGGGGTTTGAGCTGAAAGGGGCTTTCCGGTAGACTACGCTCCCTTCTTGATACAACTTCTGTGGATTCGCCTGAATTGCAGGAGTTGCCGATTACCAAGCAGTCTTTGCTGGGCGATTCCAAAAAATGTGTAGCGAGCAACGTACCGGTGATTTCACTTCCGGTCTGTCCCAACGCGGCGGTTTTTTTGAAAGGTGCACTGTGATTAATGCAGGTGATCGGGGGCTTCGGCCTTCCTTCGCTTTCCCCGGCGGCTCGGACCGCTTTAACGCAGACTTCTAGGGTTTTTCATGACGCGCTACATATTCGTCACGGGCGGTGTTGTTTCTTCATTGGGGAAAGGCATTGCCTCGGCTTCATTGGCGGCCATCCTGGAGGCGCGGGGGCTTAAGGTCACCATGCTCAAGCTGGACCCGTACATCAACGTCGACCCGGGCACCATGAGCCCGTTCCAGCACGGCGAAGTGTTCGTCACCCACGACGGCGCCGAGACCGACCTGGACCTGGGCCACTACGAGCGGTTCATCCGCACGACCATGACCCAGAACAACAACTTCACCACCGGCCGCGTCTACGAGCACGTGCTGCGCAAGGAACGTCGTGGTGACTACCTGGGCGCGACCATCCAGGTCATCCCGCACATCACCGACGAAATCAAGCGCCGCATCATCAAGGGTGCTGGCGACGCCGACGTGGCGATGGTCGAAATCGGCGGCACCGTGGGCGACATCGAGTCCCAGCCGTTCCTCGAGGCCATCCGCCAGCTGCGTTTCGAAATCGGCGCCAAGCGCGCGATGCTGATGCACCTGACCCTGGTCCCGTACATCGCCACCGCCGGCGAAACCAAGACCAAGCCAACCCAGCATTCGGTCAAGGAACTGCGCTCCATCGGCCTGCAACCGGACGTGCTGATCTGCCGCTCCGATCACCCGATCGACCTGTCGTCGCGTCGCAAGATCGCCCAGTTCACCAACGTTGAAGAGCGTGCGGTGATCGGCCTGGAAGACGCCGACACCATCTACAAGATCCCCGGCATCCTGCATTCCCAGGGCCTGGACGACTTCGTCGTCGAGCGCTTCGGCCTGCAGTGCGCCGGTGCCGACCTGTCCGAATGGGACGCCGTGGTCGATGCCAAGCTCAACCCGGAGCACGAAGTCACCATCGCCATGGTCGGCAAGTACATGGAGCTGCTGGACGCCTACAAGTCGCTGATCGAAGCGATGAGCCACGCCGGTATCAGCAACCGCACCAAGGTCAACCTGCGCTACATCGATTCCGAAGACATCGAGAACCAGGGCACCGGCCTGCTCGAAGGCGCCGACGCGATCCTCGTGCCGGGCGGCTTCGGCCTGCGGGGCGTGGAAGGCAAGATCACCGCCGTGCAATACGCTCGCGAAAACAAGGTGCCTTACCTGGGGATCTGCCTGGGCATGCAAGTGGCGGTCATCGAGTTCGCCCGTAACGTGCTGGGCTGGAAAGACGCCAACTCCACCGAATTCGATCGCGCCAGCGGCCACCCGGTCGTGGGCCTGATCACCGAGTGGGAAGACGCCACCGGCGCCGTTGAAGTGCGCACCGAATCTTCCGACCTGGGCGGCACCATGCGCCTCGGTGCCCAGGAATGCCTGCTCGAAGCTGGTTCCCTGGTGCACGAGTGCTACGCCAAGGACGTGATCGTCGAGCGTCACCGCCATCGCTACGAAGTGAACAACAACCTGCTGCCGCAACTGATCGAGGCTGGCCTGAAGATCTCCGGCCGCTCCGGTGACGGCGCGCTGGTCGAGGTGGTCGAGTCGCCGGATCACCCATGGTTCGTGGCTTGCCAGTTCCACCCCGAGTTCACCTCGACGCCACGGGACGGTCATCCGCTGTTCAGCGGTTTTGTGAAAGCCGCTTTGGCCCAACACCAGAAAAAGGCATAAGACGATGGCCCAGAAGATCATCCGCGTCGGTGACATCGAGATTGCCAACGACAAGCCCATGGTGCTGTTCGGCGGCATGAACGTGCTGGAAAGCCGTGACATGGCGATGCAGGTCTGCGAGGAGTACGTCAAGGTCACCCAGAAACTGGGGATCCGCTACGTCTTCAAGGCCAGCTTCGACAAGGCTAACCGTTCGTCCGTGACTTCCTACCGTGGCCCAGGTCTGGAAGAAGGCATGCGGATCTTCCAGGACATCAAGCAAGCCTTTGGCGTGCCGATCATCACCGACGTCCACGAGCCTGCCCAGGCGGCGGTCGTGGCCGAGGTCTGCGACATCATCCAACTGCCGGCCTTCCTGTCGCGCCAGACCGACCTGGTGGTCGCGATGGCCAAGACCGGTGCGGTGATCAACATCAAGAAGGCCCAGTTCCTCGCGCCCCAGGAAATGAAACACATCCTGAGCAAGTGCGAGGAGGCCGGCAATGACCAGTTGATCCTCTGCGAGCGCGGTTCGAGCTTCGGCTACAACAACCTGGTGGTGGACATGCTCGGCTTCGGCATCATGAAGCAGTTCGAATACCCGGTGTTCTTCGACGTGACGCACGCCTTGCAGATGCCTGGCGGCCGTTCCGACTCCGCCGGTGGTCGTCGTGCCCAGGTCACGGACCTGGCCAAGGCGGGCATGAGCCAGTCCCTGGCCGGCCTGTTCCTGGAAGCCCACCCGGATCCGGACAACGCCAAGTGCGACGGTCCTTGCGCCCTGCGCTTGAACAAGCTGGAACCTTTCCTGTCTCAGCTCAAGGCGTTGGACGAGCTGGTCAAGGGTTTTGCGACGATAGAAACCGCGTAAGGCGGTTTTCTCCGGTAAAGTACCGCTCGTTTATCGCTCTGGCCTGCGGGCCGCACTGCTCTTGTGGGAGCATGGTTTGCCAGCGATGGCGCCCTTGAGGCCCCCATCGCCGACAAGCCGTGCTCTTGTGGCGAGGGAGCTTGCTCCCGCTGGAGTGCGAAGCGCTCCCATTCGGTCTCTTTTGGCTGAATCGCAACTGAGGGTGAGCAAGTTTTCTGCAACGTTCTAGTCAACTTTGGAGTGTTTACAACAATGGCAAAAATCGTCGACATCAAAGGTCGTGAAGTTCTCGACTCCCGTGGCAACCCCACTGTTGAAGCGGACGTGCTTCTCGACAACGGCATCATCGGCAGCGCCTGCGCGCCGTCCGGTGCTTCCACTGGCTCGCGCGAAGCGCTGGAGCTGCGTGATGGCGACAAGGGCCGTTACCTGGGCAAGGGCGTGCTGAAAGCCGTCGCCAACATCAATGGTCCGATCCGTGACCTGCTGCTGGGCAAGGACCCTGCCGACCAGAAAGCCCTCGATCAGGCGATGATCAAGCTCGACGGTACCGAAAACAAGGCTACCCTGGGCGCCAACGCGATCCTCGCCGTGTCCCTGGCTGCCGCCAAGGCCGCCGCCCAGGACCAGGACCTGCCACTGTACGCCCACATCGCCAACCTCAACGGTACGCCGGGCGTCTATTCGATGCCGGTGCCGATGATGAACATCATCAACGGCGGCGAACATGCCGACAACAACGTCGACATCCAGGAATTCATGGTGCAGCCAGTGGGCGCCAAGTCCTTCTCCGAAGGCCTGCGCATGGGCACCGAGATTTTCCATCACCTCAAGGCTGTGCTGAAGGCCCGTGGCCTGAGCACCGCCGTTGGCGACGAAGGCGGTTTCGCTCCGAACCTGGCCTCCAACGAAGACGCGCTGAAAGTGATCTCCGAAGCCGTGGCCAACGCCGGCTACACGCTGGGCACCGACGTGACCCTGGCCCTGGACTGCGCCGCCAGTGAGTTCTTCGAAGACGGCAAGTACAACCTGTCCGGCGAAGGCCAGGTGTTCACCGCAGAAGGTTTCGCCGACTACCTCAAGGGCCTGACCGAACGCTACCCGATCATCTCCATCGAAGACGGCCTGGACGAGTCCGATTGGGCGGGCTGGAAGATCCTCACCGACAAGATCGGCGAGAAGACCCAGCTGGTGGGTGACGACCTGTTCGTGACCAACACCAAGATCCTGAAGGAAGGCATCGACAAGAAGATCGCCAACTCGATCCTGATCAAGTTCAACCAGATCGGCACCCTGACCGAAACCCTGGAAGCCATCCAGATGGCCAAGGCCGCCGGCTACACCGCCGTGATCTCCCACCGTTCCGGTGAAACCGAAGATTCGACCATTGCCGACCTGGCCGTGGGCACCGCAGCAGGCCAGATCAAGACCGGTTCGCTGTGCCGTTCCGACCGCGTTTCCAAGTACAACCAACTGCTGCGTATCGAAGAGCAGTTGAACGGCAAGGCCAAGTACAACGGTCGCGCCGAGTTTCGCGGTTAAGCGGTAGATGGTAAAAAGACAGCGGGTTATGTCGGAAAAGTCGCCCATGCGGCGCTTTTCCCTCTAATCTGATGCCTTATCAAGCACAAGCCTGGGTTTTCCAGGCTTCGTGCTATCAGACGCTGCAAAGTTTGGCATGGCGGTCTTTTTTCACTGGATACTGATATTCGATGCGCAGTCCCAATTGGTTGTTTCTTGTCTTGCTCCTGTTGCTGGCCGGCTTGCAGTACCGCCTCTGGGTGGGTAATGGCAGCCTGGCGCAAGTGGCCGACCTGACTCAGCAGATTGCCGACCAGCATGCCGAAAACGAGGCGTTGCTGGAGCGTAATCGGGTAATGGACGCCGAAGTCACAGAGTTGAAAAAAGGTATGGAGACCGTCGAAGAGCGGGCTCGCCATGAATTGGGCATGGTCAAGGAGGGTGAAACCCTCTACCAGTTGGCCCAATGAGTATTCGTTTGCCGGCCTTCTGGGCCGTGATTCCTGCCGCGGGCGTGGGTGCCCGGATGGCCGCGGACCGACCCAAGCAGTACCTGCAACTGGGCGGACGCACAATTCTTGAACACAGCCTTGGCTGTTTCCTCGATCACCCCACCGTCAAGGGCGTGGTGGTGAGCATTGCCCATGATGATCCCTATTGGCCGAGCCTGGCCTGCGCCAGTGATCCGCGCATCCAGCGCGTGGACGGCGGCGAGCAGCGTGCGGACTCCGTGCTCAATGCCTTGTTGCATCTGCACGGGCAGGGCGCCGACGATCATGACTGGGTGCTGGTGCACGATGCGGCGCGGCCCAACCTGTCCCGGGATGATCTGGACACCTTGCTCGGCGAGCTGGTGAACGATCCGGTCGGGGGCCTGCTGGCGGTTCCGGCCCGGGACACCTTAAAGCGCGTCGACAAACAGGGCCGCGTAGTGGAGACCGTGGATCGCAGCGTGATCTGGCAAGCCTACACGCCCCAGATGTTTCGCCTCGGCGCGCTGCACCGGGCCCTTGCCGACAGCCTGGTGGCGGATGCGCTCATTACCGATGAAGCTTCGGCCATGGAGTGGGCGGGGCAGGCCCCTCGCTTGATCGAGGGGCGTTCCGACAACATCAAGATCACCCGCCCTGAAGACCTGGAGTGGCTGCGCCAGCGTTGGGCGCATCGCCGCTAGTACCGTACCCGTTACTTAAGGACTCCACCGCCCCGTGGCGAGGGAGCTTGCTCCCGCTGGGCTGCGTAGTAGCCCCAAAAGCTTGGGACCGCTGCGCGCTCCAGCGGGAGCAAGCTCCCTCGCCACGATAATTGATGAGCTTCAAGTGAACGGTATTACCCCTGTACCGGGGATGTTCTGTTCCAGTTGAACCGCTTCGCGAGCAAGCTCGCTCCCACAGGAAGCTGTGTACACAGTCCAATGTTGGGAGATCACCTGCCCTGAAGACCTGGAGTGGCTGCGCCAGCGTTGGGCGCATCGCCGCTAGTACCGTACCCGTTACTTAAGGACTCCACCGCCCCGTGGCGAGGGAGCTTGCTCCCGCTGGGCTGCGTAGCAGCCCCAAAAGCTTGGGACCGCTGCGCGCTCCAGCGGGAGCAAGCTCCTTCGCCACGACAAGTGATGAGCTTCAAGTGAACGGCATTACGCCAGTGCCGGGGATGTTCTGTTCCAGTTAAACCGCTTCGCGAGCAAGCTCGCTCTCACAGGAAGCTGTGTACACAGTCCAATGTTGGGAGATCACCCGCCCTGAAGACCTGGAGTGACTGCGCCAGCGTTGGGCGCATCGCCGCTAGTACCGTACCCGTTACTTAAGGACGCCACCGCCCCGTGGCGAGGGAGCTTGCTCCCGCTGGGCTGCGTAGCAGCCCCAAAAGCTTGGGACCGCTGCGCGCTCCAGCGGGAGCAAGCTCCCTCGCCACGATAATTGATGAGCCTCAAGTGAACGGCATTACGCCAGTGCCGGGGATGTTCTGTTCCAGTTGAACCGCCTCGCGAGCAAGCTCGCTCCCACAGGAAGCTGTGTGCACAGTTCAATGTGGGAGCGAGCTTGCTCGCGAAGGCGTCGGCCCAGTCGACCTGCCATCAGTTGTTCTGCAAAAACATTTCCCGGTTCAAGCCATGGCGCTGCAGCTTTTCATTGAAGGTGCGGCGCGGCAGTTGCAACTCTTCGAGCACCGCTTTCACGTCGCCCTTGTGCCGCGTCAGGGCGGCGCGCAGGCATTGGGCTTCGAAGGCCTCCTGCTGGGCGGCCAGTGACTGCCCGGGCTCGCTCTCCAGGGTGTGCGGCTGGTCCAGCCCCAGTACCTGGCGTTCGGCGACGTTGGCCAGTTCACGCACGTTGCCCGGCCAGGCATGGCTGAGCAGGTGATTCAACTGCGGGCCGCTCAGGGGCGCGGCGGTGCGGCCCAAGCGCTCGGCGGCGCTGTGGGTGAAGTGTTCGAACAGCAGCGGGATGTCCTCGCGCCGTTCCCGCAACGGCGGCAAGCGCAGCTCGGCGATGTTCAGGCGATAGGCAAGGTCTTCGCGAAAGCGCCCGGCCCGGGCTTCATCCAACAGGTCGGGCTTGGTCGCGGCGATGATCCGCAGGTCGACGTGGATGCTCTGGTTCGAGCCCAGCCGTTCGAGCTTCTGTTCCTGCAGCACCCGCAGCAGCTTGACCTGCTGGGCCAGGGGCATGCTCTCGATTTCATCGAGGAACAACGTGCCGCCGTGAGCATATTCGAGCTTGCCGATACGCTTGCCCTGGGCGCCGGTGAACGCGCCGCTTTCATGGCCGAACAGCTCCGCTTCGAACAACGGTTCGGGAATGGCCGCGCAATTCAGTGCGACAAAAGGCTTGCTCGCCCTCGGACCGAAGTCGTGCAGGCAACGGGCGACCAATTCCTTGCCGCTGCCGGTTTCGCCACGGATCAGGACGTTGACCGGCAACGCGGCCAGGTCCAGCACCTGGCGGCGCAGGTTCTGCAAGGCGCGGGACACGCCCAGCAGCGTCCCGTCGAGGCGGGCCCTGGCGTCGGCCTGTTCGTGCAGGCGACGGTTCTCCAGGACCAGGGTGCGCTTGTCCAGGGCCCGGCGCAGGCTGCCGAGCAGGGCTTCGGGGCTGAAGGGTTTTTCCAGGAAGTCGTAGGCGCCGTCGCGCATGGCCTCCACGGCCATCGGCACGTCACCGTGGCCGGTCAACAGGATCACCGGCAGGTCCGGGTCGCGGCGGCGCACTTCGGCCAGCAGTTCCAGGCCGCTGAGGCCGGGCATGCGCACGTCGCTGAGGATCACCCCGGGGTAGTGCTCCGGCAATTGCGCCAGGCAGTCTTCGGCGCGACTGAACAACTGCACCTGGAACCCCGACAGGCTCAACCATTGCTCGACGGCACTGCGGATGCTGCCTTCGTCATCCACGACCATGACTGAATCAAGCATGCAACTGCGCCTCCTGGTCGATGGGCAAGGTCACGCAGAATACCGCGCCGTGTTCATGGTTGTCCGCTGTCAGGCGCCCACCCGACTCATGAATGATCGCAAACGACACCGCCAGCCCCAGGCCCAGGCCGTCGCCCACCGCCTTGGTGGTGAAGAACGGGTCGAACACCTGGGCCAGGTGCTCCTCGGCGATCCCGCAGCCGCTGTCGCTGACGCACAGACGCCACAGCTGTTCATCGGCCTCCAGGCGCACTTCCAGGCGCTTGAGGGGCTGCCCGGCCATGGCGTCGAGGGCGTTGCGCAAGAGGTTGATCAGCACCTGTTCGAGGCGGATCGCATCGCCGCGCACCCACGCCGGACGCGTCAGGTGCAGCACGGTGCTGACCTGTTCGTCCCGTAGCCGGGTGTCCAGCAATTGCAGGGCCTGGTCCACCACCGCCGCCAGGTCGAGCCGTTCGCGCAGGCCGCTGGGGCTCTTGCGGGCGAAGGTCTTCAGGTGGCCGGTGAGGGCGGCCATGCGGGTCAGCATGTCGTCCACCGGCTTGAGGGCCTTGTAGGCATCGTCGACCCGGCCGTGGTCCAGCAGCAGGCGCAAGGTGGCCAGTTGCATGCGCTGGGCGGTCAGTGGCTGGTTGATCTCGTGGGCCAAGGCCGCGGACATCTGCCCCAGGGCCGCCAGCTTGGCCGATTGCACCAGGCCGTCCTGCGCCGTGCGCAGGTCTCGGGTACGGACTTCCACCAGCCGCTCAAGCTCTTCGCGACTGCGCTGGCGAAGTTTGGCCAGGCGCCAGCGCTGGTTGAGAAACAGCAGCAGAAACACCAGCGCCAGCCATGATCCGGCGGCGGCAAGCCCGGCGTTGCGCAGGTCCTCGAAGGCGATCTGCGGATGGCGCAGCAGATGCAGCGTCCAGCCTTCGGCGCTCAACGGCAGGGATTCCCAAAGGTAATCGGCAGTGCCGTTGGGGGCGGCGACACGGGCCAAGTGGCTGTTGTCGTCAAAGCGTCGCAGCGATTCGATGGCCAACGGTTGCAGCGGTTGCTTGTCGTACTGGCGGGTAGTCTTGAGTTCGGCGCGGTCGCTGTCGGTCAACGGCTGCAAGTGTCGATACCGCCAGCCTGGCCGATTGGCGATGAACACGATGCCGCGGGCATCGCTGACCAGCAAGGTGTCGCTGCCCTGGCGCCATTCGCGCTCAAGCTCTGGAAACTCCAGTTTCACCACCATGGCGCCGAGGAATTCGCCGTGGTCGCCGGTCACCGCGCTGGAGAGAAAGTAGCCCGGTATGCCGCTGGTGACGCCCACCGCATAAAAGCGCCCGGTGCCCTGGGTGCGGGTCTGGATGAAGTAGGGCCGGAACCCGTAGTTGTGTCCGACGTAGCTGCTGGGCAGTTGCCAGTTGCTGGCCGCGACGGCCAGGCCGTTATGGTCGAGCAGCTCCAGCGTGGACGATTGGGCGGCACCGTTGATCTGCTCCAGCTTGCGATTCAAGGCGTCCTGCTGCGCGCCCTCGACCGGCCCCTTGAGGGCCGAGCGCAACTCGGGATCCAGCGCCAGCACGGCGGGCAGGGCGCGGTAGCGTTCGATCAGGGTGTGCAGGGAGTTGGCGTACAGCGCCAATTGCTGGCTCGCTCGGTGAGCGTCCTCTTCCAGGGCGGCACGCTCGGCGTGGCGCATGGCGAGGGTGGCGGCGACTGCCGCGCCGGCAAGGATCAGCAAGGTGTACAGCGACAGACGCAAGGTGCGGGTGGTTGGCAACATGCTGGCGTGAACAGATAGAAAGTCGGGCGGGCACCATAGCATGGCTTGCACACCGTTTTCGCAGACCACCAAAAACCCTTGTGGGAGTGGGCTTGCTCGCGAAGGCGGTGTAGCGGTTAACCACGATGTCCACTGATGCACCGCCTTCGCGAGCAAGCCCGCTCCCACAGGGTTCAACAGCGGTATACAGGTATGAAAAAGGCCGGTGGGCGTTGAGCTCACCGGCCTTTTTTCATCGCGTCGAAGGGCGTTTTACTGCACTTCTACCGCCAGGCTGTCGCTGATTTTCTTTTGCCAGATGGCCGGGCCGGTGATGTGCACCGACTCACCCTGGCTGTCCACGGCGACCGTTACCGGCATGTCCTTGACCTCGAACTCGTAGATCGCTTCCATGCCCAGCTCGGCGAACGCCAGGACCTTGGATTTGCGGATCGCCTGGGCCACCAGGTAAGCGGCGCCGCCGACGGCCATCAGGTACACGGCCTTGTTGTCCTTGATCGCTTCGATGGCGGTCGGACCGCGCTCGGACTTGCCGATCATGCCCAGCAGGCCGGTCTGTTCGAGGATCTGGCGGGTGAACTTGTCCATCCGCGTGGCAGTGGTCGGACCGGCCGGGCCCACGACTTCGTCACCCACCGGGTCGACCGGGCCGACGTAGTAGATGAAGCGGCCCTTGAGGTCCACCGGCAAGGTTTCACCCTTGTTCAGCATCTCGACCATGCGCTTGTGCGCCGCGTCGCGACCGGTGAGCATCTTGCCGTTGAGCAGTACGGTTTCGCCCGGCTTCCAGCTCTGCACTTCTTCCGGGGTCAGGGTATCGAGGTTCACGCGGCGAGCCGAAGGGCCGGCTTCCCAGACGATTTCCGGGTAGGCGTCCAGCGGTGGCGCTTCCAGCTCCGCCGGGCCCGAGCCGTCGAGCACGAAGTGGGCATGACGGGTGGCGGCGCAGTTGGGGATCATGCACACCGGCAGCGAGGCGGCGTGGGTCGGGTAGTCCATGATCTTCACGTCGAGCACGGTGGTCAGGCCACCCAGGCCCTGGGCGCCGATGCCCAGCTGGTTGACCTTCTCGAACAGCTCCAGGCGCATTTCTTCGATGCGGTTCTGCGGGCCGCGCGCCTTCAGCTCGTGGATGTCGATGGATTCCATCAACACTTCCTTGGCCATGACGGCGGCTTTCTCGGCGGTGCCGCCGATGCCGATGCCCAGCATGCCCGGCGGGCACCAGCCGGCGCCCATGGTCGGAACGGTCTTGAGTACCCAGTCGACGATGGAGTCGGATGGGTTGAGCATGGCCATCTTCGACTTGTTCTCGGAGCCGCCACCCTTGGCTGCCACGTCCACTTCCACGGTGTTGCCCGGGACGATGGAGTAGTGGATGACCGCAGGCGTGTTGTCCTTGGTGTTCTTGCGCGCGCCTGCCGGGTCGGCGAGGATCGATGCGCGCAGGACGTTTTCCGGCAGGTTGTAGGCGCGACGCACGCCCTCGTTGATCATGTCGTCCAGGCTCATGGTCGCGCCATCCCAACGCACGTCCATGCCCACGCGCACGAACACGGTCACGATGCCGGTGTCCTGGCAGATCGGCCGGTGGCCGGTGGCGCACATGCGCGAGTTGATCAGGATCTGCGCCATGGAGTCACGGGCCGCCGGCGATTCTTCGCGCAGGTAGGCCTCGTGCATCGCCTGGATGAAGTCCACGGGGTGGTAGTAGGAAATGAATTGCAGGGCGTCGGCAACGCTCTGAATCAGGTCGTCTTGCTTGATCACGGTCATGAGTCGCGCTCCTCTAAAAGACGGGAACATTCTATGGGGCAGCTCCAAGCTTGGAGCTTCAAGCGGCAAGTTGAAGCAACACGCACAGCTTGCAGCTTGCCGCTTGGGGCTCGAAGCTTTCGTCGGGCATGCTGGCGCGACGCTAAAAAGGCGCGGCAGTATATCGCAGGCAGGCACCCTGTGGGGGAGCTTGCTCGCGATAGCGACGGATTGAACAGGTGTGTGGGAGAAAACCTGTGGCGAGGGGGCAGCAAACAAATGCGTCAATCTAGGCCATTGCTTTGACGCCATTTTTCTGCTCCAGAATTGAATGGTCATTTGGCCTGCACGCCACTAAAGTGGCGTCTGGCCTGTAGCGTAGGACGCCTCCTGTCAGTTTCTCTTTCCCATGGTGAGTCAACGATTGACCCATAACGCCATCCAACGTCTTTTGCTGAAACGCTTCGCTCTGGCGGCTGCGACTTACGCGCTGGCACTGGTGTTGTTGTGGCTGGCATTTTTCAGTGGTCACTACCTCGATTCGTTGCGCGGTGTCGTCATCGGCAGCTTGCTCGTGGTGGTGTGCCAGGCAGGGTTGTTCGCGTTGTTCATCACCGGTCGCAACCTGCGCTTCGCGGACCCCAGCCTGACCGAAATACAAGTGTTGATCGGCCTCGGCTGGCAGACCTGGATGATGGCGCACCTGGACCAGGCCCGAGGCGTGTTCCTGGTGTTCTACGTGCTCATCCTGCTGTTCGGCCTGTTCCACCTGACACGCCGGGTCTTCGTGCGCTGCGCGATGCTGGTGTTCTTCAGCTTTACCGGCATTACCCTCTGGGATGGCTATTTCTTCCGGCTCCCCGACCCCACGCTGGCCGGGTTGCAGGTGTGCGTGCTGTTCATGGTGCTGGTGTGGCTGGTGTTCTACGCGCGCTACGTCCAGACCTCGCGCCAGCGCATGCGCCAGCGACGGTTTGCCTTGCAGGCGCACCAGGACACGTTGCGCGGCATGATGCGCCAGCTCGAAGACCTGGTGGCCACCGATGAGCTGACCGGGTTGTTCAACCGCCGGCATTTCCTGCGCCTGGCGTCCCGCGAGCTCAACACCCTGCGGCCCGGCGTTGCCCATGGCCTGGCGTTGATCGACCTCGACCATTTCAAGCGCATCAATGACCTGCACGGCCACGCCGCCGGCGACCAGGTGCTCCAGGCGTTCGCCAGTGTCGCCACGGCCTGCCTGCGCGAAGGCGATGTGCTGGCCCGTTATGGCGGCGAGGAGTTCGTCATGCTCCTGCCTGCCTGCGACCCGTCGCGTCTGACGGCCTGCTGCGAGCGATTGCGCCTGGCGTTCACTGAGGTCGAGTTGGTCGGGCTGCAGGTCGGGGCGCTGAGCTTGTCGGCGGGCATGACGATGCTGGAAATGGGCGATGACCTGGACAACGCGTTGCAACGCGCCGACCAGGCCCTGTACCGTGCCAAGCGAGACGGCCGCAATCGTTGCGCTGCCGCTTGGGAGAGCGTCGATGCCTGAACTGACAGTCGCTGGCCGGCAATGGACGGTGGCGACGGGCAGTAACCTGTTGGACGCATTGAATGCGTCCGGTGTGGCGGTGCCCTACAGTTGCCGGGCGGGCAGTTGTCATGCGTGCCTGGTGCAATGCCTGAGCGGCGATGTGCGTGACAGCCGGCCCGATGCCCTGAGCCCGACCCAGCGTGATCAGGGCTGGCGGCTGGCCTGCCAGTGCCAGGTGGTCGAGGATGTGCAGGTCCACACCTTCGACCCGCAACGCGACGGTCGCGCGGCTCAGGTGGCGGCGGTGGATTGGCTGGGCGCCGATGTGTTGCGCCTGCGGATCACCCCCGAGCGACCATTGCGCTACCGTGCCGGCCAGCACCTGGTGCTGTGGGCCGGCGAGGTGGCACGGCCGTATTCCCTGGCGAGCCTGCCGGAGGAAGACCGTTTCCTGGAGTTTCACCTCGATTGTCGCGAGCCCGGCCAGTTCGTCGATGCGGCTCGACAGTTGAAGGTCGGCGACCCGATCCGCCTCGGCGAACTGCGTGGCGGCGCCCTGCACTATGACCCCGACTGGACCGACAAGCCGCTCTGGCTGCTCGCCGCCGGCACCGGGCTGGCGCCGCTGTTCGGCCTGCTGCGCGAAGCCTTGCGCCAGCATCACCTGGGCGCCATCCGCCTTATTCACGTGGCCCATGATGAGACCGGGCACTATTTGGCCAAACCCTTGGCCGCACTGGCGTCCAAGCATGCAAACCTGGACGTGGAGCTCTTGACCGCGACCGAGGCGCCGTCCGTGTTGGCGCAACTGCGGCTTGTTTCCCGGCAAACCCAAGCCTTACTCTGCGGCCATCCCGACCGGGTCGAGGCCTTTGCCAAGCGCCTGTACCTGGCCGGCCTGCCGCGCAATCAACTGCTGGCCGACGTCTTCCTGCCCCGTGGTTGAGCGCTGATTTCCAGACGCGAGACCGACCATGAGCGAAACCCTGTTACTTGACCGCGAGCGCGGCTTGCTGACGATGCGGCTGAACCGTGCGGACAAGAAAAACGCCCTGACCCGGGCCATGTACAGTCAATTGGCCCAGGCCCTGGCGACGGCCGACGCCGACCCGAAGATTCGCGCGGTCCTGCTGACCGGTTCCAGCGACTGCTTCACCGCCGGTAACGACATCGTCGACTTCCTCGAACAGCCGCCGGACGATCTCGATAACCCGGTGTTCCAGTTCATGCTCGCCCTGCTGGAGTGCCGCAAGCCGGTGATTGCCGCCGTCGCTGGGCCGGCGGTCGGCATCGGCACCACGCTGTTGCTGCATTGCGACCTGGTCTACGTCAGCCGGGATGCGCGGCTGCGGATGCCGTTCGTCAACCTGGGGCTGTGTCCGGAGTTCGGCTCCAGCCTGATCCTGCCGCGACTGCTGGGCCAGGCCAGGGCGGCGCAATTGTTGTTGCTGGGCGAGGGCTTCAGTGGTGAACAGGCGGTCGCCTGGGGCCTGGCCACCGAGGCGTTGGACACGGGGGACGCGGCCCTGGCCAAGGCGCGTGAGGTGGGGCTGCGGTTCGAATCGCTGCCGCCTGAAGCCGTGCGCATCAGCAAGCAGTTGATGAAGGCACCGGGTCGCGAATCGTTGCGCCGGGCGATCGAGGAGGAGGGTGCCTTGTTCATCCAGCGACTGCGCTCGCCGGAAGCGATGGCGGCGTTGTCGGGGTTTATCGAGCGGCGTTGAGCTCTCCGGCGCCTGGGTCGACGCCTTCGCGAGCAAGCTCGCTCCCACAAAAGCCTGCGTATGCACAACCTTTGTGGGAGCGAGCTTGCTCGCGAAAACGCCAGTGGGAGCGACATATTTCCAAGGCCGAAAACCAAAAAGCCCCGCCATTCACATGGCAGGGCTTTTGTTTTTCAGCCGGTCACTCAGACCATCGGGTCGCCAACATGGAGGATTTTCATCCCGTTGGTGCCGCCGATGGTGTGGTAGCTGTCGCCCTTGGTCAGGATCACCCAATCGCCGGTCTGCACCACGCCGCGCTTGACCAGTTCATCCACCGCCGCCTGGCTGACTTCGCCCGGTTGCAGGGCGGCCGGGTCGAAGGGCACGGTGTAGACACCACGGAACATGGCGGCACGGGCCTGGGTTTCGCGATGGGGGGAGAACGCGTAGATCGGCACCGAGGAACGGATGCGCGACATGATCAGCGGCGTGTAGCCACTTTCGGTCAGGGCGATGATCGCCTTCACGCCCGGGAAGTGGTTGGCGGTGTACATCGTCGCCAGGGCGATGCTCTCGTCACACCGCTCGAAGGTCTTGCCGATGCGGTGGCTGGAGGTCTTGCTGGTCGGGTGCTTCTCGGCGCCCAGGCAGATACGGGCCATGGCCTGTACCGCTTCGAGCGGGTAGAGGCCGGCGGCGCTTTCGGCCGAGAGCATCACGGCGTCCGTGTAGTCGAGCACGGCGTTGGCTACGTCGGACACTTCGGCGCGGGTCGGCATCGGGTTCTGGATCATCGACTCCATCATCTGGGTCGCCACGATCACCGCTTTGTTGTGGCGGCGTGCGTGCAGGATGATTTTCTTCTGGATGCCCACCAGCTCGGCGTCACCGATTTCCACGCCGAGGTCGCCACGGGCCACCATCACGGCGTCGGATGCCTTGATCAGGCCGTCGAGGGTGTCATCGTCGGCCACGGCTTCGGCGCGTTCGATCTTCGCCACCAGCCAGGCGGTGCCGCCGGCTTCGTCGCGCAGTTGACGGGCGTATTCCATGTCGGCAGCGTCACGGGGGAAGGACACGGCGAGGTAGTCGACTTCCATTTCCGCGGCCAGCTTGATGTCGGCCTTGTCTTTTTCGGTCAGGGCCGGCGCCGTCAGGCCACCGCCGCGACGGTTGATGCCCTTGTGGTCCGACAGCGGGCCGCCGATGATCACGGTGCAGACCAGTTCGGTGGCCGTGGCGGTATCGACGCGCATCACCACGCGACCGTCGTCGAGCAGCAGCTCGTCGCCCACGCCGCAGTCCTTGACCAGGTCCGGGTAGTCGATACCCACCACCTGCTGGTTGCCTTCGGTCAGCGGATGGCTGGTGGAGAAGGTGAAGGTGTCACCGATCTTCAGCTCGATGCGCTTGTTGGCGAATTTGGCGATACGGATCTTGGGGCCTTGCAGGTCACCCAGCAGGGCAACGAAGCGGCCGTGCTTGGCGGCGAGGTCGCGCACCAGCTTGGCACGAGCCTTGTGCTCGTCGGGGGTGCCGTGGGAAAAGTTCAGGCGGGCGACGTCCAGGCCAGCCAGAATCAGCTGTTCGAGAACTTCCGGCGAGTGACTGGCCGGGCCAAGGGTAGCGACGATTTTGGTGCGACGGACGGACATGCAAGACTCCTCAAGTTCAAGCGCCAGCGAAGGCTACTATGCTCTTTGGGTGTAGTCATTGTTCATATGCACTACTTATTCGTTTCTTTTTCGAAATGAACATTCCTGAAAATTTTTGCGCCTGTTAAGCACGAAAGCCGAACATTGCTGTTGTGGTGAGGGAGCTTGCTCCCGCTGGGGCGCGAAGCGGCCCGGTTTTTTAGGGGGCTGCTGCGCAGCCCAGCGGGAGCAAGCTCCCTCGCCACGGGATTTGCATTTACCTAAGGTAGACGTTTTGAGGCTGAAGATTTTCTTGCCCAGGTCGATACAGAGCTCAAGACAGGAGAACCTCCCCATGCGATTCGTGCTTTTTATTGCCCTGGCCCTGAGTATCACGGGCTGCACCCGTTGGTCGATGAACCATCATATGAACCTGGCCTACAAGGCCTATGACCGTGGCAATTGCGAGCAGGTGATGCTCGAGCTGTCCCAGGTCGATCGCGCCAGCCGTGCCCGCCGCTACATGCAGCCGGAAGTCTCGATGCTGCGCGGCCAATGCCTGGAGCGCCAGAAGCTGTTCATCGATGCGGCGCAAACGTATCAGTTCATCATTGCGCAGTACCCTTACAGCGAATATGCATTCCGCGCCCGCGCCCGTCTTGAAACCTTGCAGAGCCTGGGGCATTACCCGACGCGCAGTGCCGCGGCGATCCGTCCAGCGTCCTGATTCCTGCCCCCTGGCGCATGGCCGGTGAAATTCCCGGCCACTTGCGCGTTGTCGTGCTGTCCTACATTAAACATGGCTTGTGTACTGGCCGCGTCGAAACCTTCGGCTATAGTTGTACAAGTCGCATTAGAGCTAACCCTCTAAAACAAGGGGCACCTGTGACCGGCAATAATTAGGCTTAGGCGCTGGCGAGCGTCTGGCACCGGGATCGGGGAGAGCGAGCAGGTCCTTTGGCTCGTTCCGAAGTATCGGTAGCCCCTGCGCGGGGTCGTCCAAAAAGCGATACAAGACATGTACAAAAAGAGGCGTATCGAACGGCAACAGCTGCCGTACTTCCTGAAAGTGTTTAACGGCGTCAATGACAAGCCCCTCGGATTCCTGGGTAATGTCTCCCAGGATGGCCTGATGTTGATCAGCCATCTGCCGTTGATGGTGGGGGCAGACTTTGACTTGCTCCTCAAGCTGCCGGCCGATGAGGGGCCGTCGCTGAACATCAAGTTGAAAGCCACCTGCCTGTGGTGCCACGAAGACGTGACGCCGCAACACTTCGACGCCGGCTTCAGCCTGCATTGGGCGCCGCCGGAGTACAGCCAACTGGTCAATGCGTTGCGCCATTATTTCAGTTTCCACACGTTGCCAGCGTCGGCCTGATCCATACCTGAGCCAACGATGGAATGGTCATGGATTTAGCGGTCACAGGCGACCCCTTGTGGGAGCGGGCTTGCTCGCGAAGGCGGTGGGGCAACTGCACATGTATTGCCTGGCACGCCGCCTTCGCGAGCAAGCCCGCTCCCACAGGTCCTTCATCGTTCTCCAGTTCTGCAAGTCAGCGCTGGACCTTCGCTTGGTGGGCTGCCACACACTCGCGACTAAACGAGGGGTGGCGGCTGGACGCAGGTTAGTCGACCGGTGGAAAAGCGAAAGCCCGGCGCGCCCGAGGGCACCCTGCGAACAGCCACCATCAAGTGCGGGGATAGGGGGACCCGACTGGATGAAGCCTGTGCGCATCACCTTTACCACCGGGCGACTAAACCCGATCGCTGGAAATCAGCGACGCGAATCAAGTTACGGGGCAAGGCCAAGGCGCACAAGTCGGCGGATTCTGGCGGGTCTGTAGTCCGTTGCGCACGGCGCAGTAGTCGCCCGGACCTTTCTTACTGATCCGGTCTAAGCGGTTCCGGCCTTCTTCCAGGCCAGGTACTGGGTCACCAGTTGCGCGCCCAGCTCACTGGGGCGGGCGTCCAGCGTGGGAATGGCGTGGGCGCTCAACTGCTGGTGCAATTGGGCCCGCGCATTCAAATAATCCACCGTGCCGCAATAGGCCAGGGCTTCGGGCAGGGTCTGCACCGGCGCCTGGCGCAATCGGTCGAGGGCCTCTTCGCGCAGGCTCGCCACCAGGACCCGATGCTGTTGGCCCAGCCGTTTCACCGCGGCCAGCAGTTCGTCGTCGTCTTCATCGCGCAGGTTGGTCACCAGCACCACCAGCGCCCGACGCTTTTGCCGGGCCAGCAGTTGAGTGACGGCTGCCTGGTAGTCGGCGGGACGCTGGCTGCTGTCGAGGTCGTACACGGCGTTGAGCAGGACATTGAGCTGGCCGCTGCCCTTGACCGGGGCGAGGTAGCGGGCCTGGTCGCTGGCGAAGGTGCTCAGGCCCACGGCGTCGCCCTGGCGCAGCGCGGTGTAGCTGAGCAGCAGGCAGGCGTTGAGCGCGTGATCGAAATGCGACAGCTCGCCGTCCTGGCTGCGCATGCGGCGGCCGCAATCGAGCATGAAGATGATCTGCTGGTCGCGTTCGTCTTCATACTCCCGGGCAATCGGCGTGCGATGGCGGGCCGTGGCTTTCCAGTCGATCTGCCGCAGGCTGTCGCCTTCGCGAAATTCCCGCAGTTGATGGAACTCCTGGCCCTGGCCCCGCCGCTGGCGCTGGCGTATGCCGAGCTGGCTGAGCCAGTTGTCCACCGCCAGCAACTGGCCGTCGTAGAGTCGGGCGAAATCGGGGTAGACGCGGGTGGCGTCGAGGGCGTCCAGCAGGCGCCGGTCAGACCACAGCCCCAGTGGGCTCGGCAGGCTGACTTCGCAGTGTTCGAAGCTGAAATGTCCACGCTTGAGCGGGCGCAGGCGGTAGCCGACCTGGCTGCGTTGGCCGGGTTGAAGCTCGACCGACAGCGGCAGGTTGTCGAAATCCAGGCCGCTCGGTACGTGGTCGAAAAGCTGAATCTGCAAGGGTTGGGCAAAATCATGGGCAATGTCCAACCGGACTTCACCCCAGCGCCCCAGCGCCAGGCTGCCCGGCATCTGCCGCTGCACCCGCGGCGAGGGCAAGCGCTTGAGGCGCACGGCGTCGATCAGCGCCAGGGCCAGCAGGGCCAGCATCAACCCCCAGTCGATCGACAGCAACGTCGTCGGCAGCGCCACGCCCAATGCCCGCAATGCACCCAGCAGGATGCTCACGGCCAGCAGGACGGCGAGCCAGGTCAGCAGCAGGCGGGAGGGTTTCATGACTGCATTTCCTGGGAGAGCGAGTGCGCGACGACAATACCCGTGGCGAGGGAGCTTGCTCCCGCTGGACGCGCAGCGTCCCCCTCGGGTGTGCCAGCCAGGACCAGGGGGCTGCTGCGCAGCCCAGCGGGAGCAAGCTCCCTCGCCACGGGTATTGTCATCTGCAACAGGTCTTTCACAACCGCGGCGCCGGCACTTGGTCCAGCAGTTGCCCGAGCACCTGGTCCACCGAGAGCCCTTCGATGTCCAGCTCCGGTGCCAGCCGGACCCGATGACGCAACACGGCCAGGGCGCAGCCCTTGATGTCGTCCGGCACCACGAATTCGCCCCCACGCAACAATGCTCGGGCCCGGGCACAGCGCACCAGCGCGATCGAGGCGCGAGGTCCGGCACCAAGGGTCAGGCCCGGCCAGCTGCGGGTGGTGCGGGCCAGGCGCACGGCGTAGTCGAGCACCTGATCGTCCATCGGCAGGTCGCTGGCGATGCGTTGCAGCACCTGCACGTCCTTGGCCTGCAACACCGTGCGCAGCGGCTGCACGTCGAGCATGTCGGCACGGGTCGAGCGGCTGACCTGGCGAACCATGTCCAACTCCCGCTCCGCGTCGGGGTAGTCCATCCGCACCTTGAGCATGAAGCGGTCGAGCTCGGCTTCCGGCAGCGGGTAGGTGCCTTCCTGTTCGATGGGGTTCTGGGTGGCGAGCACCATGAACGGTTGGGCGATGGGCAGGGCGCGGCCTTCGAGGGTGACCTGGCGTTCCTGCATGGCTTCGAGCAGCGCGGCCTGGGTCTTGGCCGGCGCGCGGTTGATCTCGTCGGCCAGCAGGAGGTTGGTGAACACCGGCCCCTTGCGCAGCTTGAATTGCTCGGTCTGCAAGTCGTACACCGCATGACCGGTGACATCGCTGGGCATCAGGTCGGGGGTGAACTGGATGCGCGCGAACTCGCCACCGAAACAGCGGGCCAGCGCACGCACCAGCAAGGTCTTGCCAAGGCCCGGAACACCTTCGAGCAGGACATGACCGCCGGCGATCAACGCCGTGAGCACATCGTCGATCACCGCCGCCTGGCCGACCACCGCCTTGTGCAGTTCGGTACGGATGGCCTGGGCCAACTGACTGGCGCGCTGGCGCTGTTGGACGGCGTGGGCCTGGCCGTCGACAGGTTCGTTCTGTTCAGTCATAGGGCATTCCTGAGGGTTTGCAAATGGGCGACCTGACGGCAGAACTCCGCGTTGGACAGGCGCTGTTTCGGCCGCGGGCTCAAGGCTTGGCTGATGGCTCGCGTGGGCTGGCGGGTCAAGCGGGCGAGCACCTGCCATTGGTCGGCAACCGCCAGTTGTTCGAAGCCCGGATGAAGATGCCGGGCGCGGCGCAACACATCCTGCTGCAAGGCCTGCAGCAAGTACTGCCGGCCATTGTGGCGCATGTGGAAGCCGGCGCTGGCCTGCAAGTGCTCTTCCAGCTGACGCCGGGCCTTGGACGCCGGCGGCTGGATCGGGCCCAGGCGTACCGCCGAGCGCCAGAGCCACAGCGCAACCAGTGCGAGCAGTGCCACCAGCGCTTGTGGGAAATAGCGCAGCAGCAAGGTCAGCAGGCTGTCGTGGTCCGTGTTGAACAGCAGCGTGACATCGGTGTCGGCAGTCAGATACCAGAGCAACCAGGCGTTGTCGTACTGCTCGATCTGATCGTTCTTCCACAACTCGGCGTCGGTGATCACCGTGATCGAACCCAGGCCATGGTTCAGTTGCATCATGTGGGTGGACTGTGCGCTGTTCGCCCAGGCCTGGGCCAGGTTGTGCGGGTCTTCGAGGTGGAAGTCGGTGTCGAAGCCGACATACGCCGGGGCCTCTTCGTCCTCCAGGTACAGCTTGGTCAGCTCGGGATAGCGGTCTTTGATGAGTTCGGGTGGCGCTTGCTTGAGATCCTTGCTCAAGGACTGGCGCAAGCGCACGCGGTCCAGCAGCAGATCGCCGCTGCTGCCGGTGCTGTCATCCCAAAGGGCCTCGGCGACAAACAACAGGCGGCCACCGGCCCGGGTCCAGTTCAGCAGTTGCTCGACCTGGCGGGGCGTCATGTTGGTGCGTTCGCCCAGCAACAGCAGGCTGTTCTGGCGCGGTTCCAGGGCCGGCAGCCCATCCAGGTTGTTGGCGTGCGCGACGTTGATGCCTTGCTGGCGCAAGAACTGTTCGGCGGCCAGGTAGGGGTTGGCCTGGGCTTCAGGGGACGGGCCGTGATCGACGGTTTCCTGGTACGGCACGGCCTTGGCGCTGAGGTAACTCACCAGCGCCGCGAGCAGCGCGGCCACCAGGGCCAGGGTCAGCCAAGCGGCGCGCCGGCTCATGGGGTGGCTCCCGGGCCGAACAGCCCACGCCAGTCGTCACACAGTTGCTGTTGCAGGTCGGGCGGTGGCGTCCGGTGCCCATAGGCGATGTTCTGCCAATGCAGGGTCAGGCGTTTGCTGAACCCCAGCAGGCGTTCATGCTCAAGCTGTTCGACCCGGTGCAGCACCTGGCCTTCGGTGTCGGCGGCTTTCAAGGGCACCTTGAAGTCATGGTGCAAGCGGCTGAGCAGCGCCCGGTAGAGCAGGCCCAGCGCTTCCCGGGGATGGGCCGACCACAGTTGCTCGGCGCTGGCCGCGACATCCACCGGCAGGCTTTCTTCGCGGATATCCAGGCCGAACATCTGCGTCGGAGCCGGTCGGTCCAGGTGGGGCTGTTTGGCCGGGCGGCGAACCATCAACAGGTTGAGTCGTTCCCGATAGCGCCAGACCAGCCAGACGATTGCGCTCGCCAGGCAGGCCCAGAGCAGGATCTGGATCAGCCCGGCGGCGAGGTCGAAACGCTGGCCGGCCATCCATTGGAACAACCCTTTGAGCCAGTCCGGATTGGCCTCGGCCTCGGGCGATTGGCTTTTCTCTTCGCCAAAGCGATAGCGGGTGATGGTTTCCGGGTTCTTGAACGGCGGTGCTTGCAGGATCGCCTTGATGCTGTCCCTGGAGGCTTCGCTGGTGAGGGGCTGATTGAGCAGGCGCGGGCGCTCGGGAGCGTTGCTGTCTTCGTCGGCCCAGGCGGCAGGGGGCAGGGGCGCGAGCGTCAGGGCCAGCAACAGCAGCAATGGCGCGACGCCGAGCAGGCGCTGGCGCAGGCGTCGGAACACCAACTCGATGTCCCAGGCCTCGAGGATCGTGCGCCGGTTCAGGTAGAGGCTGAAGCCGCAGGCGACATAGATCGGCTCCCAGACGATCAGCAACAGGGGATAAAGAACGTTGACCAGGTGCTCGAACCACAACCAGTCCTGTTCGGTCGCGGTTATCAGCTTTTGCCAGTCCCATTGCAATTCGACCTGTTGCGGCACGAACAGATAGAACAGGACCATCAGGCCGAACCACAGGGCGGTCTCCAAATGCACGCCGATGACGGTCAACCATTGCGCCGCGCCGCCATTGCGTTGCAACAACACCCGCAAGCGCTGCTCCCGGGCCTCACCGGCCAGGCCCTCCAGTTGCACCACGGGCATCAGGAAGCTGCGGCTCAGGCTCAGCCGGCGCCAGGTCAGGCTTGCCAGCAACTGTGGCTTGAGCAGCACTGGCCATTGGCGCAAGGCCTGGCGCAGTGTCGGGGTTTCGCCAAACAGCGCCTTGGACAGAATGTACAACGGCAGGCGGTCGAAGGCCGGCTTCAGCCACCAGAACAGGAACATCACCAGGTTTGGCGACTTCCACAACAGCAACGTCAGCAACGCATACACCGGCAGGGTGATGGTGGCCCAACTGGTCATCAGCAGCCGTCGATGCTGCTGGCTCATCAGCACGCCCAGGTCCATGGCTTCCCAGGTGGTGCGGGGGCGGATCACGACGGTGGCGTCACTCAGGCGCATGGCGGGCTCGTCCGGCAAGCGACAGGTAGCTGATCACCAGCAGCCACAGCAGTGCGCCGACCGTGTACTTGGTGGCGGGCGTCACGGCACTGGAAGACCAATAGGCCTCGATGAACGCGGCGATGAGCAGGAACAGGATGACCCCGGCAATGATCTGCACGCTCTTGCCGGCGGCGAGCCGCAGCGCTTCGCCCCGGGTGAGGCGGCCCGGGGCGATCAACGCCCAGCCCAATTGCAGGCCGGCGGCACCTGCCAGGGCGATGGCGGTCAGTTCGAACGCGCCGTGGCCGATCACGAAGGGCCAGAACGTCCCGCCGGAACCGATCTGGGTCAGGTGACCGGCGATTGCGCCGATGGTCAGGCCATTGAAAAACAGGAAGAACGCGCTGCCCAAGCCAAACATCAAGCCACTGGCGAACGTCTGAAAGGCGATGCCGATGTTATGCATGATGTAGTAGCCGAACATGATCCAATCTTCGCTGGAGGCGCGCTCGACGGAGCGTCCCAGGTGTCCGGCGGCCGGATCGTACATGCCGCGCACCTGGCTGACTTCCTCGGCGCCCAGGATGCTGTAGACCAGGTCGGGAAACAGGTACACCAGCAGCCCGATGCCTATCAGGCTGCCGAGGAACATCACGCTCGCCGCCAGCACGAAGCGCCATTGCGCGCGGACCAGTCGCGGGAAACCGGCCAGGATAAAGTCCGAAAGGCTCGCCGACGGTCGGCTGCGGTCCCGGTAGAGTTGCTGGTGGCCGCGCAGCGCCAGTTGTTGCAGGGTATCCACCAGCAAGCTGCTGTAGCCTCGGGCCTGGGCCAGCGCCAGATGGTGGCAAAGCCGTCGGTAGGCGGGCGGGAAGTCGCTGTCCTGGGGCACGCGGCGGTTGCGTTCCAGTTGGTCGAGCTGCCGGGACAGGCGGTCCCATTCCTCTTGGTGACGGCTTTCGAAAAGACTTTGCTTCATGTAGGCCCCAGCAGGCCACGGGCAATGCCGTTGAGTTCGGCCACGGCCCGCGGCGGCTGGACATTCAAGGGCTCGGCCAGGATAGCGGCCAGCTCACTGACCCGTGCCTTGGACAGTTCGGCCTGGCGTTCGGCGAAACCGAGCACGGTACGTTGCTCATCGACACTCAGGGCAAAGGGCGGGCGGATCGGCGTTGCCATGGGCAGCGCCGGGCGCTTGACCGGTTGCTCGCGATACACCACCAGCGTGCCGGCTGCCAGGTCGCCCAGGCGTTTGAAGGTCGGATGCTGCAGGCAACTGATCGCGCCGAAGGTATAGCCGAAGGGCAGCATGTCGACAAAGCGCAACAGGTTGCGGATCAGCGACGCCGACCAGCCGATGGGCCGGCCGTCGTCCTGCACCACGCGCAGGCCCATGATCTGTTTGCCGGGGGAGCGGCCCTGGTGCAGCACTTCGAACAGCACCATGTACCACCAACTGATGACGAACAGCAGGATGGAGCCCAAGCCAATCCCCAGCTCACCGAAGAACGCCAGGATGATGAACAGCAGGCCCAGCACCAGGCCGCGTATCGCCAGGTCGATGGCAAACGCCAGTGAACGGGGCATCAACCCCGCCGGGCGCAATGGCAGGTCGATGCCTTCGGGCGTCTCGACCTGATACCGCGTGTCTAATGGCGGTGGCAGCGTCGCGGTCCTTTGCAGTGCTGGTGTTTCGAGCATGGGCAACCTGAGTGATGGGCCGGGTCGAACGGTCGATGTCGGCGTCGATGCTAGCAGAAAACGGTGGGCGCGAGCCTGCTCGCGAACGCGGTGAGGCTGGCGATGTCGAGGCGGACGGTGGCGCTGCCTTCGCGAGTAGGCTCGCTCGCCACGCAAGTGTTTCCAAAACAGGCGCAGTGCTGGCCGGCGGTAGGGTCGAGCGCCTAGACTTCGCCCGTCTACAGTTCAGGAACAGCCCGTGACTTCCATCTTCTGGTACGACTACGAAACCACCGGCATCAATCCGCGTTGCGACCGGCCCTTGCAGGTGGCGGGGATCCGTACCGATTTCGAACTCAATGAAATCGACGCGCCGGTGAACCTGTATTGCCGGCCCAGCGACGACATCCTGCCTCATCCGGCGGCCTGTGCGATCACCGGGATCACCCCGGCCTGCCTGGCGGAAAACGGTTTGAGCGAAGCCGACTTCATGACCCGTGTCAACGCCCAACTGGCCGCGCCGGGTACCTGCGGCGCCGGTTACAACACCCTGCGCTTCGACGACGAGATGACCCGCTACAGCCTCTATCGCAATTTCTTCGACCCGTATGCCCGTGAGTGGCAGGGCGGCAACAGCCGCTGGGACCTGATCGACCTGGTGCGCGCCGCCTATGCCCTGCGCCCGGACGGCATCGTCTGGCCCGAGGAAGACGGCCGCGTCACCCTCAAGCTCGAGCGCCTGACCGCCGCCAATGGCATAGATCATGGCCAGGCCCATGATGCGTTGTCGGACGTGCGCGCCACCATCGCCCTGGCCCGCCTGATCCGCCAGCGGCAACCCCGGCTCTACGATTGGCTGTTCCAACTGCGCAGCAAACAGAAGGTGATGGACCAGGTACGCCTGTTACAGCCGATGGTGCACATTTCCGGGCGCTTCTCGGCCGCGCGAAACTTCATCGGCGTAGTCCTGCCGCTGGCCTGGCATCCGAAAAACCGCAATGCGCTGATCGTCTGCGACTTGCACCTCGATCCCCAGGGGTTGCTGGACCACGACGCCGAAACCCTGCGCCAGCGTCTGTACACCCGCCGTGAAGCGCTGCTCGAAGGCGAGCTACCGGTGCCGCTCAAGCTCATCCACATCAACAAATGTCCGGTGGTCGCGCCGCTCTCGGTGCTGCGGGCCGAGGACCAGCAGCGCTTGCAACTGGACATGGCCGGTTACCAGCAGCGGGCGTTACAACTGACGGACGCGCAGCAAGTTTGGCAGGACAAACTTCAGGCCATTTACGCACGGGAGGATTTCGCCGCCAGCGACGATCCCGAGCAACAGTTATACGCAGGCTTCATTGGCGATCGTGACCGGCGTTTATGTGAACAAGTCCGCCTGGCCGATCCGGCACAATTGGCACAAGAGCGCTGGCCGTTCGACGATGAGCGTTTACCGGAACTATTGTTCCGTTATCGTGCGCGCAACTTCCCGGACACATTGAGTGCTGAAGAGCAGCAGCGTTGGAGAGTTTTCTGCCAACAACGGCTGTCTTCCCCGCAATGGGGCGCGCCTAATACCCTGGAAAGTTTTGATGCGGCAATGGCAGAGTGGCTGTCCCTGGCGACACCCTTACAGCGAGAAGTACTCATGCAATGGCAAGGCTATAGCCAGCAATTGCGTAAACGTTTAAGCCTTGATTTGCCGTGAAGTAAGCAAGATGACAGGCATAAAAAAACGCCAGCAATGCTGGCGTTTTTTTGTTCGCAAGGAACGGTGCGAGCCGGTGAGGCTTAACCCAGCAGGGTTGCCCAGCCTTCAACCACGTCACCGCCCCACTTGGCTTTCCACTCTTTCAGCGTCTTGTGGTTGCCACCTTTGGTTTCGATGACTTCGCCGTTGTGCGGGTTTTTGTATTGCTTAACTTTGCGAGCACGTTTGGTGCCGGTAGTTTTGACGGCGCCACGTGGAGCCTTGCTCGACTTGGCATCCGGATCCAGCAGGGCAATGATGTCGCGCAGGGACTTGGAGTATTCGCCCATCAACGTGCGCAGTTTGCCTTCGAATTCCAGCTCGGTCTGCAGCTTGTCGTCCTGGGACAGGTTTTTCAGACGGGCTTGCAGTTCTTTGATGGCTTCTTCGGTGGCACGGTATTCATTGATCAGGGACATGTGGACTACCTTATGTAGGGCTTGGGGTGACAAGGGCACAGTGCGGCAATAGTAATCAGACAGTTTCATCAAGTAAACATTTAACCGATGTTTTATTTAATTAATTAGTGCTGTGCCACAAAATCGCTATTGCAGTTAAATAGCGTCCCGCCGACTTCACGCCCGTTCACACATATAGCTAGCCGCCCAGAGCTGCGCCCTGCATGGCTCAGGGGCGCGTGGGGCACCGACCGCGTGATCGATACTGCAGTTTTGCCGCGCAATGGCTAGAATAGCCGCCTTTGCGAAGTTCTGGAGTTCCCCTAATGCGCACTTTTCGGCTGGTGATTGCTTGCCCGGACCGCGTCGGTATCGTTGCTAAAGTCAGTAACTTTCTGGCGTCCCATAACGGCTGGATCACTGAAGCAAGCCATCACTCGGACAATCAGAGCGGCTGGTTTTTCATGCGTCACGAGATTCGTGCCGACTCGCTGCCCTTTGGCATCGAGGCTTTTCGCGAGGCTTTCGCGCCGATTGCCGAAGAGTTCTCGATGGACTGGCGCATCACCGACACCGCGCAGAAAAAACGTGTGGTGCTGATGGCCAGCCGCGAGTCCCACTGCCTGGCAGACTTGCTGCACCGCTGGCACAGCGATGAGCTCGATTGCGATATCGCCTGTGTGATTTCCAACCACGACGACCTGCGTAGCATGGTCGAGTGGCACGGCATCCCGTACTACCACGTACCGGTCAACCCGCAGGACAAGCAACCGGCATTCGCCGAAGTCTCGCGCCTGGTCAAGCAGCACGATGCCGAGGTGGTGGTGCTGGCCCGCTACATGCAAATCCTGCCGCCGGCCCTGTGCAGCGAATACGCGCATAAGGTCATCAATATCCACCACAGCTTCCTGCCGTCCTTCGTCGGTGCCAAGCCATACCACCAGGCCTCGATGCGCGGCGTGAAGCTGATTGGCGCCACCTGCCATTACGTCACCGAGGAGCTGGACGCCGGTCCGATCATCGAGCAGGACGTGGTCCGCGTCAGCCACAGCGATAGCATCGAAGACATGGTGCGTTTCGGGCGTGACGTGGAGAAAATGGTCCTGGCGCGGGGCTTGCGTTATCACCTGGAAGACCGGGTGCTGGTGCATGGCAACAAGACTGTGGTGTTCTGACCGAACGGCCATCGTGGTGGGGGATCAAGCGCCCTCACCACAGCATGCCCGCCAGATGTTTACCGAAGGTGCACCATGACCGATCCACTGGACAAAGCCACTTCGAAGGCGCCGGCCACCCTCGGTGAGGGTTGCCTGAGCCGCTACGATCCCGAGGAGCTGGGCCCGGAAGACGGTACGGAGTTTCCCGACGCCGCCGAACTGTGGAAACAGACCCATCCCGAAGATCATCCCGATCCCGAGCAGCCAGCCCTCACGCCTGACGCAGGCTGATCAGCTTCTTGATCAATGGTCGCCCGACCATCAGCAAGAACACCGGCCCACCGGCCACCAGATAGAAATAATAGGTGACCGCCCGCCAGATCAGGATGGCCGCGGCCGCGGTGGATTTGCCCACCATCGGCGCGAGCAGCGCCGCCGAGGTCAGTTCTGCCGCTCCGGCACCGCCCGGCAGCAGGCTGAATTGCCCGGCACTCAAGGACAGCATCTGGATCAGGAAACTCCAGGCCCACTGCACGTCCGCCCCCAGCCCCTTCAAGGCCAGGTACAGCACGCTGTAACGCAATGCCCAATGCAGGCAGGTCAGGCCGAACACCTGGAACAGCGTCTGGCGTGGCAGTTTCAGGGTGTCAGTGAACGCTGCGAGAAAATGCAGGGTCTTGCGTCCCCAGCGATGACGGGTGGCGGTCTTCACTCGCAGATGCCGCAGCAGGCGCGCGCCCAGCAGGATCAAACGGCGGTGATAGCGCGCCACCAGCACGCAGCCGAACAGCCCGCCAAACAATGAAACAGCGCTCACGGCCAGCATCCATTCCATGCGCTGGCTGAGGTTCTGGAACAGCGCGTAGAACAGGATGCCCACCAGGGCGCAGAGAAAGAACAGCAGGTCGCTCAACTGGTCCATGGCGAACACGGCGCTGCTGTGGGCCGGGCGTACGCCATTGCGCGCCAGCAGGGCCATCAGGGTCAGCGGCCCGCCACTGCCGCCGGGTGTCGCGCACATGGCGAACTCGGTGGACATCACCACGCCCAGGCTCTTGAACCGGCCCAGGCGCCCCCGGTGCTCACCCAGCAACAGGCGCAGGCGCAGCGAATTCAGGGCCCAGCACAGCACGATCATGCCGAGCATGATCAGCAGCAAGGACAAGGGAAAGCGCTGTACCCGTGCCCACATGTCCGTGCCGCCCATCAACAGCGGAACCAGCAAGGCCATGAGCAGCGCGGCGGCCAGCCAGAGCAGCCGCTTCATGCCGCGCTGCTGACCCGCAGGCCCTGGGTGGCCAGCCAGTCGACCTTGGTCATTGGCACGCGGCCTTCATTGAGCAGGCGTTCAAGGGTCTGCAGCCAGTAGTCCCGGGAAAACCGATGGCGCATGTCCACTGGGTGCAGGCCCAGGCGAATCACCGGTGCCTGGCGCCAGCGCTGTTCACGTTGGTCGCTGAGGACTTTCGACAGGCCCCGGCGCCAGGCGCTGCGGGCGCTCCATACCAGCCCGGGGGCGTCGAGCGGGGTAAAGTCGGGCAGGCGATACAGGCGCTGGGTGTCGCTGGTGTAGCTCAGCGGTAACTGACGCAAGGCCCGGCGCGTGCCTTCGCTCATCAGCCAGGCCGGGGCGACGAAGCCTTCCAGCGGCCACTGGTAGCGTTCGAAGGTTTCGATGCCGGCGCGCAGGCGGGCGAGGGCGGCTTCTTCGCACAGGCTGTAGAACTCGCCTTCATGGGTGTAGACCCGGCGCATGAACCAGTCCTTGGGGTGGCGAGCCGCCGGCCCATCGTCGCAATGGTAATAACCGTGCAACACCAGTTCGTCGCCGCGCTCCACGCGTCGGTCGAGCAGGCGCCGGAAGCCGGGGTGGTCCTGCAATGCATTGGTGTGGTGGAAGTCCGGCACCACCAGCCAGGTCATCGGCACATTGCCCAGGGCATCGACGGCTTCGACGAAGGGCTGGTAGTCGGGCCAGGTTTGCGGCGCTACGTCATGCAGCACCAAAAGCACGCTGGGCGAGGTATTCATCGGCACGGCCCTCGCTTCAACCATTGGCCAGCAGTGGCATCTGCTCGCCGAGCACCGCGTAGTAATGCCCCAGCAGGTTGTTGACCACTGAATCCCAGGCGTAATAACGCTCCACGTGCCGGCGCGCCAGCACGCCACGGCGCTGGCAGCCCTCGGCGAACAGTTGCCGCACGGCGTTGGCCATGGCTTGTGGATTGTTGGGTGTGCACAGCAGGCCACAGTCTTCATGGACGATTTCGGTGAAGGCGCCGGCTGCCACGGCCACCACGGGGATGCCGCTGGCCATCGCCTCGAGGATCACCAGGCCGAAGGTTTCCTGGTCGCCGGCATGCAACAGCGCGTCGGCGCTGGCCATGAGCCGCGCGACTTGCGGTGCCGGGCAGAACTCATCCACCACGGTGACGTTGTCCGGCACCAGCGCCGGCATCGATGAGCCCACCAGCAGCAGGTGATAGCGCTCGCCCAGGCGCTTCATGCACTTGAGCAGCACCGGCAGGTTTTTTTCCTTGGAGCCGCGACCGGCGAAGATCAGCAGGCGGGTGTCTTCGGCGATCCCCAGTTCCGCCCGCAGCTCCGGGTCACGGGCGGCGGGGGTGAAGGTTTGCAGATCCACGCCCAGGGGTTGCACGTGGACATTCCTGACCCCCAGCCCGGTCAGCTTGTCAGCCATGACCTGGCTGGGCGCCAGGACCCGGTCGAAGTTGCCATACAGCTTGCTGACATACGCTTCGATATTGGGGGTGAACCAGTTGCCCATGCGGTTGCTCACCAGCAGTGGCAGGTCGGAGTGATAGAAACCAATGACGGGCACGTCGAGCTGGCGGCGGGCATCCAGGGCGGCCCAGGCGGTGAGGTAGGGGTCGCCGACTTCGATCAGGTCCGGTTGCAGATCACGCAGGACATTGCGCCAGGGCGCTAGGCGCAGGGGGAAGCGGTAGCCCTTGCCGAAAGGCAGCGCCGGGGCCGGGACCTTGTAGACCCCGTCGTGCTCGCTCAAATGTGCGCCGGGAATCAGCAGGCTGTGGCGAATACCGGGCCGATCGCCCAGGCGCCGGTGCTTGGCATCCAGGTAAGTGCGCACGCCGCCGCTGGCAGGGGCGTAGAACATGGTTATGTCCGCTATATGCACGATGAACATCCCTCCGGTCTGTGTTCTCCTTTGTTGACCTTTATGAAGAATAGATGTTCGGTTGGGTTGTGGTGGGGCGGGGTGTCAGTGGAGTGTTGCCTGATTTGACAGGCCCTCATCGCGAGCAAGCTCGCTCCCACAGGTTAGCGCCAATCCCTGTGGGAGCGAGCTTGCTCGCGATGAGGCCAGTCCAGGCGCTTTAAATCCTGAAGCTGCCCACCAACTGCTTGAGCCGCGCCGCCTGCCGCTCCAGGTCGGCACAGGCGCGCAAGGTCGATTGCAGGTTCTCCACCCCTTCCTGGTTCAGCGTGTTGATCTCGGTGATGTCGACGTTGATCGATTCCACCACGGCCGTCTGCTCTTCCGTGGCGGTGGCCACGGACTGGTTCATGCCGTCGATTTCACCGATGCGCTGGGTCACGCTGTTCAGGCGCTCGCCGGCCAGGTTGGCGATCTCCACGCTTTCCTGGCTGTGGCGCTGGCTGTCGTTCATGGTCATGACCGAAACCCGGGCGCCGACCTGCAGTTCTTCGATCATGGTCTGCACTTGTTGCGCCGATTCCTGGGTGCGGTGGGCGAGGTTGCGCACCTCGTCCGCCACCACGGCAAACCCGCGTCCGGCTTCACCGGCCCGTGCGGCCTCGATCGCAGCGTTGAGGGCCAGCAGATTGGTCTGCTGGGAAATGCTGGTGATCACCTCCAGGATCTGGCCGATGTTCACGGTCTTGCTGTTCAACGTCTCGACGTTGTTGCTCGACGTGCTCAGCAGTTCGGACAGGCGATTCATCGCGGCAATGCTGCGGTCTACCACGTGCTGGCCGTCCTCGGCCAGGCCGCGGGCGTCGCTGGCCTGATGGGACGCCCGGGCGGCATTGCGGGCGATCTCCTGGGCGGCGGCGCCCAGTTGGTTGATGGCGGCGGCCACGCTGTTGGTGCGGCTCGATTGTTCGTCGGAGTTGACCATCGACGAGTTCGATGCGCTCACCACGCGCAGGGCGACTTCATTGACGTGTTCAGTGGCGGAGGACACTTCGCGGATCGAACCGTGTATGCGCTCGACGAAACGGTTGAAGGCGATGCCCAGAATGCCGAATTCATCCTGGTTCTGGATCGTCAGGCGCTTGGTCAGGTCGCCTTCACCGTCGGCGATGTCCTCCATGGCCCGGGTCATGGTGTGCAGCGGCTGGATCAGCAGGCGGATCAGCATGCTCAGCAGCGCGATGATGAAGATCACGGCAATGATCGTCGCCACGACTGCCGAGGTACGGAAATCGCTGAGCATCGCGTAGGCCAGGTCTTTATCCACTGAGACCCCGACGTACCAGTTCACCGAAGGCAGGCCCTTGATCGGCACGAAAGTGACAATGCGCGAGTGGCCGTCCACCTCGACTTCGGTGATCTGTTCGCTGATTTTCGGCGTGTTGCCTGGGTAGGCTTCGGCCAGGGTTTTCATGACCAGGGCCTTGTCCGGGTGCACCAGGATCTTGCCATCGGCGCTGACCAGGTAGGCATAGCCCATGCCATCGAAGTCCACGGTCTTGAGGTTGTCGACAATGGCTTGCAGGCTCAGGTCACCCCCCACGACGCCGACGGTCTGCGTGGCGTTTCGGGCAGCACTGGCAATGGAGATGATCAGCCCGCCACTGGCGGCGTCGATGTACGGTTCGGTCAGGGTCGAGGTGCTGCTGCTCTGCGCGCCCTTGTACCAGGGGCGTACGCGAGGGTCGAAACCGTCGGGCATCTTCGCGTCGGGGCGAATGATGAAGCTGCCCTGGGCGTCGCCCAGGTAGGAAGCCATGAAGGTTGCGGTCAGTGCTTTCTGCTCCAGCAGCCGGGTGACGCTGGCGGAGTCCGGGCTGGCGGCAATGTTCTGGGCCAGGTTTTCGATGAGCAGGATCCGCCCGCTGAGCCAGGTCTGGATGTTGCTCGCGGTGACCTCGGCCATTTCATGCAGGTAGCCGTCGAGGTCGTCGCGAATGGCATTGCGTTGCAGGTAATCGTTGTATGACGTGAAGGAAGCGAAGGCGGCAACGACGATCAGGGCGGCGGCAAGGAGGATTTTATGGCTGAAACGCAGGTTTTTCTTCATGGTTCGAGGTTCCGCTGAGTCTTATGGCTCTGGGCGTGCTTTTATATGGAAAGTTCGCTAAATATCGCCGTATTGAAAAAAGCTGATATTTCCATCTCCCTGGGAATTATCCGACCTTGTTTTCAGTAGGGTCTGTCATTCCTGGTATCGGCCAAGCAGGGCCACAGATTAACCACAGGTGACGAAATGCCTGACTCACTCAAGCTTGTTATCGGCGCCGACCCGACCGGCCAACCCCTCTCCCAGGCGATGCGCCTGGCGAACCGCCACGGTTTGGTGGCGGGCGCCACCGGCACCGGCAAGACCGTGACCTTGCAGCGCCTGGCCGAAGCGTTCAGCGATGCGGGTGTGGCGGTGTTCGCGGCGGACATCAAGGGCGACCTGTGCGGCCTCGGTGCTGCCGGCAACCCCCAGGGCAAAGTGGCCGAGCGGATCGCCGGCATGCCCTGGCTCGGCTACACGCCCCAGGCCTATCCGGTGACGTTGTGGGACATTCACGGCGAATCCGGTCATCCATTGCGCACCACCTTGAGTGAAATGGGCCCGTTGCTGATCGGCAGCCTGCTGGAACTCACCGACAGCCAGCAGTCGGCGTTGTACGCCGCGTTCAAGGTGGCTGACCGCGAAGGACTGTTGCTGCTTGACCTCAAGGACCTCAAGGCGTTGCTCAATCACCTCAGGGACAACCCCGAGTTGCTGGGGGACGACGCGGCGCTGATGACCACCGGTTCCAGCCAGGCCTTGCTAAGACGCTTGTCCAGCCTGGAGCAGCAAGGTGCGCAAGCGTTGTTCGGCGAGCCGGCCTTGCAGCTCGAAGACATCTTGCAACCGGCCAGCGATGGCCGGGGACGCATCCACCTGCTGGACGCCAGTCGGCTGGTCCATGAGGCGCCGAAGGTCTACGCGACCTTCCTGCTGTGGCTGCTGGCCGAGTTGTTCGAACAGTTGCCCGAGCGCGGCGATGCGGACAAACCATTACTGGCGCTGTTTTTCGACGAGGCGCACCTGCTGTTCGCCGGCACGCCCAAGGCCTTGCAGGAGCGCCTGGAACAAGTGGTGCGGCTGATCCGTTCCAAGGGTGTCGGGGTGTATTTCGTGACCCAGTCGCCGGGCGATTTACCAGACGATGTACTGGCGCAACTGGGCTTGCGTATCCAGCACGGCCTGCGCGCTTTCACCGCCAAGGAGCAGAAATCCCTGCGGGCGGTGGCGGACGGTTTCCGCCCGAACCCGCAGTTCGATGCCTTGGCGGTGCTGACCGAGCTGGGCATCGGTGAAGCCCTGGTGGGCACCCTGCAGGAAAAAGGTACGCCGGAAATGGTCCAGCGCGTGCTGGTGGCACCACCGCAATCGCGCATCGGGCCGTTGAGCGAGGCCGAGCGCGTCGCGTTGATCGCCCGCTCGCCGTTGCAAGGGCGTTATGACAAGCCCATTGATCGCGAGTCGGCCTATGAAGTGTTGATGGGACGCAAAGGGCTGGAGCCTGAAGCCGAGGCCGCATCGGACAAACCGGCGGCTGAACAGCCGAGCCTTGCTGACAGGGCCGGGGAGTTCCTCGGCACGGCAGCGGGGCAGGCGCTCAAGTCGGCAATGCGTCAGGCGGCCAACCAGTTGGGCCGTCAACTGGTGCGCGGGTTGATGGGCTCATTGCTGGGCGGCAGCAAGCGCCGCCGGTAGTCAGGACCGAGTCGCGCCCTTTGCCAGCAAGGGAATTTTGCCGATACAGGATTTCTGCTCGACGCAATCCCCGTGGGAGCGAGCTTGCTCGCGAAGGCGGTGGGTCAGTCACTTGTTCTTAAATGACAGCCCGCTCCCACAGAAGGGCCGAGGTGAACAGAAATTTTGCGTCCGCTGAAGAACTTGTGGGAGCGAGCTTGCTCGCGAAGGCGGTGGGTCAGTCACTTGTTCTTAAATGACAGACCGCTATCGCGGGCAAGCCCGCTCCCACAGAAGAAGGGCCGAGGTGAGCAGAAATTTTGCGTCCGCTGAAGAATTCTTGTGGGAGCGAGCTTGCTCGCGAAGGCGATCGACTGGACGAAGCAAAATCTCAAGTCTTGGGGCGTGCGTGCGCTGCCAGGCGCTCCAGCGCCGCCCGCAGGTTGGGATCGCTGATGCCCTCGGCCGTGGACTGGATGGTCGCGGCGGCATCCTGGGACAGGTCCAGCGTGTGCCCCTTGGCACCGACCTGCACGGTAGGCGGCTGGACCTTGAACTGGATCCGCACCAGGCCGGCGAACTCTTCGAACGCCTGCAACTGGCGCAGCAGGCGTTTTTGCTGGTAGCGCAGGCGCGTGGCCCAATGGCCGTCGGTGACAATCAGCAACAAGCTGCCTTCGCGCCAGGACGCCACGTGACAATGCTCGCGAGCGGCAGGTTGCAGTTGGCTGTCGAGCAGCCGCTGCAGGTGGCCCAGGCGCCTGGCATGGCCGAAGATGGCTTTCAGCGGCTTGGCTTCGCGCAGCAGGATGGCGGGCGCCTTGGCGGTAAGGGGGCGAAAGGCCATGAATGAATACCGCAAGTGACAGAGGCGCCATGGTAACAGAAAGCATCGCAGGCGCCTGGGCCCGGTGGTCCGGGGCGTTTTACCTGGGCAATCAACGCTTAACTTCTGCGTTTTGTGGGTTGAAGTTCGCGCAAAAGCCCTTATTTTAAGCAAGCCCCGTCACAGCGCTGTGCCAGCATCGTGGAATAACGCCACTTTCCTCTCCATCGTTTCCGGGTAGAATGCTCGTTCGCATGCGGCCATGAGGGCTGCACGGGCGACTCACGGGGCCGCCCTCCATCCCTTTAGTGTGGAAGATCCTGCCGATATGTTTGCGCCTTTGTTAAAGAAACTCTTTGGAAGCAAGAACGAGCGTGAAGTCAAGCGCATGCTCAAGACGGTACAGACTGTCAATGCCTTCGAAGAGCAAATGGTGGCCCTTTCGGACGATCAGTTACGCGCCAAGACTGCCGAGTTCAAGGACCGCATCGCCAAGGGGGAAACCCTCGACCAGCTCCTGCCCGAAGCCTTTGCGGTTGCCCGGGAAGCCGGTAAACGGGTCATGGGCATGCGCCACTTCGACGTCCAGTTGATCGGCGGCATGACCTTGCACGAAGGCAAGATCGCCGAAATGCGCACCGGTGAGGGCAAGACCCTCGTGGCAACCCTGGGCGTCTATCTCAACGCATTGTCCGGCAAGGGCGTGCACGTGGTGACGGTCAACGACTACCTGGCCCGCCGCGACGCCAACTGGATGCGCCCGCTCTATGAATTCCTCGGCCTGACCGTCGGCGTCGTCACGCCGTTCCAGCCGCCGGAAGAAAAGCGTGCGGCCTACGCCGCCGATATCACCTACGGCACCAACAACGAATTCGGTTTCGACTACCTGCGCGACAACATGGCGTTCAGCATGGAAGAAAAATTCCAGCGTGAACTCAATTTCGCCGTGATCGACGAAGTCGACTCCATCCTCATCGACGAAGCCCGTACCCCGCTGATCATTTCCGGTCAGGCCGAGGACAGCTCCAAGCTGTACACCGAGATCAACAAACTGATCCCGCAGCTCAAGTTGCACGTCGAGGAGGTCGAGGGCCAGGTCACCCAGGCTGGTCACTACACCATCGACGAGAAGACCCGCCAGGTCGAACTCAACGAAGCCGGTCACCAGTTCATCGAAGACATGCTGACCCGCGTCGGCTTGCTGGCCGAGGGCGAGAGCCTGTACTCGGCGCATAACCTGGGCCTGCTGACCCACGTCTATGCTGGCCTGCGCGCCCACAAGCTGTTCCATCGCAACGTCGAATACATCGTGCAGGACGGCCAGGTCGTGCTGGTGGACGAGCACACCGGCCGTACCATGCCGGGCCGTCGCCTGTCCGAGGGCCTGCACCAGGCCATCGAAGCCAAGGAAGGCCTGAACATCCAGGCCGAGAGCCAGACCCTGGCCTCGACCACCTTCCAGAATTACTTCCGCCTGTACAACAAGCTGTCCGGCATGACCGGTACCGCTGACACCGAAGCGTTCGAGTTCCACCAGATCTACGGCCTGCAAGTGGTGGTGATCCCGACCAACAAGCCGCTGGCCCGTAAGGACTACAACGACCTGGTGTTCCTGACCGCCGAAGAGAAGTACGCGGCGATCATCAACGACATCAAGGAAGGCATGGCCCAGGGCCGTCCTATCCTGGTGGGTACCGCCACCATCGAGACGTCCGAGCACATGTCCGCCTTGCTGAACAAGGAAGGCATCGAGCACAAGGTCCTCAACGCCAAGTTCCACGAGAAGGAAGCCGAGATCATTGCCCAGGCCGGGCGCCCAGGTGCATTGACCATCGCCACCAACATGGCCGGTCGGGGTACCGACATCCTGCTGGGCGGCAACTGGGAAGTGGAAGTCGCCTCCCTGGAAAAACCGACCCCCGAGCAGATCGCGCAGATCAAGGCCGACTGGCAGAAGCGTCACCAGCAGGTGCTCGAGTCCGGTGGCTTGCAGGTGATCGCCTCCGAGCGTCACGAGTCGCGCCGTATCGACAACCAGCTGCGTGGTCGTGCCGGTCGCCAGGGCGACGCCGGCTCCAGCCGTTTCTACCTGTCCCTGGAAGACAGCCTGATGCGCATCTTCGCCTCTGATCGGGTGAAGAACTTCATGAAGGCCCTGGGCATGCAGCCGGGCGAGGCGATCGAGCACCGCATGGTGACCAACGCCATCGAGAAGGCCCAGCGCAAGGTCGAAGGCCGCAACTTCGATATCCGCAAGCAATTGCTGGAGTTCGACGACGTCAACAACGAGCAGCGCAAAGTGATCTATCACATGCGTAACAGCTTGTTGGCCGCCGACAACATCGGTGACACCATCGCCGACTTCCGCCAGGAAGTGCTCAACGCCACCGTCAGCGCCCACATCCCGCCGCAGTCTCTGCCGGAGCAGTGGGACATCGCTGGCCTGGAAGCGGCCTTGCGCAGTGACTTCGGCGTGTCGTTGCCGATCCAGCAGTGGCTCGACGAAGACGATCACCTGTACGAAGAGACCCTGCGCGAGAAGCTGCTCGCCGAACTGATCGCCGCGTACAACGAGAAGGAAGACCAGGCCGGTGCCGAAGCGCTGCGCTCCTTCGAGAAGCAGATCGTGCTGCGGGTCCTGGACGACTTGTGGAAAGACCACCTGTCGACCATGGACCACCTGCGCCACGGCATCCATTTGCGCGGTTACGCCCAGAAGAACCCGAAGCAGGAGTACAAGCGCGAGTCCTATACGCTGTTCTCCGACCTGCTGGATTCGATCAAGCGCGACTCGATCCGTGTGTTGTCCCACGTTCAAGTTCGCCGCGAAGACCCGGCCGAGGAAGAGGCGCGCCTGCGTCAGGAAGCCGAGGCCCTGGCCGCGCGCATGCAGTTCGAACACGCCGAGGCCCCTGGCCTGGACGTTGTCGCCGAAGAAGGCGTCGACGTGGATGTTGCCCTGGCGACCGCGCCGGTGCGCAACGAGCAGAAGCTGGGCCGTAACGAACTGTGCTACTGCGGTTCGGGCAAAAAATACAAGCATTGTCACGGGCAGATCCAGTAACCCCCGTTTCCAACGCTGAACGACCTGCGCCGCGACCGGTTTCCGACCGTCGCGGCGTTTTGCCATTTGATTCAGACATACATTTTATTTAAGGAGCGCATTCATGGCTGTTGGTCTTGGTCCGTTGCCAACGTTGCACCCGGTTGCCGGTTTTGAACTCGGTATCGCTTCGGCGGGCATCAAGCGTCCCGGGCGCAAGGATGTCGTGGTGATGCGTTGCGCCGAGGGCTCGACGGTTGCCGGTGTCTTCACCCTCAACGCCTTCTGCGCCGCTCCGGTCATCCTGGCCAAGCAACGCGTACAGGGGCCGGTGCGCTACCTGTTGACCAACACCGGCAATGCCAACGCCGGTACCGGCGCGCCAGGCCTGGCCGCCGCCGAGCGCACCTGCGCCAGGCTGGCGGAGTTGACGGGCGTGGACGCCAGCCAGGTGCTGCCGTATTCCACCGGTGTGATCGGCGAGCCGCTGCCGGTCGAGAAGATCGAAGGCGCGCTGCAGGCCGCCCTCGATGACCTGTCGGAAAACAACTGGGCCGCTGCCGCCACCGGCATCATGACCACCGACACCTTGCCCAAGGGCGCGAGCCGCCAGTTCGAGCATGACGGCGTGACCGTCACCGTGACGGGCATCAGCAAGGGCGCCGGCATGATTCGCCCGAACATGGCGACCATGCTCGGCTACATCGCCACCGACGCCAATGTCTCCCGGCAAGTGCTGCAAGACCTGATGCTCGACGGCGCCAACAAGTCGTTCAACCGCATCACCATCGACGGTGACACGTCCACCAACGATTGCTGCATGCTGATCGCCACCGGCAAGGCCAACCTGCCGCCGATCACTGAAGCCAGCGGCCCGCTGTTCGCCGCGCTCAAGCAAGCCGTGTTCGAGGTGTGCATGGAAGTGGCCCAGGCCATTGTCCGTGACGGCGAAGGCGCGACCAAGTTCGTGACCGTGCAGGTCAATGGCGGTGGCAATCACCAGGAGTGCCTGGATGTTGGCTACACCGTGGCCCACTCGCCGCTGATCAAGACCGCGCTGTTCGCGTCCGACCCGAACTGGGGCCGGATCCTCGCCGCCGTCGGCCGTGCCGGCGTGCCAGACCTGGATGTGAGCAAGATCGACGTGTTCCTCGGCGACGTCTGCATCGCCAGCCAGGGCGCTCGTGCTGCGAGCTACACCGAGGCCCAGGGGGCGGCGGTGATGCAGCAGGAAGAGATCACCATCCGCATCGAGTTGGGCCGTGGTGAGTGCAGCGAGACGATCTGGACCACCGACCTGTCCCACGAGTATGTGAAGATCAACGCCGAGTACCGGACTTAACATCGAGCTGTCCTCTTCGCGAGCGAGCCCGCTCCCACAGGCGTTTACGGGATGCCATCGTGGGAGCGGGCTCGCTCGCGAAGGCGGCCCGACAGACAACAGCCAATTTCTGTACCCATAAGAACGGATTCCAGACATGAGCCTGCACCTGATCATCGGCGACAAGAAAATCTCTTCCTGGTCCCTGCGTGCCTGGTTGGCGTTGACGCTGACTGGCGCGAAGTACACTGAAGAACTGGTCAGGCTCTATCAACCCGACACGCGGCAGAAGCTGCTCAAGTATTCGGCCACCGCCAAGGTCCCGCTGCTCAAGACCGAATCGGGCGTCATTGCCGATTCCCTGGCGATCGCCGAGTACCTGGCCGAGCAGTTCCCCGAGGCGGGCCTCTGGCCCAGGGATGTAGCGGCCCGGGCCCAGGCGCGGTCGGCGTGTGCGCAAATGCACAGCGGTTTCTTCGCCCTTCGCACCCACATGCCGTTTGACCTGGCCCATGATGCGCCGTTGTCGCCCATGCCGGCCGATGTCCAGGCGGAAATCGAACGGATGCTGGCGCTGTGGGCCGAATGCCGGGCTGCGGCGACCGACACCGGCCCTTACCTGTTCGGCACCTTGGGCCTGGCGGATGCGTTTTTCCTGCCGGTTGCCGTGCGCCTGCGCACCTACCAGGTGGAACTGCCGGCGATCGATGCGGCCTATGTTGAAACCCTTTACCAATGGCCGGCCTTCAAGGCCTGGCAACAGGACGGCCTGGAGGAAGCAGCGCGGTGAAACGAGTACACGTAGCGGCGGCGGTCATTCGCGACGCCGACGGCAGGATCCTGATCGCCCGTCGGGCCGACACCCAGCACCAGGGTGGCCTGTGGGAGTTTCCCGGCGGCAAGGTCGAGGCGGATGAGTCCGTCGAGGCGGCCCTGGCCCGGGAGCTTCATGAAGAGCTGGGCATTGTGGTCGGCGCCGCCCGGCCGCTGATCAAGGTGCGCCACGATTACCCGGACAAACAGGTGTTGCTGGACGTCTGGGAAGTCTCGGCGTTCACCGGCGAACCCCACGGTGCCGAAGGCCAGCCACTGGCCTGGGTGACGGCTCGCGAGCTGACGGGCTATGAATTTCCAGCGGCCAATCAACCGATCGTGGCCGCCGCCCGTTTGCCTGGCGAATACCTGATCACCCCCGACGGCCTGGAGACACCGGCCTTGTTGCGTGGCTTGCAGAAGGCGATTGCCGGTGGGGTCAAGCTGGTCCAGCTGCGCGCGCCCAACGGCTACGATCCGCAGTACCGCGACCTGGCGGTGGATGCGGTGGGGCTGTGCGCCGGCAAGGCGCAATTGATGCTCAAGGGCCCGTTCGAATGGCTGGGGGATTTCCCGTCCGCTGGCTGGCACATCACCGCCGCGCAGTTGCGCAAGCATGCGGTGGCCGGTCGTCCGTTCGGCAAGGATCGCTGGCTGGCGGCTTCCTGCCATAACGCCGAGGAGTTGTCCCTGGCGCAGCAGATGGACGTGGACTTCGTGACGCTCTCGCCTGTCCAGCCGACCCAGACCCACCCCGAGGCCCAGCCTTTGGGTTGGGACGAGGCGGCCCGGCTGATCGAGGGCTTCAACAAGCCGGTCTATCTGTTGGGCGGGGTAGGGCCCGCTGAACGGCAGCAGGCCTGGGAAGCCGGGGCTCAGGGTGTGGCGGGGATTCGGGCGTTCTGGCCTGGGGCATGATTTTTGTGGTTTGGCTGCTGGCCCCTTCGCGGGCAAGCCCGCTCCCACATTGGATCTGCGTCAGACACAAAATCTGTGCTCACAACCAATCGCCCTGTGGGAGCGGGCTTGCCCGCGAAGGCGGCCTGACCGGCGATACATCTCTTTTGATCACCCCCCAGGCTTGGCCGCCGCCTCCCACAGCACCTCTGCTACCCCTTGCCGCCGGGCGATGATTCGCGCCGCCACGAACAACAGGTCCGACAACCGATTGATATAAGCCAGCCCCGGCCCGGCCAGCGGTTCCACGGCGTTCAACTGCTGGCAACGACGCTCGGCACCGCGGGCCAGGCTGCGGCAGATGTGGGCCTGGGCAATCAGCGTCGAGCCGCCGGGCAGGATGAAGTTTTCCAACGGTCCCAATTCCTCGTTCCAGACATCGATCGCCGTTTCCAGTCGCTCGACTTCCGCCGCATTCAACGCCTGATAGGCCGGCATCGCCAGTTCGCCGCCCAGGTCGAACAGCCGGTGCTGACAGGGTGCCAGCACGTCACTGACTTCCTTCAGCGCCGGGTAGTGCGTGGTTTCGGCGGCAAGTCCAGCCAATAGCAGCCCTAGTTGGCTGTTCAGGGTATCCACTTCGCCGATGGCCTCGACCCGTGGGTGGTCCTTCGCCACGCGGCGACCATCGCCCAACCCGGTTTCACCGGTGTCGCCGGTGCGGGTGTAAATCTTCGACAGGCGAAAGCCCATGCTCAGCGCTCCAGTTGTATGTTTTCCTGCTGGGTGAGGGACGTGCCGGCCAAGGGCAGGCGCAAGGTGAAGCAGGTGCCCTGGCCCGGTGCCGATTGCACTTCCATCTGGCCCTTGTGGTTGTTGGTGATGATGAAGTACGACACGGACAGCCCCAGGCCTGTGCCCTGGCCGATTTCCTTGGTGGTGAAGAACGGCTCGAAGGTGCGCTTGCGCACGTTCTCACTCATGCCGATGCCGTTGTCCTCGACCTGGATCTCGGCCCACGGCGGGTTCAGCCGCGTGCGCAGGATGATACGCCCTGGCTCGCTGTCGTCCTGACGTTGGTGGATCGCCTGGGCGGCGTTTTTCAACAGGTTGAGCAGCACCTGTTCCAGCTCGTTGGCGGTGCCGGGGACCGGGCCCAGGTTCGGGTCGAACTGACGGATGATCGCCTGGCCCTTGAAGTCGAAACCGATCGCCAGGTCGAAGTCGTTGCCGGCGATTTCCACTGCCTGGTCGATCAGCGCGGGCAGGTCGCAAGGCGCCATCTGCCGCGTGCTGCGGCGGCTGAAACTGAGCATGTGGGTGACGATCTTCGCGGCCCGGGCGCCGGCCTGCTGGATGCCGTCCAGCAACTGCGGGATCTCCCGGCCTTCCAGGTAGCGATTGACCACCTGCAGTTCGATGCCCAGTTGCTCGGCCTGTTCGAGGTTCTTTGGCAGGTCCGGCGACAGGCGTCGGCGGATGTTCTGCACGTTGTGCAGGATCGCCCCCAAGGGGTTGTTGATTTCGTGGGCCATGCCCGCCGCGAGGCCGCCGACCGAGAGCATCTTCTCCGATTGCACCATCATTTCCTCCAGCGACAGGCGCTGGGTGATGTCGTCGATGCGGATCACCACCCCGCGGCCGGCGCCGCCCATCAGCGGATAGAAGGTCAGGGCGTAGTGGCGAGCCTCGTCGTCCTTGGTCCAGGTGACGCGTTCGATCTTGGCCACGGTGTGCTGCTCGACGGTCTGCTTGAGCTGCGGCAGATAGGGCTTGAGCGGTTCGAAGGCGAGGAAGATCGGTTGGTTCAGGGCTTCATCCAGGCGCGTGCCGGAAAGGGCGCTGGCCTCCTGGTTCCACTGGGTGACGTAGAGCTGTTCGTCGAGGGCGATCAGCGCCGACGGCATGGAGTCGATGATGCTGTTGAGGTAGTTCTGGAAGCCGGTGAGCTTCTTCTCGATCTTGCTGCGCACCTGGACTTCCAGCTCCAGCTTGCGGTTGGTGTGGCGGGTTTCTTCCGCCAGGCCCTGGGCCTGGTCGTAGGCGGCCTGGGAATCGTCCCGGGCGCGCTTGAGCTGTTGTTCCCGGGCTTCGATCCGCGACAGCATGGTGTTGAACGCCTCGGCCAGGCTGCCGATTTCATCGTGGTTGCCCCGGGCGGCGCGCAGGGCATAGTTTTCCTCGCGGGTGACCTGGCGTGACAGCTCTTCGAGTTGGTGGATCGGCTGGGTAATCAGGCGCTTGATCTGCTGGGCGATGACCAGCCACAGCAGCACGCTGAAGATCAGGATGCCCAGGCTGGCGGTCAGGGTGCCGGTGTAGAACGCGGTCGGCAGTTCGCTGCTGGCCACCAGGAGCAGATGGCCGGGCTCCATGCCGGGACGGGGCAGGGTGATGACCTGGTTGCTGCGAAACTCACCGGCCTGCCAGGCCTGCATCTTGCGAAAGTGGTCCGGCAGCTTGAGCTTTTCGCCCTGTTGCAGTTGTGCCAGGCGTTCGCCCTGGCCGTCGTACAGGGCCGCCGCCCGAAGCGGTGCGTAGCTGTTGAGTTCGTCGAGCAGGCGCTTGGCGCTCTGCGGCGACTGCACGGCATCGGAGATCAGGCTCGGGTTTGCCACCAGCCGGCCAATGGTCTGCAAGGCCTGGGGCGCCATGCTCTCTTGGGAGATGTAGTAGGCGGCACTGATAAAGGTCAGGTTGGCCACCAGCAGGACAGTGGTCAATAACACCAACAGGGCGGCCAGCAGCTTCTGGCCGACCGGGAGGTTCTCAAGGCGCTGGCGCAATGGCATCAGACTGGTCGCTAAAAAGGAACACGAGGGCCAGCGTAGCCGCTGCTCAGTCGCTGGGCAATCCGAGGTTGTCCAAGTGGACAATCAGTCGCTGGCGCAGTTGTTCCAGGTGCGGTACCGCCAACCGGTGCCGCTGGGCCACCTTGCAGGCGTGGCCGAGCAGGTAGCTGATCTCGGTGCGGCGCCGGTTACTGACATCCTGGTACATCGAGGAGTAGTTGGCAGCGGTGGCCTGGATCACCCGCTCGACCTCCGGTTGCAGGTCTTCGGCGGCGGCGGGCTGGCCGCAGTGTTCGAGCAGATCGGTGAGTTCCGCGCACAGGGTGGCGACTTCGCAGTGGTGGCTTTGCAAGCCGCCGTTCTTGCAGTGGTGCAGCACCGTCAGTGGATTGATCGCACAGTTGAGCGCCAGTTTGCGCCAGAGGCGGGTGAGGATATCGGCGCTCCATTCGTGGGGAATGCCTGCGGCCACCAGGTCGTCCAGCCAGAACGGGGCCACCGGGTGCGCCGGATCGCCGAGCCAGGTGTAGCCATGGCCGGCGAACACCACGCGCCAGTCACCGTCGCGAAACGCCCCTTCGGTACTGGAGGCACTGATGCAACGGGCCAGGGGCACGCGGTTGGCCACTGCGTCCTGGCTGCCGAGGCCGTTCTGCAGCAGGATCAGTTCCGAGTCGGCATCCAGGCGGTGGGCCACCGAGCTGACGGCGGCCTCGGCGTCATAAGCCTTGCAGGCCAGCAACAGGCGCTTGATCGGCTCGTGGTGGTCTGCCGTTTCGCCGGGGACCGGGTAACACTGCGCCTGGCCCTGTTCCACCAGCGTCAGCCCGCCGGCGGCTTGATAGGCTTGCAGGCGGTCTGCATTGCGCAGTACCAGCCTCACCGGCAGGCCGGCCCGGGCCAGGCGCGCGGCCCACAACGTGCCGAGGCTGCCGGCCCCCAGGACATGCCAGGTGGTGGGCATCAGTTTTTTACTCGGTTTGGCGCAGGCATCCGGGAGCTCGCAGTGTCAGTGGGGAAAGACCCGTTATAATGAGCCCGATTTTAACCACAAGCCAAGCGCGCGCCTTTGTTACCGGCGCGCCTTTTTATTGGAGAACACTACATGCCGTCATTCGACGTGGTATCCGAACTGGACAAACACGAAGTCACCAACGCCGTTGAAAACGCCGTCAAGGAACTCGACCGTCGCTATGACCTCAAGGGCAAGGGCAGTTTCGAGTTCAAGGAAAAGGACCTGACCGTCAACCTGACCGCCGAAGCCGATTTCCAGCTCGAGGCGATGATCGAGATCCTCAAGCTCGCGCTGGTCAAGCGCAAGATCGACGTACAGTGCCTCGAGGTCAAGGACGCTTTCGCCTCGGGCAAGCTGATGAAGCAGGAAGCCGTGCTCAAGGAAGGCATCGACAAGGAACTGGCGAAGAAGATCGTTGCCCACATCAAGGACGCCAAGCTCAAGGTGCAGGCCGCCATCCAGGGCGAGCAGGTGCGGGTGACCGGCAAGAAACGTGACGACTTGCAAGAGGCCATTGCGGCACTGCGCGGCAAGGAGTTCGGCATGCCGTTGCAATTCAACAACTTCCGCGACTGATATTTCAGTCGCTTGGAGACCCTGTGGCGAGGGCGCTCGCTCCCGCTGGCTGCTTAGCAGCCCCTTATCGGTGAGCGCTACGCACCCAAGCGCGAGCATCCTCCCTCACCACAATGCCGCGTGTAACAGGAAAAGGAGACAACGATGGACTTGAACGCTGAAGTGGACCACCTGGTCAAGGCTTCCCAGGCCTGGATCCCGATGATCATGGAGTACGGCAGCCGGGTGCTGCTGGCGATCATCACCCTGGCCATCGGCTGGTGGCTGATCAACAAGGTCACGCAGAAACTGGGCGCGCTGTTGGCCCTGCGCAACGCGGACCTGGCGCTGCAAGGGTTTATCAGCACCCTGGCGAACATCATTCTGAAAGTGCTGCTGATCGTCAGCGTGGCGTCGATGATCGGCGTGGAAACCACCTCGTTCGTCGCGGCCATCGGTGCGGCCGGCCTGGCGATTGGCCTGGCATTGCAGGGCAGCCTGGCGAATTTCGCCGGTGGCGTGCTGATCCTGCTGTTCCGCCCGTTCCGCATCGGTGACTGGATCGAGGCCCAGGGCGTTGCCGGTACGGTCGATGCGATCCAGATCTTCCACACCGTACTGCGCACCGGCGACAACAAGACGGTCATCGTGCCCAACGGCAACCTGTCGAACGGCATCATCACCAACACCAACCGCCAGCCGACCCGCAAAGTGGTATTCGACGTGGGTGTGGATTACCAGGCGGATCTGCAGAAGGCCCGGCAGGTGTTGCTGGACCTGGCGAAGGATGAGCGCGTGTTGGCTGATCCGGCGCCTGAAGCAGTGATTTCCACCTTGGGTGACAGTTCGATCACAGTGTCGTTGCGGATCTGGGTGAAGACGGCCGATTACTGGAGCGTGATGTTCATGTTGAATGAACAGGCTCGGGACCGGTTGAAGGATGCGGGGATCGATATTCCGTTCCCACAACGTGTGATTCGGGTGGTTCAGGAGTCTGTTTGACCTGTTGGTCAGACTATTCATGAATAGCCAGCAATGAAAAAGGCCCATCCGAAGATGGGCCTTTTTTTGATTACCGCGAACTAACTTTCGGCAATTACAGAACCGAGATCGGGTAGTCGACGATCAGGCGGAACTCGTTGATATCGCCCTCAGCCTGGTCGGTGTTGGCGCGGTGCCATGCTTGACGAACGCGGAACGACAGGTCCTTGGCAGGGCCGCTCTGAACCACGTACTTGGCTTCGACGTTGGTTTCGTGATGCTTGCCATCTTCACCATAGCCGTATTGGTTGTATGGGCTGGAGGCATCCATCTTGGTACCGTCGATATCCCAGCCTTTAACGTAACGGGCCATGAAGCTCAGGCCTGGTACGCCGTACTCAGCCATCTTCAGGTCGTAACGAACCTGAGCAGACTTCTCGTTAGGGGCGTTGAAGTCAGAGTACTGGATGGAGTTGGCGAGGAAGATCGAGTCGCCGCCACGGTTGTTGTCACCCACACCGACGTAGTCGAATGGAGTGTCGCCGTCCACTTTCTGGAAGGCCACGGTAACGGTGTGCGCTTTCAGGAACGAATACGCAGCTGCCAGCGAGAACGTGGTGTTGCTGATATCACCCGCTCTGGCGCTACCGGTATCGACGGTGCGGTAGATGTTACCATCCAGATTGAGCGACTGGTCGTTACCCATAGGGATGGTGTAGTTCACGTTGGCGTAGTACTGGTCCCAAATATCTTCGAATTTGGAGCCGTAGAGCGAAACGCTCAGATCGTCGGAGATGCCGTATTTGCCACCAACGTAATCCATGGTCTTGCCGGTAACGGCAATGCTGTCGCCGGATGCGTATGTAGCGTGCAGCTCACCGTCACTGTTCATCTCGTCCTGGCTGGAGGCCGAGTAGAAGTGACCTGCTTCCAGATCCAGGTTCTTGATTTCGCTGCTTTGCAGTTGGAAACCGGTAGCGGTTTGAGGCAACAGGCGGGAACCGCCGACAGCGAACACTGGGGAGGTGCTAGGCTGCATTTGACCGAATTTCAGTTCGGTTTTGGAGATACGCAGCTTGACGGCTGCACCGGCCTTACCAAAGTCGTCTTCGTTGTGGCCTTGGGAGTTGCGGCTCATGTTGCCCGAACCTGCCGTGCCGTCGCCGCCGTCCAGTTTGATGCCCAGATAACCGAATGCATCAACACCGACCCCTACCGTGCCTTGGGTGTAACCGGAGCTGAAGTTGCCCCAGAAACCCTGAGTCCAGTCTTTCTGGTCGTTTGAACCGTTTTTGCGGTCACGGTTGAAGTAATAGTTGCGCAGCAGCAAGTCGAACTTGGCGTCTTCGACAAAGCCCTTGGCTTCAGCTTGGTCACTTACGAAAGGTGCGGCCGTAGCCATTTGAGTACTGGCTGCTGCAGCAACGGCCAGTGCGATCATGCTCCACTTCATCACGCGCATCGTGATTTGCTCCTTTGGTTTTAGAAGAGTACTGCCGTCCCACCTGTTTTATTATCTGGGCGGCTCTTTCTTTTTGTGTCGGCGCAAACTTATATCACGCCGACCCTATTGGCGATACTTGCCCATACAACCTTTCAGCTTCTTTACGACCGTGTCGCCAATGGCTCGATCCATGTCGTATTTCGGCTGAACCAACGCAATCGGATTCACAACTTCTAAGGTTGTTTTTTCTCTCCGGCATTGGCGTAAAGAGTCCGTCATTACCGCGCTTGAAGCTCCTGAGGGCAGCCTTGCCACTTTAATTTATAGGTCTGCGGGTTTTCGCTTCCGGCGAAGCCCTTGGACGATGTGCGGATGAATGCAACAAGCATGCACAAACCCGAATTTCGTTTACATTTTTTTCACATTCTGCCGATTGACGCAGTGAAACCTCATGAAACCGGGCTCCAAAGGCCTTGTTTTAAATAGGGTTGACGACTGCGCGGCTCTGGTGTTGAACCTCGTAACGCGGTGCGCGACAACCAAAAACGTTACCGGTTCACCCCATCGAGTGAGTAAATCCCGGATGCTTCGTGCACTGAGCGTAGACCCACTGTGCTGTTTTGGTGCAAAAAATTTTCAAGCTGTACGAAAATCTGACAGCCCCGGTGCATTTGCCAGGCCCTGGGACGCTGCTGTCGGACTGCACCCTGGCCCCTGCGCCGTGTTGGTGCACCGCCCGCCCTCGTTCATACCGGTTCTTGAAAGAGCGGTGAACAAAAAGGCGATGCAGGCGTGTCGAACGAGTGCCCCGTGAACCCTTCGGCATTCGCAGGTATGCTGCCGGTCTGTGTCCGGCGCGGCCTGTGCCCGGAAACCGAACCGATCAACCATCAGGAGTGCGCGCGGTGTTTGCCTTAGATCCACGACTGCAACAAGACACATTGCCGATCGGCGATTTCCCGCTGTGTCGGTTGCTCTTGTCCAATGATTCCAACTATCCGTGGTTCATACTCGTACCGCGGCGGGAAAGTATCAGCGAATTGTTTCAATTGGATGACATGGACCAGCAGCAACTGTGGAAAGAAACCACGGCCCTGGCCGAAACGCTCAAGGACTCTTTCGACGCCGATAAGCTGAATGTCGCGACGCTGGGCAACGTTGTCAGTCAATTGCACATGCATGTCATCGTGCGCAAGCGTGATGATGCCGCGTGGCCGGCACCGGTCTGGGGCAAACATCCGGCACAGCCTTATAATGACGCGCAGGTGAAGGCCATTCGCGAACGCTTGCGCGTGGCATTGACCGATGATTTCAAGTTTCTGGAGGGCTGAAACCATGAACCTTGAAGACCGTGTAACCGATCTGGAAAGCCGTCTGGCGTTTCAGGATGACACCATCCAGGCATTGAATGATGTGTTGGTGGAGCAGCAACGCGTGGTCGAGCGGCTGCAGTTGCAGATGGCGGCGTTGCTCAAGCGCCAGGAAGAAATGGCTGGGCAGTTCGAATCCTTCGAAGAAGAGGCTCCGCCTCCCCATTACTGACCGGCACTGATTGCCAGGCCCAAAAAAACCGCGAGCAGCCAGGCTGCATCGCGGTTTTTTTACAGCAGGATCAGCGGCGCGGCAGCGCGGCGATCACGTCTTCGGCCTGCAGGCCCTTGTCACGATTCATCACGGAAAACTCTACGCGCTGGCCTTCCACCAGGACGCGATGGCCTTCGCCACGGATGGCCCGGAAGTGCACGAAAATGTCATCGCCGGAATCGCGGGAGATGAAGCCGAAGCCTTTGGAAGTGTTGAACCACTTCACGGTGCCGGTATCGCGGTTGGACATGTCGTAGTTCTGCGTGGCAGCAGCGGGCGACGACTTCTTGTAGAAGCTGACGCCCAGGTGCACGGCCACGGCCAGCAACGCGCAGCCGAGGCTGAACGCAATGGCCGGTTGGCCGGCGATTTCCGGCATGGGGGCCAGCAACGCCAGGGTTTGCAGGGCGACGGCCAATACCAGCAGGACGCTGACGAGGTTTTGCAGTTGATGACGGGGGCCTTTGTTCCAGTAAGGAATGACGGGCGCGAGGGTCAGGTTGAGCAGGCCGAAAAAGGCCAGGTACAGTGCATCGGGATGTTGCAGGTAAGGTGTGGCTTCGGAACCCAGGCTAGGGATGAAGGACAGCAGCAAGGCAGCTGCGCCCATTAGCAAGTGGACGATTTTCAACATTTTAATTGGCTCACGGTTAAGACAGATCACAAGGAAGAGCGGGTCGAGGACGGTTCGCTTCGGAAAAAAGGAGAGGCGTTGGACACGTATTCGAACCAGCCTATGCGCCACGCCCTGGAAAAAAGGCGTAGCGACACACTGCCTATTTAACAGTAAAGCCTTGGCCTTCTCAAACGCGCCGCGGACCCATACCGCGCTGTTCGTCGGCCAGCCACCCGGTGGACGCTTGCAGGGGCCAGGCGAGCGCCGTTGAATCGGGCCGTGTGTCGGAACCGCCCGGCGTCCCGGCTTGTCGGTTCAGGAGGGCCGGCGATCTGTCGCAGGCTGCCGGCGGCAAAAACCACTACAGTGGAGGGGCCGCTGTCTCATTCATCACCGTCAGGAGATCAATTAACATGGCCATTGATATCGGTATCAGTGAAGAAGACCGCAAGTCCATCGTCGACGGGCTTTCGCGCCTGCTCTCGGACACTTATGTGCTCTACCTCAAGACCCACAATTTCCACTGGAACGTCACCGGGCCGATGTTTCGCACCCTGCACCTTATGTTCGAGGAGCAATACAACGAACTGGCGCTGGCGGTGGACCTGATCGCCGAGCGCATCCGTGCTCTCGGTTTCCCGGCGCCGGGTGCCTACTCGGTGTACGCGCGCTTGTCTTCCATCAAGGAAGAAGAGGGCGTGCCCGGTGCCGAGGATATGATCCGGCAACTGGTGGAAGGGCAGGAAGCGGTGACGCGTACCGCCCGTGGCATCTTTCCCCTGCTGGACAAGGTCAGCGACGAGCCCACCGCCGATCTGCTGACCCAGCGCATGCAGGTTCATGAAAAGACCGCGTGGATGCTGCGCTCGCTGCTGGAAGATAAATAAGCCTGGCAGGGCTGCCGAGCCCTTGCTCTCCGGGAGCAGGGCGCCGGGATTTGTAGGCAGCGGGTAGGACGGCGTAATTCGTCGCCTGCCGGCTGTCGGCTTGTCCTACGTCGATGGCCATAAAGTCATCTGGATCTGCCGATGCCGTTGAGCTTCCAATAAGCGCCACAGGTGGGTGTTCCACCTGAGAGGTTCGTCTGGCAAAGGAGTGTCAACGGTATGATTCAAGGAAAAGAACCCGGCGAGGGCGCACGGGGGCGTTGTCAGCCCATCCACGTCGATCCGTTCGTCAGGGGCTTCGACATGCAACTGGCTCGGCCCTGGGCCCGGTCCATCCGCCTGAATGGCTTTGCCACGTGCCTGCGCCTGGAGCAGGTCTATTGGGATATCCTCGCCGACATGGCCCGGCTCAACCGCTGTTCCATCAGCACCTTGCTGTCCCATGTGGATCGGGAGGTGCACTTGCGCCATGGCGGCGTGCGTAATTTCAGTGGCCTGGTGCGCGTGGTCTGCGTGGTGCACAGTCTGAAGGAAACCGGGCTGGAGGTCGTAGGACGTCACTAAGACCCAGGCCAGTGCTTGAAACGGGCCGGGAGCGGCCTGTGCGGTCTTACGGCTGCACAGGCTGCATTTAATGGATATAATCTCGCCCTTTGCCGCAAAGCCCGCCTTTGCGCGAGTAACCTGATCGCCGAGACAACCCCATGCCGATGTACGACTATCAATGTGCTTCCTGTGGTCATCAGATGGAAGTCATTCAAAAGATCAGCGAGGCACCGCTGGTCGACTGCCCTGCCTGCCAGGCGCCAGAACTGAAAAAGATGCTGTCCATGCCTGGTTTCCGCCTCGGCGGCACGGGCTGGTATGAAACCGACTTCAAGACCGGCGCCAAGAAGAACCTGGCCGGTGGCGACAAAGCAGACTGAGTTGAATACGCGCGAGTTCTTGCACGGGCAGGGCCTCCAACCGAATGTCGAATTACGAGAAGTGAAACCACTACCATGATGCGCAGCCATTATTGCGGCCAACTGAACGAAAGCCTGGAAGGTCAGGAAGTTACTCTTTGCGGATGGGTTCACCGTCGCCGTGACCATGGCGGGGTGATTTTCCTCGATATCCGTGATCGTGAAGGCCTGGCCCAGGTGGTGTTCGATCCGGACCGCGCTGAAACCTTCGCCACCGCCGACCGCGTGCGCAGCGAATACGTGGTCAAGATCACCGGCAAGGTGCGCCTGCGTCCGGCCGGTGCTGGCAACGCCAACATGGCGTCCGGCATGATCGAAGTGCTGGGCCACGAGCTGGAAGTGCTCAACGAAGCGGAAACCCCACCGTTCCCGCTCAACGAATTTTCCGACGTGGGCGAAGAAACCCGCCTGCGCTATCGCTTCATCGACCTGCGCCGTCCGGAAATGGCCGAGAAGCTGCGCCTGCGTTCGCGCATGACCACCAGCATTCGTCGCTACCTGGACGAGAACGGTTTCCTCGACGTCGAGACGCCTATCCTGACCCGCGCCACGCCGGAAGGCGCCCGCGACTACCTGGTGCCGAGCCGCACCCACCCCGGCAGCTTCTTTGCCCTGCCGCAATCGCCGCAGTTGTTCAAGCAACTGCTGATGGTGGCCGGCTTCGACCGCTACTACCAGATCGCCAAGTGCTTCCGCGACGAAGACCTGCGTGCCGACCGTCAGCCTGAGTTCACTCAGATCGACATCGAGACCAGCTTCCTCGACGAAAAAGACATCATGGGCCTGACCGAAGGCATGATCCGCAACCTGTTCAAGGAAGTGCTGGGTCTGGAATTCGGCGACTTCCCGCACATGACCTGGGACGAGGCCATGCGCCGCTACGGTTCCGACAAGCCGGACCTGCGTATCCCGCTGGAACTGGTGGACGTGGCCGACCAGCTCAAGGACGTCGAATTCAAGGTCTTCAGCGGTCCGGCCAACGATCCGAAGTGCCGCGTTGCCGCCCTGCGCGTGCCAGGCGCAGCGAGCATGCCGCGCAGCAAGATCGACGACTACACCAAGTTCGTCGGCATCTACGGTGCCAAGGGCCTGGCGTACATCAAGGTCAACGAGCGCGCCAAGGGCGTCGAAGGCCTGCAATCGCCGATCGTCAAGAACATCCCTGAGGCCAACCTGAACGTGATCCTCGATCGCGTTGGCGCGGTCGATGGCGACATCGTGTTCTTCGGCGCCGACAAGGCCAAGATCGTCAGCGAAGCCCTGGGCGCATTGCGCATCAAGGTCGGTCACGATCTCGAGCTGCTGACCAGCGAATGGGCGCCGCTGTGGGTCGTTGACTTCCCGATGTTCGAAGAAAACGAAGATGGCAGCTTCACCGCGCTGCATCACCCGTTCACCGCGCCGAAATGCACCCCGCAGGAGTTGGAGGCCAACCCGGCTACCGCACTGTCGCGTGCCTACGACATGGTCCTGAACGGCACCGAGCTGGGTGGCGGTTCGATCCGTATCCACCGCAAGGAAATGCAACAGGCGGTGTTCCGCCTGCTGGGCATCGACGAAGCGGAACAGGAAGAGAAGTTCGGCTTCCTGCTCGACGCCCTGAAGTTCGGCGCACCGCCTCACGGTGGCCTGGCCTTCGGCCTGGATCGCCTGGTGATGCTGATGACCGGCGCCCAGTCGATCCGTGAAGTGATCGCTTTCCCGAAAACCCAGAGCGCGGCCGATGTCATGACCCAGGCTCCGGGTGTGGTGGATGCCAAGGCGCTGCGCGAGCTGCACATCCGTCTGCGTGAACAGCCCAAGGCTGAGTAAGGCTGACACCTGAAGGCGCATCTTCGGATGCGCCTTTTCGTTGGTGTCGATATTTCTGCTTGCCTGCCGCTGCATCGGTGCAGGGCGGGCAACGTTTCAAGAAAAACCGGAGCGAGTTATGGCAGGTCATTCCAAGTGGGCGAACATCAAGCACCGCAAAGAACGTCAGGATGCCAAGAGGGGCAAGATCTTCACCAAGTGGATCCGTGAGCTGACGGTCGCGGCCCGCCAGGGTGGCGGTGATCCGGGTTCCAACCCGCGCCTGCGCCTGGCCCTGGACAAGGCACTGGGTGCCAACATGAGCCGCGACATCATCGACCGGGCCATCGCCCGTGGCGCGGGTGCGACCGAGGCCGACAATGTTGAAGAACTGACCTACGAAGGTTATGGCCCGGGCGGCGTGGCGGTGATGGTCGAATGCATGACCGACAACCGCAACCGTACCGCTGCCGCCGTGCGTCACGCGTTCAGCAAATGCGGCGGCAACCTCGGCACCGACGGTTCGGTGGCATACCTGTTCGAGCGCAAGGGGCAGATCAGCTTCGCGCCGGGCCTGGATGAAGATGCCTTGACCGAAGCCGCCCTGGAAGCCGACGCCGACGACGTGGTCAGCCATGAAGACGGCTCGTTCGACGTGTTCACTTCGTTCGCCAGCTTCTATGCCGTGCGCAATGCCCTCGAAGCGGCCGGGTTCAAGCCGGCCGACGCGGAAATCGTCATGCAGCCGACCACCAGCGCCGAGCTGGACCTGGACGGCGCCGAGAAAGTGCTCAAGCTGATCGACATGCTCGAAGACCTGGATGACGTGCAGAATGTCTATTCCAATGCTGACATTCCAGAGTCGGTGGCAGAGCAACTGGGCTGACAGGTTTAATGCTGCTCACTTAAGGTTTGTTTGAAACCATTGTGGCGAGGGAGCTTGCTCCCGCTGGAGTGCGAAGCGCTCCCAAAAAAGGTCTGCTACGCAGCCCAGCGGGAGCAAGCTCCCTCGCCACGGGATCACTGCAGGCCTTTGATGAGTTGTATCTTCTTGCCATCGCACTATTTTTTGCAGGCGTTATGACTTTAATCCTTGGCATCGACCCCGGTTCACGCATCACCGGCTACGGCGTGGTTCGTGATACCGGGCGTGGCTGTGTGTACGTGGCTTCCGGTTGTATCCGCACGGGGGCGGGCGAGTTGCACGAGCGCCTGCAGATTGTTTATCGCGGCGTGCGGGAAGTCATCCAGACCTACGGCCCGGTCACCATGGGCATCGAAAAAGTGTTCATGGCCCGTAACGCCGATTCGGCCCTGAAGCTGGGCCAGGCCCGGGGCGCGGCCATTGTTGCCGGTGCCGAGGAAAGCCTGGAAATCGCCGAATACACCGCCACCCAGGTCAAGCAGGCGGTCGTCGGAACGGGCGCGGCGAACAAGGAACAGGTGCAAATGATGGTGATGCACCTGTTGAAGCTGGTCAGCAAGCCGCAGATCGACGCCTCCGACGCCCTGGCCATCGCCATTTGCCATGCGCATACCCGTTCCAGCCTGCTGCCGCATGGCTTGGGCACTGCACGCAGTCGTGGCGGGCGCCTGCGTCTCTGATAGCATCAGCGCACTCATTCGTGAGCCCGGGTAGGGTGCGCCGTGTCGTCGGCCCTTATGCCGGGCCGTTATTCGCCAGCCCACGGCTGGCCAACGCCCAAGGATCTGAAACGTGATTGGACGCTTGCGCGGCACCCTGGCTGAAAAACAGCCGCCGCACCTGATTCTGGATGTGAACGGGCTCGGTTATGAGCTGGAAGTGCCCATGACAACGCTGTATCGCCTGCCGTCGGTCGGCGAGCCGCTGACACTGCACACCCATTTGGTCGTGCGCGAGGATGCGCAGTTACTCTATGGCTTCATTGGCAAGCGCGAGCGGGATTTCTTCCGTGAGTTGATCCGCCTCAATGGCGTCGGCCCGAAGTTGGCCCTGGCCTTGATGTCGAGCCTGGAGGTCGATGAACTGGTGCGCTGCGTGCAGTCCCAGGACACCTCGGCCCTGACCAAGGTGCCCGGGGTTGGCAAGAAGACCGCCGAGCGCCTGCTGGTGGAACTCAAGGACCGCTTCAAGGCCTGGGAAACGGTGCCGGCCATGTTCGCCCTGGTGCCGAACCAGCCGGACGCGCCGGCCCCGGCGGTCAGCGCCGAGAACGATGCGGTTACCGCGCTGATTTCCCTGGGTTACAAGCCGCAGGAAGCCAGCAAGGCGATTTCCGCCATCAAGGAAAAAGACCTGAGCACTGAAGACATGATCCGCCGTGCCCTGAAGGGAATGATCTAAGTGATTGAAGCTGACCGTCTGATCGCCGCCACGGGTGCGCCCCGTGACCGCGAGGAAATCCAGGACCGCGCGATTCGCCCCGTCAGCCTGGCCGACTACATTGGCCAACCGACCGTGCGCGAGCAGATGGAGTTGTTCATCCAGGCGGCCCGTGGGCGCAGCGAGTCGCTGGACCACACCTTGATCTTCGGCCCGCCGGGCCTGGGCAAGACCACCCTGGCCAACATCATTGCCCAGGAAATGGGGGTGTCGATCAAGAGTACCTCGGGGCCGGTTCTCGAGCGGCCGGGCGACCTGGCGGCGTTGCTGACCAATCTCGAACCCCATGACGTATTGTTCATCGACGAAATCCACCGCCTGTCGCCGATCGTCGAAGAAGTGCTGTACCCAGCCATGGAAGATTTCCAGCTCGACATCATGATCGGCGAAGGTCCGGCGGCGCGTTCCATCAAGCTGGATTTGCCGCCGTTCACCCTGGTGGGGGCGACCACCCGGGCCGGCATGCTGACCAACCCGCTGCGGGACCGTTTCGGCATCGTCCAGCGCCTGGAGTTCTACAGCAATGCCGACCTAGCGACGATTGTCAGCCGCTCGGCGGGCATCCTCGGATTGCCGCTGGACCCGGACGGCGCGTACGAAGTCGCCCGTCGGGCGCGAGGCACGCCGCGGATCGCCAATCGACTGCTGCGGCGGGTCCGGGACTTTGCCGAAGTCCGTGCCAAGGGCCACATCACCAAGCCGATTGCCGACCTGGCGTTGAACCTGCTGGACATTGACGAGCGTGGCTTCGACCATCAGGACCGGCGCTTGCTCCTGACCATGATCGAGAAGTTCGACGGTGGCCCGGTGGGCGTCGACAGCCTGGCCGCCGCCATCAGCGAAGAGCGCCATACCATCGAAGATGTGCTGGAGCCGTACCTGATCCAGCAGGGCTACATCATGCGCACCCCACGCGGGCGCGTGGTGACCCGCCATGCCTACCTGCACTTTGGCTTAAACATCCCGACACGAATGGGCGAGATGCCGGTAGTAGACGAATTCCTCGATGCCGTGGACGATTGAACGCGCTCGATAGGCTGACTTTTTTCCGGCTCGTGCTGTCCCAGACGACGTCTGGAGCGTCAATGCATTCGAGAATGAAAAAACAGTTGCCTGGCCGATTGGCAACCTGAGGAGTAAGCACTAGAGTATGCGCGCGCAAAACGGGCTGGAGTCGTTCGCACATCGCTGTCGCGTTTATTACGAGGACACCGATGCCGGCGGCATCGTTTACTACGTCAATTACCTCAAGTTTATGGAACGGGCTCGAACCGAACGGCTGCGGGAACTGGGTTTCGCCCAATCCGCGCTGGCAGGGGAGGACCTGTTATTCGTCGTGCATTCCAGCGAAGCGCGCTACCACGCGCCGGCGCGACTGGACGACGAACTGGTGGTAAGTGCCGATGTCATCGAGTTGAACCGTGTCAGCCTGCGCTTCAAGCAGCAGGTCAGGCGGGCTACGGATAATGTGCTGCTCTGTGAAGGGCAGTTCCTGGTGGCCTGTGTGCGCACCCATAGTTTGAAACCCCGGGCCATTCCCGAAGCTCTACGTGCGGCCTTTGCCGGCGTGAGCGGCGCGGGTACACACTCAGAGCAGGAGATAAAGCGTGGAAGCTAACGTCGTCGACCATACCTCCATGTGGAGCCTGGTCAGCAATGCCAGCGTCGTGGTGCAACTGGTAATGCTGACCCTGGTAGCCGCATCGGTGACCTCATGGATCATGATTTTTCAGCGCAGCAACCTGCTGCGCGCCGGTCGCCGAGCCCTGGAGAGCTTTGAAGAGCGCTTCTGGTCGGGCATCGACCTGTCCAAGCTGTACCGCCAGGCGGGCAGCAACCCGGACCCGGACTCGGGCGTCGAGCAGATCTTTCGCGCCGGCTTCAAGGAGTTCTCCCGCTTGCGCCAGCAGCCGGGCGTCGACCCTGAAGCGGTGATGGAAGGCGTGGCCCGTGCCATGCGCGTGGCCATTTCCCGCGAGGAAGAGAAGCTCGAGCAGAGCCTGCCGTTCCTCGCCACCGTCGGTTCGGTCAGCCCGTACATCGGTCTGTTCGGCACCGTGTGGGGGATCATGAACTCCTTCCGTGGCCTGGCATCGGCCCAGCAAGCGACCCTGGCCACCGTGGCCCCGGGCATCGCCGAGGCCCTGGTTGCCACCGCCATCGGCCTGTTCGCGGCCATCCCGGCCGTCATTGCCTATAACCGCTTCGCTGCCCGCAGCGAAACGCTGATCGGCCGTTACTACACCTTCGCCGATGAGTTCCAGGCGATCCTGCACCGCAAAGTGCACACCAGCGAAGAATAAGCAGGTATTTCCCGATGGCTTTAATCGCTCGAGCCCGAAACAAGCGCAAGCCGGTTGCCGAGATGAACGTGGTGCCCTACATCGACGTGATGCTGGTGCTGCTGGTCATCTTCATGGTGACCGCGCCGATGCTCAACCAGGGCGTGAAGGTTGATCTGCCCAAGGTTTCCAGCGAAGCCTTGCCGCAGGACAACAACACCCAGGTCCTGACCATTTCGATCAAGGCTGACAAGACCTACTACTGGAACCTTGGCAGCGAAGTCGACACCGAGAAGCAGCAGGACCGGGCCATGACCCTGCCGCAGATGACCGATGCGGTGACCAAGATCATTCGTGTCGGCAATGACGCCGGCAAGCGTACGCAGGTCTTCATTCGCGGCGACAAGACCGTCGACTACGGTGCCGTGATGGGCGCCATGGGCGGTCTGCAGAAAGCCGGGGTCGGTAATGTTGGCTTGATCACCGAGGCCCCCTGATGCAGCAACAGCGAGAGCCGTCCGCCTCGGAAAGCTACTTCTGGCCCACTGTCCTGGCCGTCGGCCTGCACGTGCTGGTGTTCGGCATGCTGTTCGTCAGTTTTGCCATGACACCGGAGCTGCCACCGGCCAAGCCGATCGTGCAGGCGACGTTGTACCAGCTCAAATCCAAAAGCCAGGCCACCACCCAGACCAACCAGAAGCTTGCGGGCGAGGCGAAGAAATCCGCCGCGCGCCAGACCGAAGTCGAGCAGATGGAGCAGAAAAAGGTCGAGCAGGAAGCGATCAAGGCCGCGGAACAAAAGAAAGAGGAAGCGGCTCAAAAGGCCGAGGAAGCCAAGAAGGCCGATGAGGCGAAGAAAGCTGACGAGGCGAAAAAGGCTGATGAAGCCAAGAAAGCCGACGACGCGAAGAAGGCGGCCGAGGCCAAGAAGGCAGAAGAGAAACAATTGGCTGATATAGCCAAGAAGAAGGCCGAGGAAGAAGCCAAGAAAGCCGCCGAAGAAGAGGCCAAGAAAGCGGCCGCTGAAGAAGCGAAGAAAAAGATTGTCGAGGACGCGAAGAAGAAAGCGGCCGAAGACGCCAAGAAGAAAGCCGAAGCTGAAGAGGCGAAGAAAAAGGTCGCCGAAGAAGCGAAGAAGAAAGCCGCCGCCGACGCCGCCAAGAAAAAGGCCCAGGACGCAGCGCGTAAATCTGCCGAAGACAAGAAGGCCCAAGCCTTGGCAGACCTGCTTTCCGACAAGCCGGAGCGCCAGCAGGCCTTGGCCGACGAGCAGGGCGATGAAGTCGCCGGCAGTTTCGATGATCTGATTCGTGCCCGGGCGGCAGAAGGTTGGGCCCGTCCACCTTCGGCGCGCAAAGGCATGACGGTAGTATTGCAAATCGGCATGTTGCCCGACGGTACGGTTACCTCGGTCAGCGTCGCCAAGTCCAGCGGTGACGGTCCGTTCGACGCTTCGGCGGTCGCGGCGGTCAAGAACATTGGACGACTGACGGAAATGCAAGGAATGAAACCGAGCGACTTTGCTCCCTATCGTTCGTTCAAGATGACATTCACACCTGAGGATCTAGCCTTGTGAGAAACATTCTTCGATCAATGCTTGTCGTTATCTGCTGCCTGGCAGGGATGGCGGTAGCAGAGGAAAAGAACATTCTGGTCACCAGCGGCAGCGACCGGGCGACCCCGATCGCCGTCGTACCGTTCGGCTGGCAGGGCGGTAGCGTCCTGCCGGACGACATGGCGGAGATCATCGGCAATGACCTGCGCAACTCGGGTTACTACGCGCCGATTCCGAAACAGAACATGATCAGCCTGCCGACCCAGGCCAGCGAAGTCATCTACCGTGACTGGAAGGCCCTGGGCGCCCAGTACATCATGGTGGGCAGCATTGTCCCGGCCGGCGGTCGCCTGCAGGTGCAGTACGCCCTGTTCAACGTCGCCACCGAGCAGCAAGTGCTGACCGGCAGCGTGTCGGGCGGCGTCGATCAATTGCGCGACATGGCGCACTACATCGCCGACCAGTCCTTCGAGAAACTCACCGGCATCAAGGGCGCGTTCTCCACGCGCATGCTCTACGTGACCGCCGAGCGCTTCTCCGAGAACAACACCCGTTACACCCTGCAGCGCTCCGACTATGACGGCGCCCGCGCGGTGACCCTGCTGCAATCGCGCGAGCCGATCCTGTCGCCGCGTTTTGCCCCCGATGGCAAGCGCATCGCCTATGTTTCGTTCGAGCAGAAGCGTCCTCGGATCTTCGTGCAGCACATCGACACCGGTCGTCGTGAGCAAATCACCAACTTCGAAGGCCTCAATGGCGCGCCGTCGTGGTCGCCTGACGGTTCGCGCCTGGCGTTCGTGCTGTCCAAGGACGGCAACCCTGACATCTACGTGATGAACCTGGCCTCGCGCTCGATCTCCCGCGTCACCAATGGCCCGGGCATCAACACCGAACCGTTCTGGGGCAAGGATGGCTCGACCATCTACTTCACCTCCGACCGCGGTGGCAAGCCTCAGATCTACAAGACCAGTGCTGGCGGCGGCGGTGCCGAACGCGTGACGTTCGTGGGTAACTACAACGCCAACCCTAAACTGTCGGCTGATGAAAAGACCCTGGTGATGATCCACCGCCAGGACGGTTTCACCAATTTCAAGGTGGCGGCCCAGGATTTGCAGCGCGGTAGCGTAAAAATCCTCACTGATAGCACTCTGGACGAGTCACCTACTGTTGCGCCCAACGGCACCATGGTAATCTACGCCACCCGCCAGCAGGGCCGGGGAGTCTTGATGCTCGTGTCCATTAATGGACGCGTGAGGCTCCCGCTTCCTACCGCACAAGGCGAAGTCAGAGAACCGTCCTGGTCCCCTTACCTGAACTGACGCGGCGCAATACGTTTTACTTAACACACTGGGGTTCATTAGGAGTTTCACGATGGAAATGCTGAAGTTTGGTAAATTTGCTGCGCTGGCTCTGGCCATGGCTGTAGCTGTAGGTTGCTCGTCCAAAGGCGGCGACAACGCCGGTGAAGGCGCTGTTGATCCAAACGCTGGTTACGGCGCTAACACTGGTGCAGTTGATGGCTCCCTGAGCGAAGAAGCTGCTCTGCGCGCAATCACCACCTTCTACTTCGAATACGACAGCTCGGACCTGAAGCCAGAAGCCATGCGCGCTCTGGACGTTCACGCCAAAGACCTGAAAGCAAACGGCGCTCGCGTTGTTCTGGAAGGCAACACCGACGAACGTGGTACTCGTGAGTACAACATGGCACTGGGCGAGCGTCGTGCGAAAGCCGTTCAACGCTACCTGGTACTGCAAGGTGTTTCCCCAGCTCAGCTGGAACTGGTTTCCTACGGCGAAGAGCGTCCAGTTGCTACCGGCAACGACGAGCAGTCCTGGGCTCAAAACCGTCGCGTCGAACTGCGTAAGTAATTCGTCATGCGAACGTGCCGTCGTGCTGTAACTGTTCTGGCTCTCAGTCTCGCGCCGCTTGCGGCGTGGGCTGCGGTTCCTGTGGTCGATAACGATGCCGGCTATAGCAATAGCGGGAGCAGTAATCCGCCTGCAGGTTACGGTACGAACGGCGCCTATGCCGGGGGAGGGGTTTCGGCCCCTGTCTCGGCACAGGGCGAGCTGTTCAACCAGCTCCAGCAAATGCAGGATCAACTGTCGCGCCAGCAAGGCGTGATCGAAGTTCTGCAGAATGATATTTCGCGCATGAAGCAGGAAAACCTGGAGCGATACCAGGATCTTGATCGGCGCATAGGAACCGGCGTCGCACCTGCCGCCACTCCTGAGAATTCTGGTACCGGTGGCGACTTGAACGCCCCCGGTGCAGCACCTGCCGCAGGCGCGGGGTCAGCCGCTCCGGCGCCTGCCGCCAGCGGCGAACCGGCTGACCCGGCGAAGGAAAAGCTCTATTACGATGCCGCCTTCGACCTGATCAAGGCCAAGGATTTCGACAAGGCCAGCCAGGCCTTCGCCGCTTTCCTGCGCAAGTACCCCAACAGTCAGTACGCGGGCAACGCTCAATACTGGCTGGGCGAAGTGAACCTGGCCAAGGGCGACCTGCAAGGCGCTGGCCAGGCGTTCGCCAAGGTCTCCCAGCTGTATCCCAAGCACGCCAAGGTGCCGGATTCGCTGTACAAGCTGGCTGACGTAGAGCGCCGCCTCGGTCACACCGACAAGGTCAAGGGCATCTTGCAGCAAGTGGTGGCCCAGTACCCGGGCACCTCCGCCGCCCAACTGGCCCAGCGCGATCTGCAGCGCATGTAAGCCGGTTTGAGCCCGTATTGAAGAAACCCGCGCCTGTCGCGGGTTTTTTCGTTAGAATTCACGCCCTTTTTCTGAAACACGCTTCCTGGGATCTACGCGTTGGCGGGGTTCCTTGAGGTGCCTGACGGAGGCGGACAGCCTGTTTAGCTGTTATGCCCGTGGCGACTATGCAAGACACATTGAGAATCACCGAAGTTTTTTACTCGTTACAGGGTGAAACACGAACGGCCGGGCTGCCCACGGTATTTGTGCGCCTCACCGGTTGTCCGTTGCGTTGCCAATACTGTGACAGCGCCTACGCCTTCAGTGGCGGCACCTTGCGCACCCTCGACGACATCCTTGAGCAAGTCGCCGGCTACCGCCCGCGCTATGTCTGTGTCACGGGCGGCGAACCACTGGCACAACCCAATGCCATTCCTTTGCTCAAGCAACTGTGCGATGCCGGCTATGAAGTCTCGTTGGAGACCAGTGGTGCCCTGGATATCTCGGCCGTCGACCCGCGTGTCAGCCGCGTCGTGGACTTGAAAACCCCAGGTTCAAAGGAAGCGCATCGCAACCGTTATGAGAACATCGAACTGCTGACGCCCAACGACCAAGTCAAGTTCGTCATTTGCTCGCGGGAAGATTACGACTGGGCCGTGTCCAAGTTGATCCAGTATCGGCTTGACGAGCGGGCCGGCGAGGTTTTGGTGTCGCCCAGCCATCATGACTTGAATGCCCGTGAGCTGGCGGATTGGGTGGTGGCGGATAACCTGCCGGTGCGCCTGCAATTGCAGCTGCACAAATATCTTTGGAACGACGAGCCGGGGCGCTGAGATGACTGAACAGACGAACATTGCAGAAAAACGCGCGGTCATCCTGTTGTCCGGTGGCCTGGACTCGGCGACGGTCGTGGCCATGGCCCGGGCCGAAGGCTACCGCTGCTACACCATGAGCTTCGATTATGGCCAGCGTCACCGCGCCGAGCTCCAGGCCGCCGAGCGGGTTGCCCGCGACCTGGGCGTGGTGGAACACAAGGTGATCGGCCTGAACCTCAACGGGATCGGCGGTTCGGCGCTGACCGACAGTTCCATCGACGTGCCCGAGGCGCCGAGCGAAGGTATCCCGGTGACGTATGTACCGGCCCGCAACACGGTGTTCCTGTCTCTTGCCCTGGGTTGGGCCGAGGTGCTGGGCGCCCGTGACATCTTCATCGGCGTCAATGCCGTGGATTATTCCGGCTACCCGGATTGCCGTCCGGAGTTCGTCGAAGCGTTCGAGCGCATGGCCAACCTGGCGACCAAGGCCGGCGTGGAAGGGCAGGGGTTCCGCATACAGGCGCCCTTGCAGAATCTGAGCAAGGCCGACATCGTCAAGGCCGGCGTAAAGCTCGGCGTGGACTATGGACTGACCGTTTCCTGCTACCAGGCCGACGATCAGGGCCGTGCCTGTGGCAAATGCGACAGCTGCCGCCTGCGTGCCGAGGGCTTCGCGGCGGCGGGCGTGAGCGACCCAACACCTTATTTTTGATTTATTTCAAATTAGGTGTTGAATAGTCCTTAGAAATCAGTATTATACGCGCCACCACACAGCGGGTCGTTAGCTCAGTTGGTAGAGCAGTTGGCTTTTAACCAATTGGTCGTAGGTTCGAATCCCACACGACCCACCATTTTTAGCAGTTTTAAAAGTCTGGAAGGCCCACGAAAGTGAGGATTTCCAGGTTTTTTTTTGCCTGAAATCGAGTGTCCCCCCGCCCAAGGGCAGGGAGTCAGCCGTCCTGTCGTTGAGCAGTCGCCGCTCACGACTGCCAGGGCCTTCAGCCCTTTTTCTCGCCCGACGCGGAGCGATGAACGCCCGGAACCAGCGCTTCCCAAGCGAGCCAGCGTCCTGCCTGGATCTGCCATGAGGGCACCCGGCAAGCCCAATCTTTCTGTAATTTCCTGGCAAATACCGGTAACGGCGGTTTGCGTACAACTTTGCTATTGAGCGTGCTGATACAGAACTTCGAGTAGTTTTTCAGTTCTTTGAGTTCAAGTGACAGCATGTCCTTTGGGCACAGTAACAGTACGTCCCCGAAGGAATACAACTGGAATGCCTCGACTTCTATTTTTTGCGCGGCAACCTGGCGTGTTTTCCACAGGGTCGCACTCAGGTCTTGCAGTTTTATCTCTTCTGGCAAGGCGTATCGCTCCGCGGTTTGTTGGCGAACGGATAGGCCTTGTGCCGCGATGTAGGTGATCTGGCTCAGACTGCCCGGCGAGAGCATTGTGAAGGCGCAGAAGGCCAGGATCATTGCGATCAGGCCATTGAAGGTCCGCCGATAGATGTCCCCCTTGAAACAATAAAATACGACGACTGGTAGCAGGGAGAAGATGAGTGTCAGCCAGGACAGGCCCGCCACGTAGGGGACGGTGTCAGGGGTTTCCTTCTCCATGTATGAACGTATCGTCAGCAGGATTGGAAAGGCGGCGAAGATCACGGTGAGGAATATGGAGATCGAGAGCAGAGTGACGAGCCAGAACGCTTTGCGAGCCCTTACCCACGACTGTAGCCGGCGCCATTTTTCTTTTAGCCGCAGCCACGCAGGCGTCGTCTTGTTTTTGAATGCCTGCAAACAGGTGAGCCATTTTTGCAGATGGGCCTTCCGGGGGCGGGCAGGCTTATTTTTCTGCAGCTTTTTCCGCTTTATTTGTTGATGGGCTGCCAGGCGTTTCAAGCGGGCTCGCTCCAGCCTGGCTTGGACAAGTGTGCTTTTCCTGATGATTCTTTTGAACGGCGTGAGCGCGTACATGAGAAAGCACGCAACGAAGACGATCAGGAGTAACGCCGCAAATATCATCCAGGTGTTCAATGTGGACAGAAAGAAAGTGGCCCCGATGAACGCGCTAAATCCCACAACCGTGGGGAACACCAGATAGAAAACAATCTTCGGTTGGTTGTCCTTCATGTTTGAAAAAAGCGAAACCGAGCAGCCGAACATCCACGTTGTGGCCCCCAGGATGAACAGATACGACAGCATCAGCAGCAGGACCAGCACGACCCAGACCAACAGTGCAGACTTCACATCGATGGACGGCATGAATAGATCGATTCGTCCAATCGTCCGGGTATACAGGTACAACGTGATGAACCCAAGCCCTGTCGCGAGCAGGCCTAACGTGACGGTGATCTGGGTCCAATAGGAAAGAATGCGTTTGACGGTGTGCTTGAGCACTTCAGCGAAGGTTCTGTCAGGAATGACGGACAAGGCGTAGCTCCCTTACGAGGTAAAAATCCTGGCAGGTATAGTAACGCCAAGTCGCATCCGCTAATTCTTCAACCTATCAAGTCCTCCTGCTGGAAACTCAGCGGATGTGCTGTCCGTATTGTTTCGGGTCCAGGCGCAATACCATCCCCATCATCAACGCCATGACCGCCGTGAGCGACCACCAGGCCCACTCAAAACTCCCCAGTTGGTCGCGGAGCATCCCGGCAATCAATGGCGAGAGGCCGGCGATGAGATAGCCGACACCCTGCACGAACGCAGTAAGGCCACCGGCCCGGCGTGGGTCCTCCAGGTGGTCGAGGGATACGATCAGGCTCATGGGGAACAGGCCGCCGATACCCAGCCCCAACAGGCAGGCCCAGAGCAGGCTGAAGCGTTCCGCACTGAGGATCAGGCCGCAGAAGCCGCCGATGATCAGGGCCAGCAGGACGCTCAGGACCAGGCGTTTATCCCGGCTGCGGTTGGCAATCGCCGGGGTGACCAGGCCGGATAACACTTCCATTGCCGTGAGGAACCCCAGCAGCAGCCCGGCGTGCTGTTCGCTCCAGCCCTTCTCCACGTAGTACGGTGCCAGCCAGGCCAGCACGCAGGTGTAGGAGGCGGTGCCCAGGCCAAAGAAAATCGCCAGGAGCCAGGCCCGGGCGTTGTTGGAGAACGCTTCGTGATGCCGGGACGCTGTTTCGGACAAGGGCGTGATGTTCGATTGCTGGGCGTACCAGCAGCCCAAGGCGACCAGCGCCAACAATGCCCAGATCGCCAGGCCGACGCGCCAACTGCCCGTTTGCGTCAGGACAAAGGGTGAAAACGATGCGGCAATCGCCGCCCCGCCCATGATGGAAGTGACGTACAAGCCCATGAACAGAGAGACGTTGTCGGCGAAGCGTGATTTGATCAGCGCCGGCATCACCGCCTGGATCAATGCGATCCCAAGCCCGGCCACGATCGCACTGGCGATCAACCCGGCGGCGCTGTCCAGGTACAAGCGCGAGGCCGTGGCGATGCCAATGATTAACAGCGACAGTACGATGGTGCGGTGTTCACCGATGCGCAGGGCGATGCGCATGCCCAGGAACATCGCCAGGCCCATCGCCATGACGGGCAACATGGTCAGCAGCGAAGCGGTACTGAAACTCAAGGGAACCTCGCCGCGAATGGCCGACAACAACGGCCCGACCGCCGCCATCGAAGGCCGCAGGTTCAGCGCCACCAGGACGATGCTGAGCATCAGCCAGATGGCGTGGGTGGTCGAGGTTCGAACGTTTTCCATAACAGGGCCTTGGCTGGATAAAGCCCCATTTAGGCCAGGGCATCTTGCGATGGGCAAACTGAAAACTGGTGAGGCTTATTCAATAATTAAATGCTGCTCGCTTTTGTGGCGAGGGAGCAAGTTCTCTCGCCACGGATTCAGTGGGGCGCTAGTCGGTTATTCCATCTCCGGGCTCAGCGTCCCCAGCCACGCCACCAATCCCAGAATGATCACCGCCACAGCGAACTCCAGGACCATGCTGCGCCGTAGGGCATTCACCGCGACTTTGTGCTCGCCGCTCTGTCGAGCCTGCTCCAGCAGTGGGCTCAGGTGAAAGCGGTTCAACGCCGCGAACACCAGCATGGCGGCGAACAAGATGAGCTTGAGCGCCAGCAACTGACCGTAGGTACTGTCCAGCAGCCCTTCGACGCTTGGGCCGGCGATGAACAGATAATTCACCACCCCCGTCACGCTGATGACCGCCACGATCACCGCCCCGGCGGTTTCAAACCCGGTCAACGTCCGGGCCAGTACCGCCAACTGCGGTTCGGCCTGGCGAAGCAGCAGGGCAAACGCGGCCAAGGCCCCGACCCAGCCTCCCGCCGCCCACAGGTGCAGGAAGTCGGTGATGAAGTGCCAGTTGCGGCGTGTGCCTTCGTCCATTGCGCCGTGCCCTGCCCAGGCCAGCGTCGCCAAGGCCACGGCCCCGCCGAGCATGACCAGGCCCAGGCTGGCAGTCGGCCAACGTTTATTGAGCGTCACGGCGACCCCGGCCAGCAGCAGCGCCGCTATCCGCAGTGTCCAACTCGAGCCGAAGTCGGTCTCCAACACCATCATTTCAATGTGCGGCCACAGTTCGGCCCAGTCTGAAACTCCGCTCATGGCCCAGGCCATGCACGCCATGGCGGCGAAGGAGAGCAGCACGCCCAACACCGCCGTGGTCACTAGCAGTGGTGTGAACCGCAACTGCGCGCCCGACACCCGCTCCTGGCCTCGCAGGCTATAGAGCCCGAACGCGGCCAGGCCGAACAGCAACATCAGATCCAAATACAGGGCAAAACGCAGGGCGATGTTGATCGAGTCGCTCATCAACTCACTTCACCTTGAACGTGACGTTACCGGTGATCGGGTGAGTGTCGGACGACACCGCGCGCCACTGGACCTGATAGGTGCCGGCGGTGAGAGGGCCATTTGGGACAATGACCATGGTTTTCGGGTCATCGCTGCCGGAGACCTTGGCTGGCATGGGCATGGGCGAATGCGCCGCCATGCCGGGCATCTCGGTCATCATCAGCTTGGCTCCGGAAAACTGGGTCATCAGGTTTTCGGAAAAGTGCAGCTCGATCCTTGGCGGTGCCGCACCTTCGGCGCCCTCGGCGGGGGTAGAGGACAGCAGTTTCGGGTGTGCCTGGGCCAGGCCACTGACCAACAGGCCGGTGGACAGGGCGACAGCAACAACAGCAGTTTTGATGAGTGACATGCAAGGACTCCTACAGCTCGGTTTTTTAGTTTTTTCGTGAAACAGGTCAGTGGCTCAGAACCACATGCGCACGCCCAACACCAGACGGGCTTCGCTGTGGTCTTCGCCCTCTTCGCGAGCGTAGTCGGCGGTGTTGCCATAGACCCGATTCCAGGTAACACCCATATAGGGCGCGAACTCGCGGCGTATTTCATAACGCAGCCGTACGCCGAGTTCGGTGTCCGACAGCCCTGAGCCGACACCGCGGGTGGGGTCGTTCTTGCCATAGAAGTTGACCTCGGCGGTGGGCTGCAGGATCAACCGATTGGTCAGCAAGATGTCGTAGTCACCTTCCAGTCGCGCCGCGCTCTGGCCACCTTCGCCGATGAACGCAGTGGCTTGGGCTTCGAAGTTGTACAGCGCCATGCCTTGCACGCCGAAGGCGGCCCAGGTTTGCGCATCGCCCGGCTTGAAGTCCTGGCGTACGCCGGCCACCACGTCCCACCAAGGACTGAAGGCGTGGCCCCACAGGGCCTGAAGTTCCGCCTCTTCGGTCTTGCCGTTGAGGCGTTCACCTTCGGAGCGCAGCCACAAACGGTCGATGTCGCCACCGATCCAGCCGGAGGCATCCCAGCTCAGGGCGCTGCCGTCATCGGCGTCTTGCCACTCCAGTTGGTCAATGAGGAAAAACGAATTGATTGCACTGTCATGCACCGCGTGTCCGCCGTGATCCTCGTAGACGGCGGCGCGATCGGCGGCTGTCAGTTCCGGGATCGGCGTGCGGCTGGTGGTCGGCGCTGACTGCATGGGTTCCATGCCCTGCATCGAGTCCATGCCTTGCATCGAATCCATACCTTGCATCGAATCCATACCTTGCATCTGGCTATGGTCCATCCCGTGCATCTGGCTGTGATCCATGCCTTGCATGTCGTTGCCCGCCGCCCAGACCGAGGTGGCGCCGAGGGTCAGGCTGGCCATGAGTGCCAGGGGGTATTGAAAAACAGTGGTCATGCTCGGCTCCTCATTCCTGCACCCGAACTTCACGGAACATCCCCATCTCCATGTGGTACAGCAGGTGGCAGTGATACGCCCAACGCCCGAGGGCATCGGCGGTGACGCGGTAGCTGCGCCTGGCGCCCGGTGGCACGTCGAGGGTGTGCTTGCGCACCATGAACTGGCCGTTCTCGTCCTCCAGATCGCTCCACATGCCGTGCAGGTGGATGGGGTGGGTCATCATGGTGTCGTTGATCAGCACGATGCGCAGTCGCTCGCCGTACTTGAGCAGCAGCGGCGCGGCGTCGGAAAATTTCACGCCGTTGAATGACCAGGCGAATTTTTCCATGTGCCCAGTCAGGTGCAGCTCGATCGTACGGCCCGGTTCGCGGCCGTCGGGGTCGGGGAAGGTGCTGCGCAGGTCTGAGTAGGTCAGCACTTTGCGGCCGTTGTCGCGCAGCCCCATGCCGGGATCGTCGAGCTTGGGCTTGACGCTCATGGCCTGCATGTCTACCAGGGGGTTGTCTTTCTCGGTGTCGGGGTGCGACAGCATGCCGTCCATGCCTTGCATGGCACCGTGATCCATACCGGCCATGTCGCCCATGCCCTGCATCTGGCTATGATCCATGCCTTGCATCTGGCTGTGGTCCATCCCGGCCATGCCCTGCATCGAGCCGTGGTCCATGCCACCCATGCCCATGTCGTCCATGGTCACCAATGGCCGCGGGTCCAGGGGCGGCACCGGTGCCGACAACCCGGCCCTGGCCGCGAGGGTGCCGCGGGCATAGCCGGTGCGGTCCATGGACTGGGCGAACAGGGTGTAGGCCTCCTGGGTCGGTTCGACGATGACGTCATAGGTTTCGGCCACGGCGATCCGAAACTCATCGACACTCACCGGTTTGACGTATTGGCCGTCGGACGCCACCACCGTCATCTTCAAGCCGGGAATGCGCACGTCGAAATAGCTCATGGCCGAGCCGTTGATAAAGCGCAGGCGAAGACGTTCGCCAGGCTTGAACAGGCCGGTCCAGTTCATGTCCGGCGCCTGGCCGTTCATGAGGTAGGTGTAGGTGGCACCGCTGACGTCGGCCAGGTCCGTGGGGTTCATCTTCATCTCGGCCCACATCTTGCGATCGGCCACAGTGCTGGCCCAGCCGTTCTTGCCCACATCGTCAATGAAGTCGCCGACGGTGCGTTTGTTGTAGTTGTAGTAGTCCGACTGTTTCTTGAGCTTGCGAAGGATGTTGCCGGGGTCTTCATCGGTCCAGTCGGTGAGCATCACCACATAGTCCCGTTCGTATTGGAAGGGCTCCGGTTCCCTGGCGTCGATCACCAGCGGGCCGTAGACCCCGGATTGTTCCTGGAAGCCAGAATGGCTGTGGTACCAGTAGGTGCCGTTTTGCCGGACCTTGAACTGATACACATACATGCCGTCGGGTTCGATGCCCTTGAAACTCAACCCCGGAACGCCGTCCATGTTGGCGGGCAGCAGGATGCCGTGCCAGTGGATGGAGGTTGTATCCTTCAAGCGATTGCGCACCCGCAGGGTGACGGTGTCGCCTTCACGCCAGCGCAGCAGCGGGCCGGGAATGCCGCCGTTGATGGTCTGGGCGATGCGTGGGGTGCCGGTGAAGTTGACCGGACTTTCGCCAATGAACAGATCGAACTCGGTGCCGCTCAGGGCGTTGGGCTGGCCCGGCCCGGTGACCGCCCAGACAGGCGCGCGCCACAAGCCCAGGCCGCCGAGGATGCCGCCGGCAGTCAGGCCCTTTACGAAGGCTCGCCGGGAAGTTTTGGTTTGCATACGATGGAGGTCCGTCAGTCGATTCGCCACGTGCCCGGAGCAATCTCCTTGGCAGGTTTGAACGAAAAGATGACACAGGCGAGTGAGGCGAGTGATTACATTTCAGTCAGCTTGAGGGGAGCGCAAGTTGTCTGTCGATTTGAGCCGGCCATGTTTGGGGCTGCTTCGCAGCCCAGCGGGAGTAAGCTCCCTCGCCACGGTGGATCGCGTTCGGGGCTGGGGTCGGGCACAGGTCAGAATGATCTTTTGCATCGCCGGGATATTCTGTAGCCTTGCCGGCTTCACGCTGTCCCGTGCCTGATTGATACCCACTTTCCCGGCGGTACCCGAGTGGTCCGGAGCCGGGTGTATACTCGACTTTCGCGCTAAACGCGCTTGCAGGTCTTGCGAACATGACGCAAATTTCTGAACGCCTTCTGGTCCAGGCCCACCTTGACGCCAAGCAGCCCAAGCCGCTGTCCGCCGAACAGGAAGCCTGGTACCGCGCCGCCATCGCCGCCGAGCTCAAGGCTCAGGACGCGGTACTGGTTGCGCATTTCTACTGTGATCCGATCATCCAGGCCCTGGCCGAGGAAACCGGCGGCTGCGTGTCCGACTCCCTGGAGATGGCCCGCTTTGGCAATGCCCATCCGGCCAAGACCGTGGTCGTTGCCGGGGTCAAGTTCATGGGCGAGACCGCCAAGATCCTCAACCCGGAAAAACGCGTGTTGATGCCGACCCTGGAAGCCACCTGCTCCCTGGACCTGGGTTGCCCGGTGGACGAGTTCTCGGCGTTCTGCGACCAGCACCCGGAGCGCACCGTGGTGGTGTATGCCAACACCTCGGCGGCGGTCAAGGCCCGGGCTGACTGGGTGGTGACATCCAGCTGCGCGCTGGAGATCGTCGAGAGCCTGATGGACAACGGCGAGACGATCATCTGGGGCCCGGACAAGCACCTGGGGACCTACATCCAGCGCAAGACCGGAGCCGACATGCTGCTCTGGGACGGTGCCTGCATCGTCCACGAAGAGTTCAAGTCCAAGCAGTTGGAGGACATGAAGGCGCTGTATCCGGATGCTGCGATCCTGGTGCACCCGGAGTCGCCGACATCGGTGATAGAACTGGCGGACGCAGTGGGTTCCACCAGTCAGTTGATTGCCGCGGCCCAGAGCCTGCCGAACAAGACGCTGATCGTCGCCACCGACCGCGGCATCTTCTACAAGATGCAGCAGCTGTGCCCGGACAAGGTCTTCATCGAGGCCCCAACCGCCGGTAACGGCGCGGCGTGCCGCAGTTGCGCACATTGCCCATGGATGGCGATGAACACCCTGGAGCGCACGCTCAAGAGCTTGCAGGAAGGTGCCAACGAGATCTTCGTCGACCCGGCCCTGATTCCCCAGGCCATTCGCCCGCTCAAGCGCATGCTGGACTTTACCCAGGCCGCGCGGATGAAATTGGCGGGGAACGCCTGATCGGAGCTGTCTCCTATGGCGAGGGGGTTTATCTGTGGCGAGGGAGCAAGCTCCCTCGCCACGGGGGGTTCATTGGCCGGGTAGTCAGGCTCTACTTGGTCTTCTTCGGAATCCGCACCAGTTGCGTGTCCGAGTAGATGTCGTGCCAGCTGCGCTTGCGCTTGTCGAACAGTGCCCAGATGAAGCCCAGCCCCAGCGGCAGCCATGACGCTATCGACACCACGAACCGCAACAGCGCCTGCCACAGGCTGATGGCCGTGCCATCGGCGTTCTGCACGCGAATGCACCATACCTGCATGCCCAGGGTCTGGCCGTTGTGGGTCCAGAACTTGGCAAAGAAACCGAACAGTACGAACAGCAGCACGGTGGACAGCAGCGGGTCACCGTCCAGCGCGCCGGCTTCGGTCAGGGCGCGCATCTTCTCCTCGCCGATGATTGCCATCTGGATCATCTTGTAGGCACCGCTGGTGACGATCAACAGCGCCGTGCACAGCAGGAAGTCATAGAACATCGCCGCCAGGCGGCGACCCAGGCCGACGGGGGGGAAGTCGCCCTGAGGGGTGAGCAGGTGTTTCGGCATGACGGCCTCGGACCAAAAAGAAGCCCATTCTACGGATTTACGCCCATAAAAAAGCCCCTGATATCAATCAGGGGCTTTTGGAGGCGCGAAAGCTTATTTTTCGGCAATAACTTCGTCAGCCTGCATGCCTTTCTGGCCTTGTACGGCAACGAAGGTGACTTTATCGCCTTCTTTCAGGCTCTTGAAGCCGCTGCCCTGGATCGCACGAAAGTGCACGAACAGATCTGGACCGCTTTCAGGGGTGATAAAACCAAAACCCTTTTCGTCGTTGAACCACTTGACGGTACCGCTCTGACGATTCGACATTTTCTTATTTCCTTGACGCTAAAATTGATGACAGCCTCTTTCACATGAAAGAGTACTGGGGCTGGGTTGCAGGAAAGTAAGAGACGTCGAGCGGGATGTAGCGAACTTCATAAGCTACTGCCCAGGTCACGATTCCAAGCGACCCATGCAAACACAGTGACCAAACTCTACGCCAACCACCAACAAAAAAACAACCCCCCTGAGGGGCCCGTATTTGCTCACGTTGCTGGCATTTAAGCGCTTCGCTGGCGTGGGCTTATTCGAAAGGCGAGTGGGGTATTTCTTGACTGTTATAAGCAAGATGCCCGCGACAATTAGATGCACCTTTTTATGGCGGTTGCGTTACACATTAGTGCACGTATAACGCAATCGCGTTACTTATAGAAACAGTCAATCATCCGCGATAGTAGCGTTGTGCAACAAATGGCATTTTGCTTACAAGCAAAGGCACCTTTTTCCCACGAACTATTGCCCAGACGGGGGTATCCAGCGCGACATAGGCGCTGTCCAGATAGCCCATGGCCAACGGGCCGCCCAAGGTCGGGCCGAAACCGCCGCTGCATACGGTTCCGATGGTCTCGCCCGCGTCGTTGACGATCTCAGCGCCTTCGCGCACCGGTGTGCGTTCCTGGGGCAGCAGGCCCACGCGTTTACGCTTCACTGTGCCCTGTTGTTGGGCAAACACGGTTTCAGCGCCGGGGAAGCCACCGGCACGGGCGCCGTCGGCACGTCGAACCTTGGAAATGGCCCACAGCAGGCTCGCCTCGATCGGGGTGGTCTCGGTGTTCATGTCATGGCCGTAGAGGCACAGGCCGGCTTCCAGGCGCAGGGAGTCACGGGCGCCGAGGCCGATGGCGGCGACTTCCGGCTCGGCCAGCAGGGCGCGGGCCAGGGTTTCCACGTCGGCGGCGGGTACGGAGATCTCGAAACCGTCTTCACCGGTGTAGCCGGAACGGCTGACGAAGCACTCCACGCCCAGCAGCGTGACGCGCTGAAATTGCATGAAGGTCATATTTGCCACGTCTGGCGCCAGGCGTGCGAGTACGCTGACGGCGGCGGGGCCTTGCAGGGCAAGCAGGGCGCGCGCTTCGAACAAAGGTTCGATGGTGCACTGGTTGCCGATATGCTTGCGCAGGTGAGCCAGGTCCTGGTCCTTGCAGGCCGCGTTGACCACCAGGAACAGTTCGTCGTTGCCCAGGTTGGCGACCATCAGGTCGTCGAGGATCCCACCCTGCTCGTTGGTGAACATCGCGTAGCGCTGCATGCCCACTGGCAGGTCGATGATGTCCACCGGCACCAGGGTCTCCAGGGCCTTGGCGGCACCCGCGCCGCTCAGGCGGATCTGGCCCATGTGGGACACGTCGAACAACCCGGCCTGATCGCGGGTGTGCTGGTGTTCTTTCATCACGCCCAACGGGTACTGGACCGGCATGTCGTAGCCGGCGAACGGCACCATGCGGGCGCCGAGTTCGAGGTGCAGCGCGTGCAGCGGGGTGTTGCGCAGTGGTTCGGTGGACATATCAGCTCCTGGAAGAGGTAGAGGGCAGGGACGCACGCGTCAGCATTCGATGATGTTGACCGCCAGACCGCCGCGGGCGGTCTCCTTGTATTTGCTTTTCATGTCGGCGCCGGTCTGGCGCATGGTGCGGATAACCTTGTCGAGGGAGACGAAGTGGTGCCCGTCGCCGCGCATCGCCATGCGCACCGCGTTGATGGCTTTCACCGAGCCCATGGCGTTGCGCTCGATGCACGGCACCTGCACCAGGCCACCGATGGGGTCGCAGGTCAGGCCGAGGTTGTGTTCCATGCCGATTTCGGCGGCGTTTTCCACTTGCTGCACGGTGCCGCCCAGCACTTCGCAGAGCGCCCCGGCGGCCATGGAGCAGGCGACGCCGACTTCTCCTTGGCAACCGACTTCGGCCCCGGAGATGGATGCGTTTTCCTTGTACAGGATGCCGATGGCGGCGGCGGTCAGCAGGAATCGCACCACGCCGTCTTCGTTGGCACCCGGAATGAAGCGCATGTAGTAATGCAGCACGGCCGGGATGATCCCCGCCGCACCGTTGGTGGGCGCAGTGACCACGCGTCCGCCGTAGGCGTTTTCTTCGTTGACCGCCAGGGCGTACAGGTTGACCCAGTCCAGCACCGACAGTGGGTCGCGCAGGGACGCTTCCGGGTTCTTGCACAGTTGACGGTGCAACGCCGCTGCCCGCCGCTTGACCTTCAACCCGCCGGGCAGGATCCCTTCGTTGCGACAACCGGCCGCCACGCAATCCTGCATCACTTGCCAGATCTTCAGCAGGCCGGCGCGGGTCTCGGCTTCGGGGCGCCAGGCACTTTCGTTGGTCAACATGACCTGGCTGATGGACAGGCCATAGGTGCTGCAATGGCCCAGCAGGTCCTTGGCACTCTTGAACGGGAAGGTCAGGGGCGTGGCGTCCTCGACGATCCGGTCGGCGCCGGCGGCGCCTTCATCCACGACAAAACCGCCGCCGATCGAATAGTACTCGCGGCTGCGCACTTGCAACCCGGCGGCGTCGAACGCGCGGAAGATCATGCCGTTGGGGTGGAAGGCCAGCGGCTTGCGGATCATCGCCAGGTGCAGCTTTTCATTGAATTCGATGGGGTGTTGGCCGAGCAGGTTCAGGCGCCCGTTGCTGCGGATGTCCTGCAGGCGGGCGGTGACGGTCTCGGTGTCCACGGTGTCCGGGTGCTCACCTTCCAGGCCCAGCAGCACAGCCTTGTCGCTGCCGTGGCCCTTGCCGGTGGCGCCGAGGGAACCATAGAGCTCGACCTTGACGCTGGTGATGCTTTCAAGCAAATCATCACGGCGCAGCCCCTCGACAAAACGGGCAGCGGCACGCATGGGGCCGACCGTATGGGAGCTCGAAGGGCCGATACCGATCTTGAACAGGTCGAACACGCTTAACGACATAGGGGGCTCCTGGGGGAGCAGCTACGAGCTTCAAGCTACAAGCTGCAAGTTAAAAGCCGAGTGGCTCTTGTTTGCAGCTTGCGGCTTGTCACTTGCCGCTGCTTCTTAAGCGTAGCTTTCGATCGACGGGCAAGCGCACACCAGGTTGCGGTCGCCGAACACGTTGTCGACCCGGCCCACGGGCGGCCAGTATTTGCCTTCGATCAACGAGGCCACCGGGTACACCGCTTGCTCGCGGCTGTAGGGGTGGGTCCACTCGCCGACGAGCTCCGCCGCGGTGTGCGGGGCGTTCTTCAGCGGGTTGTCGTCTTTGTCCAGGCTGCCATTTTCCACGGCGCGGATTTCTTCGCGGATGCAGATCATGGCGTCGCAGAAGCGGTCCAGTTCTTCCTTGGATTCGCTTTCGGTCGGTTCGATCATCAGCGTGCCGGCCACCGGGAACGACATGGTCGGGGCGTGGAAGCCAAAGTCGATCAGGCGCTTGGCCACGTCATCGACACTGATGCCGCTGCTGTCCTTGAGTGGGCGCAGGTCGAGGATGCATTCGTGGGCCACCAGCCCGTTGCTGCCGGTGTAGAGCACCGGGTAGTGCTCTTCCAGGCGACGGGCGATGTAGTTGGCGTTGAGGATCGCCAACTGCGAGGCGCGCTTGAGGCCGGCGCCGCCCATCATGCGAATGTACATCCAGGTGATCGGCAGGATGCTCGCGCTGCCGAACGGCGCTGCGCACACCGCGCCTTCCTTGCGCTCCATGTTCGCGTGGCCCGGCAGGAACGGCGCCAGGTGCGACTTGACGCCGATCGGGCCGACACCCGGGCCACCACCGCCATGGGGGATGCAGAAGGTCTTGTGCAGGTTGAGGTGCGACACGTCGCCACCGAACTTGCCCGGTGCACAAAGGCCGACCATGGCGTTCATGTTGGCGCCGTCGATGTACACCTGGCCGCCGTTGTCATGGATGATGCCGCAGATTTCGCGGATGCCTTCCTCGAACACGCCGTGGGTGGACGGGTAGGTAATCATCAGCGCGGCCAGGTGCTCGCGGTGTTCGATGGCCTTGGCGCGCAGGTCTTCGATGTCGACGTTGCCACGGGCATCGCACGCGGTGACCACCACGCGCATGCCCGCCATGTTGGCGGTGGCCGGGTTGGTGCCGTGGGCCGAGGACGGGATCAGGCAGATGTCGCGACGCTCTTCGCCACGGCTCTGGTGGTAAGCGCGGATCGCCAGCAGGCCGGCGTATTCACCCTGGGAACCGGCGTTGGGTTGCAGCGACACCGCGTCGTAGCCGGTGGCGGCGCACAGCATGGCTTCCAGCTCGGTGGTCAATTGCTGGTAGCCGGCGCTTTGCTCGGCCGGGGCGAACGGGTGCAAGGCGCCGAACTCGGCCCAGGTCACCGGGATCATCTCGCTGGCGGCGTTGAGCTTCATGGTGCAGGAGCCCAGCGGGATCATGGTGCGATCCAGGGCCAGGTCCTTGTCGGCGAGCTTGCGCAGGTAGCGCATCAACTCGGTTTCGGAGTGGTAGCGGTTGAACACCGGGTGGCTGAGGATCGGCGACTGGCGCACCAGCTCGGCCGGGATGCGGCTTTGCACCGAGGCGGCCAGTGCGGCGAAGTCCGGCAGGGCCTTGCCGTCGGCCAGTACGCTCCACAGTGCTTCGACGTCCGCCTGGCTGGTGGTTTCGTCCAGGGACAGGCCCAGGCGCTGCGCGTCGACCACACGCAGGTTGATGCGCTGGGCGCGGGCCTTGTCGTGCAGGGCGGCGGTGTGCGCGCCGGTGTGCAGGGTCAGGGTGTCGAAGAAGCTGTCCTGCTCGACGCGAATGCCCAGTGCGTCCAGGCCCTTGGCGAGGATCGCGGTCAGGTGGTGGATGCGGTGGGCGATCTGCACCAGGCCCTTGGGCCCGTGGTACACGGCGTACATGCTAGCGATGTTGGCCAGCAGCACCTGGGCGGTGCAGATGTTGCTCGTGGCTTTCTCGCGGCGGATGTGTTGCTCGCGAGTCTGCATCGCCAGGCGCAGGGCCGGCTTGCCGAAACGGTCCACGGACACGCCGACCAGGCGGCCCGGCATGTCGCGCTTGAAAGCGTCCTTGGTGGAGAAGTACGCCGCGTGCGGGCCACCGAAGCCCAGCGGCACGCCGAAGCGCTGGGCGCTGCCGATGGCCACGTCGGCACCGAACTCACCCGGTGGGGTCAGCAGGGTCAGGGCCAGCAGGTCGGCCGCGACGGCGACCAGGGCGTTGCTGGCGTGGAAACGTTCGGTCAGGGCGCGGTAGTCGAACACGTCACCGTTGCTGGCCGGGTATTGCAACAGCGCACCGAAGAATTGGCTGGTGTCGCTCAGTTCGCGTTCGTCGCCGACCACCACGTCGATGCCCAGGGGCTCGGCACGGGTGCGCAACACGTCGAGGGTTTGCGGGTGGCTGTGTACGGAGGCGAAGAAGGCGTTGCTGCCCTTGTTCTTGCTCAGGCGCTTGCAGAAGGTCATCGCTTCGGCGGCGGCGGTGGCTTCGTCCAGCAGGGAAGCGTTGGCGATCGGCAGGCCGGTGAGGTCGCTGATCAGGGTCTGGAAGTTCAGCAGCGCTTCGAGGCGGCCCTGGGAGATTTCTGGCTGGTACGGGGTGTAGGCGGTGTACCAGGCCGGGTTTTCCAGCAGGTTGCGCAGGATCGGCGCCGGTGTGTGGCAGTTGTAGTAGCCCTGGCCGATGTAGGTCTTGAACAGTTGGTTTTTGCTGGCGATGGCCTTGATCGACGCCAGTGCGTCGGCTTCGCTCTGGCCGTCCCCCATGTCCAGCACGCTGGTGCCCTTGATGCTTTCAGGGATCACGCTGGCGCTCAGGGCTTGCAGGGAGTCGTAGCCCAGGCGCTCGAGCATGGCTTGCTCGTCGCTGGCCCGTGGGCCGATGTGACGGGCGATGAATTCGTTGGCGGTGCCCAGATTAACGGTCATGTGGCGCTCCTCAGGCTTGGGCGTTGGCTTTGATCAGGCGGTCGTAGGCATCCTGATCCAACAGTTGGCCAACTTCAGCGGGATTGGCGGGCGTGAAGCGGAAAAACCAGCCGTCGCCCAGCGGATCTTCGTTGACCAGTTCCGGATTGCTTTCCAGGGCCGGATTGACTTCCAGCACGTCACCGTCCAACGGCATGTAGACACCGCTGGCGGCCTTCACCGATTCCACGGTCGAGGCTTCGGCCCCCTTGGCGTAGGTTTGCAGTTCCGGTAACTGAACATAGACCACATCGCCCAAGGCGTTCTGGGCAAACGCGGTGATGCCGACTGTAACGCTGCCGTCGGCTTCGGTGCGCAGCCATTCGTGATCTTCAGTGAAACGCAACTCGCTCATGGAAACTCCTGGGGCCAGATTCGTCTGGTGGACGCGAAGAAAGGCGCGGGACTTGGCCCGGCCGAATGGCTATACCCATAGCAAGAATGCGGCCAATGTTGAAAAGGGCTTATGGGTCAATGATTTGAGGAGTATTGAGGAAGCGTTGAGCGATTGGGCTGTAGCGAAATCGCTACAGCTGGATGCCTGGATAAAATCATTGCCGGATCAAAGCCTTATCCAGCGCAGTTTACCGCTTGCTGTAGCGATATCGTTCCACTGTAGCGCTTTCAGTACAGGTAGAGGTCGCTTTTGGCGCGATTTCGGCCACAACTCAGAAGCCTGTGGGAGCGGGCTTGCTCGCGAAGGCGGTGTGTCAGCCAATGGAGATGTTGGATAGGCCCGGCCTCTTCGCGGGCAAGCCCGCTCCCACAGGGACGGAGTCAAGCTAGGGCTTGTTGGAAATCCCGTACTTGCGCAACCGATGGGCGATGGCGGTATGGGAGGTTTGCAAGCGGCTGGCGAGCTGGCGGGTCGAAGGGTAGTTGACGTAGAGGCTTTCGAGCAGGTGTTTCTCGAAGGCTTCCATGGCTTGTTCCAGGCTCTCGACCTCCACGTCGCCCTGGCGCGCGACAGAGGTGCCGGCGATGTCCAGGTCGCCTATGTCCACCAGGCTGCTTTCGCAGATAGCGGCGGCGCGGAAGATCACGTTCTGCAATTGCCGCACGTTGCCCGGCCAGCGATTGCCCAGCAGCGCCGGGTAGGTGCCGGGAGCGAGGCGACAGACCGGGCGCTGGATCTGGGCACAGGCCTGCTGCATGAAGTAACGGGCCAGCAGCAGGATGTCCTGGCCGCGCTCTCGCAGCGGCGGGACTTCGACGTTGAGCACGTTGAGGCGATAGAACAGGTCCTCGCGGAACGAGCCTTCATTGACCATTTTTTCCAGGTTGCGGTGGGTGGCGCTGAGGATCCGCACGTTGACCTTGATCTCGCGATCGCCCCCCACCCGGCGAAAGCTGCCGTCGTTGAGGAACCGCAGCAACTTGGCTTGCAGGTACGGTGACATCTCGCCGATTTCGTCGAGAAACACCGTGCCCTGGTTCGCCAGTTCCATCAGCCCCGGCTTGCCGCCCCGTTGCGCCCCGGTGAAGGCGCCGGGGGCATAGCCGAACAGTTCGCTTTCGGCCAGGTTCTCCGGCAACGCGGCGCAGTTCAGGGCCAGGAATGGAGCACTGTGACGGGCGCTGATGGCGTGGCAGGCGCGGGCCACCAGTTCCTTGCCGGTTCCGGTTTCACCCTGGATCAGCAACGGTGCGTCGAGGGCCGCGACCCGTTGGGCCCGGGCCTTGAGGGTGCGGATTGCCGGGGATTCGCCGAGCAGCGCATCAAAGCCTTCGGCGTGATCGTGGTGCAGCGCCGACAAGCGTTCGCCGATGCGGTTCGGCGGATAGAGCGTCAGCAGGGCACCGGCGTCGGTGATGGGGGTGGCGTCCAACAGCAGGGTCTGGCCATTGAGGGTGATTTCCCGCAGTGGCAGGCGAAAACCGTTCTCCAGCAACGTGCTGAGCAGGGCCTCGTCGCCGAACAGCCCGGCCACGCTTTCCCCCGCCGGCTCCCGACCGTACAGGGCAATCAGCGCGGGGTTGGCCAGCAGCACATTGCCGGCGCTGTCCAGGGCCAGCACCGGGTCGGTCATGGCCGCCAGCAGGGCATCGAGCTGCAAGTGCCGGCGCTGGCCCGGCAGGATGTCCACCACCGTCACCGCCTGCACGCCCCGCACGCTGAACAAGGCGTCACGCAATTCGTCCAGCACTTGCGGGCTGAGGGTCGGTGCGTCGATGTAGACGTTGGGTGGCACCATCTCCACGGCATCCAGGTTGAGGTTACGCCCACCGAGCAAGGCCAGGACTTCCTGGGTGATGCCGACGCGGTCGATGAAACTGACGTGGATACGCATGGGGCGGCTTAGGGTTCTGGCGTATGGAGGGTGGCAAGTATGCCTTGGGGCGGGCGGTTGGTGGAATCCTGCTGCGGCACTTGAGGCGTACCAGGCCCCTGTGGGAGCGGGCTTGCTCGCGAAAGCGACGTATCAGTCAACCTATGTTTTGCGGATGCGACGCCTTCGCGAGCAAGCCCGCTCCCACAACGTGTTCGGTGAGGCTGACACGGCTTACAACCCGGCATCCCACTCCGGCTTCTCGGGAAATTTCTGCACCAGGAAATCCAGCAGGCTGCGCAGTGCCGAGGGCATGTGCTTGCGTGAGGCGTAGACCGCGTACATGTTCATTTGCCGCGGCTCGGCATGAGGCACCAGGCGCACCAGCTCGCCGCGCCTGATGTGGGGGCCGGCCTGATAGCTGGGCAGCATGGCCACGCCGGCGCCTGCCATGGCCGCCTGCAACAGGGTGGTGGCTTCGTTGCTGCTGATGTTGCCTTGCACCGGCACCGAGACCTGCTCGCCGTCCTGCTCGAAATGCCAGAGGCTCTTGCCCACATAGGCGTGGGTCAGGCAGTTGTGCTGGCTCAGGTCCTCGACCCGCTGGGGTGTTGGGTGTTCCTGCAAGTAACCGGGCGAGGCGCAGATCACCGAGCGGCACACGGTAAGGCGGCGGGCGATCAGGTTCGGGTCGAGGTCGTTGCTCATGCGGATCGCCAGGTCGATGCGCTCGTCCACCAGGTTCACGGTGCGATCGAGCATCTGTAGGTCGACGCTCACCCCGGGGTAGCGCTTGACGTACTCGGCCATGGCCTTGGTCAGTTGGGCCTGGCCGAAGGAGGTGCTGGTGCTGATGCGCAGCAGGCCCCGTGGTGCGTCGTCCGGTTTGCTGACAGCCGCTTGCAGGTCGCCGGACAGTTCCAGCATCTGCCGGCAGCGCGGCAGGATCTCCGTGCCGGCGGCTGTCAGGCTCAGTTTGCGGGTGGTGCGGTGCATCAGCCGGGCGCCAACCCAGTCTTCCAGCTCCGCCAGATACCGCGACACCACCGGTCGCGACAGGTCCAGGTGCTCGGCTGCCGCCGACTGGCTGCCCAGGTCCACCACGGTGACGAACACCTGCATTGCTTGGAGACGATCCATGATTTGCCCGTTTTCAGAAACAAACTATGTTGAATCATCGCATTTTTTAGAACGAGTCAGGTCACTAAGCTCCATCTCAATACCTACGGGCTTTGGACAACGGAGCACAGCATGACCGGATTCACCCCACTCAAGCGCCTGTTGCTGGCGACCGCATCCCTGGCGTTCGCGGCCCACAGTTGGGCAGCCGACTTGACCCTCGATGTCTACAACCCTGGCGCCGCGGCGGTGTTCCCGGTGTCCTCGGTGTTGGTCAGCGGCGAGCACGACGCCATCCTGGTCGACGCCCAGTTCGGCAAATCCCAGGCCGAGCAGGTCGTGGAAAAAATCCGCGCCAGCGGAAAACGACTGACCACGATTTACATCAGCCACGGCGATCCCGACTACTATTTTGGCTTGCAGACCCTGACGGCCGCTTTCCCCGAGGCCGAGGTGCTGGCTACCCAGCCGACCGTCGAACACATCAAGCACACGGTGGACGGCAAGCTGAAATATTGGGGGCCGATCCTGAAGGCTGATGCAACCGACAAGGCCATCGTGCCCCAGGTGCTCAAGGGCGACAGCCTGACCCTGGAGGGCAAGCGCTTGCAGATCATCGGCCTGGATGGCCCGCAACCGGAGCGCAGTTTCGTCTGGATTCCATCGATCAAGGCCGTGGTCGGGGGCGTGGTGGTGGCCGAGAACATCCATGTCTGGATGGCCGACACCCAGACGCCGCAGTCCCATCAGGATTGGCTGGCGACCCTGTACAGCATCGAGAAGCTGCAGCCGCGCAGCGTGATCCCCGGCCATTACCTGGGCGAGAGCACCCGCTCCCTGGCGCCGGTCAAGTTCACCGCCGGCTACATCAAGGCCTTCGACGAAGAAGCCGCCCGTGCCAAGGACGCCGCCGCCCTGATCGCCGCCATGAAACAACGCTACCCGGACCTGGGCGAAGACAGCTCGCTCGAGCTCAGTGCCAAGGTGGCCAAGGGGGAAATGAAGTGGTGAGTGCCTGACGGCGGATGACACCTTTGCAGCAATCAATCAGCTTGGCTGCCTCGCCACAAGGGGTTGCATGCCTGGTATCTATGAGTAATCACTGGAGAACATCATGAGCAAGATCGCAATCATCGGCGCCACCGGTCGTGCTGGCAGCCAACTGTTGGAAGAAGCCCTGCGCCGTGGCCACAGCGTGACGGCCATTGCCCGCAACACGGCAAGCATCGGTGACAGGCCTGGCGTGGTCAGCCAGTCACTGGATGTGTTGGACAGCGAAGCGCTGACCGCCGCCGTCGCCGGTCACGATGCCGTGATCAGTGCCGCGCACTTTGCCACCGTACCGGCCGACAAGATCATCGCGCCGCTGAAAGCGGCGGGGGTCAAGCGCCTGCTGGTGGTGGGTGGGGCCGGCTCGCTGCTGCTGCCGGACAACAGCCGGGTAATCGACAGCGATGGTTTCCCCGAGGAATACCTCGCCGAAGCCACGGCCGGAGCCTTGTTCCTGGACGTGCTGCGCCAGGAGCAGGACCTGGACTGGACGTTCCTTTCGCCTTCGGCGGAGTTCGTGGAAACCGAGCGCACCGGGCACTTTCGCCTTGGCAAGGATCACCTGCTGTTCGACGAGGCCGGCCGCAGCTGGATCAGTTTCGCCGACTACGCCATCGCGATGATCGACGAAGTGCAGACGCCGCAGTTTTCGCGGACGCGGTTCACCGTCGGCTATTGATTCGCCGCTCCCACAGGGTATCTACGGTGAACACACATGCTGTGCCCGCCAACGATCGGTGTGTGGGAGCGGGCTTGCCCGCGAAGAGGCCGGACCTGTCCAACAGATGCGTCGACTGATACACCGCTTTCGCGAGCAAGCCCGCTCCCACAGGGGATCTACGGTGAACACACATCCTGTGCCCGCCAACGATCAATGTGTGGGAGCGGGCTTGCCCGCGAAGAGGCCGGGCCTGTCCAACAGATGCGTCGACTGATACACCGCTTTCGCGAGCAAGCTCGCTCCCACAAGGGATCTACGGTGAACACACATCCTGTGCTCGCCAACGATCAATGTGTGGGAGCGGGCTTGCCCGCGAAGAGGCCGGGCCTGTCCAACAGATGCGTCGACTGATCCCCCGGCTTTCGCGAGCAAGCTCGCTCCCACGGGGGAGATAAGGCACGCTTGTGCCCTCAGCCGTGAACCCTTACCCAGACGCTGACCAGCACCGTGGCGGCCATCAGCCACGCCACCGCCGCCACCGCCAGGGATGCTTCCAGGCGCATCCGGTCGACCATGACATACAGGGTCGCCAGGTACACGAAATACGGAATGATCGACCACATGCCAAACACGATGGTGGTCTTCAGGTCGTCCACCGAGCGGCCCTTGCCGACGATGTAGTGGGCGATCAAGGCAAAGGTGGGAAACAGCGGCACCAGCCCGGCGATGTAGTAATTGCGGGTCTTGGCGAGCATCGCCAGGATCACCACCACGGCAGCCCCCAGCGCCGCCTTGAAAATCAGGTCCACAGGTCATTGCCCCGTTGTTAATGGCTCAGGCCATATTTTTTGACTTTGTCGAACAGGGTGGTCTTGGCCATCCCCAGTTCCTGGCTGGCCTGGGTCAGGTTGCCGCCGCTGCGTTGCAGGGCGTCCACCAACAGGTTGCGTTCGAACGCTTCCACCGCTTCGGCGAAGGCCAGGCCCTGGCCGCCGCTGCTGGCACCGGTTTTCTTGAAGGCAGGCAGGCCGAGGGCATAGCGCTCGGCGACGTTGCGCAATTCGCGCACGTTGCCCGGCCAATCATGGCTCATCAGGTTCGACAGGGTCTGGTTATCCAGCTGCGGCACCGTGCGGTCGAAACGCAGGGACGATTGCTGGAGGAAATGTTCGAACAGTTGCAGGATGTCTTCGCGCCGCTCGCGCAGGGGCGGCAGTTCCAGCGTCACCACGTTGAGGCGGTAATACAGGTCGCTGCGAAACTGGCCGGCGCGGCCCATTTCGTCCAGGTCGGACTTGGTCGCGGCAATCACCCGGCAGTCCACCGCCACGCTCTGGTTCGAGCCCAGCCGTTCGAGGGTGCGTTCCTGCAACACCCGCAGCAACTTGATTTGCAGGGGCAGGGGCATGCTTTCCACTTCATCGAGAAACAGCGTACCGCCATCGGCATGCTCGATCTTGCCGATCCGGCGCTTGCCGGCGCCAGTGAAGGCATTGGCTTCATGGCCGAAAATCTCGCTTTCGAACAGGTTCTCCGGCAGGCCCCCGCAGTTGAGCGCGACGAACTGTTTGCCGTGGCGCCGGCTGAAGTCATGCAGGCAGCGAGCGACCAGTTCCTTGCCGGTGCCGGTCTCGCCTTCGATCAGCACGTTGGCCGAGGTGTCGGCGACATTGGCGATCAGTTCGCGCAGGTGCTGCATGGCCGGCGAGCGGCCGATGATGCGGCCTTCCAGGGAGTCGCGCTCGGCCAACTGGCGGCGCAGCGATGACACTTCGCGGGCCAGGCTGCGCTGTTCCAGGGCGCGCCGGGCGACGTCCACCAGGCGTTCGGGGGAGAAGGGTTTCTCCATGAAGTCATAGGCGCCTTTCTGCATGGCGCCGACGGCCATGGAAATGTCGCCGTGGCCGGTGATCAACACCACCGGCAAGCGACTGTCCCGAGCCTTGAGACGGGTCAGCAGTTCCAGGCCGTCGATGCCCGGCAGGCGAATGTCGCTGATGACGATGCCGGCAAAGTCATCGCCCACCTGTTCCAGGGCTTCTTCGGCGCTGCCCACGCCGATGCACGGGATGTCCTCCAGGCTCAGGGCCTGCTGGCAACCCAGCAGGACGTGGGGGTCGTCTTCGACGATCAGTACGCTCAGGTCGTTGTTCATGGTTGCTCGGCTGGGGGAAGGCTTACCAACGGTAAACTGAGGACGAAGGTGGTGCCACGTTCGACCGGGAATTCGACGCCCAGGTGCCCGCCCGCGGCGGCGGCCAGGCTCGCCGAGAGCGTCAGGCCCAGGCCCAGGCCCTGTTCGCCGGGCTTGGTGGTGAAGAAGGGTTCGAACAAATGCTTGCGGGCTTCGGGGTCGATGCCATGGCCATTGTCCCGCACCCGCAGGCGGTACTTGCCGTGGCTGCTTTCACCGTCGAGCCATAGCTGTGGCTCGGGCTGCGTCTGCATGGCATCCAGGGCGTTGCCGATCAGGTTCACCAGGATCTGCTCCAGGCGCGTCTGGTCGATTTGCAGTTGGACGTCGGCGTAGCCGTTGTGGATCTGGATGTTGCGGTTTTCCAGGCGCCCGCCCAGCAATTGCAGCGCGGCCTCGACGGCCTTGCCCAGGCTCGCCCGGCCCTGATCGTCGCCCCGGCGGGCAAAGGCGCGCAGGCTGGCGGTGATGCGCCCCATGCGGTCGATCAATTCGTTGATGGTCTTGAGGTTGGTGCTGGCGATGTCCAGTTGCCCGCGTTCGAGAAAGCGCACGGTATTGCCAGACAGCGTGCGCAAGGCCGCCAGCGGCTGGTTGAGTTCATGGGCGATGCTGGTGGACATCTGGCCGATGGCCGCCAGCTTACCGGCCTGGACCAATTCGTCCTGGGCCCGGCGCAGGGTCTCTTCGGCCTGTCGCCGCTCACGGATCTGGCTCTTGAGCCGTTCGTTGCTGGCGCGCAGGTCGGTGGTGCGTTCGGTAATCCGACGTTCGAGCTGGCTGTTGGCTTCCTGCAAGGCTTCCCGGGCCGCGAGGCGGGTGGCGATGACCTTGCGCCGTTCGTTCCAGGCGATCAGCAGGAACGCCACCAGGGCGAAGGCCACCGCCACCAGGATGCCCTGGTTGATCGCCTGGCGGCGCAGGTCTTCCAGCGGCGTCAACAGGGTGAAGTTCCACGGTGTGTCGCTCAGCGGCCGGGTCTGCGACAAATAGCTGATGGCGCGTTCGTCGGACACCAGTTCAGTGTTGGCCGGGAAAGTCAGTTTTTCCATGCCTTCGGCCAGGCGTTCCCGGGCCAGGGGCACCAGCTCGTTCAGCGGGAACCAGTAATATTGCAGGCTGCGGGCCAGGCGTTCCTTGGTCTCATCGCTCAAGGGACGCACGGACTTGAGCCGCCGCGCCGGGTCGCTGGACAAGATGATGATGCCGTTCTCATCGCTCACGAACGCTTCCAGGCGTGCCCGTTGCCAGCGTTCCTCCATGGCTTCGAGGCGCACCTTGACCACGGCGACGCCGATGATCTTGCCCTGTTCTTCCAGGCCGTGGGCCAGGTAGTAGCCAGGTTCGCCGTTGGTGCTGCCAATGCCATAGAAGCGACCCGGCTGGCCGCGCACGGCGTTCTGGAAATAGGCGCGAAAGGACAGGTCTTCACCCAGGTAACTGTCGACGTCGCGCCAGTTGCTGGTGGCCATGACGCGGCCGGTCGTGTCCATCACGTAGATGGCCCGGCTGCGGCTGCGCCGGTTCAGGCCTTCGAGGTATTCGTTGACGGTCTTGCGGTGTTCGGGTGTCGGGTCGTCGAGCAGCGTCGAGACACTCGATTCAAGCTCCAGCAGGCTCGGCAAGTAGGTGTACTTGCTGATTTCACTCTCCACCGCCCGGGCATGCAGCTCCAGCTGGCGCTCGCCGTTCTCGGCAAGGCCACGCACGCCGTAGTGTTCGCTGATCCAGAAGCCGAGATAGCCCAGGCCGATCATCAACGCGATGATCAACGGCGGCAGGAACAGGTGGCGGATCAGGCGGGGTTTCACGGCAAGTGATGGCGGCGCGGCGCGATAGAGGGTGGGGTCGCATTTCATCACAGAAGCCTTGGGTCAACCAGTGTGCTGCGGTCGTCCTTCGAACGCGGCTCTGTGGCGAGGGAGCTTGCTCCCGCTCGGCTGCGAAGCAGTCGCAAAACGGTTCGTGCAGTGTGCCAGATGCAATGCATTTACCGGTTTGGGGTCGCTGCGCGACCCAGCGGGAGCAAGCTCCCTTGCCACAAGAGCAAGCGCGTCTAAAAGAAGGCGACGCTTAGTGCTGCAGGATTTTCTCAAGGAAGTGCTGCGCACGTTCGGAGCGGGCGCTGATGTCGCCGAAGAACTCTTCTTTCTTGCAGTCTTCGATGATCTGGCCCTGGTCCATGAAGATCACTCGGTTCGCCACTTTGCGGGCGAAGCCCATTTCGTGGGTCACGCACATCATGGTCATGCCTTCGTGGGCCAGTTGCACCATCACGTCGAGCACTTCGTTGACCATTTCCGGGTCGAGGGCCGAGGTGGGCTCGTCAAACAGCATCACCACCGGGTCCATCGCCAGGGCCCGGGCAATCGCCACGCGTTGTTGCTGGCCGCCGGAGAGCTGGCCCGGGTGCTTGTGGGCATGGGCCGCCAGGCCGACGCGCTCGAGCAGTTGCAGGCCTTTCTTGGTGGCTTCTTCCTTGCTGCGGCCCAGTACCTTGATCTGCGCGATGGTCAGGTTTTCGGTGATGGTCAGATGCGGGAACAGCTCGAAGTGCTGGAACACCATGCCCACCCGCGAACGCAATTTCGGCAGGTTGGTCTTCGGGTCGGCGATGGAGGTACCGTCGACCACGATGTCGCCCTTCTGGAACGGCTCCAAGGCGTTCACGCACTTGATCAGCGTGGACTTGCCCGAACCCGAAGGGCCGCACACCACCACGACCTCACCCTTGCTGACCTCGGTGCTGCAATTGGTCAGTACCTGGAAGTCCCCATACCACTTGTTGATGTTCTTGATAGAGATCATACGGCGAACCTTTTTTGCAGACGCTTGACCAGCAGCGAGGCGGCAAAGCTGATTGTGAAGTACACGAGACCTGCGACGATCAGGAACTCATTGGAGCGGCCGATGATGTCGCCATTGGCCCGCGAAGCATTGAGGAAGTCCACCAGGCCGACCGTGTAGACCAGCGAGGTGTCCTGAAACAGGATGATGCTCTGCTGCAGCAGCAGCGGGGTCATCTTGCGGAACGCCTGGGGCAGGATGATCAGGCGCATGGTCTGGCCATAGTTCATGCCCAGGGCCTGGGCCGCACCCATCTGCCCCTTGGGGATCGACTGCACGCCGGCGCGCACGATTTCGCAGAAATACGCCGCCTCGAACATCATGAAGGCCACGACGCAGGAGCCGAAGGCCCCGATCGGCGTGTCTTCGCCGGTGATCCAGCGCAGCACGAACGGCACCGCCAGGTAGAACCAGGTGATGACCAGCAGCAGCGGGATCGAGCGGAAGTAGTTGACGTACGCGCCGGCGATGTTGGAGATCAGTTTGTTGTGGGACAGGCGCATCAACGCCAGGATCGTCCCCAGGATGATCCCGCCGACGACACCCAGGGCCATCAGTTTCAAGGTCATCACCATGCCATTCCACAGGCCGGGAATGGCCGGGACGACACCGCTGAAATCGAATTCCATCATTTACCCCCCACGGAGATCAGGCCGGGCACCGCGACTTTCTTCTCGACCATGCGCATGAGCAGCATCAGGCTCATGTTCAAGGTGAAATAGATCAGCGTCGCCAGGGTGAAGGCTTCGAACAGGTTGGCGGAGAACTCGGCGGTCTGCTTGGTCTGCGCGAGCAGTTCCATCAGGCCGATCAGCGAGGCCACGGAGGAGTTCTTGAAGACGTTGAGGAATTCCGAGGTCAGCGGCGGAATGATGATCCGATACGCCTGGGGCAGCAGCACGTTCCAGTAGATCTGCGGCAGCTTGAAGCCCATGGCGCGGGCGGCGGATTCCTGGCCACGCGGCAGCGCCTGGATACCGGTGCGCACCTGTTCGCAGACCCGGGCGGCGGTAAACAGCCCCAGGCACACGACGACGCTCAGGTAGGCCGAGGTGGTCGGGTTCAGGTCCTGCTTGTACCACTCCTGCAGGTTTTCGGGCAGCAGGTCGGGCACCAGGAAGTACCAGATGAACAGCTGAACCAGCAGCGGCACGTTACGGAAAAGCTCCACGTAGCAGGTGGCGATGCCCGACACCAGCCGGTTCGGCACGGTGCGCATCACGCCCAGGATCGAGCCCAGCATCAGGGCGATGATCCAGGCGACGACGGCGATGGCGATGGTCCAGCCCAGGCCGGCGATGTACCAGTCGAGATAAGTCTCGCTGCCCACGCCGGTGGACTTGAAGAACACGCCCCAGTCCCAGTTGTAATTCATTAGGGTCTCCCCTCAGATCGTTCGATGTGCAAATGCCCGCCTGGGGAAGCTCCGTTCCCGTCCTGGCCTGTAAAGGCCAGGCACACGCGATCGGCTCGACAACCACCGCTTCGAGTGTTTCCAGATATGCCAGCAGGGAGTGACCATCCCCTGAAAGGGCCGGGCCCCTTCAGGAGATAAGGTTAGTCAGAAAAATCAGGACTTCTTGTCGTCAGCCGCCTTGTCGGTCGGATTGGCGATCAGTGCCTTGAGCTCGTCGCTCATCGGGAAGTTCAGGTTCAGGTTCTTCGGCGGGATCGGCTGGGTGAACCACTTGTCGTAGATCTTGTTGATCTCGCCCGACGCGTAGGTGGCCTTGATAGCGTCATCCACGGCTTTTTTGAACGGCTCGTCGCCTTTGCGCATCATGCAGCCGTAGATTTCGTAGGACTGTGGAGTTCCGGTGACAGCCCAGTCATCGGCTTTCTTGGCCTTGGCTGCTTCACCGGCCAGCAAGGCGTCGTCCATCATGAACGCGACGGCACGGCCCGATTCCAGCATCTGGAAGGACTCGCCGTGGTCCTTGGCAGAGATGACGTTCATGCCCATCTGCTTGTCGGCGTTCATGGCCTTGAGCAGGCGCTCGGAGGTGGTGCCGGCGGTGGTCACGACGTTCTTGCCCTTCAGATCGTCGAAATCCTTGTACTTGGAGTCTTTCTTGGAGAGCAGGCGGGTGCCGATCTCGAAGATGCCGACGGAGAAATCAACCTGTTGCTGACGCTCGACGTTGTTGGTGGTGGAGCCGCACTCCAGGTCCACGGTGCCGTTCTGCACCAGCGGGATACGGGTTTGAGAGGTCACCAGGTTGTACTTGACCTGCAGGTTCGGCAGGTCCAGGTCTTTTTTCAGTGCTTCGACGACTTTCAGCTGGATGTCGTGGGAGTAGCCCACCGGTTTGCCGGAAGCGTCTGCGATGTAGGAGAACGGAATGGAAGCGTCGCGATGCCCAAGCGTAATGACGCCGGACTCTTTGATCTTTTTCAGCGTGCCGGTCAGTTCGGCGGCGAAAACCGGGGTGCTGATCAGAGCGGCAGCAATGGCTGCGCCCAGAAGATGGGGAACGATGCGCATCGATGTTTCCTCGACATTGTTTTTTTTATTTCAGCCGGTACGTCGGCCCTGAGTGCTTCGAAACGCCTGGCAGCTCCTGTTGTGTTGGCATGCAGGCATTCGTCTCGAAGGAGTGTAGAGCATGACTCGTGCCAGGCCAGTCGATACAGGTTAACTCTATGTTTTATAAGGTAATTAATGTTTTGTTTCAGGTTTATTTGCCGGTTGTTTATCCGGCTGGCCGAACTGACTGATGGGTATTGTTCGGAAAACCGAATGCCTGATGGCCCTCTGTGGGAGCGGGCTTGCTCGCGAAAGCGGTGTGTCATCCGATACATGTGTTGAATGACACACCGC
>NZ_LHVJ01000014.1:0-419717 GCF_001269745.1 Pseudomonas sp. P97.38
TCTTTGCACAGCAAATCGGCTTGCAGCCTGTCACGACGCCGGTTCGCAGCCCGCAGAGTAATGGCATGGCCGAGAGCTTCGTGAAGACCATCAAACGCGACTACGTGGCCCACATGCCTCGTCCGAACCGCGAAACGGCGCTACGTAACCTGGCAATCGCTTTCGAACATTACAACGAGCAGCATCCACACAGCGCGCTGAAATACCGCTCTCCCAGAGAGTTCAGGCGCATGAAAACGGCATCAAGTTAACGGGGTGGCGGTGTCCGGTTTTGTTGGGGCCAGTCCAGGGAGATATAAAGCACTGCAACAACTGGCTCTTCATCGACCCCCCTTCTGAGTACATGGAGCCGTGTACCTACACCCTTGAGGTTCTTGAGGAAGGTGGGAGTCTGGATTTTTCCTTGGCTGGCTATGCCTCTGTGCCGGTTTTGAGTGAAAAAGCCAGGGATGCATTGTTGGGCGTTCCCGATGTTGATGAACCGTATATGAATGTCGTGCTCGAGCCTGTGTCGGTTGCAGGCGAGCAAGCTCATGGTCGTTACTATGTGATGATTGTCGAGACCCAATTGGATTGCGTAGACGAATCACGCTCCGCTTTCAAAAAATATGAGGTCAATGATCCCGTACGACCTGATCGAGCTGGCGAATACAGCGTTTTTCTGAATCTTGTCATTGATCCTGCCAAGGCCCAGGGAAAACATATTTTTCGTATCAAGAAACACTTGGGAGCATTGATCGTTAGCGAGGATGTGAAGCTTCGGCTGGAGCGTGCGGGTCTCAGAGGCATGCTATTGGAGGGGGTGAATGGTGAGGGTGAAGTTATTTGCTGATGGGATGAAGCTTGACACCATCCTTTTGTGCGAGGGAGCAAGTGGACTTGCCCCTACCAAACCGGACACCAACTCCCCGTTAATTGATGCTGCCGCCAAGCGCCTGAACTTAGGCAATCACCTGAAAGTGTGAGCGGAAATTTGATCGGCGTTGATTTGAAGGGAGAAGTACTAAGAGTTTTCCTTGGGCACGCAAGACGTTTTTGAGTTACATGGGAACCGCACTGAAATGGAAAAAATCAATACTCTGCTTGAACAGCATCGACGTTGGCTATCCCAGTCGGGAGACATGACGGCTCAAGAGCTTGCCTACATTGATGAGGATCTGGCTAGCGACTCGTTAGGTGGATTGGACAACGTGGCTGATTCGTTGGGGATGCTGGCGACCTACTACGGTGTTCAGGGAGAAGTTGCTATTAGTGATCGAGATCCCGCTGGCTGGGAGCACGTCTCGCGTTCGATGATGTACCGTTATTGGGCCCTGATGCTCAAAGCGAAGGCTTTCTCCAAGACGAGTTTTCTGCAAGGCGTCAAAACTGTCCCCAATTTGACTAATCAATTGAGCCTCGCTGGATGCCTATTGGCAGGATTGATAGTGGCTGATCGTCGAGACCTGGCCGCCTCCGTAGCCGATGTTTTGGCCGGGATGCTGGCTATCAATGGCGCTGTCGATGCTAGCTATCTTGAACAGCGTCGATTCGAACCTTTCATGCTCTGGCTTTATTCAGTCTATTCGCAAGGAGAGACGCTTCCAGAAATTAAGTCGATGAATTTAGGTGTTTATCAAGAGGTGATAAACGAATGGAGTAATGAGCAAGGGCTCGCTCAAGCGCTGGAAAAACTATGTAAGTATCATCTCTCCAATTTTGAGGACAGCGGTGGGGCGTGGGACCCTGAATTCAAATATGCGCCTTTCGATCTGCTACCTTTAGAGATTCACGCAATTTTTCGTGTGCGACAACAATTAGGTTTGACTACGCCAGTTGTGTCGAGTCCTTTGTTATTCGCCGAAGCTGCCGAGTTAGAGAGCGTGGGCATCATTTCTGATCAGCTTGTTGAGCGGGTGGAGGCAGCCTACGAGGGTTTCTTCGTACTTTAGCAGCGAGAGTGGTTACTGGTTCCTAATTTAAATGCCAGAAATTTCCACGATATTGGGTTGTGAAGGAAACTTAAATGGTTCGGGCACCACTGGGAGATTCCCGCTACTGGTCTGAATGGGTTGCGTATGGTGACGAACGCATTGCCCGAGCGCTGGAGAACGCGCGGGCCCCGGCACGCGATCCCGACTACGCGCCGCAGTACGTCTATACCATTGCCCAAGACCACTGGCACCAGATGCTAAGTCGCTACTCTGCCGGATGCCCTGTCGCCGACTTGCCTCCTTATTTCCCTGGGCTACTCGATGCCTGGGAAGAGGCCGAACGCCTAGGTGCATCGGTCTGGACCCCTGAGCAACAGTTCACCCGCCACAGCTGGCGCGTCAACTATGACCATTACATCGTCTGCTTCTGGCTGGTGGGCCTGGGGTTGGCGCTGGAGATTCCCGATGATCAATGGCGAAGGCTGCTGGCCCTTATCGGCAATGAAGGCGAGGACGTGTTGCTCGACCGGGTCATCGCGAGTCGCAGTCCCGAGCGCAAAGTGGGGGCCGCTCTCCTTTATCCCAAACCTTATGGACGACTGTTGGCGGCGGTGGATGCGCCGGTGGAGACGCAGGCTTCCAAGTTGGAAGCCTTTGTCAGTCACTGGTATCAGGAAATCCGAACAGGGGCGAAATCCGGCTCCGATCCCCAGGCAGTCAGTTACAAGCATCCCTACTGGTACACCTATGGCGACGAGAATTTTGAAGGTGGCGCGTATTTTGGTCGCTGGTGCGTGGAAGCTGTGGCGGCGGTGAAGGCTTTTGGGCTGGATGATTCACAGTGCCTGGGGCTTGAGCATTATCCAGGGGATCTACTCCGGCCCGATGGTCCGAGTACGCATCCGGTAAGGCAAGAGATCGTGCCACCTGCGCCAGTGGTCGCGGAGACTAAAGTGGGATTTTGGGGAAGGCTGTTGGGGCGTCGCTAAGTGACGATCTGACGAGCAAAGCCGGGCATGGCACTGCCGTTTCAGCGAATCCCAAGCGGGCACGCTGTGGCGAGGGAGCTTGCTCCCGCTGGGCTGCGCAGCGGCCCGACAAGGCAAGGGCCGCTTCGCGCCCCAGCGGGAGCAAGCTCCCTCGCCACAGATTCCACCTGGGGCTGCCAGATCTTTCTGACGAACTGGCATTAGCGCCTTTCTCGCACTAAACCTCTCCCATACGATCGGTTAACGGAACGCCACTTGCGGCCGATAAGCTGATGAGCACCCGTTTGGGCGCATCTTTTTTACTTGCCTGGACATCCTCGATGCTGGCGTACCACCAAAAAAGTTTTCTGATCGTCGATGATTTCTCGGATTTCCGCAGTTCGATCCGCTCCATGTTGCGTGAGCTGGGCGTCAAGGACGTGGATACCGCCGACACCGGTGAAGTGGCGTTGCGCATGTGCTCGCAGAAGCGCTATGACTTCATCCTGCAGGACTATCACCTCGGCGACGGGCGCAAGAACGGTCAGCAGGTGCTTGAAGACCTGATGGTCGAGAAGCTGATCAGCCATGAAAGCGTGTTCCTCATGGTGACCGCCGAGACCAGTCAGGCGATGGTGCTCAGCGCTTTGGAGCATGAGCCCGACGCGTACCTGACCAAGCCGTTCAACCGCTCCGGCCTGGCCCAGCGGCTGGAACGGCTGGAGCAGCGCAAGACTTTGCTCAAGCCGATCCTCCAGGCGCTGGATCGCGAAAAACCGTTGGAAGTGCTCAATGCCTGCATCGCCCTGTGCAAGCAGGATCCGCGCTACGGGCCGCTGTGCCTGCGCTATCGGGCCGACGCGTTGCGCGACCTGAACCAGAACGAAGCCCTGGAGCGCCTGTACAACACCATCCTGGCCGACCGTCCGCTGCCCTGGGCCTATGCGGGCCTGGGCAAGTTGCTGTTCAAGCGCGGCCAGGTGGCGCAGGCCAAGGAGGTCTACGAAAAGGCACTGAAAACCTTTCCGATGATGCCGGCCTTGTACGACGGCATGGCCGATGTGCTGGTGGCCGAAGGCGACACGAAACAGGCGCAGCAGGTGCTGGAAGAGGCGGTTCGCCTGTCGCCCCTGGCGGTGCGTCGACAAGCGCTGCTGGGCAAGCTGGCGATGACCAACGAAGACTACGACACCGCGTCCAGGGCTTATCGCCAGGCGGTCGGGCAGGGCGCGCAGTCGCGCTTCAAGGATCCGGAGACCAACCTGGGCCTGGCCCATGCGTTGATCAGCAAGGGCAGCGAAAAGGGCCTCGATACGCGCACGCGGCTGGAGATCAACACGACCCTCAGCGCCGTGGCGAAGGAAAACCTCAACGACCCGGGCCTGCAGGTCCGGGCGCGCCTGATGAAAGCCACGAGCCTGCTGCTCAACGATGCCGAAACCGCCGAGAAGCTCACCGAGCAGGCCTTGCAGCGCCTCGACGGCATGGAGCAGTTCATGAGCGCGGAGGCGGCCTTGTTGGTGGCCAAGCAACTGCAAATGCTTGGTCAGGCCAGCGCCGGCGAGTCGATGCTCAAGAACTGCGCGGAAATCTACGGCGATGACCCGACGGTGATGCAAGGAATCGCCAAGCTCACCGACGACCCGAACATCCTCAACCAGGGCAATGCGGCGGCCGAGCTGAACCGCGAAGGCGTGCGCGTCTACAAGACCGGCGCCTTGCCGGAGGCGCGGGAGCTGTTCCGCCGCGCCCTGAAGATGCAACCGAAGAACATCAGTATTGCCCTGAACATGGCGCAGTCCCTGCTGCACGGCACCGATACCAGTGTGGAATCGGAACTGCTGCAGGAGTGTCGCGCTTGTCTGAAGCTGGTGGGCATGATGCCCGACACCGACGCGCGGTTTGCGCGTTACCAGAAACTGCGAAGCAAGGCGTTTGGCGATGAATGACAGCGAACAGGCACTCGATTTTTCCACGGTGATTGCGTCGACCGTGCATGACATGAAGAACTCCCTGACCCTGCTCATGCAGGCGCATGCGCAGTGGCTCGAACGCTTGCCCGACGCCGAGCGCCAGACCCCGGAGCAGGGCGTCATGGACTTCGAGTTCGCCCACCTCAATGGGTTGCTGGTGCAACTGCTGGGGCTGTACAAGCTCGGCGTCAACCAGTTGCCCCTGCATCCGGCCTACCACGAGTTGGACGATTTCATCGAGGCGCAATTGGCCGGCCATGAGGACGTGTTCCGCAGCCGCGGGATCATGGCCACCTATGAAGTCGACCCCCTCAGCCCGCTGGGCTTTTTCGACCGCGAGTTGATTGCGTCGGTGCTCGACAATTGCATCACCAACGCCATTCGCCATGGGCGCCAGGCCTTGTTGATCAGCGCGAGCGATGAGGCCGGGCAGTTGGTGCTGACCATCAACGATGACGGCGAGGGCTATCCGGCCGAGATGATCGAACGCCAGGCCGAGTACGTGCAGGGCATCAACCACAGCAGCGGCAGCACCGGGCTGGGCCTGTACTTCGCGGCGCGTATCGCCGGGCTGCACCAGCGCGGCGGCGTGAGCGGGCGAACCGAGATCGCCAATGGCGGTGTGCTGGGCGGCGCGGTATTCCGGATCTACCTGCCCTGAGGCATTCCTTGCGCATAACCCCTCTGTGGGAGCGAGCTTGCTCGCGAAGGCGGTGCATCAGTCACTACGCAAAAGCTGACAGACTGCCTTCGTGAGCGGGTTCGCTCCTATGGTGTGGGCTGTGTATTTTCTGACGGTTTTTATTCGTCCAGCCTGCTTGATATTCCGAACAGCCGAAGCCTATTTTGTACGGGTTGCCGTTCGCGGCTCGCATATAACAAGGATTGCGTCATGAAGACCGATGGCCAGTGTTCACTCGCGCAGCGATTGACGGGCATTGATGAGATTGAATGCGTTACGCCGGATTTGAACGGCGTGCCGCGAGGCAAGGTGATGACCGCCGAAGGGTTCCTCGAGGGACGACGGTTGCAGCTGGCGCGGGGGGTGCTGCTGCAATGCATCATGGGTGGTTACCCGGCGGCGCGATTCTACGGCAGCGACGACGGCGACCTGGCCCTGGTGGCCGACCCGCAACAGATCCACCGCCTGCCCTGGAGCCAACAACCTCGCGCCCTGGCGATTTGCGATGCCGATGAGCTGACCGGTGAAAGCTCAAGGCTTTCCACGCGCGGTCAACTCAAGGCCGTGATCGCGCGTTATGCCGCCCGTGGCCTGGCGCCTGTCGTGGCGACCGAGCTGGAATTTTTCGTGTTCGCGCCCAACCCGGACCCGGCCCAGCCGTTCCAGCCGCCGCTGGGCCTGGATGGGCGACGCGAGGACGGGCATTCGGCGTTCAGTGTCAGTTCCAACAATGGCCTGCGACCTTTCTTCAATGAGGTGTACGCCTGCATGGCGGCACTGGGCCTGCCCCGCGATACGTTCATGCACGAAATGGGCGTGAGCCAGTTCGAGATCAACCTGCTCCATGGCGACCCACTGCTGCTGGCCGACCAGACTTTCCTGTTCAAGCACCTGCTCAAGGAAGTGGCCCTCAAGCATGGGCTGATCGTGGTCTGCATGGCCAAGCCCCTGGCGAATACGCCGGGCAGTTCGATGCACATCCACCAGAGCGTCGTGGAACTGGGCAGCGGTCGCAACGTCTTCAGTGACGAGGCTGGCGAGCCGACGGCCACTTTCCGGCATTTCATCGGTGGGCAACAGGCCGGCCTGGCCGACTTCACCGCCCTGTTTGCGCCGAACGTGAACTCCTACCAGCGCCTCTATCAGCCGTGCGCCTCGCCGAACAATGCCTGCTGGTCCCACGACAACCGTTCGGCCGGGCTGCGGATCCCCGCCAGTTCACCGGTCGCCCGTCGGGTCGAGAATCGCTTGCCCGGGGCGGATGCCAACCCGTACCTGGCGATCGCCGCGAGCCTGGCCGCCGGGCTGCATGGCATTGAAAATCGCCTGGAGCCGAGCGAGGCGATCCAGGGTGAATTCGACGTGCCGGATAATCTCTCGCTGCCATGTACCTTGCATGCCGCGTTGGAGCGTCTGAAACGTAGTCATCTGGCGAAGGAACTGTTCAGTGAGGAGTTCATCGAAGGCTACGTTGCTTCGAAGACCCTTGAGCTGGCCAGCTTCTTCGATGAGATCACGCCCTGGGAACGTCGCATTCTCGCGGCCCAGGCATAACGAATCGTTGTATCCGGGCTATCTTCAAGGGTAGCCCTTACCCCACCTCAAGGAGCCGCTCGGAACGCCGATGCGCCAAGTCTGGAAACCTTTTCGAGCGCTTTATTTCGCCTCGCTGATGATGTTGATCGGCTCGGGCCTCTTGAGTACCTACCTGGCCTTGCGCCTGGCCGCCGACCACGTGGACAGTCTATGGGTCGGTGCGCTGATGGCGGCCAACTATTTCGGCCTGGTGCTGGGCGGCAAGATCGGCCATCGGCTGATTGCCCGCGTCGGGCATATCCGCGCCTACTCGGCCTGCGCCGGGATCGTCGGGGCGGCAGTCCTGGGCCACGGGCTGGTGAACTGGCTGCCGGCCTGGATCGTGCTGCGGATGATTGTCGGCCTCGGCATGATGTGCCAGTACATGGTCATCGAGAGCTGGCTCAACGAGCAGGCCGACGCCAAGCAGCGCGGGGTGGTGTTCAGCGGCTACATGATCGCCTCGTACCTGGGGATGGTACTGGGCCAGTTGATCCTGGTGATCCATCCGGCCCTGGGCCTGGAATTGCTGATGCTGGTGGCGCTGTGCTTCACCTTGTGCCTGGTGCCGGTGGCGCTGACCCGACGGATTCACCCGGCGCCGCTGCGTCCGGCGCCGATGGAGCCACGGTTCTTCATCAAACGTGTCCCGCAGTCGCTCAGCACGGTGTTGGGCTCGGGGCTGATCGTCGGCTCCTTCTATGGCCTGGCGCCGTTGTATGCCTCCCAGCAGGGCCTGTCGACCGAACAGGTCGGCCTGTTCATGGGGAGCTGCATCTTCGCCGGCCTGCTGGTGCAGTGGCCCTTGGGCTGGCTGTCCGACCGCTACGACCGGGCGTTGCTGATCCGCTGCTTTGCATTGGCCCTGGCAGTTTGTGCGATGCCATTGGCGATTCTGTCGAGTGTGCCGCTGGAAGTGCTGTTCATTGCCGGATTCTTCTGCTCGCTGGTCCAGTTCTGCCTGTATCCGCTGGCAGTGGCGTTCTCCAATGACCACGTCGAGGCGGATCGGCGAGTGTCGCTGACGGCGATGCTGTTGGTGACCTATGGCGTCGGTGCCAGTATCGGGCCGTTGGTGGCCGGGGTACTGATGAAGCTGTTCGGCAGCCACATGCTGTATGCGTTTTCCGCCTTCTTCGCCTTGATACTCGTGTGGCGGATCCGGCCGAAAGCGGTCACCAACCTGCACCAGGTCGACGACGCTCCGCTGCACCACGTGGCCATGCCCGACAGCATGTCGAGCTCACCGCTGGTAGCATGCCTTGACCCTCGGGTGGATGAGCAGGTGGTGCAGGAGCAGATGCAGGCACCGGCCGCATCGGACGTTGAGCCAGAGCCTGAGCCCGAGCCTGAACCGGTTGCAGAAGCCGAAGCGGCCGATGACGAGCCGCAGGCCCCCAGCTTTACTCAAGCCAGGCCGTAATCGCGCATAAAAAAACGGGCAGTCACCGCAAGGGGCTGCCCGTTTTTTTAATGCGGCGGATCAGAGATCATCTTTGTCGAAACGACGGGCTTCGCGCTGGAGCTGGTAGACGAACCGCTCGACCTGGCGCTGCACCAGGCCGCTGATGTTGTGGAAGCGCACGCCGGCGAAGGTGGTGTTGATCCTTTCTTCGAAATGCAGGTAGCGCAATTCGACCGGGGCCGTCATGTTGCCGAAGGGCAGGGCGGCGATGAAGCGCTCGTAGACCTGGCCCAGTTGCAGGCGTTCGGTGATGTCGCCGTCAAAGCGCAGCTTGCAGCCGGTGGCGGAAATGTCCAGCAACTTGCCGTTGACCGCCGCCTTGAGCTTTTCGCCGCCCAGTTCGACGTCCACCAGTTGTGCCAGCTTCAGGGCGGCACGAAAGGCATTGCGACGTTGGTGATAAACCACTTCGTCAGGCAGGGCGCCGCGGTAGCAGCGGCCGTCGCTGGTGTCGCTGATGGTCAGCGGGCCATTGCTTTCCCAGGCGATGCGCACGCCGTCGTGGAAGCCCTCGACGCGAAAAGGCTCGCCCGCCAGCAGGAACCGTTCACCGTCCCGGGGGATCATTTCGTCAAGGGCGATGGAGTTGTTTTCGCGGTTAACGTCTACCAGGTAGCTCTGGAAGCGTTGGGTGCGTTCGTGGAAGGTGATGATCAACGGGTCGTGGCTATCTTGCAGCATCCGCAGGTTGCCGGAGATTTCCAGGGGCGTGGTAAGGACCTTGGGCGGTTGCGGAGCATCATCCGCGTTTGAGGCATTGAACACGGTAGGTCAATCTCCAGGCAAAATACGACTACAAAGAGCCAGCATTTTGCCAGCATGTATCGCGCGTTGATAGAGCGCCGGCATGGTTCGTTTCATGCCTGGCTGAGCGGGCGGTGCTTGACCATTTTGGCGGTCGAACCGCGGGCGTCGTAGAGCGTCGGGATTTCACCACCATTGAGGATGCGCAATTGATTGGCGGTGGCGGCCTGCTGGACCTGGATCGACTGGCCATTGCGCGCGTTGGCGGCCTGGCATTGGGCGAGCAGGTCAGTCAGGACTGCGCTCTGGGCGAGGAGCTGGTCGCCGATCGACGACTGGCTGGCCAACTGCTCGAGGCCGTCGGGGCTGGCGGGCAGGTTGAGGCTGGCGAGGATCTCGCTGCGCTTGCGGCCATGCTGGTCGAGCAAAATGATCAATGCCTGCTTCTGTGCCAGGATGTTTTCCAGCAAGGGCATGTCGCGACCGTGCAGCGCCAGTGATTCGGTCTGCAGCAGTTCCAGCAATTGTTGCGCTGGGACAAAGTCGTCGATGATCAGTTGCAATAAAGTCGTGTCGTGCATGGCTGGCCTTGGGTCTTAAGCGTCCAAAAGCCTGGCGCAGGCGGCGGCCTAGCGCTGGGCTTCGAAGTTGAGCAGTTTGCTGGCTACGCGGTTGCTGTCGACTTTATAGCTGCCATCGGCGATGGCTGCTTTCAACTCGGCCACGCGGGCGTTGTCGACGACAGGTTGATCGCGCAGCTTGTCAGTGACCTTCTGCAACTGCTGAGCCTCATTGCTGAGGTGAACCGACTCTCCATTGCTGACTTGTTCGGCCGGCGTAGACAACGGCGCGGATTTGTCGGCTTCCTTGCTGGCGCTGGTACGCGTAGTGCCTGTCAACGGTGAAGAGCTGTTTAAACGATTGAAGTCGATGACCATGGTAGAAAACCTCTGGATATTTGGACGCTTGCCATGTTTTCGGCCATCCCTAAAAAAACTTTAGGCTCATTTATCCAATGAACGTGCGCACGTCTGCGCTTGCCTTTGCGTAAGGCACAGTCTAGGGAACAGCGAGGTCAAGCGCCAGCTTTCTACCTGCCTGCGTAAAGTACTACATGGCCACTTCCACCTGGCCGGGGGCGATGACCTGAGCCTTGATCACCCGTTGGGAGTTGAGGTTCTTCACTCGGATCTGCTCGCGCATGCCGCCGTTGGACAGGGCCTCGCCGGGCATCCGCACGGCCAGGGTGCCGCTGCGGGCGGTGATGACCACCTGGTCGCCCTTGCGCACCACTTCGGCCTGTTCCAGGTGCACCTGGGTGATGACCTGGTCGGCGACCATTGGTCGGACAAGTTTCTGTCCGATGGCCTCATCCACCGACGTCAGGAAGCCCTGGCTGATCTGGCTGACGTCACGCTCGCGCAGCACCACGTCCTGCGGCTCGACGATCCCAGCCCGCTTGAGCGGACGGGTGGTCGTGACGATTTCACGAAACAGGCGCACCTGGGCGGGCACGAACACCGTCCAGGGCGCGGCGCTGTCGCAGCGCACCTTCACTGTGACGCGGCCCAGCGGGCGGGCCGGGCTTTCCAGCGAGGCAGTCAATTCCTTGTCGCACATCGGCATGCGCAGGCGTGGGTCGAGCTGGTTGACTTCGATTTCGTAGCGACCTTCGGTTTGACTGGTTGCCAGATAGTCTTCTACGGTGAATTCAAGAAAGCCCTGAGTGACGCCGATAAGGAGATCAGGCAAGGTAACCGGAGCCTCCGCGAGAGCCGGGTTGCCCCAGGTGAACAGGCAGGCAGCCAACAGTGCACCGAGCCAGTGGCGGCAGTGAGTGGTCAGGCGTCGAGAAAATGTCGTTTGTGCGTTCATGCCGGTTGAATAGCAAGCCCCGTGCCGTTTAGTGATGAATGCGCGTCGGACCCATTAGCGTTAGGTAGGAGTCAGGGCATGGCGGGAGTAATGGACTCGGTAAACCAGCGGACACAGCTGGTCGGTCAGAATCGCCTGGAGCTGTTGCTGTTCCGTCTCGACGGCCAGCAGTTGTACGGGATCAACGTATTCAAGGTGCGCGAGGTGCTGCAATGCCCCAAGCTGACCCTGATGCCCAAGTCCAGTCCCGTGGTGTGCGGTGTGGCAAACATTCGGGGAGCGACCATCCCCATCCTCGACCTGGCGATGGCGACCGGTTCGGGGCGGTTGATGGACCAGAGCAATCCGTTCGTGATCATCACCGAGTACAACACCAAGACCCAGGGTTTCCTGGTGCGCTCGGTGGAACGCATCGTCAACATGAACTGGGAGGAGATCCATCCGCCGCCCAAGGGCACCGGTCGCGATCACTACCTGACGGCGGTGACCCGGGTCGATAGTCAGTTGGTGGAAATCATCGACGTGGAGAAAATCCTCGCCGAAGTGGCGCCGACCACGGAAACGATTTCCCAGGGTGTGGTGGATGCCGAAACCCAGCACAAGGCGATTTCGCTGCGGGTGCTGACCGTCGATGATTCGTCGGTGGCGCGCAAGCAGGTGACCCGTTGCCTGCAAACCATCGGCGTCGAGGTGATTGCGTTGAACGACGGTCGGCAGGCGCTGGATTACCTGCGCACGCTGGTCGACGAGGGCAAGAAGCCGGAAGAGGAGTTCCTGATGATGATCTCCGACATCGAGATGCCGGAGATGGACGGGTACACTCTCACTTCGGAGATCCGCAGCGATCCGCGTATGCAGAAGCTGCATATCATCTTGCACACGTCGTTGTCCGGGGTGTTCAACCAGGCGATGGTCAAGAAGGTCGGTGCCGACGATTTCCTGGCAAAATTCCGGCCCGATGACCTGGCGTCCCGGGTGGTCGATCGAATCAAGTCAGTAGAATAAAAGGTCGGGCGCATTGTGCGCCCGGCACATCAATACAATGAAAGAGGCGGTATCTTGTCTACGGGTAATTTGGATTTCGAACAGTTCCGGGTCTTCCTGGAAAAAGCCTGTGGCATATTGCTTGGTGAAAACAAGCAATACCTGGTGTCGAGCCGTCTCAACAAATTGATGGAGCAACAGGGCCTCAAGACGTTGGGCGAGCTGGTGCAGCGCATCCAGACCCAGCCGCGCAGTGGCTTGCGCGAGATGGTGGTGGACGCCATGACCACCAACGAAACCTTGTGGTTTCGCGACACCTATCCGTTCGAGGTGTTGAAGAACAAAGTGCTGCCGGCGGCCATCAAGGCCAGCCCGGGCCAGCGCCTGCGGATCTGGTCGGCAGCCTGCTCGTCGGGACAGGAGCCCTATTCGCTGTCGATGTCCATCGACGAGTTCGAGCGGACCAACATCGGCCAGTTGAAGGGGGGCGTGCAGATCGTCGCCACCGACCTGTCCGGGACCATGCTCAACAACTGCAAGACCGGCGAGTACGACAGCCTGGCCATCGGTCGCGGCCTGTCGCCCGATCGCTTGCAGCGCTACTTCGATCCGAAGGGGCCGGGGCGTTGGGTGGTCAAGGCACCGATCAAGAACCGGGTGGAGTTCCGCTCGTTCAACCTGCTGGACAGCTATGCCAGCCTGGGCAAGTTCGACATCGTGTTCTGCCGCAACGTGCTGATCTACTTCTCGGCCGAAGTGAAGAAGGACATCCTGATGCGTATCCACGGCACCCTGAAGCCCGGTGGCTACCTGTTCCTCGGAGCTTCCGAGGCGTTGAACGGCTTGCCGGATCATTACCAGATGGTCCAGTGCAGCCCGGGGATCATCTACCAGGCGAAGTGATTGGCCGGTGTGTCAAAAAACGGGAGCCCTTTAAGGCTCCCTTTTTTTGCCTGCCACTTTTCATCAAATCCCCCCAATCTCCTGTGGGGGCGGGCTTGCCCGCGAAGGCGATCCAATAGAGACATTGATGTCGACTGATACACCGCTTTCGCGGGCAAGCCCGCTCCCACAATTAATCGCCGTTGACGCTGAGAGCGGCAGAAAAGCGGCAGGTAAGCGGAAGCCCATTGCCGCTTTTCTGGCATTGCCGCCTTGCCGCTGCCCGCAAAGCCCCGGTTTATGGGCTTTTGGAAAATGGCACGACGCTTGCTATAGCCATCGTACGTACATTGGTCACCCAAAGGTTTGTGCCATGAGCATCAGCTTCGATAAAGCGCTCGGTATCCATGAAAAGGCCCTGGGCTTCCGCGCCCAGCGTGCCGAAGTCCTGGCCAACAACATTGCCAACGCCGATACCCCGAACTACAAGGCCCGGGACCTGGACTTCTCCAAAGTGCTCGCCGAGCAGAACGAGAAGACCAAGAACGGCAGCTTCGCCCTGAACATGACCAACAGCCGTCATATCGAGGCCGAAGGCCTGGGCAATGGCGACGAGTCGCTGATGTATCGCACGCCGATGCAACCGTCCATCGACCAGAACACCGTGGACGCTCAACTGGAACAGTCCAACTACGCGGAGAACTCCGTGAACTTCCAGGCCAGCTTCACGCTGCTCAACAGCAAATTCAAAGGGCTGGTATCGGCCCTGCGCGGAGAGTAATCCATGTCGATCGCGAGCGTATTCAACATCGCCGGCAGTGCCATGAGTGCCCAGACCACTCGCCTGAACACCGTCGCCAGTAACATCGCCAACGCCGAGACCGTGTCGTCGAGCATCGACCAGACCTACCGTGCTCGTCACCCGGTGTTCGCCACCATGTTCCAGGCTGGCCAGAACGGCGGCAGCGACTCGCTGTTCCAGGAGCAGGACGCGGCCGGGCAGGGCGTGCAGGTGTTGGGCGTGGTCGAAGACCAGAGCAACCTCGAAGCACGTTACGAGCCTAACCATCCGGCTGCCGACGCCAAGGGGTACGTCTACTACCCGAACGTCAACGTCGTCGAGGAAATGGCCGACATGATTTCCGCCAGTCGTTCGTTCCAGACCAACGCCGAAATGATGAACACCGCCAAAACCATGATGCAGAAGGTCCTGACCCTCGGTCAGTGATAAGGGGCGAGTCACATGAGTGTTACCAACACCACCGGTGGTCTGAGTCTCAACGAGATCCTGGCGAACTCGTCGGTCAAGACCACTAGCGCCAGCGACAGCCTGACCTCGGCCACCAGCGCGGCGACCGGCAAGAAGGAGCTGGGCAAGGATGCGTTCCTGCAACTGCTCGTTACCCAACTGAAAAACCAGAACCCGCTGGAACCCCAGGACAACGGCGAGTTCGTGGCCCAACTGGCGCAGTTCAGCAGCCTGGAAGGCATCACCACCCTCAACCAGACGGTGAGCGGTATCGCCGGCAACTACAACTCGTCCCAGGCCTTGCAGGCGTCGTCGCTGGTCGGGCGCTCGGTCATTGCCCCGGGCGACAAGGCCGTGGTCGATACCTCCAAGAGCCTCAACGGCACGGTGGTGGTCCCGGCATCGGTTTCCTCCGTCGCGGTCAAGATCGTCGACAAGGACGGCAAGACCGTGCGCACCATCGACCTGGGCAGCCAGAAGGCCGGCAATTCCGCCTTCATCTGGGATGGCAAGAACGACGCGGGCACGACGGTCGAATCGGGCACTTATACCTTCGCGGCCTCGACGACTATCGACGGCCAGGCCACGTCGCTGATCACCAACCTGCCGGCAACGGTCAGCAGCGTGACGATCAGCCAGACGGGCGGTGAGTTGATGCTCAACCTCGCCGGGCTGGGCAGCATCGCCCTGTCCAAAGTACAAACTATTGGTATGTAAGAGCCGACTAACCCGGCAAAGGAGTGGAAAATGTCTTTCAACATCGGCCTTAGCGGTCTCTATGCAGCCAACAAGCAGCTGGACGTTACCGGCAACAACATCGCCAACGTGGCGACCACCGGTTTCAAATCGTCTCGCGCGGAATTCGAAGATGTCTACTCGGCCACCAAGCTGGGTTCGGGCAGCAAGACCGTCGGCAACGGCGTGCGCCTGGCCAACGTTTCCCAACAGTTCGGCCAGGGTGACGTCAACAACACCGGCAACGTGCTGGACATGGGCATCCAGGGCCAGGGCTTCTTCGTCCTGAGCAACGACGGTTCGCTGAGCTACACCCGTGCCGGTACCTTCAAGACCGACAAGGAAGGCTTCATCACCAACACCGATGGCACTTCGCGCCTGCAGGGCTACGGTGTGGACGCCAACGGCAAGATCCAGAACGGCATCCTGACCGACCTGCGCATCGACACCTCCAACCTGCCGCCGCAAGCGACCAGCCTGGTGTCTTCGACCATCAACCTGAACTCGACGGCGCCGGCGATCACCGCGGCGTTCAACCCGAGCGACACGGCGACTTTCACCAAGCAGTTCACCACCCCGGTCTATGACACCCAGGGCAACCAGCACTCCATGGACCAGTACATGGTCAAGACGGCTGGCAACACCTGGAACGTCTATACGCTGATCGACGGCCGTAACCTCAACGGCAGCTTGCCGACCACGACGGGGGCGACCGCACCGGTGCCTTCGACCATGACCTTCGATTCGAGCGGCAAGCTGACCCAGGTGAGCACGCCTCCTGCGACCATCAACAACGACCTGGTGCTGACGGGCTGGGTGCCGGGCACCGTGACCAACGGCGTGTGGGCGGCCAACGGGGCTGCGAGTGCGCCAAGCATCACGATCTCGATGACCAACACCACGCAGTTCAACGCCGACACTGCGCGTTCGATTCCGACCCAGAACGGCTACGCCACCGGCCAGATCACCAACCTGACCATCGACGGCAGCGGCGTATTGCTGGCCAACTTCAGCAACAACCAGACCAAGCCGATCGGCCAGCTCGCCCTCGCCAGCTTCACCAACGAGCAGGGCCTGCAACCGGTAGGTGGCACCAGCTGGAAGGAAACCTTCGACTCGGGTATCCCGGGCTACGACGCTCCAACCACTGGCACCCTGGGTTCGATCGTCTCCAACTCCCTGGAAGAGTCCAACGTCAACCTGACCAACGAACTGGTCGAGCTGATCAAGGCGCAGAGTAACTACCAGGCGAACGCCAAGACCATCTCCACCCAAAGCACCATCATGCAGACCATCATTCAGATGACCTGATGCCTCAGGTGGCTTGAAGGCTGTACAAGGAGCCCCTCGCAAGAGGGGCTTTTTTTCTGCTCCGCTTGTTTTGGCCGTATCGCGAATAGACCTGTGTTCATCCAGATCCCTGTGGGAGCGGGCTTGCTCGCGAAAGCGGTGGTTCAGTCAATGACAATTGTTGGATGTACCGACGCCTTCGCGAGCAAGCCCGCTCCCACATTGGAATGCGTTCCCTTGTGGGAGCGAGCCTTGCTCGCGATGAGGTCAGCCCAGACGCTACTTTCCTCCAGACAAAAGAAAGCCCCCGATAAACCAGCGGTCTATCGGGGGCTTCTTTCAGCGGGCGCTTTGCAGCGCCCGCCGGCTCAGCTTATTGGCAAGCTTCGCAATCCGGCTCGTCGATCGCGCAGGCCTTTGGCACTGGCGCCGGGCCGGCGGGAGCGGCCAGGACCGAGTCGTCACCGTGGTTGCCGCCGCTGGAAACAGCGTTCAGCTTGCCGGTGTTGATGGTCGATTTCTCGGTGCTGGTAGCGGCCAGGGCACGGAGGTAGTAGGTGGTCTTCAGGCCACGGTACCAGGCCATGCGGTAGGTCACGTCCAGCTTCTTGCCCGAGGCGCCAGCGATGTACAGGTTCAGCGACTGAGCCTGGTCGATCCACTTCTGGCGACGGCTGGCGGCGTCGACGATCCACTTGGTGTCCACTTCGAACGCGGTGGCGTAGAGCGCCTTGAGCTCCTGCGGGATGCGCTCGATCTGCTGCACCGAACCGTCGTAGTACTTCAGGTCGTTGATCATGACCGAGTCCCACAGGCCACGGGCCTTGAGGTCGCGGACCAGGTACGGGTTGATCACGGTGAACTCGCCCGACAGGTTCGATTTCACGTACAGGTTCTGGTAGGTCGGTTCGATCGACTGCGACACGCCGGTGATGTTGGCGATGGTGGCGGTCGGGGCGATGGCCATGATGTTGGAGTTACGGATGCCTTTCTGCACACGGGCGCGAACCGGTGCCCAGTCCAGGGATTCGTTCAGGTCAACGTCGATGTACTTCTCGCCACGGGACGCGATCAGGATCTGTTGCGAGTCCAGCGGCAGGATGCCCTTGGACCACAGCGAGCCCTGGAACGTCTCGTAGGCACCGCGCTCGTCGGCCAGGTCGCAGGACGCTTGGATCGCGTAGTAGCTGACCGCTTCCATGGACTTGTCGGCGAACTCGACCGCGGCATCGGAACCGTACGGGATGTGTTGCAGGTACAGCGCATCCTGGAAGCCCATGATGCCCAGGCCGACCGGACGGTGCTTGAAGTTGGAGTTCTTCGCCTGTGGGACCGAGTAGTAGTTGATGTCGATCACGTTGTCGAGCATGCGCACGGCGGTGTTCACGGTGCGTTGCAGCTTGGCGGTGTCCAGCTTGCCGTCGACGATGTGGTTCGGCAGGTTGATCGAGCCCAGGTTGCAGACGGCGATCTCGTCCTTGTTGGTGTTCAGGGTGATCTCGGTGCACAGGTTCGAGCTGTGGACCACGCCCACGTGCTGCTGCGGGCTGCGCAGGTTGCACGGATCCTTGAAGGTCAGCCATGGGTGGCCGGTCTCGAACAGCATCGAGAGCATCTTGCGCCACAGGTCCTTGGCCTGGACGACCTTGAACAACTTGATCTTGTTGTACTCGGTCAGGGCTTCGTAGTACTCGTAGCGCTCTTCGAAGGCCTTGCCGGTCAGGTCGTGCAGGTCCGGTACTTCGGACGGCGAAAACAGGGTCCACTTGCCGTCGTCGAAGACGCGCTTCATGAACAGGTCAGGGATCCAGTTGGCGGTGTTCATGTCGTGGGTACGACGGCGATCGTCACCGGTGTTCTTGCGCAGCTCGATGAACTCTTCGATGTCCATGTGCCAGGTTTCCAGGTACGCACAGACCGCGCCTTTGCGCTTGCCGCCCTGGTTGACCGCGACGGCGGTGTCGTTGACCACCTTGAGGAACGGCACGACGCCCTGGGATTTGCCGTTGGTGCCCTTGATGTACGAGCCCAATGCGCGCACCGGGGTCCAGTCGTTGCCCAGGCCGCCGGCGAATTTCGACAGCATGGCGTTGTCGTGGATCGCGCCGTAGATGCCCGACAGGTCGTCCGGAACGGTGGTCAGGTAGCAGCTGGACAGCTGTGGACGCAGGGTGCCGGCGTTGAACAGGGTCGGGGTCGACGCCATGTAGTCGAAGGACGACAGCAGGTTGTAGAACTCGATGGCACGGTCTTCTTTCTGCTTCTCTTCGATGGCCAGGCCCATGGCCACGCGCATGAAGAAGATCTGCGGCAGTTCGAAGCGGATACCGTCCTTGTGGATGAAGTAACGGTCGTACAGGGTTTGCAGGCCCAGGTAGGTGAACTGCTGGTCACGCTCGTGGTTGATCGCCTTGCCGAGTTTTTCCAGGTCGAAGGACGCCAGCACCGGGTTCAGCAGTTCGAATTCGATACCCTTGGCCACGTAGGCCGGCAGCGCCTTGGCGTACAGGTCGGCCATCTCGTGGTGGGTAGCGCTCTCGGCGACGTTCAGGAAGCTCAGGCCTTCGGCACGCAGGGTGTCCATCAGCAGGCGGGCGGTGACGAAGGAGTAGTTCGGCTCGCGCTCCACCAGGGTCCGCGCGGTCATGACCAGGGCGGTGTTGACGTCCTTGAGGGCGACGCCATCGTAGAGGTTCTTCAGGGTTTCGCGCTGGATCAGGTCGCCGTCGACTTCTTCCAGGCTTTCGCAGGCTTCGGTGACGATGGTGTTCAGGCGACCCATGTCCAGCGGTGCCAGGCTGCCATCGGCGCGGGCGATGCGGATCGACGGGTGGGCTTGTACCGGGGCTTCGCTGGGGGCGCGGGTGGCGCGTTCCTTGGCGCGGGAGTCACGGTAGATCACGTAGTCGCGGGCCACTTTCTGCTCGCCGGCACGCATCAGGGCCAGTTCGACCTGGTCCTGGATTTCCTCGATGTGGATGGTGCCGCCCGATGGCATGCGACGCTTGAAGGTCGCGGTGACCTGTTCGGTCAGGCGGGCCACGGTGTCGTGGATTCGCGACGAAGCGGCGGCGGTGCCACCTTCAACTGCGAGGAAGGCCTTGGTGATGGCGACGGTGATCTTGTCATCGGTGTAAGCAACGACAGTGCCGTTACGCTTGATCACACGCAGTTGGCCCGGTGCGGTGGCGGACAGATCCGGGCTCGAATCGGCGGCCAGCGGCGCGGTGCCCTGCGGGTTCTCGCGAGTTGTGTCGGTGTGCATGGGTGTCTCCACAGTCTCTATGTTTGTTTGGGCACCATCACGGTGCCCACCGTTCCGTCCTGAAGCACTACAACCGGCTGGCGCGCCGGGTATAACAACTTCGGGACAGTAGGAAACAGGCGTATGGCGCTGTTTCCATCCGAAGTTCTCGGGTTGCGAGCCGGGGCTCGGAACCGGATTTGCGGGTGGCAGCAATGGACTGCAACACCCGTACCGTTGCGGTCGTTTTCGACCTCGAAACGGTCGCCATCCGCAGGGGCGGTCTGGGCTTGGGGAAACGCGATACTTCAGTTGGACAGAAGCAAGAAAAGCGCTTGAAATCTCTGTCCAACTAGTGTTTGGTTTTTGGCCTAAAACCCTACATGTAGGGTTTTTTGCGCGGCGGGCTACAAGATAATGCGTTTTGGGGGGTGATGCAACGTACTACCTGTGGATAAGCCTGTGCGTAATTTGTGTGCGAAACATGGAACTACGCTGTAGGCCGCGACCTAGCTGGAGCGAGGCTTTTTTCATCGTTTTCAACCAGTCGAAAACAGTCCGGTGGTTTTTGCGGGCGCGGACGTTACCACACAAACCCCGGCTGACCGCACGCATTTAATGGCTTGTTTTCTCCGGGGGTGGCGTTTATACAATCGGCCGGTGTGCTGGCATGTTTATCCTCCTTTGATATGACAAAAAGAGGGGGCTGTATTCGAACCTCTGGAGCGAGCACTGTTGTGGCGAGGGCGCTTGCTCCCGCTGGGCTGCGAAGCGGCCCCGCTTTTTGCGATTGCTGCGCAATCGAGCGGGAGCAAGCTCCCTCGCCACAGGTAAGTGCTGATTCTTCTTTTTTATACTCACAGCAAGACGAGGCCCCCAGTGGAACAAGAAGCCTGGCAGGTATTGATCGTCGAGGATGACCAGCGTCTGGCCGAGCTGACCCGTGAGTACCTCGAAAGCAACGGCTTGCGCGTGGCCATCGAGGGCGATGGGGCGGTGGCGGCGGCGCGGATCATTGCCGAGCAACCGGACCTGGTGATCCTCGACCTGATGCTGCCCGGCGAAGACGGCCTGAGCATCTGCCGCAAGGTGCGCGAGCAGTATGACGGGCCGATCCTGATGCTCACGGCCCGCACCGACGACACCGACCAGATCCAGGGCCTGGACCTGGGCGCCGACGATTACGTCTGCAAGCCGGTACGCCCGCGCCTGCTGTTGGCGCGGATCCAGGCCCTGCTGCGACGCAGTGAGCCGGAGCCGTCCGCCACGCAAAAGCCGCGCCGCCTGGAGTTCGGCCCGCTGGTGGTGGACAACGCCCTGCGCGAAGCCTGGTTGCAGGGCAATGGCATCGAATTGACCAGCGCCGAATTCGACCTGCTGTGGCTGCTGGTGTCGAACGCCGGGCGCATCCTGTCCCGGGAAGAAATCTTCACCGCGTTGCGCGGCATCGGCTATGACGGCCAGGACCGGTCCATCGACGTACGCATTTCGCGCATCCGTCCCAAGATCGGCGACGACCCGGACCATCCACGGCTGATCAAGACCGTGCGCAGCAAAGGCTACCTGTTCGTGCCCGAAGCCTGTGTAGACGCGGCGCCGTGAACTCGATCTTCCTGCGTATCTATGGCGGCATGTGCGCGGCCCTGGTGCTGGTGGCGGTGCTGGGCGTGCTGGCCCTGCACCTGCTCAACCAGGCCCGCAGCGAGCAATACCGCGAGCGCCTGGCCCACGGCACGTTCTCGTTGATGGCCGACAACCTGCGGCCGATGAACGACACCGAACGGCACCGGGCGCTGCTGGTCTGGGAGCGCCTGCTGGGCATTCCCCTGACGGTGCAGACATTCACCCAGACCCACCTGGACCTCAGTCAACGCACCCGCGTGTTGCGTGGCCAGGCGTTGGTCGAGCAGACCGGGCCCCACGCGGCGAAGGTCTATCGCCTGGTCAGCGATGGCGAGCAATTGGTACTGGTGGGGGAAGTCCAGCAGATCAGCGAGCAACTGGCGCGGGCGACCATCTACCTGTTGGCCGACGAACTGGTGCGCTACCCGGTGGCTGAGCAACCCCAACGGCTCGCCCAACTCAAGGAGGAAAAAGGCTTTGGTTTCGATTTGCGCCTCATGACCGCCGAGCAGGCGGACATGGACGAAGACCAGCGCCGCCGCGTATCCGAAGGCGATACGGTGATGGCCTTGGGCAAGGGCGGCGATTCGATCCGCGTGTTCGCCGGCATGGTGGGCACGCCGTGGGTCCTGGAGATCGGGCCGCTGTATCAGATGAACCCTTATCCGCCGCAATGGCTGGTGCTGATCGCGGCGTTGGGGTTGAGCCTCATCGGCCTGATCGTCTACCTGCTGGTGCGCCAACTGGAGCGGCGCCTGCGTGGCCTGGAGTCGGCCGCTACGCAAATCGCCCAGGGCAGCCTGGAAACCCGGGTGCCGGCTCGCGGCGCCGACTCGGTCGGACGCCTGGCCGCTGCGTTCAACGGCATGGCCGAGCACTTGCAACAGTTGCTGGCGATCCAGCGTGAGCTGGTGCGGGCGGTCTCCCACGAACTGCGCACCCCGGTGGCGCGCCTGCGCTTCGGCCTGGAAATGCTCGGCACGGCCTCCACGCCCCAGGCCCGGGACAAATACCTGGCGGGCATGGACCACGACATCGAAGACCTCGACCGGCTGGTGGACGAGATGCTGACCTACGCCCGGTTGGAGCAGGGTTCGCCGGCGTTGAATTTCCAGCGGGTGGACCTGGACGCGCTGGTCAATCAGGTGATCGATGAACTGGGCCCGTTGCGCGCTGGTATCACCGTCGAGCGCGGGCTATGCCTGTCGGCCGCCGATTGTGACGGCGCCTGGGTCGAGGCCGAGCCACGGTTCCTGCACCGGGCCTTGCAGAACCTGGTGGGCAACGCCATGCGCCACGCCAGCTCGCGGGTGACCGTCAGCTACCAGGTGGGCCAGTTGCGTTGTCGGGTAGACGTGGAGGATGACGGGCCAGGCGTGCCGGAGGCGGCCTGGGAGCGCATCTTCAAGCCCTTCCTGCGCCTGGACGACAGCCGCGCCCGCGCTTCGGGCGGGCATGGTCTGGGCCTGTCGATCGTGCGGCGGATCATCCACTGGCACGACGGCCGGGCGTTGATCGGCAAGAGCAAGAGCCTGGGCGGGGCATGTTTCAGCTTGAGCTGGCCGCGGCATCAGGATCGGTCTTGAATGATGCAGCGCCTGATCCGCCGTCTTCGCGAGCAAGCCCGCTCCCACTGAGTGGAATGCATTCCAGATGTGGGAGCGGGCTTGCTCGCGAAGAGGCCCTTACAGCCACCACCTATCTCAGGCCTTGATCCCCACCAGGCTCAATAGCTGTCCATCCTGCACCCCGAACTGCGCCTGCAGCTCACTGCCATGGCGCCATTCGCTCGACAGGTCCGTCAGCAGGCGCAGGTGCACTTGTCCATCGCGTGTCCAATCCAGCACCTCGGCATGCTCGAAATAAAAGCGCTGCCCAACGAGGGGGTACAGCGCCTTGAACAGGCTTTCCTTCACGGAAAAGGTCAGGGTCACGAGCAGGGCCCGGTCATCGCGGCTTAGGGTGGCCATGCGCAGCAGCTCGGGTGGGGTGAGGATTTCACCGCACAGGCGCTCGGCGCGCTCGGGTTCCAGCAGGTTTTCCAGGTCCATGCCGAGTCCTCGCCAGTGGGTTTTCCTGGCGACGATGGCGGCCGCGTGGCCGTTGCTATGGGTGATCGAGCCGCTGACATGGGCCGGCCACACCGGGGCCCGGTCTTCGCCAATGGCCGGCACGCAAGGCTGGCCATCGAGCCGTTGCAAAGCGGCCCGGGCACAGATGCGCCCGGCGAGGAATTCGGCCTGGCGCTTGGCCACCGAACGCTGGATGCTCGCCGGCGGCTCGATGGCGCTGTTCAGGAAGTCATCCGCGCCCAGCCGTGCTGGATCGAAGCGGGTGCTCAGCAGCACCGTACCGGGCAGGGGTTCGGGCAACGGCCAGTGTTCATCCAGGGGCGAGCAGCAGGCGGGTAGGGTGGGGAGTGCGTTCATGGCGGGCATTTTGCCGGGTTGCCCGGGAGCTGGGTAGTGGGAGCAATGATGTCCTGAGTGAACAAGGCTTTTGTGGCGAGGGAGCTTGCTCCCGCTGGGCTGCGCAGCGGCCCCCGAAATTTGCGGGCGCTGCGCACCCGAGCGGGAGCAAGCTCCCTCGCCACGGGATCTACGGGATCAATCGAAGATCTTCTTGAAGAACGCCTGCATGTCCGCCCACGATTTTTCATCGGCCGCCTTGTTGTAGCCGATGTCCGGCCCGCCGTGCTCGCCGTGGCTCAGGCGGTCGGCGTCAGGGTTGCTGAAGCCGTGCTTGGCACCGTCGAGGCTGACGAACTTATAGTCGGCGCCGGCCTTGTCCATCTCGCTCTTGAACGCCTTCACGTTCTCTTCAGTGACCATGCTGTCCAGCGCGCCGTGCTCGACCAGTACCTTGGCCTTGACGCTGCCGGGCGTGGCCGGGGTGTTGGTCACCAGGGCACCGTGGAAGCTCACCACGCCGGCCAGCGGCACGCCCTGGCGCGCGGCGTCCAGCACCACCTTGCCGCCGAAGCAGTAACCAATGGCGGCGAGTTTGTCCGGGTCGGTCTGGGGCTGCTTCTTCAGCAGGTCGAGCCCGGCCTGGAAGCGCGCACTGGCGGCCTTGCCATCCTTGAGCGCGGCCTGCATGAACGCCATGGCGTCCTTCGGATGCTCGGTGTTCTTGCCGTCGCCGTACATGTCGATGGCCAGGGCACTGTAGCCCAGGCCGGCGAGGTCACGGGCGCGACGCTTGGCGTAATCGTTCAGCCCCCACCACTCGTGCACCACCACCACGCCCGGGCGCGGTCCTTTGACGGCGTCGTCGAAAGCGTAATAGCCGATCAGCTTCGTGCCGTCGGCACTGGTGTAGGGAATCTCCTGGGTCTGGACAGCGGCGTGGCTCATGCCACTGAGGGCCAGAAGTGCAACGGCAAGCAACCTGCGCATGGTGGATCTCCTTGAGAGGGGGGCGTATGGGACAAGACACTCTAGCCGATTCATTCAGCCAAGGTTCAGAGAACGTTCAAGGGGTGTTCAGGGACCGCTGGTTAACGTGACTGCGACTTCACCCACCACCCACGCTTGAAAGGAATTTGATCATGACTGCGATGAAGAAACTGCTGCTGGCTTTCACCGTGCTGGGCGCCAGCGCCATGGCCCACGCCGATGACAATTTCGCCAGCCTGACCCTGGGCCAGACCAGCGACAAGGTCAAGAAGTCCGATGCCTTGAACGACAACCTGAACCACCCGAACGCCGACGGCATCATCGGTAAAGACACCACCTATGGCATTCGCCTGGGCAAGCAGAACGATCAGGGTCGCTACTACGCCACCTATGACAATGTCTCGGGTACTCACAACGGCATCAAGCTGCGCCAGGAAAACCTGCTGGGCAGCTACGACGTGTTCTATCCGGTCACCAGCACCACCAAGCTGTTCGGCGGTGGCACGGCGGGCCTGACCAAGCTGACCCAGGATTCCCCCGGCTACAGCCGCGACAGCGACATCGGTTACGCCGTGGGCTTGCAGGGCGGCGTCCTGCAACAAATTTCGCAGAACACCTCGGTAGAACTGGGTTACCGTTACCTGCGCAGCAACGCCAGCACCGAGATGAGCCCCCACGGTGGCGACAAGGTCGGCTCGCTGGACCTGACCAGCAGCGCCCAGACCTACCTGTCGGCCAACTACACGTTCTAAGCGGCGTGGGGTGAGCGTATCCCGCCGGATCGGTCCAAGACGATCCGGCGCCTTTCGTTGTGGTACACAGCACTGGATCGTTTGATTTGCCTGGGGAGAGGCTTCATGAAATTACTGGTCGTCGAAGACGAGGCTCTGCTGCGTCATCACCTGCAAACCCGTCTCACCGACAGCGGCCACGTGGTGCAGGCCGTCGCCAACGCTGAAGAGGCCTTGTACCAGGTCGCGGAATTCAACCATGACCTGGCCGTCGTCGACCTGGGCCTGCCGGGCATCAGCGGCCTGGAGCTGATCCGCCGGCTGCGTTCCCAGGACAAGACGTTCCCGATCCTGATCCTGACCGCCCGCGGCAACTGGCAGGACAAGGTCGAGGGCCTGGCCGCCGGGGCCGACGACTATGTGGTCAAGCCCTTCCAGTTCGAAGAGCTGGAAGCCCGCCTGAATGCGCTGTTGCGGCGCTCCAGCGGCTTCACCCAGTCGACCATCGTCGCCGGGCCATTGCTGCTGGACCTCAACCGCAAGCAGGCGTCCCTCGACGAAGAACCCCTGGCCCTGACCGCCTACGAGTACCGCATCCTCGAGTACCTGATGCGTCATCACCAGCAGGTGGTCGCCAAGGACCGCTTGATGGAACAGCTGTATCCCGATGACGACGAGCGCGATCCGAATGTCATCGAAGTGCTGGTCGGGCGCCTGCGCCGCAAGCTGGAGGCCCCCGGTGGCTTCAAGCCGATCGACACCGTGCGCGGGCTGGGCTACCTGTTCAACGAGCGCTGCCAGTGATTCGTTCGCTACGCCTGCGCTTGATGCTGGCCGCCATGACCCTGGCGGTGTTGTTCATGCTGGCGCTGCTGCCGGCGATGCAAGGTGCGTTCAGCCTGGCGTTGCAGGAGTCCATCGAGCAGCGCCTGGCGTCGGACGTGACCACGCTGATTTCCGCCGCCCGGGTGGAAAACAACCGCTTGAAGATGCCGACGCAACTGCCCGACGAGCGCTTCAACCTCGCCGATGCCCGGTTGCTGGGCTACATCTATGACCGCGACGGGCGATTGGTGTGGCGCTCGAAGGCCACGCGGGAAGAAAACATCAACTACACGCCGCGCTACGACGGCCAGGGCAACCAGTTCGCGCGAATCCGCGAGAACGATGGCCAGGAGTTTTTCGTCTATGACGTCGAGATCCAACTGCTCGGCGGGCAGAACGCGGCCTTCAGTATCGTCACCCTGCAACCGGTCCGCGACTACGAGGTGACCCTGCAAGGCCTGCGGGACAATCTCTACCTGGGTTTTGGCGCGGCCCTGCTGGTATTGCTGGCGCTGTTGTGGATCGGCCTGACCTGGGGCCTGCGGGCCTTGCGGCGCTTGAGCCAGGAGCTGGACGAAATCGAAAGCGGGGCCCGGGACAGCCTCAGCACCGAGCACCCCCGCGAGCTGTTGCGCCTGACCGGCTCCCTCAACCGCCTGCTGTACAGCGAGCGCGAGCAGCGCAGCCGCTACCGTGACTCCCTCGATGACCTGGCCCACAGTCTGAAAACCCCGCTGGCGGTGTTGCAGGGCGTCAGCGAAGACATGGCCCGGCGCCCCGCGGACCGGGACCAGGCCTGGGTCCTGCAATCCCAGATCGAACGCATGAGCCAGCAGATCGGCTACCAGTTGCAGCGTGCCAGCCTGCGCAAGAGCGGGCTGGTGCGTCACCAGGTCTCCTTGCGGCCGGTGTTGCAAAGCCTGTGCGACACCCTGGACAAGGTCTATCGCGATAAACGGGTCGATGTCGGTTTAGACCTGCCGGAGCACTGCCAGGTGCCGATCGAGCAGGGCGCTTTGCTGGAAATGCTCGGCAACCTGTTGGAAAACGCCTATCGACTCTGCCTGGGGCAGGTGCGCGTCAGCGTCCACCAGACCCTCGGCGGCACGGAGCTGTGCGTCGAGGACGATGGGCCGGGCGTACCGCCGGATCAGCGGGCGCGGATTCTCCAGCGTGGCGAACGGCTCGACCGCCAGCACCCGGGGCAGGGGATTGGCCTGGCGGTGGTCAAGGACATCATCGAAAGCTACGGCGCCACGTTGACCCTGGGGGATTCGGAACTGGGCGGCGCGGCGTTCCGGATTCATTTTCCGGTGGTATGACTGGGTTTTTTCGGTGTGGCTACTGGCTTCTTCGCGGGCGAGCCCGCTCCCACAGGGGATTTGCGGTGCTCACGAGACCTATGTGGGAGCGGGCTTGCCCGCGAAGAGGCCTACCAAAACCGGATGCTGCCACTCAGATCTCCTGCTCCCGATAAGCCCCCGGTGTCACCCCCGTCCACTTCTTGAACGCCCGATGAAACGCCGACGGTTCCGAGAACCCCAGCTGCTCGGCAATCTCCTGCAATGACAGCTGCGCATGTCCCAGGTGATAGATGGCGATATCCCGTCGCAATTGGTCCTTGAGCGCCTGGAAACTGGTGCCTTCCTCGCGCAGGTGCCGGCGCAGCGTCTGGGGGCTGATGTGCAGGTGGCTCGCCACGGTGTCCAGGTCGGGCCAGCGTGCCGTGTCGCGGCTGAGCAGGCGCCGCAGCTGGCTGCTCAGGCTGTGGCCGTCGTCGGGGCGCGACAGCAGGTCGGCGGGGGAGCGTTCGAGAAAATGCTTGAGGGTGCGTTCGTCCTGCAGCAACGGCATGTCCAGGTAGCGGCTGTGGAACAACAGGCTGCTGCTGGGAGCCCCGAACACCAACGGACAGGGGAACAGCAAGTCGTACTCGGCCGCGTGGGCGGGCCTCGCGTAGCCGAACGTCGCCTGTTCCAGGCCGATCCGCTGGCCGATCAACCAACTGCCGAGGCGATGCCAGATCACCAGCAGGCTTTCGCTCAGGAAGTGATCCGGGTCCCACAGCGGCGAGTCGTCCAGCACCAGCCGTACCCGCTCGCCTTCGGCTTCCAGCGTCAGGCGCGGGGCGTCGGGGAACAGGCCGTAGAACAACAGGCCGCGCTGGAGCGCCTTGCCCAGGGTTCGGCAGTGGATCAACGCGTGGCACATCATTGCAAACGTCCCGGGTTTACTCGGCGCCCGGCCGAACCCCAGGTATTCATCGTCCAGTTGTTGCCACAGCGCCTGCAACAGGCGCGCGAACTGTTCCGGCGCGATGCGCGCCCGTGACTCCTCCAGCAATTGGGGGCTGATGCCCAACTGTTGCAGCAGGGGAAGGTAATCGAAGCCTTGCCGGCGCGCGCCACCCAGGGCTGCGCGGGCGAAATGGCTGGCGATCGTGCGTTGGCGCATGGCAAGAAATCCGTCCGTTAAGCCGGCGATGGTAGCAGCGCGACGGACCTGGACAAGGCGGATATCCGCCAAATTCCGGAGCGGGAAGCGGCCATCAGGCGGAAAACCGCCACCTTACACGCCCTGTTTAAACCCTTGTGGAATGCGCCAACCCGTCTGCTATACCGGATGTAGGAGGTTTCGCAAAAATGGCACGCGCTTTGCGATGCGTTAGGTAGGTCTGCCGCGTGCAGCCGACAAAACAAATCCCTCCAGTGCAGGAGGGTTCGCAATTGAGGTTTCGTGGACGACAGGTGGATGTTGTCGCACGGGACGCTTGAGGAAGGTTTGCCATGACAACTCGTCAGCCCCTGTACAAATCCCTGTATTTCCAGGTGATCGTAGCCATTGCCATCGGTATTTTGCTCGGCCACTTCTACCCGCAGACCGGTGTTGCCCTCAAGCCGTTCGGTGACGGGTTCATCAAACTGATCAAAATGGTCATCGCCCCGATCATCTTCTGTACCGTCGTCAGCGGTATCGCCGGCATGCAGAACATGAAGTCGGTCGGCAAGACAGGCGGCTATGCGCTGCTGTACTTCGAGATCGTCTCCACCATCGCCCTGCTGATCGGCCTGGTCGTGGTCAACGTCGTGCAACCGGGTAACGGCATGCACATCGACGTGTCGACCCTGGACACCAGCAAGATCGCCGGCTTCATCTCCGCCGGTAAAGACCAGAGCATCGTTGCCTTCATCCTCAACGTGATCCCGAACACCATCGTCGGCGCGTTCGCCAACGGCGACATTCTGCAAGTGCTGATGTTCTCGGTGATCTTCGGTTTCGCCCTGCATCGCCTGGGCGCCTACGGCAAGCCGGTCCTGGACTTCATCGACCGCTTCGCCCACGTCATGTTCATCATCATCAACATGATCATGAAGCTGGCGCCCCTGGGTGCATTCGGTGCCATGGCCTTCACCATCGGCGCCTACGGTGTCGGTTCGCTGGTGCAACTGGGCCAACTGATGATCTGCTTCTACATCACCTGCGTGGTGTTCGTGCTGGTCGTGCTGGGTGCCATCTGCCGCATCCACGGCTTCAGCGTGATCAAGCTGGTTCGCTACATCCGTGAAGAGCTGCTGATCGTGCTGGGCACGTCCTCGTCGGAATCGGCCCTGCCACGCATGCTGATCAAGATGGAACGCCTGGGCGCCAAGAAGTCTGTCGTTGGCCTGGTCATCCCGACCGGCTACTCGTTCAACCTGGACGGTACTTCGATCTACCTGACCATGGCCGCGGTGTTCATCGCCCAGGCCACCGACACCCACATGGACATCACCCACCAGATCACCCTGCTGCTGGTGTTGCTGCTGTCGTCCAAGGGGGCTGCCGGCGTGACTGGTAGCGGCTTCATCGTACTGGCCGCCACCCTGTCGGCCGTGGGTCACCTGCCGGTGGCCGGCCTGGCGCTGATCCTGGGTATCGACCGCTTCATGTCCGAAGCCCGCGCCCTGACCAACCTGGTGGGCAACGCCGTTGCCACGGTCGTGGTTGCCAAGTGGGTCAAGGAACTGGACGAAGACCAACTGCACGCCGAACTGGCTTCCGGTGGTCGCGGCATCTCCGACGTCCGCGAAGAGGACGAGCAGATTGCGGCAGCCGAAGCACCGGGCGCTGTGAAGTAAGCGTCAGCCTGCACTGAAAAGACCCGCCTCGGCGGGTTTTTTCATGACTGACGAAAAGGCCACTGCACCCCCTGTGGCGAGGGAGCTTGCTCCCGCTGGCCTGCGCAGCGGGCCCCTTGTGTTATCTGATGCATTGCAGTGTGGGGCTGCTGCGCAACCCAGCGGGAGCAAGCTCCCTCGCCACGGCTCGCTTCTTGAGCGCATTGGTCACCCCAAACAACACCCGCGGTAATTGCCCCGTCTCTCATCCCTGCCTAGGCTTGAGCCATCACCCTTCGGAGATCGCTCATGCAAGGCCCATTGGCATCGCTCAAGGTTCTGGACTTTTCGACCCTGCTGCCCGGCCCGTTCGCCTCGTTGCTGCTGGCCGACATGGGCGCCGAGGTACTGCGCATCGAGTCGCCGAACCGTGCGGATCTGTTGCGGATGCTGCCGCCCCATGACCACGGGGTGTCTGCCAGCCACGCGTACCTCAACCGCAACAAGCGCAGCCTCGCCCTGGACCTCAAGCAGCCACAGGCGCTGGCGGTGATCGAGGCCTTGCTCGCCGACCACGACATCCTGCTGGAGCAGTTCCGGCCCGGGGTCATGGAGCGACTGGGCCTGGGATACGAAGCGCTGAAGGCCATCAATCCGCGGCTGATCTACGTGTCGATCACCGGCTACGGCCAGACCGGGCCGTACAAGGAACGCGCCGGCCACGACATCAACTACCTGGCCGTGGCAGGCCTGGCCAGCCACACCGGTCGCGCCGACAGCGGGCCGCTGCCGCTGGGGATCCAGGCAGCCGATATCGCCGGTGGCTCGCTGCATGGAGTGATCGGGCTGTTGGCGGCGGTGATCGCCCGGCAGCAGACCGGGCGGGGCCAACACCTGGACGTCAGCATGACCGACTGTGTCTTCAGCCTGAACGCCCTGGCCGGTGCCGGGTACCTGGCCTGCGGTCAGGTGCCAGGGTTTGAAAGCCAGATGCTCAATGGCGGCAGTTTCTATGACTATTACCGCACGCGGGAGGGCCGCTGGATGTCGGTGGGCAGCCTGGAGCCGGGTTTCATGCAGGCCCTGTGCGAGGCCTTGGGGCGACCGGAACTGGCGACCCAGGGCCTCTCGCCCGACCCCGCGCAACAGCGGGCGCTCAAGCAGGCGCTGCAGGTCGAGTTCGAAAAACATGATTTCGCCGAGTTGTGCCGGTTGTTCGCGGGCATCGATGCCTGTGTCGAGCCGGTGCTGGGGTTGGACGAAGCGTTGCAACACCCGCAGTTGCAGGCGCGCGAGGTGGTGACCCAGGTGCCTCGGGGCGATGGTTCGCACCAGGCCCAGATGGCGTGTCCGCTGAAATTTTCGGATGGGCTGCCCGCGCCCCGGCACATTGGCGTGAAGGTTGGGGAGCATACGGACCAGGTGTTGGGGGAGCTGGGGTTCAGTGTTGAGCGGATTGCCCGATTACGCGATGACAAAGTGATTTTGTAGTGCTTTTTAGGGCCCCTTCGCGAGCAAGCCCGCTCCCACATCGGACCTACGGTGTACATAAGTCCCTGTGGGAGCGGGCTTGCTCGCGAAGAGGTCAGTTCAGGCACCGCAAAATCAGGCTACTCCACCCGCGTCTCCCCACTGAACACCAACGTCCCCCGGCAACTGCGACACAAGTACCTGCGTCCCTGGCGCACCAGGCTGTGGCGCTGGGCCGAGAACGGGAAGTCGCTGCCGTCGCACGGGCATTTGTAGATGTAGCGGGTCACGCTGCGGCGTTTGATGGCGTAGGTGTGACAGCGATTGGGCGGCAGTTCGTACACCCCGCGCATGATCAGTTGCCACTCTTCGCCATGGGGCTGGATGCGCTCGCCAAACAGTTGGTGGGCGATCAGGTGTGCGACTTCGTGGGCGACGGTCTGCTTGAGGAAGTCATCGGCGTTTTCCCGGTACAACTGTGGGTTGAAGCGCAGCAGGTTCTCATGCAGGTGAGCGACCCCGGCTTTCTGGCCACGCAATTTGAAGCTGACCACCGGGCGTTTGAAAGGACGTTTGAAAAAGGTTTCGGCTTGTTGGTAACACTCTTCGACGCGGGTATTGAGTTGCTCGAGCATGCTGTACGGGTCTCCAGAAACCCGAGTATGCCGCAAGCATCGACCGTTGCGAATCGCCGGGGCGCCCAGCGGTCGTTTTCGCCATTGCCAACACAGGAAGGCCGCCTTGCGGCGGCCTGTGTTGGCAGGATTGCTTGTTATCGGAGGGGCTTCTTGCGGTTAATTGGTATACACCGGGCCAACGCCCAGGCCCCAGACGATCACCGTGAACGCCATGATGGCAACCAGCACCACCAGGCCGACGGCAAGCACCGAGCTGGAGAAGAGGAAGCCTTCGTCCTGGGGAATGTTCATGAAGGTCGGCAGGCCCACGTACAGCAGGTAGACCGTGTAGCAGATGGCCGCCGTGCCGACGATCATCCCCAGCCACATGTGCGGGTAGAGCGCCGCCAGGCCACCGATGAACAAAGGGGTTGCCGTGTAGGTGGCAAACGCGACACAACGGGCCAGGCTCGGGTTGGCGTCGTAGGTGCGGGCCATCCAGTGGATGAAGGCGCCCATCACCGCCACGCCGCCCAGCATCGCCAGGTATGACATGACCGTCATCCACAGCGCGCTTTCCTGCGTCAGCATCACCGGAGGGCGGTTGCCGATGACCCAGCCCACCTGCGTGGTACCGATGAACGCCGATATGGCGGGGATGGCCGCCAGGATCAGCGTGTGGGTCAGGTACATGTGGCTGATGCTTTCCTCCTGATCGCCACGGATCTCCTTCCATTCTTGATCAGGGTGGGTAAAGAGTCCCACGACATGATGGATCATAGTCAGTCACTCCTTTGTTATTGCCATCGCCCCCCAACGGAGCGCCTACGGGCCAAATGGCCAAGTAAGTAAAGGTCTGTATGTGTGTGCGACCTTATGCCGCAGTATAGAAAGGAGTTATCGCCAGCGGGATGGGAGGCTTAGAGCAAATTGCGCTGTCGGTTGGCGGGTTAATCGCCGATGGGTCTGTGCACACCTAGGCTTGTAGGAAATCCCCGTGGCGAGGGAGCTTGCTCCCGCTGGGGTGCGAAGCAGCCCCCCAATGCATCTGCCACCCGCGATGTGTCGGCTAAAGCTCAGGGGCTGCTGTGCAGCCCAGCGGGAGCAAGCTCCCTCGCCACAGGGGACGGTGCCACATCCGGGGTTTTTTGCGTAAAATGCCGGCCTTTCGTCACACCTCACGGATTTCGCGTCATGGGCACTCTTACGGTCAACCAGAACAAACTGCAAAAGCGTCTGCGCCGCCTGGCCGGTGAGGCGGTCGCCGACTTCAACATGATCGAGGACGGTGACAAGGTCATGGTCTGCCTGTCCGGCGGCAAGGACAGCTACACCCTGCTCGATGTGCTGATGCACTTGCAGAAGGTTGCCCCGATCAAGTTCGACATCGTCGCCGTGAACATGGACCAGAAGCAGCCCGGTTTCCCCGAGCACGTGCTGCCGGCCTACCTCGAGTCGCTGGGCGTGGAATACCACATCGTCGAGAAAGACACCTATTCGGTGGTCAAGGAACTGATTCCCGAAGGCAAGACCACTTGCTCGTTGTGTTCACGCCTGCGGCGCGGGACGCTCTACACCTTCGCCGACGAGATCGGCGCGACCAAGATGGCCCTGGGGCACCACCGCGACGACATCGTCGAGACGTTCTTTCTGAACATGTTCTACAACGGCACGCTCAAGGCCATGCCGCCCAAGCTGCGGGCCGATGACGGGCGCAACGTGGTGATCCGGCCGCTGGCCTATTGCAACGAGAAGGACATCCAGGCCTATTCGGACTTCAAGCAATTCCCGATCATCCCCTGCAACCTCTGCGGTTCCCAGGAGAACCTGCAGCGCCAGGTGGTCAAGGAAATGCTCCAGGAATGGGAACGCAAGACCCCAGGGCGTACCGAGAGCATCTTCCGAGGCCTGCAGAACGTTGTCCCATCGCAACTGGCGGATCGCAACCTGTTCGACTTCACCAGCCTGCGCATCGACGAAAACGCCACGCCGCGCTTCGTCAACGTGGTGAACCTCTGACACGGCCAAGGCCTCTGTTTCACGGCGCTCGCGAGCGCCGTTTTCATTTCTGACCCCAGGAGAGGGCATGCGCGATTACAAGTGGCTGCACGAGTATTGTCTGAACCGCTTCGGTTCGGCGGCTGAACTGGAAGCCCACCTGCCTGTTCCCAAGACCCCGGCGCAATTGCGCAAGATCAGTGACGACCGCTACCTTTCGACCATGGCGCTGCGGATCTTTCGCGCGGGCCTCAAGCACAGCCTGGTGGATGCCAAGTGGCCGGCGTTCGAAGAGGTGTTCTTCAAGTTCAACCCGGAAAAAGTCGTGCTCATGAGTGCCGAACACCTGGAGCGACTGATGCAGGACGCACGGATCATCCGCCACCTGGGCAAGCTCAAGAGCGTGCCGCGCAACGCCCAATTGATCCTGGATGTGGCCCACGAAAAAGGCAGCTTCGGTGCGCTGATCGCCGACTGGCCGGTGACCGACATCGTCGGCCTGTGGACCTATCTGAAGAAACACGGCCATCAACTGGGCGGCCTGTCGGCGCCGCGCTTCCTGCGGATGATGGGCAAGGACACCTTTGTACCGAGTTATGACGTGGTGGCCGCGCTCAATGCCCAGGAGATCATCGACAAAGTCCCCACCAGCCTGCGGGACCTGGCGACGGTGCAGAATGCTTTCAACCGCTGGCATGAAGAGAGTGGTGGAAGGCCGATGTCGCAGATTTCGATGATGCTGGCCTACACCGTCAATCATTGAGACCGCGTCACGCCCTTCGCGAGCAAGCTCGCTCCCACATGAGGTCTGTGGTGTTCACACATCCGGTGTGGGAGCGGGCTTGCCCGCGAAGGCGGCCTATCAGGCGCCGGAGATATCGCCTTCCCCCGCCAACCGGCGGTTCAACTGAAACCGCCAGCGCACATACAGCAAGGCCGAGCAGAACAGCGCCAGGCTTGCGGCCATTTCCAGCACGCCGAACCACTGCCGGTTCGGGTCATAGGCCGCCAGCGCGCCCTTGATGAAATACAGGTTCACCACGAAGCACATCCACGAGTGTCCGCGGGCGCTGCCGGTGAGCATGCCGGGGGCGAGGATCAGCAGCGGCACCAGCTCGATCAGCAGGATGACCCAGGGCCGCGCACCGTGCAGGTCGGCGATCAGCAGGTAATAGGCGCTGAGCAACCCCACCAGGCCGAAGAAGCACAGCAGGCTGAGGAGGCGGGCGATGCGCACCCGCGGTTCCAGCCACGCAATGGGCGGCAGGATCTTGGGCTTCTTAGCCACGGCCTTTCTCCAGCAACTGTGCCGTCTTCGCCAGGCGCGAACCCAGGGCCCGGCACAGCGCGACTTCGTGTTCGTTCAGGCCGCGCTTGCCGTCGCTTCCCGCGTGATGGCTCGGCCCATAGGGCGTGCCGCCGCCTTCGGTGTCGATCAGCGCCGACTCGCTGTAGGGCAGGCCGGTAATCAGCATGCCGTGGTGCAACAGCGGCAGCATCATCGACAGCAGGGTGGTTTCCTGGCCGCCATGCAGGCTGGCCGTGGACGTGAACACCCCGGCCGGCTTGCCCACCAGGGCGCCGGTCAGCCACAGGTTGCTGGTGCCGTCGAGGAAATACTTCAACGGCGCGGCCATGTTGCCGAAACGGGTCGGGCTGCCCAAGGCCAGGCCGGCGCAGTGCTTGAGGTCATCGACGGTGGCGTAAAGCGGGCCTTGCTCGGGGATGTCCGGCGACACCGCTTCACATTCGGTGGAAATCGCCGGCACCGTGCGCAGCCTGGCTTCCAGCCCGGCCTGCTCGATGCCACGGGCAATCTGCCGGGCCATCTCATGGGTCGAGCCGCTGCGGCTGTAATACAACACCAGGATGTACGGTGTGCTCACGGCAGGATCTCCAGGATTTTCTCCGGCGGACGACCGATCACGGCCTTGTCGGCGGTTTCCAGGATGGGCCGTTCCATGAGTTTCGGGTGGGCGGCGATGGCGGCGATCAACTGCGCCTGGCTCAGGCTTTCGTCGGCCAGGTTCAGTTCTGTGTAGGCCTCTTCACCGGTGCGCAGCAGTTGCCGGGCGGTGATGCCGAGCTTGCCCAGCAGGCGTTCCAGTTGCGCGGCGTCCAATGGGGTTTCCAGGTAGCGGACCACGGTGGGCGTCAGGCCGCGGGCCTCCAACAGTTCCAGCGCACCGCGGGATTTCGAGCAGCGCGGGTTGTGATAAAGCGTCAGATCGGTCATGAGCGGGTCGCATCTTGCGTAAGGTGGCGGCTATTCTACTGTGCCGCGAGGCCCCAAGCACCCAACAGAGGCAACGGGTCGCGGCGGCTCACATTCAGACAAGGATCGGCACATGGCAAGGCGACTGACGGCGGCACTGACATTCATGGGCATTTTGTTGCTCGCCGGCTGCGGCAACGACTACGGGGTGGACCAGAACGGCCAGGCCATCGCCTCGCAGCGGCTGGACAAGCAATGGGTGGTGCTCAACTACTGGGCGGAGTGGTGCGCGCCATGCCGCACCGAAATTCCCGAGTTCAACGCCCTGGCCGATCAGCTCAAGGACCGCAACATCGGCGTGTTCGGGGTCAATTTCGACCAGGTGCAGGGCGAGGAGCTCAAGAGCGCCAGCGACAAGATGGGCATCCGCTTCACCGTATTGGCTCGCGACCCGGCCGAGATCTTCGACCTGCCACGCAGTGAAGGGCTGCCGGTGACCTACATCATCGACAACCAGGGCAAGCTGCGCGAACAGTTGCTGGGGGAGCAGACGGCGGCGGGGGTGATGGCCAAGCTGGAGGCGTTGCAGGCGCTCAAATAGCCTGAGATGCGCTTTTGTGGCGAGGGAGCTTGCTCCCGCTGGGCTGAGAAGCAGCCCCAACCCATCTGCTACCCGCGATGTGCCGGCTAAAACTCAGGGCCTGCTGCGCAGTCCAGCGGGAGCAAGCTCCCTCGCCACAGGGGGGCTCAGCCTTCTTCCAACCACCAGCGCAGCGGCTTGCCCTGGGCCGGCCAGAAGCGCATCTGTTCGTTGGGCGCGATGTCCCAGCGCTCGACCTTTTCCAGTGCCTGCAAGAAGCGGCCTTCCTGCTCCATCACGGCCGGGGCGCAGAGCTTGCGGGTGCTGCCGATCTTGCCGAAGCTCAAGCGGTGGCCTTGCAGGGTGTAGGCGGCAAACCAGTGGTTGCAGCCGCCGTTGCCATAGGCGCGACCATCGTCGCCGAGGGTGATGGTCAGGTGGCTGTAGTCCATCAACGGCCGTTCGCCGATCCACTCCAGGATGTAGCTGCGGTTGTGCTGCAGTTGCACAGGTTCAACGGCGCAACCCATCAGACTCATGCCGATCAACGCGGCCAGGGCCGTGTGTTTCATCAGGCTGCTTCCTGGCATTTCGGGCACAGGTGTTTTTCACCGACCGTGGTCCAGCCCAACTCGGCGATACGCGCGTTGGCGGCTGGCTTCTGGGCCTTGACGCCCAGATGGGCATCGACGGCGAACTCGAAGCTCAGAGCCTTGGCGCAGCCGTCGCAGTTGACCTGCCAGGTGTGAATCGCCAGTTCGCCGAACACGGGGCCGGTGGTCATGGCAGTCCATTGGCCCATGGGCTTGAGCAGGTGCCGGACGGTGTCCACGGTCAGTCGCATGGACAGGTCCTTGCTGCCCTTGAGGGTGACCAGCAGGACATCGTTGGCCTGGATCGACCCGCCATTGCCGGTGACCTGATAGCGGCCCGGCGCCAAGGCGCGGACTTCGGTCAAGGTGTGCTGCGGGTTCATCAGGGTGTAGCGGAAATCGTGTTCGGCCATGGGTCCTCCAAATAGGCGCGACATGCTAGCACGGGGGCATGGCTGGGGATGGGCAACCACGAGTCTTGCCGACGAAACTCCATCCTGTGGGAGCGGGCTTGCTCGCGAAAGCGGTGTGTCAGCCAGCAAATGTTCGATTGACACACCGCCTTCGCGAGCAAGCGCGCTCCCACGGGAGTTATGTGTTGGCTGATAGAGCAGGTCAGCCATCTACCAGGTTCTGTGGCGTGCCAGCCGCCCAGGCGGCGATGTTGTCCAGGGTGGTCGTGGCGATCGCCGCCAGCGCTTCATGGGTCAGGAAGGCCTGGTGGGCGGTGACGATCACGTTGGGAAAGGTCAGCAGCCGGGCCAGGACGTCGTCCTGCAGGGGCTGGTCGGAGCGGTCCTTGAAGAACAGTTGTGCCTCTTCTTCATAGACATCCAGCCCCAGGTAGCCCAACTGACCGCTCTTCAGCGCTTCGATCAGCGCCGGCGTATCCACCAGCCCGCCGCGCCCGGTGTTGATCAGCATGGCGCCGCGTTGCATCGCGGCCAGGGATTGGGCGTTGATCAAATGGCGGCTCTGTTCGTTGAGCGGGCAGTGCAGGCTGATGATCTGCGCCTGTTCCAACAGTTGCGGCAGCGGCAAGTAATGGGCGCCCAGCGCTTCGAGCTGGGCATTGGGGTAGGGGTCGTAAGCCAGTAACCGGCAACCGAAGCCGGCCATGATCCGCGCGAACGTCGCGCCGATCTGCCCGGTGCCGATCACGCCGACGGTCTTGCCCACCAGGTCGAAGCCGGTGAGGCCATGCAGGCTGAAGTTACCGTCGCGGGTACGGTTGTAGGCGCGGTGCAGGCAGCGATTGAGGGCCATGATCAGCGCCACCGCATGTTCGGCGACGGCGTGGGGCGAGTAGGCCGGCACCCGGACGATGGCCAGCCCCAGGCGCTGGGCGGCCGGCAGGTCGACATGATTGTAGCCGGCCGAGCGCAGGGCGATCAGCCGGGTCCCGCCGCTTGCCAGCCGCTCCAGCACCGGGGCGCTGAGGTCGTCGTTGATGAAGGCGCAGACCACTTCGTGGTGTTCGGCCAGGGCGACGGTGTCCAGGTTCAAGCGCGCCGGCTGGAACTGCAGTTCAAGGCCGGCGGGGGCCGGGGCGTTGCTGAAACTGTCGCGGTCGTAGGTCTGGCTGCTGAAAAGAATCACACGCATGGCGGCCTCCTGAGGCTTGGATGGCATCAGCTTAGCCGTGATGGCCCCGACGGTTATTGTCCTGTGTCAGGCGCTGATACGGGCCTCGCTCGCCAGCCGATTGATGGCGCGCTCCAGTTCTTCCAGGGCGGCGGCGGCCTTGGGGTCCTGTTGCTTGAGCAGGGTTTCGCTGCGCTGGCAGGCGGCGCGCAGTTGCGGAACCCCGCAGTAGCGCGTCGCCCCGTGCAGGCGATGGACCCGTTCGATCAAGGCGTTGTGATCGTTGGCCTCGCTGGCCTGGCGGATCGCTTCGCGGTCGGCTTCCAGGGACGCCAGCAACATCGCCAGCATGTCCGCCGCCAGGTCGGCCTTGCCGGCGGCCAGGCGCAGGCCCTCCTCGTGGTCGAGCACCAGCAGTTCACCGCCGGCCTGGGCGTCGCCGTGGCGCTCCGGCGACTGATTGCGCAAGGCCAGGCCGGTCCATTTGAGCACCACCTGGGCCAGTTGCCGTTCGCTGATGGGCTTGGTCAGGTAGTCGTCCATGCCGCTTTGCAGCAGGGCGCGTTTTTCGTTGGCCATGGCATGGGCGGTGAGGGCAACGATCGGCAGCGGCGTGCAGTGGCGCTCGCTTTCCCACTGGCGGATCGCCTCGGTGCTCTGGCGCCCGTCCATGCCGGGCATCTGCACATCCATCAGCACCAGGTCGTAGGTTTCCTTCTGCACGGCCTTGACCGCGGCATAGCCGCTTTCCACCGCCAGCACCTTGGCCCCCATGTCTTCGAGCAGGGTCTGCACCAGCAACAGGTTGGCCGGGTTGTCATCCACGCACAGCACTTTGGGCGCGCGGCTGGCCACCGGCTCGTTCGGCTCGCTGCGGGTTGGCCGTGGGTTCACCAGGTCGGACAACGAGCGGCGCAACTTGCGGGTGCAGGCGGGCTTGGCCTGCAACTGGCTGTGGGGGTTGGGCACCGAGAGGTGGTAGAGCGTCTGTTCGGTGGTGGGGCACAGCACCAGCACCTTGCAGCCCAGGTGTTCGAGGTCCCAGATGTGCTGGTTGAGGCGTTCCGGCGGCATGTCGTTGCTGGTGATGCCCAGCACGGCCAGGTCGAACGCCTGGTCGGTGGGGTGGGCAACGGTGACGCCGTTGGTCAGGCTTTCCAGGGTGTTGAAGGGCGTGACGTGCAGGCCGCAATCTTCGAGCTGGTGCTGCAAGGCCTGGCGCGCCAGCTCGTGGTTTTCCAGCAGCGCCACGCGCCGGCCCAGCAACGGCGGGCCGGGCAGGTCCTCGGCGTCGTCGCGGGTCTTGGGCAGGCGCAGGCTGATCCAGAACTCCGAGCCTTCGCCCGGCGTGCTGTCCACGCCGATCTCGCCGCCCATCTGTTCCACCAGGCGCTTGGAAATCACCAGGCCCAGCCCGGTGCCGCCCGGCTGACGCGACAGCGAATTGTCGGCCTGGCTGAACGCCTGGAACAGCGCCCGCACGTCCTGGGCAGACAGGCCGATGCCGGTGTCCTGGATGCTGATGCGCAACTGCACGCTGTCTTCGTGTTCGTCTTCGAGCATGGCCCGGGCGACGATGGTGCCCTCGCGGGTGAACTTGATGGCGTTGCTCACCAGGTTGGTGAGGATCTGCTTGAGGCGCAACGGATCGCCCACCAGCGACAACGGCGTGTCGCGGTACACCAGGCTCACCAGTTCCAATTGCTTGGCATGGGCGGCGGGGGCGAGGATGGTCAGGGTGTCCTGCAGCAGGTCCCGCAGATTGAACGGGATGCTGTCGAGCACCAGCTTGCCGGCCTCGATCTTCGAGAAGTCGAGGATCTCGTTGATGATGCCCAGCAGGCTGTCGGCGGATTTTTCAATGGTGCCCAGGTAGTCGAGCTGGCGCGGGGTCAGCTCGCTTTTCTGCAAGAGGTGCGTGAAACCGAGAATGCCGTTGAGCGGAGTGCGGATCTCATGGCTCATGTTCGCCAGGAATTCGGATTTGATCCGGCTCGCTTCCAGGGCTTCCTTGCGCGCCAGGTCCAGCTCGATGTTCTGGATCTCGATGGTTTCCAGGTTCTGGCGCACGTCCTCGGTGGCCTGGTCGATGCTGTGCTGCAGTTCTTCCTGGGCATTCTGCAAGGTGCCGGCCATGCGATTGATGCCCGACGCCAGTTCGTCCAGCTCCTGGCTGCCCAAGGGCGGCAGGCGGGTTTCCAGGTGGCCGTCCTTGAGCTGGGCCACGGCCTGCTTGATCTGGCTCAACGGGCGGTTGATCGTGCGGCCCATGCGCAGGGCCAGCAGTGCGGTCAGGCCCAGGCCGGCGGCAATCAGCAACAGGCTGGCGAAGAGGCTGCGATAACCGCGCAACAACATGCCGCTGTGGGACAGCTCCAGCTCGACCCAGCCCAGCAGGCGGTCGGCCTCTTCGGGAATCAGTTCGCCCGCCAGGTTGCGGTGTTTGCCGAAGACCGGCAGCAGGTAGCGCGTGGCGTCGTTGCCGGTGCGTTGCAGCAACTGCGTGCTGTTGCCCTCCGGCGCCCGGTTGAGCATGGTCGGGCCGGCGTGGGCCAGCGGCGAGCGGTCGGGGGCGAGGAAGGTCACGGCGCGTACGTCGGTTTGTTCCAACGACTGAGTGGCGATGCGCTCCAGCAGTTCGGTGTCTTGCCGGCTCATGGCGGGGGCGACCAGCGGGGCCAGCTGTTCAGCGATCATTTCGCCACGTTGCAGCAACTGGGCGTGCAGGTCAGATTGCTGCATCCAGGTGAAATAGCCGCCCAAAACCAGCGCCATCAGGCTGGTCGGCAACAGGGTCAGCAACAGCACGCGGCCTTTGATTCCCAGTTTCTTGAGCACACTTGTCTCCTGCATCCAGCGGTTCGATTAAGCGTTGCGCGCATCCGGCACGCAGTACCTGCGCAGTGTAGCGATTTGCAGGCGGGCAATCTTCGTAAAATTCAAGTCGCCGCGCATCGCGGTCGCCGGGCGAAGGGCGTAGGCGGTGGTTGCCTCTTGGGGGTTGATCTTGAATAATCGCCAACTGAGAATTATTTGCAGATAGTCATGAATCCCACTTCCGCCGTTCATCCGCGCATTCTGTCCATCGAAGACGATCCCGTGCTGGGCGCCTACGTGCATGAGCACCTGGGCCGCAGCGGGTTCGACGTGACCTGGTGCCAGAATGGCCAGGAAGGCCTGGACATCGCCTGCCAGCAGGCTTTCGACGTGGTGCTGATGGACATCCTGTTGCCGGGCCTGGATGGCCTCGCGGCGCTGACCCGCCTGCGCCAGAGCCACTCGACCCCGGTGCTGTTGATGTCGGCGCTAGGGGCCGAGGCTGATCGCATCAGTGGCTTTCGCCTGGGCGCCGACGATTACTTGCCCAAGCCCTTCAGCATGGCAGAGCTGCACGTGCGTATCGAAGCCATCCTGCGGCGGGTGGCGCTGGACCGACGGCCGGCGCCGGCGGTGAGCGCTCGCCAGGCCCGGGACCTGGCCTTCGACGAAGAGCGTGGCGATGTACACGTCGGCGGACAATGGGCCGGGCTGACCCGCAGTGAATACCGCTTGCTGGAAGTCCTGCATCGCAGCGGCGATGAAGTGTTGAGCAAGGCCTTCCTTTATCAGCATGTCCTGCAACGCGGTTACGCACCTCACGACCGCAGCCTGGACATGCACGTCAGCCAGATCCGTCGCAAGCTCAAGGCGATCGACTACGGCGCGCGCCAGGTGCGCACGGTGTGGGGCAAGGGCTACGTGTTGAGTGCCGACGATGAAATGGTCTGACCTGCCGGGCCGGCACTCGCTGTTCTGGAAACTGGCGTGCCTGCTGGTGGCGTTCTGTCTGCTGATGATCTGGTTGAGCTGGTCCTGGGGCCGCTACATGGAGGTGCGCAACCAGTTCCTCTCGGACGAAGCCCGCGGCACGCTGACCCGCTACGCCGCCGAAGCCGAACAGGCCTGGTATGCCGGCCAGCAGTCTGGTGTCGAGCAATGGCTGCAAGGCATGCAGCAGCGGGAAGCGAGTTGGGTCGGGGTCATTGGCGGTGACTTGCAATCGCTCGGCGACCGCCCGCTGACCGACAGTGAAACCCAACGCCTGACGTTCCTGCGCGGCCTCGACTGGCCGATCCACAAGAAGGGCCGTCCGTGGCTGCGGGTGCCGTTTCCCGGTGACCCGTCCGTCGGCAGCCTGGTGATCGAGCTGCCCGAGCGCTTCCTGCCAGGGCAGTACCGGGTGTTCTGGCGCGTGATCACCAACGGCGTGATTCCGGGCTTGTTCACCCTGCTGCTGTGTGTGGGCCTGTATCGCCTGCTGGTGGTGCCGCTCAACCAACTGCGCGAACAGGCCAACGCCTGGCGGGCCGATCAATTGAACGTGCGCCTGTCCAGCCACACGACCAACCGGACCGATGAACTGGGCGAGCTGGGACGTGCCTTCGATCACATGTCCGAGCGCCTGCAATCCACGGTTGCCCTGCAACAGCAGTTGTTGCGCGACCTGTCCCATGAACTGCGCACGCCGCTCAGCCGCTTGCAGGTGGCCAGCGAAAGCGAGCAGGTGCTGCCGCAACTGCGCGAACGCGTTGCGCGGGAAGTCGCCGGCATGCAGCGGCTGGTGGACGACACGTTGCAACTGGCCTGGCTCGACACCGAGCGCGCACCGTTGCCAGGCGAGGCGATCCAGGTCCAGGCACTGTGGGAAATGCTCAGCGAAAATGCCTGTTACGAAAGCGGCTGGCCCGCTGACCAACTGCATTGCAGCGTGCCTGCCGATTGCTGGGTCCAGGGCAACCTCAATACCTTGGCCCAGGCCCTGGAAAACGTCCTGCGCAACGCCATCCGCCACTCACCGCCCGGCGGCGTCGTGCGGTTGGCCGGCCAACGCGACGGCGCCCACTGGCATCTGTGGCTGGAGGACGAGGGCGGCGGGGTGGCCGAGCAGGACCTTTCACGCATCTTCGACCCTTTCATCCGCCTCGACGGCTCTCGTCCGGGGGACGGCGGTTTCGGGTTGGGCCTGAGCATCGCGCGCAATGCGGTGCTGCGTCAGGGCGGGGGGATGTGGGCCGAGAACGTGAGAAAGGGATTACGCCTTAACCTGCTGCTAATCGCCAGTGAGCCCCCGTGGCGAGGGAGCTTGCTCCCGCTGGGCTGAGCAGCAGCCCCAAACCTGATTGCCCAATGACTGTCTGAACATCTGGTCGGGGGCCGCTACGCGCCCCAACGGGGCGGTGCGACGTTTCGCTAAATCCCCTCGCCACAAAAATGTGTGCACTGTGCACTGTGCACTGTGCACTGTGCTCCTTGCTTGCAGCTTGCAGCTTGCAGCTTATGCGCTTATTCCCATAAGCCATAACCACCTCACTTTGCGTGATATGGCCTCGCCGGGTTTGCCGGTATGATAGGCGCCCCCGCAGCCCGGATTGCGAATACGCCATGACTTTGCAGTACCCCACCATCGCCGATTGCGTCGGCAACACTCCGCTGGTCCGTTTGCAGCGCTTGCCCGGCGCCACCAGCAATACGCTTTTGCTCAAGCTCGAAGGCAACAACCCGGCGGGTTCGGTCAAGGACCGGCCGGCATTGTCGATGATCACCCGTGGTGAATTGCGCGGGCAGATCCGGCCGGGTGACACGCTGATCGAGGCGACCTCCGGCAACACCGGCATCGCCCTGGCCATGGCGGCCGCGATCAAGGGCTACAAGATGATCCTGATCATGCCCGACAACTCCAGCGCCGAGCGCAAGGCGGCCATGACCGCCTACGGTGCCGAGCTGATCCTGGTCTCCCAGGAGCAGGGCATGGAAGGTGCCCGGGACCTGGCCGAGCGCATGCAGGCCGAGGGCCGTGGCAAGGTGCTCGACCAGTTCGCCAACGGCGATAACCCCGAGGCCCACTACACCACCACCGGCCCCGAGATCTGGCGCCAGACCGGCGGCAGCATCACTCATTTCGTCAGCTCGATGGGCACCACCGGCACCATCATGGGCACCTCGCGCTATTTGAAGGAACAGAACCCGAACGTGCAGATCATCGGCCTGCAGCCGATGGAAGGCGCGGCCATCCCCGGCATCCGTCGCTGGCCCGAGGAATACCTGCCGAAGATCTACCAGGCCGATCGCGTGGACCGCATCATCGACATGGCCCAGGCCGAAGCCGAAGACGTGACCCGTCGCCTGGCGCGCGAGGAGGGCATTTTCTGCGGCGTCTCTTCGGGCGGTGCCGTGGCGGGCATGCTGCGCTTGTCGAAGGAGGTTGAAAACGCGGTGATCGTCGCGATCATCTGCGACCGCGGCGACCGCTACCTGTCGACCGGCATTTTCGACGCGCCCAACTGATGGCCAGGCAAGAAAGAGGCTTGCGCTTCCAGCCCAGTGGCGGAAGCCGGGCCCCGCAAGTGCCCACCGGTAAAAAGCAGCGCCTGACCATCGAGCGCCTGGCCAACGATGGCCGGGGCATTGCCTTCGTCGACGGGCGTACCTGGTTCGTCATCGGCGCGCTGGCCGGCGAAGAGGTCGAGGCACGGGTGCTGGGTGCCCACGGCAAAGTGGTCGAGGCCCGCACCGAGCGTGTGTTCCTGCCCAGTGAACTGCGGCGTCCGGCGTCTTGTGTGCATGCCGGTCGCTGTGGCGGTTGCAGCGTCCAGCATCTGCCCCACGCCGAACAGCTTGCCCTGAAACAGCGCATGCTCGCCGAGCAATTGTCGCGGGTGGCCGGTGTGGACCCGGAGCAATGGGCCGCGCCACTGAGTGGCACCGAATTCGCTTATCGGCGCCGTGCCCGCGTGGCCGTGCGCTGGGATCAGAAGGCGAAACGACTCGAGGTGGGGTTTCGCGCCGCTGGCAGCCAGGACATCGTCGCCATCGATGATTGCCCGGTGCTGGTACAGCCCTTGCAGCCGATCATGAGCCGCTTGCCGGACATGCTCAGGCGCTTGAGCAAACCCCAGGCGTTGGGGCATGTGGAGTTGTTCGCCGGTTCGTCCCTGGCAGTGCTGCTGCGGCACATGGCGCCGCTGTCCGAGGCCGACCTGACGATCCTCAAGGATTTTTGCGACTTCCATCAGGCCCAGCTGTGGCTGCACGGCGAGGGCGAGCCGCAACCGGTGGCGCCGGGCCAGGCCCTGGGTTACCGCCTGGACACCTGGGCGCTGGAGCTGGCCTACCGGCCGGGGGATTTCATCCAGGTGAACGCCCACGTCAATGAGGCGATGATCGTCCAGGCCTTGCAATGGCTGGCGCCGCAGCCCGATGAGCGGGTGCTGGACCTGTTCTGCGGCCTGGGCAATTTCGCCTTGCCGTTGGCCCGGACGGTGCGTGAAGTGGTGGCCGTGGAAGGCGTGCAGGCCATGGTGGACCGTGCGGCGGCCAACGCTGTCAGCAACAATTTGAATAACACTGCTTTTTTTCAGGCCGATTTATCCCAGCCCCTGACGACTGCGCAGTGGATCGGCGAAGGCTTTTCTGCGGTACTCTTGGACCCACCCCGTGACGGTGCTTTCGAGGTGGTACGCAAGCTGGCGTCCCTGGGCGCCAAACGGTTGGTTTATGTATCGTGCAACCCGGCAACTTTGGCCCGGGACACGGTCGAACTGATCAAGCAGGGCTACCGGTTAAAACGTGCCGGGATTCTCGATATGTTTCCTCAGACGGCGCATGTCGAGGCCATGGCGTTATTTGAAGCGAGCCAGGATGGCTTGTCCGACTGACCCGTTCGTGCCACCCCGCCACGGTCCTGGGCGGACACACGGGCAATGAAGGTCAGCGATGTTGACGCATTGAATCTGCGTCGTAGGGAAGGTAAGCAAAGATGGTACAGGTGAGAGCACACCAGCCGATCAACACCGACGGCAGTATCAATCTCGAGGCTTGGCTCGATCACACGGTCAGCATCGACATGGTGCTGGATCGTGAAGCCTTGAAAGAGGCCTGTGAGTTCGCTCGTGAGGCCGAGCAACAACACAACGCGGCGAAAAACCTCTGGTCCGAGGGCACGTCGAGTTTCCAGACGGGCCTGGAAATCGCCGAGATCCTTGCCGACCTCAAGCTCGACCAGGATTCGCTGGTGGCGGCGGTCTTGTACCGTGGCGTGCGCGAAGGCCAGATCCAGCTCTCGGTGGTCAGCCAGCGCTTCGGCCCGGTGGTCGCCAAGCTGATCGACGGCGTGTTGCGCATGGCCGCCATCAGCGCCAGCCTCAGCCCGCGCCACTCCATGGTCCTGGGCACCCAGGGCCAGGTGGAGAACCTGCGCAAGATGCTCGTGGCGATGGTCGACGACGTGCGCGTCGCGCTGATCAAGCTGGCCGAGCGCACGTGCGCCATCCGCGCCGTCAAGGCGGCGGACGATGAAAAGCGCAACCGGGTCGCCCGGGAGGTGTTCGACATCTACGCGCCCCTGGCTCACCGCCTCGGCATCGGTCATATCAAGTGGGAGCTGGAAGACCTGTCTTTCCGCTACCTGGAGCCGGATCAGTACAAGCAGATCGCCAAGCTGTTGCATGAGCGGCGCCTGGACCGCGAGCGCTTCATCACCGACGTGATGACCCAGTTGCGCGAAGAGCTGCAGGCCACCGGCGTGGAAGCCGACATCAGCGGCCGGGCCAAGCACATCTATTCGATCTGGCGCAAAATGCAGCGCAAGGGCCTGGAATTCAGCCAGATCTACGACGTTCGCGCCGTTCGCGTGCTGGTCCCGGAAATGCGCGATTGCTACACCGCGCTGGGGATCGTCCACACCTTGTGGCGGCACATCCCCAAGGAATTCGACGACTACATCGCCAACCCCAAGGAAAACGGCTATCGCTCGCTGCACACCGCGGTGATCGGCCCCGAGGGCAAGGTGCTGGAAGTGCAGATCCGCACCCACGCCATGCACGAGGAAGCCGAGCTGGGCGTTTGCGCGCACTGGAAATACAAGGGCACCGACGTCAAGTCCGGGTCCAACCACTACGAAGAGAAAATCTCCTGGCTGCGCCAGGTCCTCGAATGGCATGAGGAACTGGGCGACATCGGTGGCCTGGCGGAACAACTGCGCGTGGACATCGAGCCGGACCGGGTCTACATCTTCACCCCCGACGGCCACGCCATCGACCTGCCCAAGGGCGCGACGCCGCTGGACTTTGCCTACCGGGTCCACACCGAGATCGGCCACAACTGCCGTGGCGCCAAGATCAACGGGCGGATCGTGCCGCTCAACTACAGCCTGCAGACCGGCGAGCAGGTCGAGATCATCACCAGCAAGCACGGCACGCCGAGCCGCGACTGGCTGAACCCGAACCTGGGCTACATCACCACCTCGCGGGCACGGGCGAAGATCGTCCACTGGTTCAAGTTGCAGGCCCGCGACCAGAACGTCGCCGCCGGCAAGACCTTGATCGAGCGCGAACTCAGTCGCCTGGGCTTGCCTCAGGTGGATTTCGACAAGCTGGCCGAAAAGGCCAACATGAAAACCGCCGAAGACATGTTCGCCGCCCTCGGTGCTGGCGACCTGCGCCTGGCGCAACTGGTCAACCTGGCCCAGCAACTGGTGGAGCCGGAGCGCGGTAACGAACAACTGGAGCTGATCCCGCGCAAGGCCACCGGCTACAAGCCCGGCAAGCGCGGCGACATCCAGATCCAGGGCGTGGGCAACCTGATGACCCAGATGGCCGGCTGCTGCCAGCCATTACCGGGGGACGCGATCGTCGGCTACATCACCCAGGGCCGTGGCGTCAGCATCCACCGCCAGGATTGCGCCTCGGTGCTGCAACTGGCCGGCCGCGAGCCGGAGCGGATCATCCAGGTCAGTTGGGGACCGGTGCCGGTGCTCACCTACCCGGTGGACATCGTCATCCGCGCCTACGACCGCTCCGGTCTGCTGCGTGACGTGTCCCAGGTGTTGCTCAATGAGCGGATCAACGTGCTGGCGGTCAACACCCGCTCGAACAAGGAGGACAACACCGCGCTGATGTCCCTGACCATCGAGATTCCGGGGCTGGATGCGCTGGGGCGGTTGTTGGGGCGGATTTCCCAGTTGCCGAACATCATCGAGACCCGGCGTAATCGGACACCGGGTTAAAGGTCCGACGCGATCAAAAATGTGGGAGCGAGCTTGCTCGCGATGAGGGTCTGGCAGTCAAAGATGCAGTGACTGAAAAGGCGCCATCGCGAGCAAGCTCGCCCCACAGAGATTCATTGGATGGGATGGATTGATGTACAGCCTTGAAGACCTGCTTCACCTGATGAACCGCCTGCGGGATCCGCAGTACGGCTGCCCGTGGGACATCAAGCAAACCTATGCAACCATCGTCCCCCACACCCTGGAAGAAGCCTATGAAGTGGCCGATGCCATCAAGCGCGGGGACTTCGATCACTTGCAGGGTGAGTTGGGCGACCTGCTGTTCCAGGTGGTGTATTACAGCCAGTTGGCGCGGGAAGAAAACCGTTTCGAATTCGCCGGCGTGGTCGACAGCATCACCCGCAAGCTGATTCGTCGCCACCCCCATGTGTTCCCCACCGGCGACCTGTACGCGCCGCTGGATGTGCCGCGCCTGAATGAAGAACAGGTCAAGCAGCGTTGGGAAGCGATCAAGGCAGAGGAGCGGGCCGAGAAAGCCTCGGCGCCCGAGCAATTGTCGTTGCTCGACGATGTGCCCGGTGCCTTGCCGGCGCTGTCGCGCTCGGCGAAATTGCAGAAGCGTGCCGCCCAGGTCGGTTTCGACTGGCCCGGCCCGTTACCGGTGCTCGACAAGGTGCGGGAGGAACTGGACGAAGTGCTTGAAGCCATGGCTGACAACGACGCGGCCGCCATCAGCGACGAGATCGGCGACCTGCTGTTCAGCGTGGTGAACCTGGCCCGCCACCTCAAGGTGGACCCGGAAACAGCCTTGCGCGGCGCCAATGGCAAGTTCGAGCGGCGGTTCCGATTTATCGAACAGGCATTGCGCGACACCCACCGTCCCATGGAAGATTGCACCCTCGAAGAGTTGGACGCCTTGTGGGGCGAAGCCAAACGTCAGGAAAAGAATTTGCCCAGCTGTGGCTGAGGCCGTTGCCTAAGTGAGTAAGCACCATGAGCCTTTCCCTTCGCGACCAGTTGCTCAAAGCAGGGCTGGTCAACCAAAAGCAGGCCAAGCAGGTCGGCAAAGAGAAACAGAAGCAGCAGCGCCTGGCGCACAAAGGCCAGATCGAACTCGATGACTCCCAGCAGCGTGCCGCCCAGGAAGCCATGGCCGAGAAGGTCAAGCGCGACCAGGAGCTTAATCGCCAGCAGCAGGAAAAGGCCGAGCAGAAGGCCCGGGCCGCGCAGATCAAGCAGTTGATCGAAGTTTCGCGCCTGCCGAGGCTGAACACCGAGGATTACTACAACTTCGTCGACGACAAGAAGGTCAAGCGCCTCTCGGTCAACGCCCTGATGCGCAACAAGCTGAGCAGCGGCTCGCTGGCGATCGTCCATCATGCCGGCGGCTATGAAGTGATCCCGCGCGAGGCGGCCCTGAAGATCCAGGAGCGCGACCCCAAGCGCATCGTCCAGCTCAACACCCAGACCGAAGAAGTGGACGCGGACGATCCGTACGCGGCGTATCAGATTCCGGATGATTTGATGTGGTAGATCCGGCAGCTTGAAACAAACTGTGGCGAGGGAGCTTGCTCCCGCTTGAGTGCGAAGCACTCACTAAAAAGGGCTGCTACGCAGCCCAGCGGGAGCAAGCTCCCTCGCCACGGGTTTGCGCATCGTTCAGGATTCTACTGCCTCACCCGAGCGCTGCCGTTCCTGGCACTCCAGCTCGTCTCTATAGCGGTTCGCCTCCGTCTCTGAATGGAACATCCCCACCAGCAAATCCTGTTGATGCACATCCCAGATCCGGATACCCGCCGCAATGGCTTCGTGGGACATATGGGCGTCGTCGCGTTCATTTACTTTCACAGTCATCTTGCAAGCTCCAATCTCTGTCATCTGCAGCAAGGCGTGTGCAGGACTTTGTTATAGGTTTTGATAGCCTGCTAAGTAAATGCCCGAAAGCGTTAAGAAATTTTCATGAAAAGTGCAGCAATCCTGCAGGCTAGGCAGGGCGCGGCATTCGGTCGCAGGTGGTGTTCATGAAGAAGGTTTCATGATGCAGCGAAAGTCCATTCGATCAGATTTTTAGGTGCACCTGTCAACTTTGACAGTTACCCCGCCCCTCAAAACCCTGTTTACTTCCATCCGGCGTGGTGAGATTGGGTGTGTTTGATGGTGCCTGGCGATGCTTGAATTGTTTTCGATATGAAGCAGCCGGGAGGTTTATGGCGGATTGGTAATCAAGGGGTCATATTATGGATTTTTTTAAAGTATTGGTTATTGGCTTTATATTTCTATCTGGCTGCACAGGCAATAATTCATCAATGCAAGCGGATATGCCGAAGGGGGTGATTAAACTATCTGCAAATGAAGATGGGGGCGGCAAGTCTTGTGCGTTAGAAATTAAAGAGACCACTGAAGCGCAATATTTTAATATGGGAGGTACTAGTTGTACGAATGACGAGGCGAGGTATTTTATGCTTGAAAATGTACCTTCGGCCACAGTGATACGATTTGATGATAAAAAATGCGATGATTCAGGTCATAATTGGTATTTTAAAATAAAGACAATTGTTCATCCTACTACTACTCGTCGGATAAATCTCAGGGAGTTGAAGGATGCTTTGGATGGCTCAATTGTAGTCAAGGGGGTTATGCTTGTGGAAAAAAATGAACCGGATGAATATGGTGACGGAAAATTGAGTTGCGTTGTTGTTTGGCGTTCCGCGTTGCCTTGAATTAACCCGGCTCTTATTAAAGGGTGCATGACGCTTATTTTCTATTTGCGCCGATAGGGCGGGCTTGAAATTCGGGCAATAAGAAGCCCCGCATCGGCGGGGCTTCTTATTGCCAGTGTGGATCAGCTGCCTTTCACAGCCTTCCCGTTGACCGTACCGTCCTGGAGCATGATGTTGTACTCCTTGCCGTCGGTCTCGACCTGTTGCAGACGCACCAGCAGGTAGTCCCAGTCCTTGGCGAACCAGAGCACGGTGATGCGCTTGCTTTGCGTCGGGTCGCGCACGCGCTCGACCTTGATCGCGTCGATCTGGCCGGCCTTGGTCTCGACCTTTTCCGAACCCAGCACGCGGAAGTCATAGGTGTCGACTTCGCCGTCGTCGACCACCTGATAACTCATGCTTTTCTTGCCGGCCGCGACGTCGTGCTGCAAGGCCAGTTGATAGGTGGACTTGTCGACCATGCCCCGATTGAGCGGCAGCTTGACTGCATCGCCGCGATCGGTGCCGGTGACCATCTTGGTGTTCCAGTCGAAGTCCAGGTCGGCCTTCTTGGCCTTGCCCAGGCCACCGCGTTCGAAGTGGTAGGACTGGGGCAGCAGGGTGTCCTTGTCCAGGGTCAGGGTGCTTTCTTCGGTCAGGCTGGCGATCATCATCGAAGCCTTGAAGCTCAGCTTCCAGGTGCCGTTGGCTTCCTTGGTCAGGCTGCGTTCGGCGGTGCCGCTCATGGGCAGCTGTTTCCAGTCGGCGGTGTAGCTGGCGGAGAACGGTTGAAGTTCCGAAGCCTGTGCCAGGGGCAGGGCAAGCAGAGCGCAAGCGAAGAGCAGGGCGCGACGCATAAAATCTCCTAGTGTCGAATCAAATGGCCGCTGGCGGCGAGCAACTGGCCGTCCAGTGAGGCCCCACGATCGTCGAGGGTAAGCCGTCCTTCGGCAAACCAACGCACGGCCATCGGGTAGATCTGGTGCTCCCGGGCGTGAACCCGTTGCGCCAGGCTTTGCGGCGTGTCGTGCAACTCTACCGGTATTACTGCCTGTACGACCAGTGGTCCGCCATCGAGTTCCTCGGTGACGAAGTGCACGGAGCAGCCGTGTTCCGTGTCGCCGGCCTCCAGGGCACGCTGGTGAGTGTGTAACCCTTTGTATTTGGGCAGCAGCGAGGGATGGATGTTGAACAGGCGGCCCTGGTAGTGCCGCACGAAGCCGGCGCTGAGGATGCGCATGAAGCCGGCCAGCACCACCAGTTGCGGATTGAAGGTGTCGATCTGTTCGATCAGCGCGGCGTCGAAGGCTTCGCGGCCTTCGAAGGCCTTGTGATCGAGGACGCGGGTGTCGATACCCGCGTCCCTGGCGCGTTGCAGGCCGTAGGCGTCGGCGCGGTTGGAAATCACCGCGCGGATACGGACCGGGCTGTCGCCGGTCCGCGTGCTGTCGATCAGGGCCTGCAGGTTACTGCCGGTGCCGGACAGCAGCACCACGACGTTACAGGTTGCAGGCATCCGTTCGTGCATCAGTGCGCCTTGAGGTTTTGCAGCTCGACCTGGGCAGCGCCTTCGGCGGCGGTGGCGATCTGACCGATCACCCAAGGCTGTTCGCCGGCTTCACGCAGCACGTTCAGGGCGGTTTCGACGTGCTCCTGGGCCACGCAGATGACCATGCCCACGCCGCAGTTCAGCACGCGGTGCATCTCGGTCTCGTCGACGTTGCCTTTCTCTTGCAGCCAGTCGAACACCGCCGGGCGGGTCCAGCTCGCCACGTCGACCACGGCCTGGGCGCCTTTTGGCAGCACGCGCGGGATGTTGTCCAGCAGGCCGCCACCGGTGATGTGGGCCATGGCCTTGACGGCGCCGGTGTCCTTGATCAGCTTGAGCAGAGGCTTGACATAGATGCGGGTCGGGGCCATCAGCAGGTCGGTCAGCGGTTTGCCGTCGAGCTGGGTGTTCTCGATGTCGGCACCCGAGACTTCGATGATCTTGCGGATCAGCGAGTAGCCGTTGGAGTGCGGGCCGGAAGACGGCAGGGCGAGCAGGGCATCGCCGGCGGCGACTTTCGAGCCGTCGATGATCTCGGCTTTCTCGACCACGCCGACGCAGAAGCCGGCCAGGTCGTAGTCTTCGCCTTCGTACATGCCAGGCATTTCAGCGGTTTCGCCCCCCACCAGGGAGCAGCCCGACAGTTCGCAGCCGGCACCGATACCGGTCACGACCTGGGCGGCGGTGTCGACGTTCAGCTTGCCGGTGGCATAGTAATCGAGGAAGAACAGTGGCTCGGCGCCGCAGACCACCAGGTCGTTCACGCACATGGCGACCAGGTCGATGCCGATGCTGTCGTGCTTGTTCAAGTTCAAGGCCAGGCGCAGCTTGGTGCCGACGCCGTCGGTGCCCGACACCAGCACCGGTTGCTTGTAGCCGGCCGGGATCTCGCAGAGGGCGCCGAAACCGCCCAGGCCGCCCATGACTTCCGGGCGCGCAGTGCGCTTGGCGACGCTCTTGATGCGTTCGACCAATGCTTCACCGGCGTCGATGTCTACACCGGCGTCCTTGTAGCTCAGGGAGGGTTGCTTGCTCATGATCCAGGCCTTTAGGGGGGATTTCTGGGTAACGACCGACTGCCGGGGCCATTGAATAACCGTTGTACGAATTATTCCGGATGCCCGACGGTTGCCGGTCTGCGAAGGCGCGCGATTTTATCAGGCTTGTGGGGCAGCGGCCATCCTCGCGCCGACGGGCAGGGACATATCCACGGAAAAAAACCGATATTTCTTATTTTGGTACTGCGCGACGCGGCTGTATAAGGTGTAGCGGTAACCGGCTATGGTGATGACAGTGCGAAACTTCCATCGGGCGGGTGAATGTTTTGCCCGATGCCGTGGTCACAGCCATGCTCAATCTTCTTCACACGGCCTGTTCCAGCCGTTATGTCCGGGAATCTTCCATGCGTTTGTTCAAATTCTTGTCCGTGGGTTGCCTGTCGCTGATCAGCCTGGCGAGCCATGCCGAAACCGTCAATGGCCTCTATCAAGTGTTCGAACCGGTCAGCAACCAGACGCCGGAGGAGCGCAACCAGGCGACGCTGCGCGCCCTGGACACCCTGGTGCTGCGCCTGACCGGCGACGCCAAGGCCACACAGAATCCCGGCCTGGCGGCGGTCCGCAAGGACCCACAGCAAATCATTCTCCAGTACGGCTACGACGCTGGCCCTCCGGAAAGCCTGAAGGTCGACTTCGACCCGGCGAGCACCGACCGTGCGCTGCGCTCGGCGGGGTTGTCGCTGTGGAGCGCGAACCGGCCGTCGATCCTGGGCTGGTGGCTGAACGATTCGGTCGAGGGCTCCAGCCTGGTGGGTGATGGCCAGGCCAGCGCGGCGCCACTACGGCGTGCCGCGCAACATCGGGGCCTGGCGTTGCATCTGCCGCTGGCGGACCTGAGCGAACAGATCGTCGCCACCGCGCCGAACCTGGAAGGCACCGACCCGGCGCCGTTGCAGGCAGCGTCGGAGCGTTACGCGGCGGATGCGTTGCTGGCAGTCCATGCCAAGGAAGAGGGCGGGCAGTGGCACGGCACCTGGCGCCTGTGGCTGGGCGACCAGCGCGAGCAAGGCACGGCCCAAGGGGCCGATCCGGCGGCGCTGGCCGACGCGGTCATGCTGGCGGTGAGCCAACGCCTGGCGCCGCGCTTCGTCGCCAAGCCGGGCCTGGCCAGCGAGCAACTGCTGGAAGTGCAGGGCATGAACCTTGAGCGCTACGCGGCGCTGTCACGCTTGCTCGAGCCGTTCGCTGGGCAGTTGCAGCGGGTCGACGCTGACCGTGTCCTCTATCGGGTCAACGGCAGCGCCGACCAGTTGAAGGCGCAATTGGCCCTGGCGAAACTGCAAGAGGTCCCGGCCGGTGAAGCCCCGGCACCCGCACCGCAGACGCCACCCGCCGTCGATGGCGCGGCCCCGGTGGCGGCGCCGGCACCGGCGCCGACCGCCAATCTGCGTTTTCGCTGGTAGGTTTTCTTTCTTTATATAGCTAGGAGTGGTTCATGGGCGATACGCGGCGTTGGTTCTGGTTGGGTGGGATCGCCCTGCTGTTTGCATTCATCTATCTGCTGCACCCGATCCTCACGCCGTTCCTGGTTGCGTTGCTGCTGGCCTATCTGTTCGATCCGGTGGTCGATCGCCTGGAAAAATTCGGCCTGTCGCGAACCTGGGGCGTGGTGGCGGTGTTCGCCCTGTTCACCTTGATTGTCAGCGCCCTGTTGCTGGTGCTGGTCCCGATGCTCGCCAAGCAGTTGGTGCGCCTGTATGAGTTGGCCCCGCAGATGCTGGACTGGTTGCAGCACACCGCGATGCCATGGGTGCAGTCGAAGCTGGGGCTGGCGGACGGCTTCTGGAAGTTCGACAAGGTCAAGGCGGCGATCAGCGAGCACATGGGCCAGACCACCGACATCGTCGGCGTGGTGCTGAGCCAGGCCACGGCCTCGAGCCTGGCGCTGATCGGCTGGTTGGCGAACGTGGTGCTGATTCCGGTGGTGGCCTTCTACCTGTTGCGGGACTGGGACCTGATGATGGCGAAGATCCGCAGCCTGCTGCCTCGTCATCGCGAAGAACACATCATGGCCCTGACCGGCGAATGCCACGAGGTGCTGGGGGCGTTCGTGCGTGGGCAACTGCTGGTGATGGTCGCGCTGGGCTTCATCTATGCGGCCGGGTTGATGCTGGTTGGGCTGGAACTGGGCCTGTTGATCGGCATGATCGCCGGGTTGGCGGCCATCGTGCCGTACATGGGCTTTGTGATCGGTATCGGCGCGGCGTTGATTGCCGGGTTGTTCCAGTTCGGCGGCGACCTGTATCCCATGGTGGGCATCGTGGCGGTGTTCATGGTGGGCCAGGCGCTGGAAGGCATGGTGCTGACACCGTTGCTGGTGGGCGACCGGATCGGCCTGCATCCGGTGGCGGTGATCTTCGCGATCCTGGCGGGCGGCGAGTTGTTCGGCTTCACCGGGATCCTGCTGGCGCTACCGGTGGCGGCGGTGATCATGGTGCTGGTGCGACACATGCACGACTTGTACAAGGATTCGGACATCTACAGCGGCACCGAAGACCCCGAGCTGTAGGAGCAACGTCAGGAAAACCGTCGATCCCTGATGCTGTCGCTGCAAACCTTTGATTTTGCTCGTGGTCCGGCGCATTGTGCGGTCCGCGCCACGGGTATAAACTTTGCCAACTTTACACAGAGGCCACTCGCGGCTCCCCGCAGCCGTTCAGTCAGCATGAAACCGATTCAGCTGCCCCTAGGTGTGCGTCTGCGTGATGACGCCACCTTTATCAACTACTACCCAGGCGCCAATGCCGCTGCACTCGGCTATGTCGAGCGGCTTTGCGAAGCCGACGCTGGCTGGACCGAGAGTCTGATTTATCTGTGGGGCAAGGACGGAGTAGGGCGCACGCACCTGTTGCAGGCCGCTTGCCTGCGGTTCGAGCAGTTGGGCGAGCCGGCGGTGTACCTGCCGCTGGCCGAGTTGCTGGACCGGGGTGTGGAAATCCTCGACAACCTTGAGCAGTACGAACTGGTCTGCCTGGACGATCTCCAGGCCGTTGCCGGCAAGGCCGACTGGGAAGAAGCCCTGTTCCATCTGTTCAACCGCTTACGCGACAGCGGTCGGCGCTTGCTGATCGCCGCCTCGACGTCGCCACGGGAGCTGCCGGTGAAGCTGGCGGATCTCAAGTCCCGGCTCACCCTGGCACTGATTTTCCAGATGCGCGCGCTGTCCGATGAAGACAAGCTGCGTGCCTTGCAGCTGCGTGCTTCCCGTCGTGGCCTGCACCTGACCGACGAAGTCGGGCATTTCATCCTCACCCGTGGCACCCGCAGCATGAGCGCGCTGTTCGAATTGCTCGAACGTCTCGACCAGGCTTCCCTCCAGGCTCAGCGCAAGCTGACTATTCCTTTTTTGAAAGAAACTTTGGGCTGGTAGAACCGTTGTCTGTAGTGGCCCTTGGCCGTGTCTGGACGCGACGAAACCCGCGGTCCTGCTGGGTTGCAGGCCACGTGACATTTAAAATGGGCTTAAGCGCTTAGATGTAAACGCAAAACCGGGAAGTCACATTTTCATCGATTGAATTTGCAAATGAGGTTGATAGAGGGCATAGTCTCGCCATCTTTACTACTTCAGCCACGGTCGTGCCCATGCTAAATCGCTTCGCACCCCTCGTGCCTCTCGCACTCGTTACCCTGTTGTTCGGTTGCGCTGCCCACACTCCAGTGTCTCAGCAAGTACAACAACCACAGGTTCAGAACACCGTTACCGCCCAGTCTTCCTCCGTGTCCTTCCAGGAAGAAATGGCCAACGACAAAGAGCTGGCAGCGTTCGCCGGCAACAAGCCATACCAGCTTCCGGTGCTGGCCGACAGCATCCTGGAACGCGGCATGTCGTTGATCGGCACCCGTTACCGCTTTGGCGGCACCTCTGAAGCCGGCTTCGATTGCAGCGGTTTCATTGGCTACCTGTTCCGTGAAGAGGCCGGCATGAGCCTGCCACGTTCGACGCGGGAAATGATCAACGTGAACGCCCCGCTGGTAGCGCGTAATCAACTGGAACCCGGTGACCTGCTGTTCTTCAGCACCAGCGGCCGTCGCGGGCGCGTCAGCCACGCCGGTATCTACCTGGGCGACAACCAGTTCATCCATTCCAGCAGCCGCCGCAGCGGTGGCGTTCGAATCGACAGCCTGGGCGACAGCTACTGGAGCAAGACCTTCATCGAAGCCAAGCGCGCCCTCGCCATGGCTCCGACTGTGGTCACCGCTCGCAAGTAAGCGCACAGTTTGTAAGGCAAACTTAAAGTCTTACTTGAAGTTTGCCTCATAGCCGCTAGAATCCATGATCATTGATTGATGGCAATCCGCCTGCGTACCTCGCAGGCGGATTTGTTTTCATGCCCACGGCAGAAAAGCCGCATCCAGATCAGGATTGTTCTGCATATGTCGACGTCGGCCCGCCTTGCTCTCGTGTGTCTCGCCGCGCTGCTCAGCGCTTGCGCCAGCCGTACACCGCCACCCGCGCCGGTACGGGCTCCGGTGGTCTTTGCCCCCTCACAAACCTTTTCTCCAGCCGCTGAAGACGTGCTTTTTCGGGCGCTGGGCCTGGTGGGCACGCCGTATCGCTGGGGCGGCAATACGCCGGATTCGGGGTTTGATTGCAGTGGCCTGATCGGCTACGTCTACCGCGACGCCGCCGGTATCTCGCTGCCGCGTTCCACGCGCGAAATGATCGGCATGCGCGCGCCGGATGTCGGCAAGGAAGCGTTGCAGACCGGTGACCTGGTTTTCTTCGCCACCAATGGCGGCTCACAGGTCAGCCATGCCGGGATCTATGTGGGGGAGGGGCGTTTCGTGCATGCGCCGGCCACGGGTGGGACGGTCAAGCTCGACAGCCTGTCCAAGGCCTATTGGCAGAAAGCCTACCTGGGTGCCAAGCGGGTGTTGCAGCCGGAGCATCTGGCGCGTAATCCCTGACGACTGGAGCTCGTCACAGCCGGATGGATTTTGTGGCGAGGGAGCTTGCTCCCGTTCGGTTGCGTAGCAACCATCAAGCACCGGGGCCGCTGCGCAGCCCAGCGGGAGCAAGCTCCCTCGCCACGGGGTTATTTCAAAGATCGGTCACTTACCCGAAACCCGCCAGATCTTGTTCCCCACGTCGTCAGCCACCAACAGCCCACCCTGCTTATCGATCACTACACCCACCGGCCGGCCTTGGGCTTTCTCGTCGGCATTGAGGAACCCGGTCAGCACATCCACCGGTTGTCCCACCGGCTTGCCGCCGCTGAACGGTACGAAAATCACTTTATAACCACTGTGGGGCTTACGGTTCCAAGAGCCGTGCTGGCCGATGAAAGCGCCTTCGGTGAACGGCGCGGGCAAGTGGCTGCCTTCGGCAAAGGTCAGGCCCAGTGACGCCGTGTGGGGGCCAACGGCGTAGTCCGGGGCGATGGCCTTGGCCACCAGCGCCGGGTTCTGCGGTTCAACGCGCACATCGACGTTCTGCCCGTAGTAGCTGTAAGGCCAGCCATAGAAGGCGCCGTCCTTGACCGAGGTGATGTAGTCCGGCACCAGGTCGCTGCCGATCTCATCCCGCTCGTTCACCGCCGTCCACAGCGCGCCGCTGCTTGGCTCCCAGGCCAGGCCGTTCGGGTTGCGCAGGCCCGAAGCGAAGATGCGGTGGCTGCCGCTGGCCCGATCGACTTCCCAGATCGCCGCCCGGCCTTCTTCGGCCTCCATCCCGTTCTCCGCCACGTTACTGTTCGAGCCGGTGGTGACGTACAACTTGCTGCCGTCGCGACTGGCAATGACGTTTTTGGTCCAGTGATGGTTGAGGGTGCCGCCGGGCAGGTCGACGACCTTGGTCGGTTGGGCGGTGATTTGCGTATCGCCTTCCTTATAGGGGAAGCGAATCAGCCGATCCGTGTCGGCCACGTACAGATCGTTGCCCACCAGGGTCATGCCGAACGGCGAGTTGAGGTTCTCCAGGAAGACGGTGCGGGTTTCGGCGACGCCATCATGATTGGCGTCGCGCAGCAGCGTGATGCGGTTGGGGCTGGGCACCCCGGCACCGGCGCGGCCCATGACCTTCTTCATCACCCAGCCACGGATGCCCTTGGCGTCATCCGGTTTGGGCGGGGCGTTGGTTTCGGCCACCAGCACATCGCCATTGGGCAGGACGTAGAGCCAGCGCGGATGGTCCAGCCCTTCGGCGAACGCGCCCACTTGCAGGCCTGGGGCCGCGGTCGGCTTGGCGCCCTGTGGCCAGCCGATGGCTTCGGCGATGTTGACGGTGGGAATCAGGGTCTTGTTCGGCTCGGGCAGTTTCGGCGCCGGGCCGGTGCCGTCGGACACCTGCAAGGTGGAAGACTCGCCACAGGCGGCGAGCCCGACGGCAAGGGCGAGGATCATTAAATGGGGTGGCTTGAGCATGCTGGCTTCCCTATGAATGCATGTGGTTATTCATAGAGAAGCGTAGATGCCCGTATGGTTCAACCCATCAGCCGTGGGCTTGCTTGAACAGCACGGCAATGCCCGGATGATAATGGCCGCTCTCGTTGCGCAACTTGCGATAGGCGTAGGGGAAGTACCAGGCCACGGCGCAGGTGTTTTCCTTTTGCAGGTCGTCGAGCATGTCCTGCAGTTCTTCCGGCGTGGCGCTCTGCTGGGCTTTTTGCGGCGCCACGAACAGGCAGCCGAGCTTCAAGTCGCTGGCATAGCTGATGCGCTTGGCATCGCTGGTGATTTCGGCCAGAGGCTGGGTCAGGTTCAGGTGGCTGACCTTGGGCCAGCGCTGGGTGGCCTGGATGAAGGCGCGCTCCTCGCTGCTGGCAATGAACAGATCGGCGCTGGCGTTGCGTTCGCCTTCTTCGTTCTGCTTGCGGGTGGGGGTGTCTTGCAGCGTGACCATCTCGGCCATCCAGGCCGCGGCCGACAGCAATCCGAGGTTGGCCTTTTCATCGTGCCAATAGGGTGTGTCGTTATCGCCGCGCAGGGCGTTGTAGCGGTCGATGCAATCAAACCAGCGCTCCAGCATAGGGCGCAGGAATTCCAGCTTCGGATTGCTGATGATCATGCCTTGCATACGTTTTGCCCTCTTATTCTTGTGATATCGGGGTAATGTCCATTTGATATCACTTGCTGCAGCCTGACACAAGATTGGCGTCACTTTATTGATCCGGGCCAATGACCGGTGAACCAGCTTTAATTGACGCTCCACCCCCAACCCTCTAACCTTCGCCGCTTGTTTCAGGTGCTTTGTGGCCATGGCCGACAGAGTGAAACAGGGAAGCCGGTGAGTGCACACGAACCCGGCGCTGCCCCCGCAACGGTAAATGAGTCAAGGTTGCCCACAAGCCACTGTGTCCTAGGATGTGTACGAAATAGTTACATAGCCTAGACATGGGAAGGCGCGCAGCCCGGCACACGCCACTCATGAGCCCGGAGACCGGCCTGATTCATCCAACGGCATCACGGTGGGCGATGCCAGGCTCGTTGCCGTCTCTTTTTCTTGCCTGCCCGCCGTTTCAACCCCAACGGAGAGCTCCCCCATGACCGATACGCCCGATCGCGACGAACGCCACCTGGCGCGCATGCTGCGCAAGAAGGCGGTGATCGACGAACGCATCGCCAACTCGCCGAATGAATGCGGCCTGCTGCTGGTGCTGACCGGCAACGGCAAGGGCAAGAGCAGCTCGGCGTTCGGCATGCTGGCGCGGGCCATGGGCCACGGCATGCAATGCGGCGTGGTGCAGTTCATCAAGGGGCGCAACAGCACCGGCGAGGAACTGTTTTTCCGCCGTTTCCCCGAGCAGGTGCGCTTTCATGTCATGGGCGAAGGCTTCACCTGGGAAACCCAGGACCGCCAGCGCGACATCGCTGCCGCCGAAGCCGCCTGGGCCGTCTCACGGCAATTGCTCAGCGATCCGGCCATCGGCCTGGTGGTGCTCGACGAGTTGAACATCGCCCTCAAGCACGGTTACCTCGACCTCGATCAGGTTCTCAGCGATTTGCAGGCGCGTCCGCCGATGCAGCATGTCGTAGTGACCGGACGCGGCGCCAAGCCTGAGATGATCGAGCTGGCCGACACCGTGACCGAGATGGGCATGGTCAAGCATGCGTTCCAGGCCGGGATCAAGGCGCAGAAGGGCGTCGAACTGTGAGTCATGTCGCCCCGAGCCGCCATTGTCCGGCGGTGCTGATCGCGGCCCCCGCTTCGGGCCAGGGCAAGACCACCGTCACCGCCGCCCTGGCGCGCCTGCATCGCAATCGGGGGCGCAAGGTGCGCGTCTTCAAGTGCGGCCCGGACTTCCTCGACCCGATGATCCTCGAGCGTGCCAGCGGCGCGCCGGTCTACCAGTTGGACATGTGGATGGTCGGCGAGCAGGAAAGCCGGCGACTGCTGTGGGAAGCCGCCGCCGAGGCCGACCTGATCCTGATCGAAGGGGTGATGGGTTTGTTCGACGGCACCCCCTCCAGTGCCGACCTGGCGCGGCATTTCGGCGTGCCGGTGCTGGCGGTGATCGATGGCACGGCCATGGCCCAGACGTTCGGCGCTCTGGCCTTGGGCTTGGCGCGCTATCAGCCGGACTTGCCATTCGCCGGGGTCCTGGCCAACCGCGTCGGCACCCTGCGCCATGCACAATTGCTCGAAGGCAGCCTGACCGAAGGCTTGCGTTGGTACGGCGCACTGTCTCGGGAAACCGGCATCGAACTGCCCAGCCGCCACCTCGGTCTGGTTCAGGCCAGTGAATTGAATGACCTCGACCTGCGCCTCGATGCCGCCGCCGATGCCCTGGCCGGCAGTTGCGAGGTCGCGTTGCCGCCCGCCGTCGAGTTCGCCGCGCCTGAAGTCATCAACCCCGAGCCGTGGCTCGACGGTGTGCGCATTGCCGTGGCCCGCGACGAGGCGTTTGCCTTCACCTACGGCGCGAGTCTCGACCTGCTGCGGGCCATGGGCGCGCAATTGCATTTCTTTTCGCCGATTCATGACACCGAGCTGCCTGAGGCTGACAGCCTTTACTTGCCCGGCGGTTACCCCGAGCTGCACCACGTTGCGTTGGCTGAAAATGCCGCGATGCTGACGGCGATCCGGGCTCATCATGCAGCCGGCAAGCCATTGCTCGCGGAGTGCGGTGGCATGCTGTATCTGCTGGATTGCTTGACCGACGTCGACGGCACCCGCGCTGAACTGCTGGGCTTGCTGGCCGGCGAAGCGCAGATGCAAAAACGCCTGGCGGCCCTGGCGCTGCAATCGGTGGAACTGCCGGAAGGCACCTTGCGCGGGCACACTTATCATCATTCGTTGACCAGCACCGAGCTTGTGCCGATTGCCCGGGGGCACAGTCCCAATGGCGGGCGTGGCGCGGAAGCGGTTTTCCGGCAAGGGCGGATGACGGCTTCCTATGTGCATTTTTATTTTCCGTCCAATCCGCGGGCGATTGCCGCGTTGTTTGCGCCTTATCCTGAGACCGCTATCGCGAGCAAGCTCGCTCCCACAGGGGATCCAGTGATCTCAAGTGCAACGCTAGCCAATGTGGGAGCGGGCTTGCTCGCGAAGAGCCCATGACCGACACCGCTTTCTCCCAGGCCGAACGCGACGCCGTCTACCGTGCCATCGCCGAGCGCCGCGACATGCGCCATTTCAGCGGTGGCACGGTCGAGCCGGCCCTGCTGCGTCGCTTGCTGGAGGCTGCGCACCAGGCGCCCAGCGTCGGCCTGATGCAACCCTGGCGGTTCATCCGTATCAGCGACCGCGCCTTGCGCCGCGACATCCATCGGCTGGTGGAGCAGGAGCGTGTGCGCACCGCCGAGGCCCTGGGCGAGCGCAGCGATGCGTTCATGAAACTCAAGGTCGAAGGCGTCAACGATTGCGCCGAAGTATTGGTGGCAGCGTTGATGGACGACCGCGAGCGGCACATCTTCGGTCGCCGGACCTTGCCGGAAATGGACCTGGCCTCGCTGTCCTGCGCGATCCAGAACCTGTGGCTGGCCTCCCGCGCCGAAGGGCTGGGGATGGGCTGGGTGTCGCTGTTCGAGCCCCAGGCCCTGGCCGACCTGTTGGGGCTGCCCGCTGGTGCCAAGCCGCTGGCGATCCTCTGCCTGGGCCCGGTCGAGGGGTTTTATCCGGCACCGATGCTCGCCCTCGAAGGCTGGGCGCAGCCGCGTCCGCTGAATGAACTGCTGTATGAAAACCGTTGGGGAGTGAGCCCATGAGCGTGGCGTTGCTCAGTGCCGCCGCGGTGGCCCTGGATGCGCTGCTGGGCGAGCCCCGGCGCGGCCATCCACTGGTGGCGTTCGGCGGTTTCGCCGAGCGTATCGAACGGCGTTTCAACGCCGGCGGGCGGGGCTGGCGCAGCCATGGGGTGACGGCCTGGATTATCGCCGTGGTGCCACTGACGCTGCTCGCCACGGCACTTTCCTGGGCACCGATGGTGGGGTGGCTGGTGGAGATCCTGGCGTTGTACTGCGCCCTTGGCCTTCGCAGCCTCGGTGAGCACGTCGAACCGGTGGCCCAGGCGTTGCGCAGCGGCGATCTCGAAAAGGCGCGCCAGCGCGTCGGCTACCTGGTCAGCCGCGAAACCCGCGAGCTGGACGAAACCGCCGTGGCCCGCGCCGCCACCGAATCGGTCCTGGAAAACGGCAGTGACGCGGTGTTCGCCGCGCTGTTCTGGTTCGCCGTGGCCGGCGCGCCCGGCGTGGTGTTGTACCGGTTGAGCAATACCCTCGACGCCATGTGGGGCTACCGCAACGAACGCTTCGAGCGCTTCGGTTGGGCGGCGGCAAAAATCGATGACCTGCTCAACTACATCCCGGCGCGTTTGGTGGCGCTGACCTACGCGCTGCTCGGCAAGACCCGCCTGGCCCTCACGTGCTGGCGCCGCCAGGGCCCGACCTGGGACAGCCCGAATGCCGGGCCGGTGATGGCCGCCGGTGCCGGTGCCCTGGGGGTCGAGCTGGGTGGGGCGGCGGTGTATCACGGCGAGCTGCACCAGCGCCCGCCGCTGGGCGAGGGCGTGCCGGCGAGTGCCGACTCCATCGATCGCGGCTGGCAATTGGTCCAGCGGGGGGTATGGTTGTGGTTGCTGATTCTTTGCCTGGGAGCTGAGTTCTATGCTTGAGCACGGGGGGCGCCTGCGCAACGCGGCCCTGCACTATGGCATCGCCGAGGCTGACTGGCTCGACTTGTCCAGTGGCCTTGCGCCGTGGCCATTCGACGTTCCGCCGATACCGCTGCGCGCCTGGGCACGTTTGCCGGAGACCGATGACGGCCTGGAGCAGGCGGCCTGCGACTACTATGGCGCGGCGCAGGTGTTGCCGGTGGCCGGTTCGCAGATGGCGATCCAACTGCTGCCGCGCTTGCGCCGGGCCGGCAAGGTCGGCGTGTTGTCGCCGTGCTATGCCGAGCACGCCGAGGCCTGGCGGCGCAGCGGCTACATCGTGCGCGAAGTGCTCGAAGCCGAAGTGGATTTCTTCCTCGACAGCCTCGACGTGCTGGTGGTGGTCAACCCGAACAACCCCACCGGTGTGAGCCTGGACCCCGAGCGCCTGCTGGACTGGCATGCCCGGCTGGCCCAGCGCGGGGGCTGGCTGGTGGTGGATGAAGCCTTCATGGACGTCACCCCGCAACACAGCCTGGCCAGGCACAGCCATCAGGTCGGACTGATCGTGCTGCGTTCCTTTGGCAAGTTTTTTGGCCTGGCCGGGGTGCGCCTGGGGTTTGTATTGGCCGAGCGGCATTTGCTCAGGCTGCTCGCCGAACAAGTCGGGCCGTGGGCCGTCAGCGGGCCGACCCGGGTGCTGGGCCAGACGTGCCTGCTGGACACCGCCGCCCAACTGCGCCAGCGCCAACGCTGCGAGCACACCAGCCAGCGCCTGGCCTCCACGCTGGAGCGACATGGCTTCAAGCCCCAGGGCGGTTGCGGATTGTTCCAATGGCTGGTGACCGAACACGCCCAACCGCTTCACGCGTTCATGGCCCGGCGCGGCATTCTCCTGCGCGTGTTCGTAAATACCAGCAGCCTGCGCTTCGGGCTTCCGGCCGATGACCGCGAATTCCTGCGCCTCGAACAGGCTTTAGAGGCCTACGCCAAGGACACGCCATGACCACCTTGATGGTGCAAGGCACCACCTCCGATGCCGGCAAAAGTACCCTGGTCACGGCGCTGTGCCGCTGGGTTAGGCGCCAAGGGATCAGCGTGGTGCCGTTCAAGCCGCAGAACATGGCCCTCAACAGCGCGGTGACGGCCGACGGCGGCGAGATCGGCCGCGCCCAGGCGGTGCAGGCCCAGGCTGCGGGCCTTGAGCCGCACACCGACATGAACCCGGTGCTGCTCAAGCCCAACAGCGACACCGGCGCCCAGGTGATCATCCATGGCCGCGCTGTCACCACCATGAATGCCGTGGCCTATCACGATTACAAGGCCATCGCGATGCAGGCGGTGCTGGCCTCCCACGCGCGCTTGAGCGCGGCCTACCCGGTGGTGATGGTCGAAGGCGCGGGCTCGCCGGCGGAGATCAACCTGCGCGCCGGCGACATCGCCAACATGGGTTTTGCCGAGGCAGTGGACTGCCCCGTGCTGCTGATCGCCGACATCAATCGCGGCGGGGTGTTCGCCCATCTGGTGGGCACTCTGGAACTGCTGTCGCCCAGCGAACAGGCACGGGTCAAGGGCTTCGTCATCAACCGTTTTCGCGGCGACATCGCCTTGCTGCAACCGGGGCTGGACTGGCTGGAGGCGCGTACCGGCAAACCGGTGGTGGGCGTGCTGCCCTACGTGATGGACCTGCACCTGGAAGCCGAGGACGGCCTCGACCAGCGCCAGGCCGACAAGGCCGAACAGGTACTCAAGGTGGTGGTGCCGGTGCTGCCGCGCATCAGCAATCACACCGACTTCGATCCGCTGCGCCTGCACCCGCAGGTCGAGCTGCAATTCATCGGCCCTGGCCAGGCGATCCCGCCGGCCGACCTGATCATCCTGCCGGGCTCCAAAAGCGTGCGCAGCGACCTGGCCTACCTGCGCGCCAACGGCTGGGAAGCCGCGTTGCAGCGGCACTTGCGCTACGGCGGCAAACTGTTGGGCATTTGCGGCGGCTTGCAGATGCTCGGCGAGCAGGTCCACGACCCGTTGGGCCTGGAAGGTGCGGCGGGTTCCAGTGCCGGCCTGGGTTTGCTGGAATTTGAAACGACGCTGGAATGCGAGAAGCAACTGCGCAATGTACGAGGACGGCTGACTCTGGAAGACGCCGAGGTCCGCGGCTATGAGATCCACGCGGGCGTGACCACAGGCCCAGCCTTGGAACACCCGGCGGTGCAACTGGACGATGGCCGTTGCGATGGCGCCCAGAGCCTCGACGGGCAGATCTTTGGTACTTACTTGCATGGACTGTTCGAGTCACCCGAGGCCAGCAGCGCCTTGTTGCGTTGGGCCGGTTTGGCGGATGTGCAGATGGTGGATTACCACGGGTTGCGCGAGCGGGACATCGAGCGGTTGGCGGACCTGGTGGAGCGGCATCTGGATGTAGGGGTGTTGCGTGAACTCTGTGGGATTTGAGGTGGTGCTGCTGGCCTCTTCGCGAGCAAGCCCGCTCCCACAGGGGATCTGCGGTGACCATAAATTTCATAGACACAATGAGTCCCTGTGGGAGCGGGCTTGCTCGCGAAGGCGCCAGTCGCCACACCGCCAATAAAAGGTATACCACCATGCTCCAACTCATCCTGGGCGGCGCCCGCTCCGGCAAAAGCCGCCTGGCAGAAAAACTCGCCGCCGACAGCCAATTGCCCGTGACCTACATCGCCACCAGCCAACCCCTGGACGGCGAGATGAGCGCCCGCGTCGCCCAGCACCGTGCCCGGCGCCCGACCGAATGGGTGCTGGTGGAAGAGCCGCTGGCCCTGGCCCGAGTGCTGCGAGAACACGCCGCGCCTGGTCGCTGCCTGCTGGTGGACTGCCTGACCCTGTGGCTGACCAACCTGCTGATGCTCGACAACCCCGAACAATTGAACACCGAACGCGAGGCCCTGCTGGACAGCCTCGCTGCGCTGCCCGGTGAAATCATTTTTGTCAGCAACGAAACCGGCATGGGTGTCGTGCCGCTGGGCGAGCTGACTCGCCGTTACGTCGATGAAGCCGGTTGGCTGCATCAAGCCCTGGCCGAACGTTGTCAGCGCGTCGTGCTGACCGTCGCCGGCCTGCCCCTGACTCTCAAAGGTAGTGCGTTATGAATCACCGCTGGTGGCTGGACCCATGCAAGCCCCTCGACACCCTGGCCCTGGAACAGGCCACGGCACGTCAGCAACAACTGACCAAGCCGGCCGGCTCCCTCGGGCAACTGGAAACGGTTGCGGTGCAATTGGCAGGGCTGCAGGGGCAGGTCAAACCGAGGCTGGAGGCCGTGTCGATCGCGATCTTCGCCGGTGACCATGGCGTGGTGGCCGAAGGTGTGTCGGCGTTTCCCCAGGAAGTCACCGGACAGATGCTGCTCAACTTCGTCAGCGGTGGCGCGGCCATCAGCGTCCTGGCGCGGCAGTTGGGGGCCACGCTGGAGGTGGTGGACCTGGGCACCGTGACCCCGAGTCTGGACCTGCCCGGTGTGCGGCATTTGCAGGTCGGGCCCGGCACGGCGAATTTTGTCCAGGGCCCGGCCATGACCGTGGCCCAGGGTGAGCTGGCGTTGCAGGCTGGACGCGACAGCGTGTTGCGAGCCGTCGCCGCCGGCAGCCAGCTGTTCATCGGCGGCGAGATGGGCATCGGCAACACCACGGCCGCCAGCGCCCTGGCCTGTGCCTTGCTCGATTGCCCGGTGGCGCATCTGGTCGGGCCCGGCACCGGACTGGACGCAGCCGGTGTCAATCGCAAGGCCCAGGTGATCGAGCGCGCCCTGGCGTTGCACGCGGCCCAGTGCAACGACCCGTTGCAGACGCTGTTCAACCTTGGCGGGTTTGAAATCGCCGCGTTGGCCGGGGCTTACCTGGCCTGCGCCCAGCAGGGTGTCGCGGCGCTGGTGGACGGCTTCATTTGCAGCGTCGCCGCGTTGCTGGCGGTGCGCCTGAACCCTGAGTGCCGGTCATGGCTGCTGTTCAGCCATCGCGGCGCCGAGCCCGGCCATCGCCATGTGCTGGAAACCCTCGGCGCCGAACCGCTGCTCGACCTCGGCCTGCGTTTGGGCGAGGGCAGTGGCGCGGCGCTGGCGGTGCCGTTGTTGCGCCTGGCCTGTGACCTGCACCGGCAGATGGCGACGTTTGCCGAAGCGGCCGTGGCGGACCGCCCGGCATGACCTTGCGCCTGGACCTGCTGCGCCACGGCGAAACCGAGTTGGGTGGCGGCTTGCGCGGCAGCCTCGACGATGCCCTGACCGCCAAGGGCTGGGCGCAGATGCACGCGGCGGTCGAAACGGGCGGCCCGTGGGATCGGCTGGTGAGTTCGCCGCTGCAACGGTGCGCCCGTTTCGCCGAGCAGCTCGGCGCCCGTCTCGGCGTGCCGGTGCAGGTGGACAAGGACCTGCAAGAACTGCATTTCGGCGCCTGGGAAGGCCGCAGCGCGGCGGCGTTGATGGACACCGATGCCGATGCCCTGGGCCGCTTCTGGGCCGACCCCTACGGTTTCACGCCCCCCGACGGCGAGCCGGTGCTGGCGTTTTCCAGGCGGGTGCTGGCCGCCATCGAACGCTTGCACAGCGCCTATGCTGGCCAGCGGGTCCTGTTGGTCAGCCACGGTGGCGTGATGCGCTTGCTGCTGGCCCAGGCCCGGGGCCTGCCGCGCGAGCAACTGCTCAACGTCGAGGTCGGCCACGGTGCGTTGTTCGCCCTGCGGGTGACGTCCGGCCCGACCCTGACGGAAGAGGCCTGAGCCGATGCTGCCGTTCTGGATCGCCCTGCAATTTCTCAGCAGCCTGCCAATACGCTTGCCGGGCATGCCCGAGCCCGAACAACTGGGCCGCTCATTGCTGTTCTATCCGTTGGTAGGGTTGTTGTTCGGCGGCCTGCTCTGGATGCTCGATGCGCTGCTGGGTGGGTCGCCGCCAATGCTTCACGCCGCATTGCTGTTGAGCGCCTGGGTGTTGCTCAGCGGTGGCCTGCACCTCGACGGCCTGGCCGACAGCGCCGATGCCTGGCTCGGCGGCTTCGGCGACCGTGAACGCACCTTGCTGATCATGAAAGACCCACGCAGCGGACCGATCGCCGTCGTCACCCTGGTACTGGTGCTGCTGCTTAAGTTCACCGCGCTGCTGGCGCTGGTCGAGCAAGGCCAGGCCCTGGCGTTGCTCATTGTCCCGGTCCTGGGGCGCGGGGCGTTGCTTGCGCTGTTCCTGACCACGCCTTACGTGCGCGCCGGCGGGTTGGGGCAGGCATTGGCCGATCATCTCCCACGGCGCGCCGGTTGGCAGGTGTTGCTAGGCGCTGCGCTGGGCTGCGTGTGGCTGGCGGGATGGTTGGGTGTACTGGCCCTGCTGGTGGCCGCGGCAGCGTTCATCGGCGTGCGCCGGATGATGGTCAACCGGCTGGGGGGCTGCACCGGGGATACGGCGGGGGCGTTGTTGGAGTTGCTGGAGGTGGCGGTGTTGGTGGGGGTGGTGTTGGGTTGAACGTGCCTGGGTGACCTGTCAACTCTGACAGTATCGTGCTTCGAAAAATCGGCGCTTAATTTTGCTCAGGCTTCTAGAGCCGGGCGGAGCGACAGGGCTGGTGTTTCCTTTGGGCCGTGAGTCGAACCGCCGAACGCGTTTTGACAGGCCATGAAATCCCTTCATGGCTAAACCCAAACGGTTTTGGAGCGGCGAGCATGGCAGGTTCAAGCACACGTCCAACGGCGGAACAGGTACGGGCCAACTATCGCAAACAACTCTTCAAAGGAGGCGAGACGCTGGAGTTCAGAGCGCCCATCGTGGTGGATGCCATCCCCGGCGACGCCGACGGTTTGATACCCATCAGCAAAATCGACGCGCCCTTGCAGATCAAGATTCCTGAATGGCCAAATCGTCCGGATCCGGGACTTCCGTTCTTCAATAAACTGTACCTGGATTGGAAACCTGCCAGTTCGTCGGAGTTTTTGGAGTTTCACAGTGAAGATGTTCCCGACAGCGGTGCGCTGCCCTCTGATCAATTTCCTCTGGACCGGCAAATTCCGCTGACGATCTTTGAAAGCTATGAAGGGACGTTTCAGCTCAGGTACCGAGTGAAGGAGTGGAACTCGTCCACAGAAACGCTATCTTTCACGGCGCCGATTACGATCGATAGGACGGGGCCCATCAGGCCCGACGTACCGGAGCGCATCATCATCCTGCCCCAACAGCCGATCACGACGGCCATCCTGGATCAGGACGGTGGCGTCAGATGCGAGATTCCTGATTTCACTGAAGACAAGAAAGAGTCTGTCACTGTTGCCGTAGCCTGGCTGGATAAGCCACCGACTTCGGACATGGATCCCGGCGACCTGGCGTATCTGGGATTGCTCCCACCGACTCGGCAGATACTGGTGCCTAAAGATATTGTGACGCGCCTGGGCTCGAAACTTCACTATGTCGTGTATTTCCTGTTCGACAAGGCGGGTAACCGCAGCGATATGCCGTTCCCGGTTGAAGTTGTGGTCGCCTTGGGCAATCTACCGACCAATTTACGTGCTCCCAGCGTCCCGTTGGCTGCCGACAACCTCATTGATTGGGTCGATGCGGGTTTTCCAACCAAGGTGGAGATTGGCGAATACACGAACTGGGATGCCTACGACGGGATTGTCATCCGATGGGGAACCACCAAGCTTGCGGAGACGCCGGTCGGCTCGCACCTTCCGTTCCCACTGCAAATCACCGTGCCCTGGACGCATATAAGGGATGAATATGATTTTAACGGCACTAATGTGCAGGTGACGGAAGTGGATTATGAGGTGCTGCGAGGTCCGTACCCGACTGCGTCTCCGGGCAAAATCGACGTCAACGTGGACTTGGCAATCCCTGGCCCGGGAACCGGGGATCCGGGGCCCATCAACCCAGCGTTGGCGTTGATCAGGTTCAAGAGCCACTCGAACAGCGATACCGAGTTGACCGAGGCTGATATTGGTGAGCCCGCCTCGGCTTTCATAACGCTGTACGATGATCCGCAGGTCGGCGACACGTTGACGCTCTACTGGAACGGCGTGGCGGTGTCCCCCCCTTATGTCGTCGATGGCAGTGAAACGCCAAACCAGGAAGTTGAAAGAATCATTCTCTGGAGCGTCATACAACAGACGCCCGTGATGTCCCAATTGCCGATGTACTACACCCTGACTCGAACGGGTTTCACGAACAAACCGGAGTCACGTCGTACCTTCGTCGACGTCAATGTCGAAGTTATTGACCTCGAAGAGCCTACTTTTCCGGATCAAGACGTTCCTTATCCGTTGAATTGCGAGGCACTGGTTGAGCAAAACGGCGTGTGGGGGATTCGGGTCCATATCCCACCCTCCGATTATGTGAAGAAGGATGTTGAGGTTACTGCCGAGTGGCAAACCTATGGTAAAGACGATGTGGAATTACCAAACACCGAACTTGAAGAAGTCATTGTCGTCACTCAGGAGCAGGAGATGAATGGCATTTTCTGGTTCATTGACTATGACACGTATCTGAAACCTACCTATGACACCGGTGATCAGTACGGCTATGGAAAAGTGAAGTACACGATCAACATCCGCGGTCAGGACGTCAGTTCTGATCTGGTGACCGTGATGATCGCCGTATTCGAAAACGGGGGGCACTGTGTGATTCCCAGGCCGTGAAGTGTTGCCTCGTTCGGTAGCAGGAGGGCGGTTGTCCTCCTGCTGCTGATGGCAGGGTAATTCTTCTTAGCTGTTTTCGGATTATTCCTACATACCCTAAGGAGCTGTCTCTCTATTATTCGCCGCCTTTGCAAGTTCAAGCACAGATCGTCGGTCACGGCGAACCTACTCTTTGACAGTTTACTTTTGCGGTGTCTGATGAAAGCTAAGAACTCCTTCGTATTGAGCCCATTATCGATATCTTTGAAGTGGGTAGCCCTCCTGCCATTGTTGATGGGCAGCACGCCTTTGCTGGCGCGGATCATCGACAACGACACGTTGGCGATCGACGGCAGCGTCGTCACCGATAACTACCTGCTCAGAAACAATGCCAGCCTGACGGCCAACGGTGCGACGACGAATCAGATTCGGGCTGAGCGTGGATCGTCCCTGACGCTCAACGGCTCGGTCGTGACCTCGGGTACTAGCAGCATCGCCATCGACTTGCTCGACAGCAACGCAACCATTCAAGGCAGCAACGTCAGCGCCACTGGCACTGGGCTGTCATTGGGCAACATGGCAGGCAGTTCGCAAGGGTCCGCAGCCACCGTCACGGGCAGCACTATTTCCGGCGGTAATGTGGGGGCGTTGGTCGGTGGGTTGAGTCAGTTGGATCTGGACCAAACCGTGCTGACGGGCACCAACGCGAACAGTTTTGGGCTGCAACTGGCCAATGGCCGGGTATCGGCCACCGCCAGTACGATTCGTGGTGGGCTCAATGGCATTGTGATGACCACGGACCAGAACGTATCGACCCCCGGGCGGCTGGTGCTCGATGGCACGACGGTCCAGGGCCAGACCGGTTCAGCGATCGTCGTCAATGATTTTGGCCTGCCGGCCACGACGGCCGACATTCATGTCGGCAACGGTTCGACCCTGATCGGTGGCAACGGCAGAATCCTGGAAGTCAAAGGCTCCTCGACCGCCAACATGACCGTCGACAACAGTCAGTTGGTCGGTGATGTCGTCGCTGACGGCGGGGCCACGGCCAATGTCACTCTGCAAAACCAGGCAACCCTGACCGGGCGGCTGGAGAATGTCGCTAACCTGGCAATCAATAGCCAGGCCCAATGGAACATGGTTGATAACGGCACCGTGGGCAATCTGTCCATGGATGGCGGGTCGATCAAGTTCGGCAGCCCGACCGAGTTCTATAAACTGTCGGTCGGTGATCTGTCGGGCAACGGCACGTTCATCATGGATGCCAACTTCGCCACCGGCCAGGTCGATACGCTTGAGGTCACCGGTACGGCCACCGGCAACCACACGGTGCTAATGGGCAGCAGTGGCGCCGACCCGACCGGAGCGGGCGCCATACCGGTTATCCATATTGCCGCCGGTGATGCCCAGTTCTCCATGCTGAACGGGCCGGTGGATCTGGGCGCCTATTCCTACGACCTGATCAAACAGGGCGACAATGACTGGTACCTGGACATTGCCTCGCGGATCATCAGCCCTGGCACTCGGTCGGTGCTGGCGCTGTTCAACACCGCGCCGACGGTCTGGTATGGCGAGCTCAGCACGTTGCGCAGTCGCATGGGTGAAGTACGCAGGGATGCCAACAAGGCGGGTGGCTGGGTGCGTGCCTATGGCAACAAGTTCGATGTCAGCGCCAGCTCCGGCGTGGGCTATCAGCAGACCCAACAGGGGCTGTCGTTCGGTGCAGATGCGCCGTTGCCGATGGGGGACGGGCAGTGGCTGGTCGGCTTGTTGGGCGGCTACAGCAAATCCGACCTGGATTTGAGCCGTGGCACCAGCGGTACGGTCGATAGTTATTACCTGGGCGCCTACATCACCTGGCTGGATGACGAAAGCGGCTACTACTTTGACGGCGTGATCAAGTTCAACCGCTTCCAGAATGAATCCAAGGTGCAACTGAGCGACGGCAAGAAGACCAAGGGCAACTATGACAACCATGGTGTCGGTGGGTCCCTGGAGTTCGGCCGGCACATTGCCCTGGCCGACGATTATTTCGTCGAACCTTATACCCAACTCTCGGGCGTGATTATCCAGGGCAAGGATTATGACCTGGATAACGGTCTGTCCGCTGAAGGTGACCGCGCTCATTCGTTGCTCGGCAAGTTGGGGGCAACAGCCGGACGCAATTTCAATCTGGGCGAAGGCAAGGTGGTGCAGCCGTATGTGCGTGTCGCCTATGCCCATGAGTTCGCCAACAACAACGAAGTCAAGGTCAACGATAACAAGTTCAACAACGACTTGTCGGGATCTCGGGGCGAGCTGGGCGCGGGCGTGTCCATGACGCTGACCGACAAGGTCTCGATGCACGCGGATCTGGACTACAGCAACGGTGACAAGATCGAGCAGCCGTGGGGTGTCAATTTTGGTGTTCGTTACAACTGGTGATCTGAGCGCTCACGAGGGGAGGGCCTCAAGGGCCTCCCGCGTGGTTTGTAAGTGCGGTCATGAGGGCCAGACGTGAATGGGTGAGAACTGAATTTCATATTTCAACGCCCGCCGGCCAGGCCGACCACGCTAATGAGCCGGCTCGCTTTTTAGTGAGGCAACAGCCATGTCGAGTTCCAGAGACCAGCAGCGTTTCAATGAACCTAAAGTGGACCTCTCTCCGCCCGATATCATCGGAGTGCTCGACCCGGCTCCCGGTGGTGAAGAGAACCTGCTGCGCAAGGACGCCTGGCTGTTGCCGCTACGGGTTGAGTTCGACCTATGGAGTGACGCCGCTCAAGAACCCGGGATGACCGATACCGTTCGGTTGTTTTGGAGAGGGGCTAAGGTCGACGAAAAATTCCTGCAGGGCCCGGTCCAGGAGGCGGACCTCTGGTTGAGGGTGCCTGTCACCGAGCTGGATGAGGGCGTCCATTCCTTGTACTACCAAGTGTTGCCCTGGAATGGTTCGGTACCTCGTGAATGCGTCCCGGTGAACGTCACCATCGATAAAACCCCTCCCATACTGGCTGCCGACAGCGAACTGGTTTTCCCCTCTGAAGTCCTGCCTCCCAACAAGCTCACCGCTCATTACCTCGAATTGAACAACGACGAGGTGCGGGTCGATCTGCCAGCCTACACAACCCCTCGACCCTGGGACCGGATCACCTGGTACTGGGGCACCACCCCGGGCACCCAGGATCAGGCCGGCGTCATCGAGCTGGATGACCGGAATTTTTCCGATCCGGTGGTCGTCACGATCCCGGGCGATTTGATCCGGGACAGGGGAGAGGGCTGGCGCTACGTGTGGTATCAGGTGCAGGACCGTGCGGGTAACTTGAGCTTGCGTTCCGAGCCGGTCGAGTTGGATGTTTCCGCGACGCCCATCCCGCGCAGCCTGCCGCCATCCAAGGTCAAGGAAGCCTCCGGTGGCGCCTCCAGCGGCGTATTGAGGCCTCTCGATGCGGTCAATGGTGCAACGGTGAGTATCCCGCCGGACGCAGTCATTTACGAAGGGGAAGGGGTATTCGTGCAGTGGGCCGAGCCAGGTACCGTGGGCGCGTTTCGTACCGATGTTGCGAACCCGGTGGGCTCAAGGGACTACAAGATCCCGAACGACAAGATCGCCCAGCATTTGGGCAAGACCATCCCGGTGAATTACGAGGTGTTCGAGCCCGGGGTCGTCGAGCCGCACCGATCGAACACCTACAGTCTGCGGGTCGAGCAATTGAGTGGCTTGCCCACCGTGCAGTGCGACAAGGTTTCCGGCGGCAAGTTGTCGCTGGCAAGCATCGCCAATGGAGGATACGCCGCGTTCACACTTCAGCGCTGGTCCTTCATGGCCCTCGACCAATTCCTGACGATCGAGGTCAGGGGCGTCGACAGCGCCAATCAGGCGGTCAGGATTCCTGTGCTCACAGAGGCCCCGGTGCCGGAAGTGGCCCAGACCATCGACGTCGGCCGAATCGCAAAGTCCGACCTGCAACGTTTCAAGGTCGGCAGCGGGCTTGAAGTGCGGGTGAGTGTGAGCTTCGACGCTAAGCAGACCTGGAAGAGTTTTCCGATGCTGACGCCGACGTTGATTGCTTGAGGTTTGTCTTTGTTGGCGACGTCACAAAAACTTCGGCGGCAAAGCGGATGGCTTTGTCGCCGAAGTTCTCCAGTTCGTTTCATCCGCGGATGGTTGCACCTGGCTTCTGCATTCCGGCTTCCTGCATCTGGACAACCCATTGTGTTCTTTTCCAGAGACGGCGCGGGAGAAGGTCGTTAGCAGCTGCAGCACGCTGTTGTCTTAATAGATTCATGGGACCGAACACGTCTGTTTGGACGGGTCCCGGCGTTGGGACCCTGGGGGGATTAATGCTGTGACCAATTGCCTTACCTGGGCCAATGCGTTGAACCCTCGGAAAGAAGGGAAGCTGGATATCGGCTAGTGTATTAGCCGAAGCCATCGTTGAAGAGGTACCGGAAGCCCCTTGTCGAGCGACTGGCACGACACTTCTTGAACTGGCCGTATTAGATGCTTTTACGCCAACCTTGAACCTGTCAGGAATAAGTCCTGGGACCGGCTTGGCCTTGGCCATGGCGCCGGTGGCTTTTGCATGTATCGACTTAAGTCCCTTGTAGGCCCCCTGGACAATAAAAGGGGCCGATGCAGCCAGTGCTGCATACCCCAAATACTGCCCCCATTGGCCCGCTTTCTCATCATTGTTGGCAACCGCCACGGCGCTGGAAATTGTCGAGCCCGCGGTGAGCGCGGTTGCGGTACCTGCCAGGATAAACGCCAGGGACGCAGGGCCCGAAGCGCCCAGCGTGGCAACGGTAGTAATGACACCTATGGCCACGAACACCGCGCCCAGGGCTACACCAATCCAACCCTCCAGGCCACCTCCGCCGCTCCCCGGCAGGGGAGTATCCTCGTCTGGCCGCCGCAACCTGCCACTCCAGCCGACCGCCTCGTGCCCGGTGGGGTCACGCAGGGCGATCGGGTTGCCCAGGCAATAGGTGTAGGGGTTCACACCGCCGCTGCCGAATGGGCTGAGCGAATCCGGACTATGGAATCGCATCAGGATCGGGTTGTAGGCCCTGTATCCCTGACCCAGCAAGTACCAGCCACTGGCGTCGTCGCGCATTTCGCCGTTGAATGCCAGCAGGCTTCGCAAGCTGTCGTCGCTGTGACGCTCTCCGTAGGCGCTGTATACGGCGGTGCGCAGGTCCCGCTGACGGCTTTCAGCGATGACGCTGTGGTTCGCGTCGGTCTGCAACAACAGGGTCTGGGAGTCGTCCGAGGCCTGTTGCCCCAGGGGACTGTCGGCATGGTAGAGAAAGTGGGTCTGGTGACCGTCCTGGTCGAGGTTGCTCAGTTGTTCGTCTTGGTAGAAGCGCAGGATTTCATGGTCATTTCCCTGTCTTGAGGTGACCAGATTGTCGTGGCCGTCATAACGGTACTGACTGATGACCTGGCCCCCCGGGCTTTCGACACCCAGCAGGCGACTCTGGCTGTCGTAGCTCAGGCGTTGACCGCGCTCGTCGTTGAGTTGGCAGCCATTGAGGTCATAACTGAACGTGGGGTCCGCTGTCACCCTTGACGGCGAATAGGTGATGCCCTGCAGTTGGCAGGGATTATCGGTGTCATAGGTGAAGATGGCCCGCTCGGTTTTATCGTCGGCGAATTTCGTCAGCACCAGCTTGATATTGTCCAGGGCGTCGAACGAGAAGATCTGGCTGCGGATCTCTCTTCCTTCGCTGTCCCTGGGTAACGTGCCGCCCTCGCACTCATGTTTGGTCAGCCGGCCCCGGGCATCGTAACCGAACGTCTCCTTGAGCAGGCTGAGCCCATCTTGCTGCAGCTCACGGGTTTGCAGCAGGCCGTCGACCTGCCACGTCTGCGCCTGGGTGCGCGGCGGCAGTTGGTTCAGGGTTAGCGTGCGCAGTATTTCGCGGCCTTGATCGTCGTACTGCATTTGCGTCACCAACGTGCTGTTCGCCGCCCGGTCCCGGGTGGTGATGCGGTGCAGTTCGCCCAGGCCGTTGTATTCGAACAAGGCCTGGAGTTGTCCCTGATCGATGCTTTTCACGCGTCCGGCTTCATCGTAGTCATAGAGGGTATCCAGGCCGGCGCTATGGTCTTGCTTCAAGTCGGTACGTTTGAGCGGGCGCCCCTGCATCGAGCTTGAATGCAGGGTTTCCCAAGCGTTGTTTCTCCCGTCGACCCAACGTTCGACGCGCAGTTGGTTGGCGGTGTCGTATTCATACTCGCGGCTGCCTTGTTCATTGCGTGCCTGGGTCAGGCGCGAGCTGGTGGGGTGGTAAGTAAACCCTGTGTCCTGATCCGGCGCATGACTGCTGATGGGGTCGTCGGTGAGGGCCAGGTTGTATTCGTATTCGATGGTGTCGTTTGCCGGCGTAACCCTGGTCTTGATCTGCATCTGGCCGGCATCGTAGGTGTAGCGCTCGGTGCGGGTGCCAGACGTGCTCCGGGTCAGACGGCCCAAGCCATCGAACTCCTGTTCTCCTACGGGAGTCTCGTTCACGCCGTCACCGCTTACGCTCAAGGCCACCGACAGTTCCAGGGTGCTGTGCGCGGCGTAGGTGCGCTTGACGATACTGTCGTCGGGCAGGGTGCTGCTGATCAGCCGTGCCCAGGGGTCATAGACGAATTGGGTGGTGTATTTCGATGCGTCCGTGTGTTGGGTGCATCGACCCAGGCCGTCGTAGAGGTAGAGTTCGGTCGCAATTTCCTCCCCGGCTGCATCCAGGGTCCGAATCTGCGAGGGCTTGCCGAACCGATTGAGCCAGGTCTCGCTCAGGCCGCTGATCTGCGGGGCCGGCCCGGCGCTCTGTCGCCAATCGCGCTGGATCGGCCCTTGGGATTGCTCCGTCCCGATCGGGTCCAGGCGCTGATGGGTCTCGACCCCATCGGGGCCGATCACGCAGCATTGTTGTGCCCAGTCGTCATACTCCAAGCGGCTCTTGAGCACACGGGGTTCATCATCCAGCCAGTCATATTCCGTTTCTTCAGCCAACTGACCCAGCGCGTTGTAACTGGCCGCATACGTTTGTCGGATCCGGCTCGAGTGATTGCTGTCTAAGTGGTCGGTTTCCTGGAAGATCAAACGACCCAACCCGTCGAGAACGCTGCGGGTCTTGATTTGCCTGGCGCTGATGTTCAATTGCTCGGCCTGCTGCCCGTGCGTGGCGCAGAGGGTGTATTCATAATTGCGGGTGGCCGTAAAGGCGGTATCAGGGGCGACAACCTCCTTCGTCAGTCGATTCAGGGCGTCGTAGTAATAATGGGTCTGTACGCCATCGACCAGGCTCGACAGTTCTTGTGACGTGTAGAGTGAGTGTTGCCGCACGGTGGCTTTGCTGACGTCGTCGAATCGGGTGCTCATCGTTTCCCGGGTTTGCTGCACGGGGACGCCGAATTGAGGGCTGTCGAATTTGATGTAGTCGTAATCCACGAGGGTGGCCTTGCCATTCAAGGTCACCGTCTGGCGTGCGACACGTCCATGCAGGAAGGCGTCGGTCCGGTCGTCGATGTGTTCGAAGAGCGTGTGCTCCAGATCGGTTTCACTGCTGGATGCCAGTTGCACCAACGTCTGGCTCTCGACCGTGAGCCACTTTTTCTGGGGATCCTCCAGCGTCGACAAGGCCTTGTAGCGATACCGGGTGCACAGCGTCGGGGCCTGCCCATTGGGCGATGGCGCGGGGTTGACGGTTTTTTCTTTCAACTGCCTTACAAAACCCTCGGGATCGGCCGGGCAACCGTCGCCCCCCGCAGAGGGATACCAGACGCTGGTTTCGATAACGCCATCGGCCTGGGTTCGTACCCGCAGATTACCGTATGTGTCATACGTGCTGCTGACGGTCTCGCTGCGCCTGCGGTTCGGATTATCGAGTACCGACCAGATGGTCCTGACCGTCTTGGGTAATTGGCAGTAGTTGGGTTGCTGGTCGAATTCGACACCTGGAGTCAGGTAGTAAGTGGTTTCCACCGTTTCGACGTTGTTGTTCTGAGTGGTCGTTTCATGGGTCAGCAGATGGAACTGGTTGAACTTGCGTTCGATCTTTCGCACCGGATGCGGTTCCGGGTCCGAGTCGTCGGGCGCCCAGAGGGTTTCGATGCACACGTATTCGTAGGCGCCGATGTGCTTGTACAGATTGTCGAGACCGTCGTTATCCCAATTCAGGCGCAGGCCACCCCCGAGGAAATTTTTCTCACCCTGCTCGGGGTCTTCGCTTTTATAGGTGTAGCGGACATCGATCTGCGGCTGGCCGAAACCTGGTGCGGTGAGGTGCCGGGTGACCCGAGGCAATGGCAGACGTCCGCTGCCTTCGGGAAACTGATGGCCGCCGTCCTGATAGAGGATGTCCTCGCGCCCGCCGACGGGGGTCTCTACCCAGGTCATGCACAGATGATCGCGGATCCGGTTGTAGCCAAAGCGCCAGGACGCCTCGTTCGGCGTGGGCAGAACGATGCGGGCGACGTATTTGTCCGCGCCTTCCAGGAGCATGGTGAAACGCGCCAACGGCCCTCCTTCGGGGCCGGCGAAAGGCTGTAGCAGCAGTTCGATGGACGTGCTCTGGCGGTCGAGCGTCAGCAACGTCTGGCCTGAATCATCCTTGACCCAGGCCAGTATCTGCTGAGTGCCGCTGAACGGCGCATAACCGAGCGTGACCTTGTGCCCCGTGGGAGAGCGAATCTCGACGGGCAGGGCTACCGCGTTCTGCGTGCTGCCCATGACCTGGAGTATTTCCACCAGCCCGGACTTATGCACGACCCGGTAGCGGGTCTCGTCCTCTTGATGGAAGTGAAAGCTGTCGAGTTTCTTCTCCTTCATCACCAGTTGGCCGCTGACGCTGTCGCTGCCGGTGACCTTGAAGGTTTCCCCAGTGCTCAGGGCCAGGATCTGGTTGCTGGGCGTGTACTGCGACAACTGTAGGTTCCAGCCATAACCGTAGCCACTGTCCTGGGTGTTGAGTGAGCTGTACACCAACGCCAAGGCAAAACCCGGACCGCGTAAATCATTGGTCTGTATCTCAGGGAAGTTGATCGCCACTGCGTAGAGACCGGTGCGCGGGTCAACGCCGTTTTGTACGGAACTCATGAAGTTAAGCGCATTGGAATGTACAGAGCGGGCGGCGGTCATTGATATGAACCTCTTTGAGGATAATTAGAATTCGCCGATGGCGTGTAGTCGGACAGCAACAATGCCAGCGCCGATCACCGCTGAAAGCGAACGCCAAGTAATGAATATCGACTTCCTATAGCGACAATAACAGCCGGGTTGGCGCCGGTAACCTAACAGTTCTGATAGTGGGCAGATCGATGGGTAAGGCGTAGAAGAAAGAGAGTCTGGGCGCGGTTTGAACATCGAGCCTTCGATAGAGGTGTCGTGGGCTTGGCCGGATTGGCGGAAGCGCCGCCAACGGGGTTCTCCGCTTTATCGAAGAGGGCGTACGAGTAGGGGTTGTTCGTCGATTTTCAATATTAAATGTGGTGCAAGCCACCGAGGTCCGGATTATGTCGAGCCATTCGCTGGATGCCTTGCTGGCCTGGATGACAGACACTTCACGGCTGTTGGGCTGGGGAATGATTATTGCCTTGGAGCGAGACAAGGCGAATTTGTTAATGCGCCAGGAATATATACGTCGCTTCGACTCCCAAAGTTATTTGCCCGCGATCAGGGGGCAGGTGCCGATCGTAGAGAATCAGTGGATGAAGTTTATTCATGATTTTGTAATGGATGTTCCGTTGTTGTCATTCGAAAATGCCGATCTCAACGATTCTAAAGCGATGTTGACCATGAGCGTGGTCGGCGGAAGTCAATTAACCCTTAAAAAAGAAGGCGCAGGCTGGAAAACGGTCGACGTGGATGAGATTGACCCGCTGCAGGGGCCGAAGCTGTACCTGGACTTGTTGTTGAATCAAGTGCCAGGCGATGTCGACGCCGACGGGCGGATCCTGTTGGATCTGCGCAGAAGCGATCATTTTCGCCTGACCTTTGGCCCGACGGCGGACGAACAGCGATTGGGCGGAAGTTTTTTCAAGGATCTGTTCAACCAATTGCCCGATGACAAGCGTATCTGGTCCCTGGGCCGAATCGAACGAGGGAAGTATGAGTCGATGCACCCCAAGTCCTTTGGCTTGCGCACCCAGGCAAGCAGCGCGGCGGCCCGCGACCCCAGGTCTGCTGAATATGGTAACGGCGCTATCCTGGCCTTCGTGCGCATGGACGGTGATCGCGAAGGGATCTATCCAGGTCCCAACTCAGGCTATAGATATTTGATTCCCAATGATGCCGGCAAAGACTATTCGGCGACGGTGTTATTCGACTGGGAGCGTTTGTCACAGGTGTGGGGATGGTCGCAGAAACTGATCGATGCCGTGAAAAAACTGTTTGGTACCGACGATTTGGAGTACGTGTACAACGGTAGCGAACTTGAGTCCGTTGTGGTGAAAGGCGGGGGGCTGACAATCGGCGAGGATACGGAGTACAGGCTCCCTTTAGGCATAAATGGCCGGTCGATAGAGGCGGTGGTGCGTCGAGGAACGTCATTCGTACCGGCTAATGGCGTTCAACCGTTCACTTTGACATTGGGCCAGCGTCGAGCCTCCATGCGCTGGCTGTCGAAAAGCACTGATGATCTCAAGTATTCCTACTTCCTGGATGGGAGCGCAGAGGAAAATGGACCTTTTGATCTGGGGATGAGTTTTTTATACGAGCTGGAGGCCGAATTTGAGTTGAAGGATGCCATTGGTATCAGTGGTGCGCCAGAAACGGTCATGAAACCGGTTCTATTCAAGGTCACTATTACACCGGCATCAATGAGTTCTGCTCAGCCAGAAACCGATCCTGAAGCTGGCAAAAGCATGGAGAGTGTTGTCATGTCTCTGGTGCTCCTGTCCACGGTGTCGATCATTGAGGGAGTGCATAACAAATTGGGCAAGGCGTCCATCTTGCAGGCGCTACGCTTTCAACTTAACTTCAGCGTTTCAATAAAACCCCTGCTTAATAACATCATCAAGATGAATTTCGGGCGAACGATACAGTGCGTTCAGATTCGCTCGCCCCGTGATATCGGTTACTTCGGTCGTCTTGCTCCATCCCTGACTGCTTTCGTCGTCAGCCCGATGCAACCGCTGATGTCGCAGGGCGCTACCCTGCCGTTCAGTGTCACTCCCAATGTCAGCAAGGTGCGGTGGACAGTGGAAAACCTGGGCGATAGCACTGGCGGTGCAGGGACGATCAATGCCGACGGGTTATACCTGGCCCCACCGGCTACCTCGATCGACGGGCGCTTCAAGCGTGTACGGGTCACCGCGATTGACCAGTTTACGGGTTACCGCAGTTCGGCATTGGTGACCGTGCTGGTGAGCGAACTGTCCGTCCACCCTTTGATCCAGATCTGTGAAGTCGGAACCAGTGTCGAATTGACGGCAGGTGCGTTAGGTGAGAGCAATCTGCTCTGGTCGATCAAGAACCCTGTCGTGAACGAAAGCGGCACTGTGGGACCCAGCGATAAACCTGAGGGTGACCACGCCTATCGCCATGGGCCTGTGGTCCCGGATAAAACCTATGTACTTGATGAAGTGGAAGTCAGGAACCGCCTGACGAATCAAACCCGAAGCGTCCACGTCCTGGCGCTGCAAGGTACCCCGGGAATAACGGTGAAAATTCTCAGCACCGATATCACGCAAGGGCGGGTGCAACTCCAAGCGCTCGTCAATAACAGACCCAAGAACGCCGCATGGGCACTTGCACTGAATGGGCCTGGGTCCGTCGATGCGTTAACAGGGCTGTACCAGGCTGACTTGGCGGCTAGTGAGCGTTTTGTACTGATCTTCGCTGAACTCGATGATCCGGAGTGGGGCAAGTTCGAGGGCCATCTGATCCTGCCGCTGCCTCTGACTGAGTTTGAACAGGTGCTTGAAGTGCTGAGCCGCTGAATAATCAAGCGAGTTGTACGCCATGTATCTCAACAGCGCCTATTGCCGCTGAAGCGGGCTCCTGAAGAAATAACAACTTCCGGCGGCGATAATAACAGGTGTCATATCACGGGGTCGCCTAACAGTTCTGATAGTGGGCAGAGCACTGGAGTAGGCGTAAAACAAAAGAACACTTGATGGATGCATCGGTAAGGTAAACAGCAGCTATCAGGACACGTCGACCAGGGAGTTCAAATGATGGCCGCTGCGCTACCTCCGCCAGAAGTTCCCATGCTTGGATCGGATAACACGGTTGACCTGGACAACTTAGGGAGCGCCGATCTTGTAACTTACATTGATTATCCCGGTATCGCCGAAGGAGATGCGTTTTGGCCTACCTGGCGAGGGCGCGGTCCTTTGGGTGAAATCATCGATCATTCTGACAACCGAGTGGTGATCGGCCTGGGTGAGTTGAAACCGGAAGGCATGCGGGTCGAAATTCCTAACGACGTGCTGCGGGCACTGGACCAGGGCCAAGTGTTGTATTCGTACCGGATGGACGATGCAAGCGCGCCGGATGGCCGGGGAGAGGAATCACTGCGTCGTTTCTTTCAGGTGGGTAGCCGGGCGAGTGCGTGGCTCCCGGTGCCGCAGGTCAAGGAGTCCCATGACCGTGATGTGGACTTGGCGTCGTTGGTAGGCACCGCCGGGGCCACCGTGGTGGTGCCGCCTTATCGGGCAATGTCGGTAGGTGACCGGGTGACGTTGACCATGAAGCGTTTTTTCGATGATGGGTATCCCTGGGAGGATTTTATCAGCAACAAAACCTTGACCGAGCCCGACCTGGGGCAACCCCTGCAATGGAGGGTGCCATTCGATCAGTTGGACATCATTGAAAATGGCTCGGCATTGTTGAGCTACAGCATCGTCTATGCCACCCCTACGGTTCCCAGCCAGTCCCACGAGCAGGCGCTGCGTATCGTGCCGCCACAAACCCCTTTGCTGCCGGCGCCTCGCGTCAAGGACTATACCGATGAAATGCTGGACCCCGAGGCACACCCCAACGGCATTACGTTGGTCATCGAGCCTTATCCCGGGATTCAGGTGGACGATGAGGTGGTGCTGTATGCCGTGGGGGACCCAAGGGAAATCAAGACGCTGCGCGTCGATCCCTCAACGGTGGACAGCCAGGTACTTCAGGTCCATGTCGATCATGCGTGGCTGTCGGCCAACAACGGCAAGACGGTAGAACTGACCTATCAGTACGCCCGACCGGGTCACGCCGGTACCTCCATGGCGTTGACGTTGATGTTGCGGCGACCCTTGCATCTGCCTCCTCCCGAAATCGAAGGTGTGATCCGCGAAGGCGAGGATGATGAGTACCGCGGCTACCTGCTTGCCACGAGAATTACGGGAGGCGTCTACATCAAGGTGCCAGACGAGGCCGTGATCGGTCTGCAAGACAGTGTCCAGATGCACTGGGAAGGCTACGGCGACAGCGGCAGTCACATCGCCGATCCCACGGTTGGTAACCCGAAACGTTTCTACATTCCGCCTCGTTCTCTACCGGCGAACATGGGCAAACGCCTGGACGTGTTCTATCGAGTGACGCCACCTGGGGAACCGTCGTACAAGTCGAGGGTTTTCGATCTGGAAATCAAGGACATCACGAGCGGCTGGCCGACTCTCCAGATCCATTCCCCTGCATCTCCGAGTAACAGAATTTCTCTGGCACAGGTGGCCGACGAGGTGATCTTTCGCTTGGGTACCTGGACCTTCATCGCCCAAGGGCAGCGGGTGAAAATAACGGCCACCGGCCTGCTTGCGGGGGGAGGCGAGGACACATTCAACCTGCGCGAAGGCGCCGCCGAGACGGTGACCCAAGAAGAGTATCTGGCGGGGGAACTGTTTTCGCGCCTGCCCCGTTCATTTTTGGAAAGACTGCAACTCAATAACCAGTTCGATGTGCTTGTCGAAACCAGTTTCGATGAAGGCTTTTCCTATAAAGCTTTTCCAATGATATCTCCGCAGTTGATGGCGTAACGCCAACGGCTGGACCCAAGACGATGAGGTGTGCGTGATGTCAAATAATTCGATGGAATCGTTGCTGGCTTGGATGAAAGTCAAGACGCGCCTGTTGGACTGGGGAATGATTGTTGCACTGGAGCGAAGCAAGGCAAACTTGTTAATGCGTCAGGAGTATATCCGTCGCTTTGATAGCGGAAGCTATTTGCCTCCGATCAGGGGGGAAGTGTCGATTGTCGACAATAGATGGATGCAGGTTATCAGTGACTTTGTGATGGATGTTCCGTTGCTGTCGTTCGAGAATGCCAACCTGAATGACTCCAAAGCCATGTTGACCATGTCCGTTGTAGGAGGCAGTCAGTTGACGCTTAGTAAAGAAAGCGTGGGGTGGAAGGTAGAGAAAGTCGACGAGATCGATCCGTTGCAGGGGCCGAAGTTGTATCTGGATTTACTCTTGCATCAAGTCCCCGGTGATGTCGATGTAGACGGGCGAATCATGCTGGATTTGAAAAAAAGCGATAACTTCAGACTGACCTTTGGCGAGACGGCAGAAGAACAGCGTTTGGGCGGGAATTTCTTCAAGGACCTGTTCAACCAGCTGTCGGATGATAAACGTATCTGGCCCTTGGGTAGGATCGAGCGCGGGACGAATGAGTCCATGCGGCCGAAATCATTTGGTTTGCGCACTCAGGCAAGCGGGGCGGCTGCCCGGGATCCACGATCGTCCGAGCATGGGAATGGCGCTATCTTGGCCTTCGTGCGTATGGAAGATTCCACCAAGGAAGGGGAGTTTCCGGGGGAAAACTCTGACTTCAGGTATTTAATTCCCGATGATGCCGAGAAAGACTACTCCGCGACTGTCTTGTTCGACTGGGCGCGCTTGTCGCCTATGTTGGGATGGCAGCAGCAATTGATTGATTCCGTGAAAACTTTGTTTAGTACAGATGATCTGGAGTACCTGTATAACGCCGAAAATGAGCTGGACACAGTGGTTGTGAAAAGTGGAGGAATAACAATTGGCGTCGATCATGAGTACCGGTTTCCTTTAACAATTGAACACGTAACGGTCGAGGCGATTGTGAAACGGAAGGCCTCGGTTGTACTTGCGAACAGCGATCAGCCTTTTACTTTAACATTGTCCTCACGTGGTGCTTCTATGCGCTGGCGGTCGGAGTGCCTTGAGGACCTGGAGTTGTACTACACGGATCATAATTCAGACACGGTAGGGCCCATTGATATGGGCGTGGATATGATCTACGAATTAGAGGCTGTGTTCGAATTGGTTGATGTTGCCGGCAGCGATGGTAAAGTCGAGACTGTAATGAAGCCTGCCATATTCAATATGTCCATATCTCCGATGTATGATGAGCCTATTGAGCAGAAGGAGTCTGCTCGTGGTATTGCGGAGCTCATTCTTGGGTTGGTTTTATACCTGTTTGTGAAGACGCTTGAAGGGATTCATACTCAATTTGGCGAATCTTCGATACGATCAAAGCTACACGTTCAAGTTCTTTCAGCAAGTATTGCGCTCAAGCCACTCATCGATGACCTCATTAAAATGAGTTTCGGTCAAGCCATAACGCACGAGCAAATTCGTTCTCCTCACGATATCGGCTATTTCGGCCGCATTAACCCGACTCAGACTTCTTTCGTCATCAACCCGATGCAGCCATTGGTCTCAGGGGGCGTGCCCCAACAGTTCCGTACTGAACCCACGATCCCCGGGGTGCAGTGGGCGGTGGAAGCGCTGGTCGAGGACGCGGGCGATCCAGGAGATATTGATGCCAATGGCTTGTACAACCCCCCAGTGGCCGCTTCGATCGAGGGCCGTTTCAAGCGGGTACGGGTCACGGCGACTGACCCAGGTTCGGGTTACCGCACTTCGGCACTGGTGACCGTACTGGTGAACGAATTGTCCATCCACCCTTTGATCCAGATTTGCGACATCGGAAACAGTGTCGAATTGAAAGCAGGTTCGTTAAGTGAAGATGAGTTGCTCTGGTCGATCAAGAATCCTGTTGCGAATGAAAGTGGCGAGGTACGACCCAGTGATAAACCCGAGGGTGATCACGTTTATCACCATGGGCCTCAGGTCCCCGATAAAACCTACGTGCTCGATGAAATAGAAGTCAAAAACCGCCGGACGAACCAGACCCGGTCCGTCCACGTCCTGGCGCTGCAAGGAACCCCCGGACTGACGGTCAAGATGCTCAGCACCGATATTTCGCAAGGACAGGTACAACTTGAAGGCCTGGTCAATAACAAGCCTAAAAGCCCCGTATGGACGCTTCCATTGGGTGGGCCAGGCTCCATCGATGCGTCAACAGGGCTGTACCAGGCTGACCCAACGGCAACCGAACGATTCGTATTGATTTTCGCTGAACTTGATGATCCGGATTGGGGCAAGTTCGAAGGCCATCTGATCCTGCCGCTGCCGCTGCTTGAGTTCCCACAAGTGCTTGAGGTGTTGAGTCAATGAACATCGGTCATCAAGCGGTAGATGCAGACCCTGTTATGTGTACAGACCCTACTGGAGGCAATGTCATGGCCGGTCATTCGGTGGAAAGTCTATTGGCGTGGATGCGCGGCAATTCCCAGATGCGCGGCTGGGACCTGATCGTTGCCCTGGAGGGAGGCAAGATTAACCTGGGGCTGCAGCAGGACCATATCACTCGCTTGAGTCAGGGCTCCGATCTGGGGGCTATCACGGGTGCCATGGACATCCCCGAAACCAACATTACCCATTACCTGACGGATTTCAGATTAGGCGCGCCAGCACTCTCTTTTGAACACCCCAGCCTTCAGACTGCCACGACCTCCCTGAGCCTGGCCGTCGTAGAGGGCATTCATATGATGGTGGAAACCGTCCAGGGTCAGAAGAACGTCACCAGCCTCAGCGCCCTCGATCCACTGGATGGTACGCAGGTGACGCTGGACCTGCCCCTGACGGCGGAGGTTGGCGATGTGGTGGCGGACCTTACGGACAGCGAGGAAGTCTTGCTGAAACTGTTCAATACCCCAACGGAGCAACGTGAAGCGGGGACACTCTTCAAGCGCTGGTTCGAGGGGTTGGACACAGACCGACGCGTTTATACCCTGAGTACGTTTCCCGACGAGGGGAATCCCTTCATGTTCGCCCAGAGCATTGATGTGCGGACCCAGGCTCGCGATCCTCAGGTCCTGACGCTCGGAGGCGAAGACGGTGCCCTGTTACTGTTTGTGCGTATGAGCGAAGGGCGCTCGGGTACATTCCCCGGTGACAATTCCGGCTTCAGGTACCTGATTCCCGACGATGACGCGCAAAACACCTATTCGCAGACGGCGCTGTTCTCCCTGGCGTTGATTCATCGCGCCGCCTTCGCCCATGCCCTCGTACAGTTGCTGGATGGAGCTGAATTCGAGCGCACGCTCGATCAGGGCGGAGGATTGGCAAAAATGGTCGCCAAGCGCGGCGCCTTGCAGGCCACGGCGGGCAGCTACAACAGCCTTGACTATGAGTTCGAGTCCGAAGCGTTCAGCGTTCCGGCCACACAAGGGGCATTACCGCTGACCGCCGAGTTTGGCCAGGATGAGGTGTTGCAACACTGGCAAAGCACCTTCTCCCTGTCGTTCAGGTACCGTCCTTTGGGAGGCACGACCTGGAGCGCGCATACGGCCACGTTCAGCATCGACTTGCAGCACGAGTTCCGGTTGTTTGCCGATGAGTCAGGCGTTTCAGCCATGGAAGGCGAGTTGTTCGTGCCATACACCGATACGCAGGAGGTCGAACATGTTTCCGGGCTTCCCGGAACGATCGAGGGCCAGGAACTGGAGCAGATCAAGGATTTTGTCGCCAATACCGTGAAAAGGGCAATCCTTGAGCGGTTCGCCACCACCTTGACAACGGCTTCGTCGGAAACTTTTTTGACGGGGATGCAGGTAATAGGCAGCAGCAACGCGCAACCGACCCGTGTGGCCTTGCCCTCCGATTTAGCGATGTTCGGTCAGATCAATACATCCGGCGCGTCATTCTCCATTGTCGAGCGCCAACCGATGGTGGCGGCCGGCAGGCCCCTGCAACTGACCACGGAGCCCGTGCACGCCGGCCTGCGCTGGTCCGTGGAAAACCTTTCCGATAGCGGCAGCAACCCTGGCGAAATCGACGAGCAAACCGGCTTGTACCAGGCACCTCCTGCCCATGCCATGAACGGCTCGTTCAACAGGGTGTTGGTCATTGCCCATGATCCGCTCTCCGGTGAACGAAGCGTGACACTGCTGACGGTCCTGGCGAGCCCGATCACTGTCAATCCGCAGATCCAGGTGTGCTATCACGGCCAGCGGGTAGAGCTGTCGGCGGGTCACCTGGATGGGAGCGCATTGGATTGGGCCATCAAGAATCCCGTCGCCGGCGAAAGCGGTGATGTGGTCGCCAGTGACAAACCGGGGGGGGACCATGCTTACATCGCTGGCCCGCAGGTGGCCACGAAAAACTTCGTGCTCGATGAAATCGAGGTCAGTCATGGCGCCCACGCGCAGTCTGCGTACGTCCTGGTTCTTCAGAACGAGCCCGGCGCCAAGATCCGGCCGGTAGAGAATCCGGATTTGCCAGAGGGGCAAATTCAATTACAGGCCTTCGTAAACAATCAACCCAAGAACGGCCAATGGTCGCTTCCGCTCGGTGGGCCGGGATCGATTGATGCGGCGTCGGGCCTGTATAGCGATGATTTTTCGGCCAAGGAGCGGTTCGTTCTGATTACCGTTTCGGTGGACGGCGGTGATTTCGGTACATTCGAAGGCTATATCATTTTGCCGCTGCCCCTCTCGGGTTTCCCCACCGTGCTTGAAGCCTTGGCTCAATAACTGGCAAGCACCGTTGTATTGCTTTTTTTCTTAAGTGGATGAGAGGGCAATATCATGTCTGGCAATTCGTTGGAAAGTCTCCTCGCACGTATGCGGCAAGGTTCGGTGACCCAAGGTTGGGGGGCTGTTTCTATATTCAGTCGTGGCCGATTGAATCGTTTGTTGGAGCAGCAATATATAGAGCGATTCAATGGCTTAGGCTTCTTGCCACCGTTGACTGGGCGGGTCTTTCTGGACGAGCTTCGGGGCCATTACGTCGAACTGGAAAACATGACATTAGGGGCGCCACGGTTGTCGTTCAACACTGCGTCGCTGACGAACTCAACTGCGGTATTGACGATGAATGTCCTGAGCGGCCGTTATGCCGAGTCACGTCAGGCAGCGGGCGCGCTGAAGACGCTTTCATCGACGTTCAATATTACCGAATCGCAGGGCCTGACCGTCGAGATGGATATTGATTTGTCCATGGTCGTGGGTGAAATCGATAAGCAGGGCAAGGTGAAGCTGAACTTGTCCGAAGGGGTTAACGTTCGCTGCAACCTGGCCGGTGAAGATGAGGCAGCGAACCTGCACTTGTCGAATTTCTTGAAACAATGGTTCGTCGGGCTGCCAGCGCACAGGAGTGTCTTCCAGTTGGGGATGCTCGAACTTAAAGGCCACAGCTATTTGACCCCCACCTCATTTCGCATCCTCACCCAGGCAGCCCCAGGGGCGAAGGTCAGGGGAGCGTTGAATTTCGGAGAGGGCGGGGTGGTAATTTTCATACGGTTGCAGGGAAACACTGTCGATGGGCGTTTCCCGCCGGATGGTACCTTCCCGTATTTGCTTCCCGATGATCAGGAAGCCGATGGCAGCGATCGGTATACGGCGGCACTGGTGCTGTCCCAAGCGATGATTCCTCACATCGAGGATAACCGGCTGGACGTACTCAACAACCTGCTGTTTCCCGGTGACAACGTATTTGAAGAGCGCGAGCGACATGCGCCTGCCGATCTGGCGGTGTTTGGCAACATCAATCCGAAACGGACCCGCATTACCCTGGAACCCACGTTCCAGACTATCCAGGCCGGAGGGACGCAACGCTTTCGGTTACTGGATTGGAATGGGACGCCCATCCAGGCCAGCAGTTGGAAGGCGGTCAGCCTGCAGAGTCATACTGCCGCGGGTCATGGCAGGATCAGCGACGGGCTGTACACCGCTGCCTCCGCGAATACCATCGGCCATGAGTCGCTGCATGTGGTGGTGACGGCGGAATATATCGTTGGGGATATTACCTACACGGCATCGGCCTTATTGCTGGTGGCGTATGAAAGCGTGACGGTGGCGCCGCGAACGGCGGTTTATTCGGCCCAGGCACAATCACGGCCCATCGTGTTAAAGGCCTCGACCGCGGACGCCACGGACGTGACATGGACGCCTCTGGCGCCGCTGTACGGTGCGCTGACTCCCGAGGGGCATCAGGCAACGTTCACTCCCGATGCGCGGTCCAGAACCAAGAGCCTGGCCGTGCAGCAAGTTGAAGTCGCCGGTACGCAAACGCGGCTGTTATCACTGGTGTTGCAGAACGGGCAACAACAACTACGGATCGCTCCTGCCTATGTTCCAGCGGTACAAAAGTCCGTGGCGATACAACTGCGGGATGACACCACGCTGTTGCCCAATCTTCCCCGGCGCTGGAAAGTGATCAGCGGCGCAGGGCAGGTCAGTCCCACGGGGCATTTCACCGCATCGGCCCAAGGCCCGGCATCGAGCACTGTCGTGCAGTGCGAAATCGTCAGCAATGGGGTGGTCTTGTCCAGCGGCTACAGCGTCGTGGATCTTTCCGAACTGGAACCGGAGCCCAGCTGGAAAGCGCTTTCCCAGTTCACCGTGAAGGTACCTGGCGGGCCTGAACAGGGACGTTATGGCCGGCTGTATGCGAATGGTTACCAGCAACTGAAAGCGGAGATTGTGGTCGAGACCGTTCCTGTCGATGGCGTGGAATACCCCTTGAGCGTTACCGAGAAGGCCAGCCTTAAGTTGGTGGACGATGCCACGGGGGATGAAATAGAACCGGTCGAGGAGCCGCTTGACGGCATTGCGGAATCAGATACGGAAAAATGGCGCAGCCGCTTGTTCGAGAATCGTTTTGAACTGGCCGAGCCCAGGGTCGCCGTGCAGGATAACTCGCCCAGGGCTGCCATCAGTCGGCAATCCATTTATATCCACACTCGGGGAAGGCCCAATGAGTCCAAGGATTTTCACGTGAAGTTTCAGGCGGACAGCGACCAAAGATGGTGGAAGTCAACCGATTTTGCTGGCGAGGTAAACAACAAAATTGAAATCACACCGCTGGCCATCCCGCAGTTTCAACCGTCGGAATACCAATTCGAACGGGTAAGGGTCAGTGGCGGGTCAGGCGCTCCCGAGGACCCCGAAGAAGATGACTTCGATTTCCATCTGCGCACGGTCGATTACTGGTCGTTGCGATACAGTGGAGATTTAAGTCTTCGAGGAGTTCCTTTCGAAACGGTAGAGTTTATTTCAGTAGATAACGCCGATGTTTATCTAACGCCTCAGACGTCCACTATTCGCTGGGAAAGCGAGCAATTGGCCGAAACCATGTTCAGTTGGACAGGCTATATCTTCGATGATCCGCAGAGGAACGAGCCAGTTGACAAGGTGAAGTTCGACAGCGCCCTCAAGGATATCGTCAAGGATGAATCGCTTGATATCAGCGTCAGCCAATCAAACTTTGAAAAAGGCCTGTTGGTCATCACGTTGCATCGTTCTGATCGTATTCCTTACGTGCGCCGAGGTAACAGTGCCAGGGACAAGTTGTCACGGGACTTGGCTGTGGTATTGATCGATCAACGGGGCAACCCACACAAGCGACGCATTTCTTTCCTCCCACCTGACACCATGGGGAATCGAAACAGGTTGGTGCATACACAATTCATACCTTGATCACACGGATAGCTGACAAGACCTTGAACTTTGGATATCGGAGCGGGCAGCGGCCAGATGCTGGAAAGCATTGAGTCTTGACGGTAATGCGCTGTCGCCGACCTATTGATTCAGACATCTGAGGATTACTCCATGACCGCCTCGACTTCTGTGCATTCCAACGCCTTCAATTTCATGAGTTTTACGGAGGGTGGCGTCGATCCACGCACCGGGCAATGTACATTCATGATCAGCCTGCCCGACGTCAAAGCCAATCATCTGCGCGGGCCCGAGGTGCCACTTAAGCTGGCCTACAACCCGCTCAATACCCGAGACAGTGGCTACGGTTATGGCTGGAACCTGCAGTTGTCGCAGTACACGCCCAGCGACCAGATCCTGGCCCTGAGCACGGGTGAGACTTTCAAGGTTACCGGCAGCGACAGCGCCAGTGGCCAGTTGCTGATGAAAGAAAAGAAACTCGACAGCTTTCATTTCCATCAAGAGGACGAGAGCCACTACCGGGTCGTGCATAAATCCGGGCTGGTGGAAATACTCGAGGTCATGGGCAGTTCACAGAACGCAGTGGCATTGCCCGTCGAGATTCGCGCTCCTTCCGGGCACAAGGTCACCCTTGGCTATGCGCCGTTCAGCGGTACCCAGCAGATATTGGCCTGGATCAAGGATGATTCGGGCCAGACCCTGTTATCGCTCGACCGTCAGAGTACGTCCGTCGAGGTGCTGCTGCAGCCGACCGCTGGGCCCGAAGGTGGTCCATTGGCGCGCTTCGCCATGATGCTGGAAGGCTCTGACAAATATGTCACCCGTATCATCCTGCCAACGGCGAACGAGGCGTCCTGGCGTTTTGGCTACAACCGGATCCGCGATCACCTGTGCGTGACCTGGGTAGAGACACCCGTCGGCGGGCGTGAAGAGCTGTTCTATCAGGACGCTGGTCATCAATTTCCCGATAACAGTGGGCGCACGCCGTTACCGCGAGTCACCCGGCACCTCACCGAGCCAGGTTTTGGCCAGGCGCCGGTCGATGTCCGCTACACCTACAAGCTTGAGGGTAACGACACCGAAACGAATTTCCTGGGTAACGGGCTGCGCCTGGCCTGGGATGACGATGGCCTCGATAACCTTTACAAGCACGTCGGTGTTTACGAGTACGGGTGCATTGAAACCCTCTGGGCGCCCGATGATTCGGACCCGGAACCGCATCCGGTGCGAAAGATCGAACGCAAGTTCAACCAGTTCCATTTACTGACCCATGAAACTACTACTCAGAACAACAACGTCGAAACGGTGGAAACCACCTATTACCTGACTCCGGGTGTCGAGTTCGACCAGCAACCCAACTACTGCCAATTGCCCAATACGGTCAGGACCGTCTGGTCGCAGCTCGATAATCCGAACCACCGACGCAGCGAATCCGTCAGCAGCACCTATGACAACTACGGCAACCTGCGGGTACAAACCCAGGCCAACGGCATTATCGAAACCAACGTTTGGTACCCCTCCGCGGGGGGCGATGGTTGTCCGGCCGATCCCGAGGGCTTTGTGCGGCAACTGAAGGAACATACCGTCAACCCCGCGCCCTCATCCGATGGCCAGGCCCCGACACTGTGCACCCGTTATCGCTACAAGGCCTTGCCGATGCTGGAGGATCTTCAGAAAAAGTGGCTCACTGAAGAGAGTCAGGCACTCGTGCAACTGACATCCAGCAGCGAAACCGAGCTGGAACACACGCTCTTCGAACACATCGACGACCGCACCGATGCGTTCCTGCATGGTCGTGTCGTGCGCCAGACGGTGACCTTGAATGGCAAAGCCACTCGCACCGACTATGCCTACAGCACCCTGGACAGTCCGGTGTTCAAGGAAAGCGTGCTGCAGATTGTTGAAACCCTGTCTGGTTTCGACCACCAGCAGGAAGGGAAAAACGTCCAGAAGGTCATCACCTTGTGGCATTCGGTGCTAAATGGAGAGCCCCTGCTCAACCGCGATGACAACGATGTGGAAATCCATTATGCCTATGACGCGCTCAGGCGAGTGACCCGGGAAACCGTTGCGCCCGGCACCGCTTTCGCGGCGTACCGCAGCTATGAGTATTTTCTGTGTGCCCAGGCTGGAGAGCAGGCCGAGCAGTGGCTATTTGACGTCAAGCGGGTGAAAACCTGTACGAAGTTCGATGGGCTCAACCGAGCCATCTACGAAGAACGGGACGACGCGGACAATCCCAGTCGCGCCGACACACCGCGTCAGGTCTACGCGGCATCCTACGATGCATTTGGTCATCTGATCCAGGAGTCCGAACACGATTGGCTGGGTGACGACGTACGGGTTCTGACGACGGCCTATGAGTACGACGACTGGGGTGAGCAATACTGTGTCACCGGCCCCGACGGCGTGAAGACTTTCGAGCAGACAGACCCGATCGGTACGCCCGAATCGCAAGGCCCGATTCAACGCAGTTGGCGCGAAGGTTTGTTACCCACGCCGAAAGTCAGTGGCGTCACCGAGACATGGCTCAATCTTTTCGAAAAGCCGACCCGTACCGAACGGTTCGATCTGTCCGGGCAAGCGATCAGTCTGCATCGATATTTTTATGACGGGCTCGGGCGGACCGCAAAAGAGATCGTTGGATTCCCGGAACTTGAGCGCGTGACGCTCTACGGTTACGACGCATTCGACCGAATGACCGAGAACACACTGCCGGACACCGCCGTGGTTCGGCGCAGCTATGCCGAGCACAGTCGCGAGGACCTGCCGGTGTCGATCAGCGTGAACGACATCGTCCTCGGGACCCAACAGTTCGATGGTCTGGACCGCATGACCCACTCGAACACTGGCGGTCGTGGGCAGTCTTTCACCTATGAGCCTGGGCAAACGCAACCTCATACGGTGACCACCCCAAGCGGCGCGGTCATCGAGTACGAATATCAACCGGAGTTGGGGACCGAACCGCTGCGTCGGCAACTGGCAGGAAGCCTCCTGGCCGACTATGAATACGACCGGGAAAACGCGCGCCTGACCGGTTGCGAGGAACAGGGCTTGCGGCTCACCCGCGACTATTACAGTACCGGTGAACTGAAAAGCGAGCGGCGAGTGGTCGACGGTGACGAGTACACCATGCATTACCGTTACAGCCGACTCGGACGCTTGTGGGCCTACACCGATGTCCTCGGTCAGGAACAGGATTATCGCTACGACGCCCAGGGACGCCTGGAGCAAACGCAGCTGGGCACGACCGTCTCGACGTTTACCTATGACTCGTTGGGCCAGACTGCAACCATCCACACACAGGATGGCCTGAGTGGGCAAAGTGTGGGTATCACCTTAGAGTACGACGAGTTCGGTCGTGAAACGTTGCGCACCTTCGATCTCGACGGCGTCGAACAACAGCTCAGCCAAGTCTACAACGATGTCGATGGCCTTAAGCAGCGGACCTTGCGGCAGGGGGCCGAAGTGCTGCGTGACGAATCCTACGGCTATGACTTGCGCGGGCGTCTGACTGACTACAGGTGTACAGGCACTCAGCCGCCTATTGATCCGTACGGCAAGCCCATCGAGCGTCAGGTTTTTTCGTTTGATGAGCTGGATAACCTCAAATTGGTGCTGACCACCTTTACCGGCGGCACCAACCGTGCGATCTATACCTACGATATGCAGCCCGATCCGACGCAACTGCGTAGCGTCACCAACACCCACGCGGATTATCCTGCCCGAATTGAGTTGGAGTACAACGTGGACGGTCACCTTATCCGCGACGAAGAAAACCGTACACTTGAATACGACCCCCTCGGTCGGTTGATTTCCGTCAGCGGTTTATCGGGCGAGCCTCCTGCCGGCTACAGCTAAGGCCTGCTGGATACGCTGACGGGGCTGGACGATGGGAACGGGCCAGAGCAACGCTTCTACCAGGACCGAGCGTTGACGAGCCAGGTCAAGGTTGCCAACAGCGCCAGGTTCCTGCGGGCAGATGACGTTGTGCTCGCTGAGCGCCAGGCAGGTGCCAGCCCAAAGTCGGTATTGTTGGCCGCAGATAACAAGAACAGTGTGCTCTGTGAGACCACTCAGGGGGCGACCCAGGCGATTGCGTACTCGCCGTACGGCCATCGCCCGGATGAGGCCGCGGTCAACACTCACTTGGGTCATAACGGCGAGAGGCAGGAGGCGCACCCCGGTTGGTATTTACTGGGCAACGGCTACCGGGCGTTCAATTTGTCGTTGATGGGATTCCACAGTCCGGACAGTTGGGTCCGTTTGGGGAGGGGGGATTAATGCCTATGCTTATTGCGAGGGGGATCCGGGCAAAATAGCTTAAGTTCTTTTACACGGGTCAGGGCGGGACGCCCCGCTGTAGCGGAAAGTAGATCCAACCCTGTCACTCAGGGGCCACGTGGAAATACAAGTACAGTAGCGACTGGGGCGTCGTCCGCGCGATCCATGGCTGCTGAGTCTACCCCGATCGCCTCCTCGTCGAAGCTCTCATCTGCGTCCAGCGGATCAAAAACAATGGCCTCGACTGCGCCTTCCAAGTTTCCTCAGACCTCTGGCTCGTCCTCGGCTGCTAAACCTGCATCAACAACGCCACCGATTAAACCACCCCTAAAAAACACCTTATGAGCGGGGCGGAGCGGCAAGAGATCCGAGCTTGGATAATGGCAACCGAAATCAGAGGAGCCAAGTAAGTGATTAAGTCAACTGACTAGCCTGTGGGGCTTATCCATGCATAGCCCTTCAGGAATATTCGTCTGCACCTCACCAACACAGGCATTCCCTCTACGCTGCGTCGACAATTTGGTGGTGTCTGAGTGAAGAGCTCAGCTTCTCTTGAAGAGAGCGGGCAATTCAGACTTATATGCCGTCATCTGAAGAATCAAATCAACCCCTGCTCACGCGCGATCTTCCCAGCAAGATGACGGGAGCTGACGCCGAATTTGCGGCGAATGTTGTTGAAATGATAGTTCACGTTGGCCTCGCTGCAAGCGAAGATCACCGCAATCTCCCAGGAGGATTTGCCCACCTCGCTCCATTGCAGGAACTCCTTCTCCCGGTTGGTGAGTCGGACGACTTGGGATGGCTTGCTTTCGGTGGCTGCGAAATGGGTCTGATACGGTGAGGAATGTCCAGAATGCGCCGTGGTGTGGTACATGACTGCAACTCCCAATCATCATTAATGACGTGGGCCGGCGAAGTTTCCTGCCGTTTGATGGCCGGGTTCGCACGACCTTTCTCCAGGCCCCTGGTCAGGGCTGAGGCACGGGTTCGTTATATCCCGATTCAAGCCCCCTGAAACCTGTCAGACATGACAGGTCGTGGTGTTCGGTTACCTGATTGTTGTCGTTAAAATTTGCATTCCACCCATCGCGGGTATATACACGCACCCATGCTTGCTTCCCAATGTTTGTGCATCAACCTGCGTCGCGCCGCCCGTGGCGTCAGCAGGTATTACGACGGCGCCCTCGATGGCTTCGGGATCAACGTTGCCCAGTATTCTTTACTGAGCAACCTGGCCCGCCTGGATCAACCGAGTATTTCTTCCCTGGCCGAGGCCATGGGCCTGGACCGCAGCACTCTGGGGCGTAACCTGCGGGTGCTGGAGGGCGAAGGGTTGGTGGCACTGGCCGAGGGCGAGGACCTGCGTAACCGCATTGTCGTGCTGACCGACGCCGGGCACGCCCGGTTGGCGGCGGCGCTGCCGGCCTGGGAGGCGGCGCAACAACGCTTGATCGATAAGCTGGGCGCCGAGAAGCGCACGGCGTTGCTGGCCTTGCTGGACGAGTTGGCGTAAAGCCGGTTCGTTCGAATACAAGCGGGTATATACCCGCGAGCGGAGAATAAGAATGACATCGATGTGGCGTACCTGTGGTTGGGTCCTGGTGGGCAGCGCGCTGATCCTGGCGTTGTCCCTGGGTGTGCGGCATGGCTTCGGCCTGTTCCTCGCGCCCATGAGCGCCGAGTTCGGCTGGGGCCGCGGCGTGTTCGCCTTTGCCATCGCCTTGCAGAACCTGATCTGGGGCATGGCGCAACCTTTCACCGGGGCGTTGGCCGACCGTTTCGGCGCGGCGAAAGTGGTGCTGATCGGGGGCGTTCTGTATGCCCTCGGCCTGGTGTTCATGGGGCTGTCGGATTCGGCCTGGTCGTTGTCGTTGAGCGCGGGATTGTTGATCGGCATCGGCCTGTCCGGCACCTCGTTCTCGGTGATCCTGGGCGTGGTCGGCCGGGCCGTACCGCCGGAGAAACGCAGTCTGGGCATGGGCATCGCCAGTGCCGCCGGTTCCTTCGGCCAGTTCGCCATGTTGCCGGGCACGCTGGGGCTGATCGGTTGGCTGGGGTGGTCGGCTGCCTTGTTGGTGCTGGGCCTGCTGGTGGCATTGATCGTGCCGTTGGTGAGCATGCTCAAGGACGCGCCGTTGCCGGTGACCGGCCCCGAGCAGACCTTGTCCGAAGCGTTGCGCGAGGCGTGCAGTCATTCGGGGTTCTGGCTGCTGGCCCTGGGGTTTTTCGTCTGTGGTTTCCAAGTTGTGTTCATCGGCGTGCATTTGCCGGCCTACCTGGTGGACCAGCACTTGGCCGCCAGCGTTGGCACGACGGTGCTGGCCCTGGTGGGTCTGTTCAACATCTTCGGCACCTACACCGCCGGTTGGCTGGGCGGGCGCATGTCCAAGCCGCGCCTGTTGACCGGGTTGTACCTGTTGCGGGCGCTGGTGATTGGCTTGTTCCTGTGGCTGCCGGTGACCACCACCACGGCCTATCTGTTTGGCATGGCGATGGGCTTGCTGTGGTTGTCCACGGTGCCATTGACCAACGGCACCGTCGCCACCCTGTTCGGTGTGCGAAATCTTTCGATGCTCGGTGGGATCGTGTTCCTGTTCCACCAGTTGGGTTCGTTCCTCGGCGGTTGGCTGGGTGGGGTGGTGTACGACCGCACCGGCAGCTACGACTTGATCTGGCAGGTGTCGATCCTCCTCAGCCTGCTGGCGGCGGCATTGAACTGGCCGGTGCGTGAGCGTCCGGTGGCGCGCCTGCAAGTCCAGGCCGGTGCCGCATGAGCCGCGTCGGCCCGTGGTTGGTGGCGCTCGGCGCCGGCTTGCTGCTGGCCTTCGCCTGGTGGGGCTGGCAGCAGGGCGGCCTGGCGTTGATGCAATTGGGCATGGGAACCTGCTGAACGATGGACGAGGTCGGGCTCGGCGAGTAACGTCGTAGGCTGAATGCCTATAAGGAAATGCCGACATGCTGATGCGCTGGCTTGCTGTTCCGACGCTCCTACTGGCCGTAGCCGGCCCCCTCTGGGCCGCCGATTGCCCACCGTTGCTGGAAGGCTCCTTGCCCAAGCTGCGGGCCAAGGAAACCATCGACCTGTGCCAGCGCTTCGCCGGCAAGCCGCTGGTGGTGGTCAACACTGCCAGCTTCTGCGGTTTCGCCCCGCAGTTCAAAGGCCTCGAGGCGCTGAATCAGCGCTACAAGGACCAAGGGCTGCAAGTGCTGGGCGTGCCCTCCAATGACTTCAAGCAGGAGTCCAAGGACGGCGCCGAAACGGCCAAGGTGTGCTACGTCAATTACGGCGTGACCTTCACCATGACCGAGCCGCAACCGGTGCGCGGCGCCGACGCCATCCCGCTGTTCAGGCACCTGGCGGAACAGTCTGGCGCACCGAAATGGAATTTCTACAAGTACGTCGTTGACCGCCAGGGCAAGGTCGTCGCCAGTTTCTCCAGCCGCATCAAGCCCGATGACCCCGAGTTCATCAAGGCCGTGGAAGCCGCCATCGCCTCCAAGCCCTGATCGCCGGCCACGAAAAAGCCCCGCCTCTTTGCAGAGTGCGGGGCTTTTTTTGCTTCAGTCGGCGGAGGGTTCAGCTTCGCCGTGAAACATCAGAAGCGGTAGGTTGCACCGACACCGAAGCCGTTGGCGCTGTTTTTGTATTCAGCGCTGTAGGATTGGCCCAGGGCGTTGGTTTGATTGATGCTGACTTTTTCTTCCTTGAGGTAGGAATACGCCACGTCGATGGTCAGGTCGTCCGTCGGGCTCCAGCCGGCACCCAGGCTGAAGATGGTCCGGTCGCCGGTTGGGATGCGTGGCGAGCGGTCTTCATTGTTGGTAGGCGACTGGTCGAAGGACAGACCGGTACGCAGGACCCACTGTTTGTTCAGCTGGTAAGAGGTACCGATGGCGTAGGCCCAGGTGTCATGCCAGTTCTGTTCTTCGGTGATGCTGCCCAGGAACGCAGGGGCCAGGGCTCCGCCAGCTGCCGTTACGCCGTCGTTGTTCACGGTGATTTCTTTCAGGCGGCTCCAACGGGTCCAGGTGCTGCCGGCATAGACTTTCCAGGCATCGTTGATCTCCTGGGTCACCGAGAAGTCCACCGATTCCGGGGTGGTGATGTCCAGCGAGGCGTCGTAGCGGCCATTGTTGAGCAGGAAGGCAGGGGTACCGGCGCCTGGGTTCACTTCAGTGTGACCTTCGAGCTTGTACTTGACCTTGGAGTGATAGGTCAGGCCGACGCGCGTGGTGTCGGTCGCCTGGACCAGCAAGCCGATGTTGTAACCGTAGCCGATGTCGTCGCCCTTGATTTTCACATCACCGTCATTCGGCGACAGTGGAGTGGTCAGGGTCGATTCCAGCGAGCCGGAAATACGGTTGACAGTCGGGCCGAAGCCGATCGAGACCTTGTCGTTGAAGGCATAGCTGACGGTAGGCTGGAAGGTCACGACTTTCACTTCGCTCTTGCTGCCGAAGTTGCCGCCCTGGAAGCCGTTTTCATAATCGGTGATCAGACCGAACGGTGCGTACACACCGAGGCCGAAAGCCCATTGGTCATCGATCGGCTTGACGTAGAAGCCCATCGGAACGCCGGTGAGCGGGACCATGTCGCCCTTGTTGGTGCCGGCGTGAGTGCCGCTGGCATCGTCGATATCGGTGGAGGCATCAATGGCGGCGAAGCCACCGGTGACCTGCTGGCGCTTGAGGCGCGACATGCCGGCAGGGTTGCCGAACACGGTGCTCGCATCATCGGCAGCAGAAGAACGACCTGCGAAACCAGTGCCCATGCCACTGATGCTTTGTTCGTTCAAGGCAAAGCCACTGGCGAAAAGTTGAGTGGATGCCAAGGTAACGGCAAGGCCAAGGGTGGTTTTGAGCATGATTTTTTTCATTGTTAGAACTCCTGATGGTCACCGGGGCGAAAATTACCAACATTTTCGTCCAAGCGCTATAGCCTGTATGGCTTGATTTAGAGCGGTTTTGTAGGACAATCCGACCGGATTTACGTCCGTTGTAGGAAGTTTCCAAATTCCCCATCAGCAAGCGACCGGATTCATGGATGAAACGCAGCTTTGCCAAGCGAAGGTGAAGTCTCGCAGACGCCCCTGCGGGTGAAAGGTCTGACGCCAGATGCGGGCCATGCCGAGCAGATCGTCGGCATCGGGCAGGGCGGTATTCTGTTCTTCCACCAGCAACCAGGCGATGGCGGTGGCGTAGCGCAGGTTGACGGTCAGTTCCAGGTGCGGGCCGCTAAGAAAGGCGTGCTGGCTGGCCAGGCCGCGGACCAGGCTGGCGCGTTCCGGGTCCAGCGCCAGGTAATGGTCCCATAGCGCCCGGTGGCGGGGTTCGGTGATGCGATACAGGCCGTGCCCGCGCCGGTCGTGCAGTGCAGAACCGAGGCCCGATTGGCTGGCGGCAATGCCCAGTAACAAGGATTCCGCCGTTGCACTGTGGCGCTCCAGGTAAAGGAGCGTCGGGCGGATCACATATCGACACAGTTCGCTGGCAGCGATACCCATAAGACCCTCGAAGCGTGAAAAGGGCGGAGCCTGAAGGGTGTGGGCTTGGCAGCGGTGGATCGGTTCAGGCTCCGCCGGAAGCGGATCATGCCGCTTGAGTTGAAGTCTAGTGTCATATTTGCGCTGTAAAGGACTGTTTTTAAAACATCTTCGGCCAACGGTTATAACCCTTATATCCCTTGGTGCTTACGCCGTTTCGCTTTTCCCGGCCTTGCACGGCCGAATGTTGGGCATTGGCCGAGGCGTTTGCGCGCCCAGCGTGGGAATGATGAGGCAATAAAAAGCCCCGCTTTCTGGGCGGGGCCTTTGGGGTGTCAGCCTTGGCGGCGAATCAGGCAACCAGTGCCTGACGAGTACGCTCGATCACGGCCTGCAGCGGTTCTGCGCTGGAGTACTGATCGGGATACAGGCGTTCGCTGTGACGGGCGATGCCGTGTTCGTTGACCACGGTGAAGCTGAAGCAGCCTTTGCGAGCGGCCATGATCAGGCAGTTCATTGGGGCAAAAGCGTTGGTTAGGGTGCGGATGGCATCCTGGGTCTGGATTTGAGTCGACATGTTATGGGTGTTCCTACAAATGACACGGTTAAGAACCGTGCAACATTAAAACGTTCCAGTAACGTCGACCACCATTGGTCGAACGAAGAACCCGACTGGAACAAAGCAGCCAGTTTGAGCGCTATAGACAGTGCGCGCTTGGGCTGGCAGGTAGGTACTTAGGAGGGCAGGCAACACATCAGGGGCAAAGGTTCTGGGCCCGGGGTGAAGATCCTGATCAATTTGCAGGCTGGTTCGGTCAGAGCAGTGAGCCTGGCAACACCCTTCGCATTCGATCAAAGGCTGTGTTGGCGCAAGCGTTACCTGGAAACCATCGAGGGGGTCGGTCTCTTTTTTTCGGTCAGGCGTCCGTGTTGGGATGGCTGACCGCAGAGAAGTGTTCGACCCGGAATTGACTTTCAGCTTGGTACTAACGCCGCGGATAGTAACGGATCGAATGACTGAAGGAAAGGGAATTGGTTAAAAAATATTCAAATGCCCGCAGGAGCGGGGCGAGGGGGCGGTAACTCTAGCACATACTGCGCAGTGTTCGCTGATGGCTCCAGGCCATGCCTGCCGTGGGTTACGCCAGGGTTATCCCCAGCTTCCACTGCGCGATGACACAAAAAAGCAGGCGCTTATAACCGCTTCGGGTGTTACTTGTGCACACTTGCTGCGCCACTTGTCACCTTACTGTCATGTCGAAACAAACCCTTGCCAGTGCCTGCATCGAAAATTTAAGTCAATGAAAAACATCGCTTTTTTTTACTGGTGAAAAAATCGTCAGTTTGAGCGCAGGCCCCGTTCCATAGGGCTTTCGGCGAGTTAGAGGGGGGTTGTCCACTGAGTTATCCACAGCTTCTGTGGATTGTCCAAAGCGCTTGCTCTAGCACGGGCGTGCCGGTTTTTTTCGACTTTACCCGTGGGAAAAAAGGAGTAGAGTGGCGCGCCTTTCGATCTGTCCCGCAGTGCTTTATGAAGTTTCGCTCCGTATCAAATCCTGTTACCGGTACCCCTCCCAGTGTTACCCCAACCAAGCGCATTTCGATGCGGGTCGCCGAATGGCTGCTCGACAGCCCGCGCCTGGGAGAAAACCCCAGCGTCAAGCACTTGGCCGGTCGTTTGCTCAAGCAACCGGCCCGTGAAGGTGTGGTCGCCGCGCAAAGTCGTCTAGGGCAGTTGATGTGCCGTGAATGCGGAAACGCCCGGGATCGGCGGATCGGGCATGACCTGTTGCGCCAGGCTGCCCGGGCCGGCGATTCTCGCGCCCGTCAGGCCCTCGGTGAAATCGACGACTGAAATTCAAGACCGCGCTGGGCAATGCCCCGCCAGCTTGGGTAACCTTCGGGCTTTATCTCTTACGCGGGAATTGTCATGGCGATGGATTTGACCAGCCTGTTGTTCGGCCTGGCGGGCGCGGCGGTGCCGTTGCTGGGCCTGGCCTGGCACCTGCAACGCCAGGCGAGCGCCGCGCAGGCCGAACAGGCCTTGCTGGAAGAGCGCCTGGCCACCGCGCACATGGCCCACGACGGCCTCAATGCCCAGCTTGATGCCTGCCGCGATGAGATCAGCGACCTCAGCCAGGCCAACGCCGCCAAGCAGGCCGAGCTTGCCGCCGCGTCCCGGGAAGTCGAGCTGTTGCAGATCGAGCGGGACAACGCTCGCGACGCAGCCCACGCCTGGAACCTGGAACGTGCCAACAAGGAAGCGGAACTGCGCCGCCTCGATGCCCAGGCGGCGTCGCTGCAAGCCGAGCTGCGTGAGCAACAGGAAAGCCATCAGCAACGCCTGGATGACCTGCAAGGTTCGCGGGACGCACTGCGGGCACAATTTGCCGAGCTGGCCGGGAAAATCTTCGACGAGCGTGAACAGCGCTTCGCCGAAACCAGCCAGCAACGCCTGGGCCAATTGCTCGACCCCTTGAAGGAGCGCATCCAGTCCTTCGAAAAACGCGTCGAGGAGAGTTACCAGGCCGAGGCGCGGGAGCGGTTCTCGCTGGGCAAGGAGCTGGAGCGGCTGCAACAGCTGAACCTGCGCCTGAGCGACGAGGCCACCAACCTCACGCGCGCGCTCAAGGGCCAGAAAACCCAAGGCAACTGGGGCGAGCTGATCCTGGAACGGGTACTCGAACACGCCGGCCTGGAGAAAGGTCGTGAGTACCAGACCCAGGTCAGTCTCAAGGGCCCGGATGGCGAGCGCTTCCAGCCCGATGTGCTGATTTATCTGCCTGGCGACAAGCAAGTGGTGGTCGATTCCAAGGTCAGCCTCACGGCTTACCAGCAGTATGTGGCCGCCGAGGATGACGCCATTGGCCTGCTCGCCCTCAAGCAACACGTGGGGTCGTTGCGGGCCCACGTCAAAGGCCTGGCCGGCAAGGACTACAAGCGCCTGGACGGTTTGCACAGCCTGGATTTCGTGTTGTTGTTCGTGCCGATCGAGGCAGCGTTTTCCGCCGCCCTGCAAGCCGAGCCGAACCTGTTCCAGGAGGCCTTCGACCGCAACATCGTGATCGTCAGCCCGACCACTTTGCTGGCGACGCTGCGGGTGATCGACAGCTTGTGGAAACAGGAACGCCAGAGCCAGAACGCCCGGGAAATCGCCGAACGGGCCGGGTGGCTGTACGACAAGTTCGTGTTGTTCATCCAGGACCTGGACGAGATCGGCAGTCGCCTGCAGCAGTTGGACAAGGCCTACAGCGCGGCACGCAACAAGCTGACGCAAGGGCGCGGCAACCTGATCAGCCGCAGCGAACAGCTCAAGCTCCTCGGCGCCCGGGCCAGCAAGAACCTGCCGGCCGATTTGCTGGAGCGGGCGATGACGGATGCGGATGGGTTGCCGGAGTTGCCGGAAGAGGCCAGTGTCAAGCCCGATGCTTGATGCGAACCTCTAAGCTGAAACAACACCCGTGGCGAGGGAGCTTGCTCCCGCTTGAGTGCGTAGCACTCACAAAAAACTGGGTCTGCTGCGCAGCCCAACGGGAGCAAGCTCTCTCGCCACAGGGTTATGTATCAGGCAGGAAAACGATGTTTCTCACAACGGCAAATGCCGACTCAACAACGCCCTCAATGCCGCCGGTTTCACCGGCTTGGCCAGGTAATCCAGGCCTGCGGCGTGCACCTGGGCCACCGTTTCCGGCCGACCGTCGGCGCTGATCACCACCCCAGGCACCGGTTCACCCAGGCGCGTGCGCAACCAGGCCATCAGCTCGGTGCCGGTCTCACCGCCGTCCAGGTGAAAATCCACCAGCGCCAGTTGCGGCCGGCCTCCCTGGGCCAGCCAATGCTCGCATTCGTCACGGTTGCGCGCGGTCCACACCTGGCAACCCCAGCGCGTCAGCAGGCTGTTCATGCCGATCAGGATGCTGTCTTCGTTATCGACGCACAGCACCCGCGCGCCGCTGGGCAGATGGCCGTTGGGTTCGACCACCGCGCCAGGTGCGCTGGCCTGGGCTGCGGCCAGGGGCACGCTGACGCTGAATACGCTGCCTTGGCCGGGCCAGGAGCGCACGCGCAGGGTGTGGCCGAGCACGCGGCAGAGCCCGTCGGCGATCGCCAGGCCCAGCCCCAGGCCTTTTTCGGCACGGGTCTGGTGGCTGTCCAGGCGTTTGAATTCTTCGAAGATGATTTGCTGTTTATCCTCGGCGATACCCGGCCCGCGGTCCCAGACTTCCAGGCACAGCTCGCCGTTGCGTCGCCGGGCGCCCAGCAGCACCGGCCCCTTGGCGTAGCGGAAGGCGTTGGTGAGGAAATTTTGCAGGATGCGCCGCAGCAGCTTGATGTCGCTGTCGATGCGCAGTCGCGAGCCGCGCACCCGGAACTTCAGGCCCTGTTCCTGGGCCAGGACGGTGAACTCCGCGCCGAGGGTGTCGAACAGGTCATTGAGGACGAACGGCTTGCGCTCGGGATTGATCTTGCCGTTCTCCAGGCGGGAAATGTCCAGCAGGTCGGTGATCAGGTCTTCGGCCGAGCGCAGCGAACTGTCCAGGTGTTGCACCAGTTGCCGGGCTTCGCTCGGCAGGCCGTCGTGCTGGTGGGACAGCGCGGCGGAGAACAGGCGCGCGGCGTTGAGCGGCTGCATCAGGTCATGGCTGACGGCGGCGAGGAAGCGGGTCTTCGATTGGTTGGCCGCTTCAGCGGTGCTTTTCGCGTCGGTCAGCGCCAGGTTCAGTTGCGACAGTTCCCAGGTGCGCTCGGCCACCCGCTGCTCCAGGCCTTCGTTGGCCTCGGTCAACGCCTGTTCGGCCTCGCGGAACGCGGTGATGTCGGTGAAGCTCATGACGAAACCGCCGCCAGGCATCGGGTTGCCGATCAGTTCGATGACCCGCCCGTTGGGGAACATCCGTTCGGACGTGTGCGCGCGACCCTGGCGCATCCAGTGCAAACGCCGGGCGACGTGCACCTCCGCCTCGCCGGGCCCGCAAAGGCCGCGTTCGGCGTTGTAGCGGATGATGTCGGCGATGGGCCGGCCGACGCTGATCAAGCCGTCCGGGTAGTTGAACAGTTCCAGGTAGCGGCGGTTCCACGCCACCAACCGCAGTGACTGATCGACCACGCTGATGCCCTGGGTGATGTTCTCGATGGCGCCTTGCAACAACGCGCGGTTGAACTGCAGCACTTCCGAGGCTTCGTCGGCGATGCGCACGACGTCTTCGAGTTGCATCTCGCGGCCTTCGATCGCGGCCTTGACCACCGCCCGCGTCGACGAGGCCCCGAGGACACCGGCCAGCAGGCGTTCGGTGTGGGCGATCCATTCGTTGTCGGCATTCTGGTTCGGGTTGAAGCCCTTGCCCTGGCGGTAGGCGAAGCGGATGAAGCTCTGCCGGGCCCGTTCCTCGCCCACGAAGCGGGCGGCCAGTTGTAGCAGGTCTTCGATGCGCACCGCCAGCATCGAGCGGGCGTTGGGGCGGGCGCTGATTTCCTGGCCGATGAAGCGTCCGGCTTGCCAGTGTTCCGACACGCGGGTGCGCGACAGCACCGAGACCCAGGCAAACAAGGTGAAGTTGCCGGCCAGGGACAGCACCACGCCCTGGGTCAACGGGCTGATCGGCAGGTTCAACGGGTTGCCGTGCAGCCAGGCCAGGCCCGGGAAACTGTCCAGGGACCAGCCGAGGCTGTGGGCGGCGATCGGCAGCACCAGGGTGTAGAACCACAGGAAAATCCCGCTGGCGAGGCCGGCGAACACCCCGCGCCGGTTGGCCTGTTTCCAGTACAGCGCGCCCAGCATGGCGGGGGCCAGTTGCGTGACGGCGGCGAAGGCAATCTGGCCGATGGTCGCCAGGCTCGCGGTCGAGCCCAGCAACCGGTAGCTGACATAGGCCAGCAACAGGATCACCACGATGCTCACGCGGCGCACCGACAGCATCCACTGGCGGAACACCTCGAAGGGCCGCTCGGCGTTGTTGCGGCGCAGCAGCCAGGGCAGCAGCATGTCGTTGGAGACCATGGTGGAGAGCGCCACGCTGGCGACAATCACCATGCCGGTGGCTGCCGAGGCGCCGCCGATGAACGCCAGCAACGCCAGCGCCGGGTGGGCCTGCGCCAAGGGCAGGCTGATGACGAACGAGTCCGGCAGCACCGATCGCGGCAGCATCATTTGCCCGGCCAGGGCGATGGGCACCACGAACAGCGCGGCGAGGGCCAGGTAGGCGGGGAACACCCATTTGGCCAGGCGCAGATCCTGGGGCTCGATGTTTTCCACCACGGTCACGTGGAATTGTCGCGGCAGGCAGATGATCGCCATCATCGCCACGCCGGTCTGTACCACCATGGACGGCCAGTTGATGGTTTCCTTCCAGTATTGCTCCAGCCGTGGTGCGAGCATCGCCTGGTCGAACAGGTCGTCGAAGCCGTCGTAGAGGCCGTACGTCACGAACGCGCCGACCGCCAGGAAGGCGAACAACTTCACCAGGGATTCGAAGGCAATCGCCAGCACCATGCCGCGGTGGTGTTCGGTGGCGTCCAGGTTGCGGGTCCCGAACACGATGGTGAACAGCGCCAGGATCAGCGAGACGATCAGCGCGGTGTCCTGTGCGCGGGTGCCCATGGCGTCGGCGCCGGCACCTATCAACAGGTTCACTCCCAGGACGATGCCCTTGAGCTGCAAGGCAATGTACGGCAGCACGCCCACCAGGCAGATCAGCGCCACCACCACCGCCAGGGATTGGGACTTGCCGTAGCGGGCGGCGATGAAGTCGGCGATGGAGGTGATGTTCTCCTGTTTGCTGATCATCACCATCTTCTGCAAGACCCATGGCGCCAGCACCAGCAGCAGGATCGGCCCGAGGTAGATCGGCAGGAACGACCAGAGCTGTTCGGCGGCCTGGCCCACGGCGCCGAAGAACGTCCAACTGGTGCAGTACACCGCCAGCGACAGGCTGTAGACCCAGGCGCGCACCCGCGGCGGCAGCGGCGTGCTGCGGCGGTCGCCGTAGAAGGCGATGGCGAACATGATGGCCATATAGGCCAGGGCGACAACGGCGATCAGCCCGCTGGACAACGACATGGAGACTCCCGACAAAAGGCACCGGGGCTTGAGCCCGGCAAGACAGTCTCGCACGCCCGCCTGGGTTCGTCAGTGTCGACCAAGGTCGAGGCGTGGTGGGGTGTCGCAGGTTGCGAGAATCCTGGGGGGGTGAGGTGGCCGGGCGGGCCTCATCGCGAGCAGGCTCGCTCCCACAGGGGTTATGGGGTGTACACGGATTCGGCGTCCACGCAGGCCCATTGTGGGAGCGAGCCTGCTCGCGATGGCGGCCTTACTGACCCAGCGCGATATCCACCAACCGATACAACTCCTCAACCGCAAGCGGCTCGCTGGCAAAGAGGATGCGGAACACCGTCGGCGCCACTACCAGATTGATCAATCGCTCGATGCCAGGGTTCGGTTCGTCGGGATAGCGATCCAGGATGACTTGCAACTGACCGCTGAGGATTCCTACACACTGTCCGGGCGTGGGGCAGGCCTGGATGTCGCGCATCATGTTGCGTCCGGGTTCGGAACTCATTTCATCCAGGTATTGCTCGGCCCAGGCTCGCAAGTCGCCGCGCAGGCTGCCGGTGTTGGCCGGTTCGGTATCGGGGCGCATGTGGGCGATGGCGACGTCGGCCAGCAGCGCCGGCAGATCGCCCCAGCGCCGGTAGATAGTGGAGGGCGTCACCCCGGCCCGCGCGGCGATTTGCGGCACGGTCAGGCTCGCGCGGTCCTGCTCTTGCAGCAACTGCCGAACGGCCGAATGAATCGACTCCTGGACCCGGGCGCTTCTGCCGCCGGGGCGTAAACCTTCTTTAATAGCCATGGGTCGGACCTTAACACAAAGAATTTGCTTTAAGCGCATGTCGGTTGCACACTCGGCAAAAGCTAAAAAATAGCTTTTGCAAAATTCGTGTGGAGTGTGCCCATGTCCCGTCCAGCTTCGACCGGTGCCAGCCTGTTATTCCTGGCGATCACCTTGCTCAGCTTTCTCGCTGCTTCCAGCGCGCCGACGCCGTTGTACCACCTTTACCAGGAACATTTGCAATTCTCCCCGGCGACCCTGACGCTGATTTTCGGTGTGTACGCGTTCAGCCTGCTGACGGCACTGCTGACCGTCGGCTCGCTGTCGGATTATCTGGGACGCAAACCGGTGATTTTCGTGTCGCTGCTGTTCAACATGCTGGCGATGCTGCTGTTCATCTTTGCCGACAGTGTCGCCTGGCTGATCGGCGCCCGGGTGATCCAGGGGTTCGCCACGGGGATGGCCACCAGTGTCCTGGGTGCCGCGCTGTTGGACTTCGACCGCAGGCAAGGCCCGCTGATCACCAGCGTTGCGCCGCTGCTGGGCATGGCGTTCGGAGCGTTGGGCTGTGGCCTGCTGGCCGAGTTCGCACCGTGGCCGTTACAACTGACCTACTGGATCCTGCTGGGAATGTTTTTATTCCAGGCCATCTACCTATGGCGCCTGAGCGAGAGCGTCAGTGCGCAACCGGGCGCCTGGCGGTCCCTGCGCCCGACCTTGCACGTGCCGGTCCAGGCGCGGCGTGCCTTGTGGCTGGTGCTGCCGTTGGACCTGGCGGCCTGGGCCGTCGGCGGTTTTTATCTATCGCTGGCGCCGTCCCTGGTGCGAGCGGCGACGGGCTCGACCTCCAACCTGGTCGGCGGTGCGCTGGTGGCGGTGCTGACACTCAGCGGCGCGTTGTCCATCTACACCCTGCGTAATCAGCAGGCGGGCAAGATGCTGCGCCTGGCTGCCAGCTTGTTGGTGCTCGGCCTGGCGTTGGTGCTGGTTGCGGTACATGGCGCCAGCTTGCCGTTGTTCTTCGTCGGTACCCTGGTCACCGGTAGCGGTTTCGGCGCGGGATTCCTCGGCGCGCTGCGCAGCATCATGCCGCAGGCGTTGCCTCATGAACGGGCTGGCTTGATGTCGGCGTTCTATGTGCTCAGCTACCTGGCGTTCAGCCTGCCGTCGTTGCTGGCCGGGAACCTGACGCGGGTGTTTGGCTTGATCCCGACGACCGATGGATATGGCGTGGTGTTGATTGTGTTGTCGGTCGCTGCATTGCTGGGTCTGGTGCGGCAGTCGGCGAGGCTGGCGCCAACATGAACGGTATTATCACGCGCCTGCGCTGGGCCGATCCGTCGTGACGGAGCACTGTCAGTTCCTACAGTTGTTGGATAAAAAATGCTGTGTTCTATTGATTTCGTTGTCGCCGATGCTTCCAGCCAAGGCGAATGACAACTCAGCCGTTGGACTCTAAGCGCGAGTCTGGAGCAGTGTTCACAGGTCAGGTCCATCGTAAAAGGGTGGATCGCCACCAAAGCGCCGCCGTTTTTTTGGGGGCGACTTCAACTGGGTAGTTTCGCGCGCAGGCTGTGGGTCTAGAAGTCTTTCTTCGGAGAACTTTCGATGCCACCGGATCTTCGCTCGCCTTCAACTGCCCGGGAGCCGTTGGCGACGGCCCTCATGTCGCAACTCAATCCTGGTGCAAACGAAACAATCAATGCCATTGTGGCGAAGGCGGGCTCGATCCTCGAGTTGGCGCGGCAGCACCCTGAGCGGTGGATTGCCCAAGGCTTGCGTATCGGGCAGGCCAGGGAGCTGCACGAGCGTGCGATGAGCGCGGCAATATGGATGACGCGCCAGTATCGCGAGCGCGAACTCAGAGGCGTGGACCGCCTGACCTATGATGTGCGCCGTGGTTTTGCCTCGCTCACGGATGGGCCGCGTTATGACCTGGAGTTTGACGAAGACTGGTCGAACATGGCTCGTCCGAATGCCATCGAAGCAAGAACCTCTCCCGTGGCTTATCTGTTCAGCCTCTACAGGAAGGCGTTGTTGCTGGAAGCCGCTGGAGAGGAGGGCAACCGCTTTCGCCTGGAGGACCGGCGACCGGATATTGCCAGCGAACCGATCGACAGCGCGGCGCTGACTCAGGAATGTTCGGTGTTATCGCTCTCGACACGGATTCTGGAGGCCGCTCTTCTCGATGTCGCGCAGCGAGCGGAACCCGACACGGTCGATGCCGACAGGGTCCTGGCAACGGCGCGTTATCCCTTGAGCATGCCGTACGAACATTGGGTTGAGCAGCTCCAGGTGATCCTGTCGTTGTTTGACGCCTCGGTAGCGGCCTTTGGCGAACTGGCGCGGGCGACGGATCCGGATTTCCATTACTTCGCCGTTTCAGGCATGCAGACCGATCGCGGCGACGACACCTTCCTGCTGAGCCTGCCGATCGGCCCGGCGCGTCGTGAACTGCTCTTGGAAGCACTGTTCAACGGTGCTCGGCCCGGCAACGAAGAAGAGATGGCGAACTTCTACTGGACGACCTATCGGGTCTATTCCAGGGTGGCCCTGGAGCACAGCGCGGAGTTCTGTACGCGCACCGGGATAACACAGGACACGCTCGCCAGCCTGTTCGCCGTGAAGCAAGACTTACCGATCCTGTCCGCTCATGTGCCTGCGACGCAGGAGCCCGGCCCGCAGGCGTTTGGCGCGGTGTACATCAATGGCGCGCAGCGCCCTGCCATCGACCTGGTGGCAGCCCAGGACACGCCGGCTTTCCAGGAAACAAGGGATACGGAACCGGTGCCGCTCGACCCGCCTGTTCGGTTGGCCAATTTCACGGACGAACGGGCTGACCGGATCCACCGGCTGATCCGGCTCAGCCGCTGGCTTGGGACCTCTTTTCGAGAGATGGATCAACTGATTGTCGCCGCCCATCGCGCCGAGAAGGGCGACGGCGCGCCGCACATCACCCGCAACACGCTCAAGGCCCTTGGGGTTTTCTGTGAGATGCGCCAGCGTTATGGCGTGAGCGCAGAGGATTTCGCCGCCTGGCTCGACAAGGTGTCGGTCTTTGGCGCTGGCGAGGTGGCTGCTCAATACGACCGTATTTTCGTCAACCATGGGCTGCTGGGCGCCCCCCTGGTCCTGGACAATTCGCCGTTCAGCGCGAGGATCGAGGACAACATCGATGAGCACGGGCGTGAAACGGTCCAGGCGATTTGTGCAAGCCTTGGCCTGGATACATCCGAGTTCACCTACATGGCACGGGTGATCGCCAATAGCTATGACCCGCCGGAGCTCAAGCGCAACCTGGAGATTCTGTCTTCGTTCTATCGCATTGCCAGCATCGCTCGCTACCTGGAAGTGCCCCCGACCGTCCTGATCGGGCTGGTGCAGACCCTTGGCCAGTCGGGCCCGATCTTGAAGCAGATTGCTGGCGTACCGTCGGTGGAAGCGTTGCCGACGCTGGGAGCCACGGACTTTTCAGCGGCGTTGATGGCCGTCGTCGATTGCGTGCGCTGGTGCCGGGAAAAAAGTATCGACCTGGCCTGGTTCGTGCGGGCCATGCGTTCGAACACTACGGTGCCCGTGGCCAGTGACAGCGAACGGCAACTGGTCGCCAGCCTGCATACGATGCTCGACAGCCTGCGGATCACCCATGAAGCGCTGGAGCAGGCAGGGGTGCCAACCACCTTGAGTGCGCGGGCAACGGCCGTCGGCATAGACTGGATTGCGGCGCTGACGGACGTCATCGATGCCCAGGGCATCGTGCTGGATGGGGTCTCGGGTTCGGACACGGATTACGCAATGAGCGTGCGCAACATCGTCGCCGATGTGGTGGAGCGGATCGCCCAGCAGGATTCGATTCACCGAGACGACCTGGGTGAGGCGCAGACGCTCAAAGCTACGGTGGTGGAGTCCGTGACCGCGGTCATTCTGCGGATGCGGGCCTCGCAGCGGGCGCTGGTCGAAGAGCACCTGGCCAGCTACCTGGCGATTTCCGCCGATCTGGTCCTGCCGCTGATCGAGTGGGCGGATCAGAGCGTCTACGACATCTTGCGCTGGGTGTGGGAAACCGAAGGGGTGGTGACCCCCGCCGGGTCGTTGCGCACGAGGGTCTTGCGGCTGTTGAGCCCGTCCGATCCAGTCGCACGGCGTTTTCGTGTCGCCATGCCGACTCGGCACGCGCTCCTCCAGGACGATGACTTCGAAGACTGGAGCAACGTCGACGTCATGCTGCAGAAACTGGGGAGCCTGCAACGCCTGGCCGATGTCGTGCGTCAGTTCGAGCTCGATGGCGAAATGCTCAGCCGTCATGCCGCCAGCAGGCGGCAGTTGCACGCCTGGCCGCAAGCCCCCGACCCCTTTGGTTTCGCGCCGGGCCTGGATGCCACCGGTGCGATTGCCCTGGGCACCCTGTATCACCTGCAGACTTACCGCGATGTCACCTCGCGCATGCAGGCGTCCCCATCGGTCTTGATGGACTATTTATCCCTGGTCAACGATCCCTTGGCCTTCGATCCTGATCTTATCGCTGAAAGCGAGGACTATGCCCGCCTGATGCAGGACGCCGCCGCCGTCAAGGTCGCGGAGATGCTCGGGGTCAGCGCGCGCGAGGTGTTGGAGGCCGCTCGGGTGATCACGCCCACGGGGGTGATCACCCAGTTGAGCCAGTTCAATGGCTTTATCCGCATGCTGGAAATGGCCCGCTCAAGCGAGCTGAGTATTCTGGCCCTGCACGAGTTGGGCGGATTGCCGGTGTCTGCGAATACCGAAGACTATCGCTACGCCGTGCAATACGCGCTCGGCAGCCTCTACGCCGGGCGGCTGCAACGGGGCGGGTCGGGTAATGCTCCCGAAGTCGGCCAGGCGACCACGAGCGAGGCGTCGGTCGACCAGGCACGCCTGGTCGCCAATACGCTCAGTTCCGCCCCGCAAAAGGCGCAGGCGCTGTATCGCCTGCTGGTGCGTGATTTGAGCGGTAAACCGTTGGTCAACATTCGCGTGCGGTGGTCGCTGACCGGTCCCGGATCCCTGGACGCGGACGTCTCCCACACGGATGCGGACGGTGTGGTCGAGGTCACGCTGATCGCGGGCGGCGAGATGGGCATCACCACCGTCTTTGCAACCATCGGACTCGACCAGCGCATTGCCATGCCCACGGTGACCATCGACTGCGATGAGGAAACGCTGGCCCTGCGTCAGCCGAAACCGGATGAAGACGTCGCGCCCAAGCTGGCCGGTCGTCGCGAGGCCTTCGAGTTGTCGGTCATCTTGCGCGACCGCTATGGGAACTGGGGGCGCAATCGGCGGGTGCGCTGGAGCATCAGCGAAGGGCCGGGTCAGTTCAGGAAGGATACGACGGTTGCCGATGAAAACGGGGTTGCCCGTGCCCAGTTGTTCAGCAATGAAGAGGGGGTGACGAAAGTGCGCGCCAGCCTTGGCGAGGGGCTGGAGCTGGAAGGGTTTTCCGCGTTTCGGTTCATTGACGCGCCGTTCATCGATACGAAATTTTATGGGCTGCGGTTCAGGGGGCCGAATGTGATGGGCCTGGATGCGGCTATTGCTTGCCGTGTGCTGTCGCTGAGCGGCGTGGGCAAGCCGCTGGAACACGTCGCCTGGAGCGTGCGGTTTGCCGACGGGTCGAGCCATGAGCCCGACGAACCGGTTGTTTGCGATCCTGATGGGTATGCCGTGCTCCCGTTGCCTTCCTCAGTCGTGAAGGAGGGTGTCATGAAGGTCCGTGCGACCCTGTTGCCTGCCCAGGGCGGCGACGACAGGGAAGAGGTCTTCGAACAAGACATGATCATCCTTCCCGAGCCCAGGCTCGCCGCCGCGTCACCTGCCAGTGTGTCGGTGATTGCCCAGGCTGGCGAGGTGGTGCACATGCGGGTGCGGGTGGAGGCCGAGGTCGGTGAAGGCGCCGCGACGCGCTTTGAGGGGGTGGGAGAATACCCCGTGCATTGGGCCATGAACGGTGACGAAAATGGCAAAGAGACGCAGACCGACTCCGAAGGCATGGCGGTTTTTGCCGTGCCGATCGACCGGGCAGCAGAGCACACGTTGTTGGCAACATTGAGTGCCCCCGCGGGCCAGACGGTGACCTTCACGGTGAAGGTCTTGGCAGAACCGGATTGGCACTTCTCGTTGACGCCGGTCGATCAGCCGGGGAGCGACGAGCCGCTGGATTCGCTGACGTTCGTTGTCGGCAAGCGCTACACATTGAGCCTCGCGGACACGTCCGACGCCAGCATGACGGCGGGGCGCGAGATCGCCCTGACCTGGAGCGGCGTCAATCCGGTCGGCCAGGGGCTGGTGGCTACGCCGAGTTTCCTGCAGATGCGTCCGCTTCCCGAGGACGGACGATTGAGCTGGCAGATCGATTGCAGGCAACTGCCAGACCCTTCTGCGGTGTTCTCCATTGGCGCGACGCTGCAAGGCGCCCGCTACAGCCAGATCCTGCGCACGAAAATCCAGGCGGATGAGCCATCGTCCCGATCAGGAATGAGTTCCAGGAGGGCGCGGCCATGACAGATCTGAAGACGAAACTCGAAGACTTGAGCAAGCAGCGCCAGACCGCTCTCCTTGAATGTTACCTGGGCGCCGTGGCGGCCCGGGATGGTGATACCAATGTATTGGCGGCGGCCGCTGATCTGGATGCGTATCACCTGTTCGACCACCATGTCGGCACGGCGCCGAAAACTTCAGCCGTGGGCGAGAAGATCGCCAGCCTGCAACGCTATATCCACGGCATCTACTCCGGCGACGAGCCGGGGTTCGGGCAGGATTTCGATGCGCGGGAAGTCGAGGCCTGGCGCCAGTGGGAAAGCCGTTATGCGATCTGGGCCGGCGCGGAGAAACTGCAAAGCTATCCGGAAAACTACATCGACCCTGAATTACGCATCGTCAAATCACGGTTTTACGAAGAGTTGGAAGGGGATCTGGCACAAGGGCGCCTCAACACCGAGCGTGCGCAATCGTCCGTGCTCGGCTATCTGGAAAAGTTCGAGGACGTCGCCGATATCGATGTGCTCAACGGTTACATCGATGGGCCTTTCGTGGTGTCCGATTCAACGGTTTATCGGGCGGACTATTACTTTCTCGGGCGCAAGCGCGCCGATAGCAAATACTACTGGCGCAAGGTCGCGGTCGTTCTTGGCGAGGCGCAAACCCGCGTGCCCCCCAGTGCCTGGAGCGAATGGGAGCCCATCGAGGCCGGCATTGGCGATGCAACGAGTGTGCGCCTGACCTTTTTCGGTAACCGGCTTTACGTGTTCTGGGTGGGGCGCTCGTCCTTCAATGAGATTGGCCAGACCGAGGGATTGAACTGGGACCAGTTCGATATTCGTTTTTCCTATCGCGGGTTGAGCGGCACTTGGGCGCCGCCCTCGACCGTTGACACCGTCATGCTCGAACGCCAGGGCACGCCACCCGGCAAGCGCCACCGACGTGCACGTGCCGATGAAGGCCGGAGCGCTCTTCTGGCGATCACCAGTGACAGCGGACTTGCCAAAGAAGCGAAACAGATGGTGCTCGGCATTATCCTGTCGACCGCCGATGGCGATCGCACGACCTGTTACTACGCGTGGGATGAGCTGTTGAACCGCATCGATCTGGGGACAAAAGAGCGCAGCCACATTGACCGCTTACTCGCGCAGTATTCGCAGGAGGCGCCGAATCAAGGCCCTTCTTACCTCCAGCGACGCTTGCCGCAGTTGGGTGAGGAGGGGGACTACAAGGCGTGGTCAGTCGAATCCATCCGAGTCAAAGGCAGTGCGCATCCGTCCCTGTTCACCGACTATCTGCGCCTTCGGGCAATGAACATCGCCGGAAAAAGCCTGCTCGTCACTGTGGATAGCGCGCATAAGTTGCATGAGAAGTGGTTGTCTCACGCCGTGGCACGCGTCCAATCCAATGACCCCCAAACAGAGTCTTCGTTTTTTGATATCGATATGGTGTTCCGTGAGTCGTCTTCTGGCCGCGACTACTACAGCGTGAAACTTGATTTTTCGTCGTGGCGTGGTTCATCCGTGCGGATCGAGTTATTGAACGAGCAGGGGGCGGTGGGGCACCACGTGAATTTTGTGGGGGGACCTCCCGGATTTGGCACATCTTTTCCGGCAGTGGACAGGGAGGGGGTTTATAACGATACATTCCTGCACATCGCGAATATGTCGGATGACGCCTACTACACCTTTGGAACCTGGCTGAGGGTTACGGGCGGCAGCCATTCCGACTTGAAACTCAATAGAACATTCACTCGGCGCACCCAATGGGCAAACCCTGTGGCCATGCCGATCTGGGTGGGAGAAGACGAGGCGCCCGCCGGTGAGCTGCCGCTCTTTCGATTCAATGGCGCGGCGGCGTATTTGAAAACGCTTCCCTTGGCGAGCCATTCCCAGATCGTTGCCGTCGGGTTGGGGGAATATGCCAACGATACCTGGAGCCAGGGCTACCAAAAGTACGAGGTCAGGTTGAAAGCCCCGTCGCTCGACGGGCCGAGGATCGCCTGGGGCCCCGAAAACGCTCAAGGCCAGGCCGGTCAGTTTCTTGATTTCGGTCTTGAGTTCGGCGCGGATAAAACCGTCGACGCCATCCGCCTGAACACCACGTTCGGTCGCGAATTGGTGGAGCGGGCCGCGCTCTCCATCGACAATTTGCTCTCCTGGGACAGTCAGCACACTGAAGAACCACCGCGTCCTGGGTCCAATGAACCGGAGTTTCTCGACTTCCACGGGGCGAACGGGCGCTATTTCTGGGAGATTTTCTTCCATCTTCCGCACCTGATAGCGGTACGGCTACGCCGTGAGATGAGCTACGAGGATGCGCTCGGCTGGCTGCACCATCTGTTCGATCCATCCACCAGGATCAACCCGGGGCGCATCGAAACCATCGCCTATTGGCGCTCGCGCCCGCTGTTGATGGAGGGCGATCCAAGCTTCGAAGTGGCATCACCCGCCGATCCGGATGCCATCGCCTACAGCAACCCGGTTCACTATCGCAAACGGATCTTTCGCGACTATGTTGAAACCCTGATCGAATGGGGCGACTGGCTCTACAGGCAGCTGACCCGCGACAGCCTGACCGAAGCCAAAATGCTCTATCTGCGGGCTGCGCGCATGATGGGACCGGCACCCGACGTGCGCGGTGCTTCCAACTGGACGCCCAAATCACTTGATGAACTGCAAGATGCACGGAACCTCGGGTGTTTCGACGCGCTCGTCCCATTCCTGTCGGCCGATAGGCTGGTCAATCTACCGCTGACATCCGGCCATGCAGGGTGGGCACCGCTGTTGGACCATCCGGACTTCCGGCCGGAAATAAACCGCGACCTGCTGGACGTCTGGGATACGCTGCAAGCCCGGCTGCACAACCTGCGGCATTACCTGACCCTCGACGGCAAGCCCATCGACCTGCCGCTTTACGACATGCCCATCAATCCAAAAGACCTGATGCGGGCCCAGGCAGGGGGTGGGGGGTTCAATCTACGGGATATCCTGACGCCGCCTATCGTCCCGCCTTACCGCTTCATGGCCATCCTGCCCCGTGCGCAACAGGCGGTACAGACCCTGTGCCGGTTTGGCGATCAACTGCGCCAATACATGGAGCAGGCCGATCGCTGCGACCAGGAAACCTTGCAACAGGAACACCTGATCGAGATGGGGGACTTCAGCCGCGAACTGCAAGCCGAGCTGTTGAAGCATGCAGGTGTCACGCTCGAGGCCCTCGAGGCCTCTCGAGATGCGATCGACGTGCGGGAAAAGTATTTCAAGGGGCTGATCTCCGGGGATCTCAACAGGGAAGAAATCAAGGCGGCCAAGAGTCTGCAACAGGCAAAGACAAACACGGTACTCGCGGGATTCGTCAGCGCTGTGGGGCAGGGGGCGGATGCTGCTCCCAACATTATCGGGATGGCTACCGGGGGGATGAAATTCAGCAGTGTGTTCCAGGCACCTGCGACAATGCTGAGCACGTACGGTCAAGCAGAGTCGATCTGGAGCACGCTGCACGACCGCTACGGTTCGCAACAGCGCATGCGTGACGAATGGAACTTCCAACACAAGGCAGTGCTCGCCGAGCTGACCGCACTGGACAAGCAGCTGCAAGCCCAGAAAATTCAGATCCAGGCCTCGGTGGTCTCGGTCAACCAGCAGATGCGTGCCATTGAACAGGCCCGGGAGATGTACACGTTTCTCACCCAGACCCGCACGTCCAGGGCATCGCTCTATCGCTGGATGCAAAGCAAGATGGCCACGCTTTATTTTCAGACCTACGACGCGGTCACGGCCCTGTGTCTGTCGGTGCAGTCCTGCTGGCAGTACGAAATCGGCGATTATGAAAGCCATTTCATCCTGCCTGGCGCATGGGTCGACAGCCATCATGGCTTCACGGCCGGCGAGACGCTGACGCTTGGTCTGCTGCGCATGGAATCGGCCTTTGTCCATCGTTATGAGCGGCGGCTGACGATCCGCAAAATGCTCTCGCTGCGTGACTATTTCGCGCCAGAACCCTGGGCCGATAAGCTCCAGATGCTGCAGAGCACCGGCAAGCTGGATTTCAACCTCGACAGCCGGTTTTACGACAGCGACTATCCCGGCCATTACTTGCGCCAGATCCGTCGGGTATCGATCACATTGCCGGCGCTGCTGGCCCCTTACGAAATGGTCAGCATGACGCTGACGCAAATCTCCAGCAAGTTGCTGACCAAACCCGATCCGGGTGGTGCCCGGCATCTCTACGATCCGCAACACCCTGATGCCGATACCACCCATGTGCGCTACAACCTGCGCGCTCAGCCGCAAATCACCGTGTCCGATGCCCTGGACGATGACGGCACCGGCTCGCGTTTCGCTTTCGACGAAGACCGCTACGCGTCCTTTGAGCGAACCGGTGCGATTTCGTCCTGGCAGCTCGCTATCCCAAGGACGCAGCCAGGCCAGCAAGAGCAGCTCCTGGCATCGCTGACCGACATCATCATTGAGGTGGAATACACCGCCCTCGATGGCGGCCGCGACTTTGCCGCGCAAATCGAAACGCTTTTGAACGAGACGGGGTTGCGCCAGTAGCACGGGAGCGCATGCAACCGCGTTGACAACGGGCACGCAGTCGCCCGGCCTGACGTAAACACAACCTGTCTGGGAGTGTGGGACATGAGCCTGGAAAAACGGATCAAGCGCAACCTGTTGGGCACGGCGGGCGATCTGCCCAGCAGCACCTGGCCTTCCGAATGGAAGCGACGCATTGGAGAAGGCTTCAGTGGTGCCGATCTCATATTCGTGTCGAGTAACGACATCCAGCGTCGGTTTGTCCACCTTTATGGCCAAGCACAAGCGGCCATCGAGTTCGCTTTGCCCATCGATTTGCGCCTGACGGCGCCGCCCGGCTACCAGCTCCGGTTCCTGTACCAGCCGACGCAGCAAGCGAGCGAGAACCCTCGGGTGGTGGCGTATTTCAATGACGGGGCGCATTTCTGGACACGGGAGTTGCAAACGAGCACCGCGAAGGAGGATCCCCGTGATTGGCTGGTCTGCGATGACAGCATCGAGTTGAGCGACGAAAACACTCAGCCCAAGGCGACCCTGGCCTTTGAGTCCGGACTGTTCGATCCATCTGCCGCGACCGCCGATGCAACGACCGATCCCGAGCTTGACCAACCCATCACCCAAGAACCGGGTTGGCCGGTCGACCCGGGCGATTTGCATTTTTCCGGCAAGGCCCTGGGGACGGGGGTCTCTCCCGATTTGGCCGCCGGTGTGACGGTGTTCGTGCACCTCAAACCGCTGGCACTGAGCATTCCTGAACCGATGCCCGAACTGTCCGGGATCAATGCCCGCTATTGGGTGGAAAAGGAGGGGCGTGCCTATATGCCGATCTGTCGGGGGGGCGGGGCGCACCGTCTCATCCTGCCGGTGGCCGAAGACTGCGGATGGGCCGGTGGCGGCGTTCATGTCGGCACGAGTGCCTACGTCTCCTTTACCGATCCGAACGAGGCCGAGCAGGCTGGGCTGCACGTGGCGCCGACCGAGCCTGATGCGGATGACGACGCCCAGCACATCGCCAAGGCCTGGGAGATTCGCCACGACACCGACGTGGATAACGTCGAGATCAACGGCAGGACGGCCACCCTGCGCTTCGAGAGTGTCTACCATGCCGACCCCCATGAAGGGTTGGCCTGCATAGTCGGACCTTACAAGCTCGATATCGTCGAGCACGGGCAGCCCGACTACTGGCCGTGCGTCGAGCAGGAAGAAACCATCGACCTGCGAGTGAAGGTTCACTACGCTGTCTCCGGCAAACCGGAAGCCGGCTTCGCCGTCGAATGGCACCACGACAATGAGCTGCTGGAGACCCTGCTCACCGAGGAAGATGGGATGGCAATACTGCGCTACCAGCCAAGCGCCGATGCCACGGTCGTCGCGGTTGTCGACAGCCCTTACAAGCCTGAAGCCGATGCGCAAGCCTTTACCATCAAGACCATCCCGACCCATCTGTGGGAACAATTCGAAATCAGCGTCGACGCGGCGCAGATTTCCCCGGACGAGCATCTGTGGCTCTTGCCGGGCCAGTCCTATCAACTGACCCTAAAGCCAAGCGCCAACAGCGTGCTGATCGGCCAGGACCTGGCGTTCAGCGTCGATCCGACGCAACGCTTGCAGCTCGAACCCGCCGGCGATCGCCCCCTGACCGCCAGCGGCCTGACCTGGAGCATGACGACGGCGGCAGACGTCAGCGGTGATTTCACGCTGCGCCTGGATTGCATTCGCTTCCAACAGCCGCCGACACTCCTTGGCGGTGTCAACTATCTGCCGGCCTTGAGCATCGCCGAGGCGCCCGGCACCGAGCTCGATCCACTCGCGGCGCTGGAGACGCTGACGGCGGTGGTGCCGCACTACGATGGCATGCGCGGCACAGACAAGATTCGCGTGACCTGGACCGGCGCGGCCGGTAGCCCGGAGGAAGGTTCGTATACCACTGAACCGGTCGAGGTGGGAACGGTGGGGGAAAAATCGATTCCGTTGCCGGTAGCGCTGATCGCCTACAGCCTGGGCCAATCGGTGACGGTCAGTTACACCATGACCCCGGACGGGGGGAGTGAGTCGCCGGCATCGGATTTGTTTCACCTGGCGATACAGGTTATCGCCGAAGAGGATTTGTTGGTAGGCAAGCCGAGGATGCTGGAGGCCGCCAACCACGGTGAGGGGGTTGAGTTTGATGTGCGCAACCTGACCGAGGACGCCACGTTGCGCATCGATAGCTGGCCGCATATAGCACACGGCCAACGCACATGGATACGCGTGGAGGGTACGAAGACCGATGGCTCGGGTTACGAGCAGATATGGAACGGATCGGGTAGTTGGGTGGGCGCGCAATGGTATCGGGATGGATACAGTGAAAGGCCCATTTCCCACATCGATCTGCAAGCGCTGCGCGACGGCAGCACGTTGACGCTCAAGCTCAAGGCTTCCTTCAACATGAGCCATGACGAGGCACAGGCCACTCTCTTTCCGCAACGCACTTATACCATTCGCGCCGCTCTGAGCCTGTCCGCCCCCAGCATCAAACAGGCCACCGGCAACGCGCCCAGCCAACAACTCAATCCCGTGGCGGCCAAGGATGCCTTGACCGTGGTGATTCCGGATTACGGCGTCCTGCCGGGCGATCTGGTCAGCGTGACCTGGACAGGCACTGAAGGTGACGGCTCCTGCGTCGTCCCCGCGCAAGCAGTGCCGGGCAACCGGGAGATCGAGGTTCCGGTGACAGTGATTGCCTATAACCTGGGCCGGTCGGTGACGGTCCTCTACACCATCACCCGCAACGGCGAAGTACGACCTTCGTCCGCTGCGTTGACAGTGGCAGTGCAGGTGATGCCCGCCGATGCGCTGGAGCCGAGCAAGCCGCGTATCCGCGAGGCCGCGCAGAACGGCAATGGCACCGAACTGGACATGGGCAGCGTGTCGGGTGATGTGTGGGTGCAAGTTGATAGCTGGCCGCATGTGGCGCATGGGCAACGCACATGGCTACGCGTGGAGGGCGTTAAGATCGATGGTTCAATTTACAGAAAAGATCTATGGCGAGGGTCAGGTAATTGGGTGAGCAAGCTATGGTATGACCGAGGGTACGGTGAAAAAGAAATCCCTTACGACGATTTGCTGGCGCTACGCGACGGCAGCACGCTGAAGCTGGAGTTCAAGGCCTCCTTCAACCAGAGTACCGATGAAGATCAGGCCACCACGTTCGCGCTACGCACCTATACCATTCGCGCCGCCTTGGACCTGCGCGCCCCAAGCGTCAAGCAGGCCACTGGCACCTCTCCTGACCAGCAATTGAATCCGGTGGCGGCCCAGAATGCACTGACCGTGGGGATTCCGGATTACGGCATCCAACACGATGATCAGGTCAAAGTGACCTGGGCCGGCACCCCGGGGGGCGGCTCCCATACCACCCAGCTGTTAGCGCTGCCCGCCAGCCGCGAGATTCCCATGCCTGTCGAAGTGATCGCCTATAACGTTGGCCGAGCGGTAACAGTCACCTATAGGGTGACCCGTGATGGCGCGGATTTGTCACCGTCAGCTCCACTCAATCTGATGGTACAGGCCTTCGCCCAAGACGATCTTTTAAGCGCCAAACCGAAGATCCTGCTGGCCGCCAACGGGGGGGAAGGCGCTGAGCTGGACCTGGAATCCGTCAATGCCAACGCCGCCTGTTGGGTTGGCGTCTGGCCCCATATCGCTGCGGATCAGGATGTGTGGCTGCGCCTCAAGGGCACCAAGGCCGACGGGACCGTCCCCTATGACCTGGATATCTGGGCACCGCCGCCACGGGGCCCGAGGGTCAATCCGGGTTGGATTGACCGAGGCTCCTATGAGGTTTCAGCGGACTACAACTATTTGAAGCAGTTGAAGCACAGCAGCACCCTCACAATGGAGTTCAAGGCTGACCTGAGTAAAACCACAAACGAGGCCAATGCGACCACCTTCCCGCCTCGTACCTATACCGTCAAACTGGCGTCCCCACCGACCCTGGTCAGCGTCAAGGGGGCCAATGATCAGGAGGTCGAGAACGATACTTTTGTCCTTAGCACCGTGGTGAGCACGGTCAAGTTATCGGGGCAGGCTGGCAAGGGGCAGAAAGTCGAGATCTTCGATGGCAGTGGAGACACTGCGGTGTCCAAGGGCCAAGCGACAGCTAATCAAACAACCGGTCTTTGGGACTTCACTATAACCGTTGGTGAAGGTGCCCATCGCCTCTACGCCAAGGCGCTTTATCCCACCAGTGGGTCGATTTACTCGAACGTGCGCACTTTCACGATCGTGGAACTGGTCACACCGACCTTGGACAGCGTTAAAAACGCCAAAGGTGGAGAGATTGAGGAGGGTGGGTTCACCGTCAGTACCTCGTTGACGCTGTCAGGCGAGGCGAGTAAAGGCCATGACGTCCAGATATTCGAAGGCTCTGGAGGCGATGCGGTTTCCAAAGGTGAAGCGACAGCCGACCGAGTAACCGGTCTCTGGAGCCGCGTTATTACCGTTGAGACGAAGTCCTGTCGGCTCTACGCCAAGTCGCGCTATCACAGCGGCAACGTCTATTCGAACGTACGCAACCTGACGGTCGTGCCACTTATCGATCCGACCCTCAGAGATATTCAAGACAGAGATCATCAAACAGTGGAGCACCGCGGTTACACCACCAGTACCTATCTGTACTTGTATGGTTCGGCAAGCAAGGACCAGACAATCGAGCTCTTGACCATTACTGGTATCGGACTTCCGGTTTCCAGGGGCTTCGCGAGAGCTCATCCTGAAACCGGTTATTGGATTGGCAACCTCACGATGGGGAAAGGCTCCCATAATATCTACGCTAAATCGCTCTATCACAGCGGTGACCCTGTATTCACGAACGTGCGCCTGCTTACGATCGTGGAGCTGGTTACACCGACCATCGACAGTGTTCAGGACGACTTGGGCAACGATATTCCACCTGGCGGCGACAGCAGCAGGGCTGCATTGACGTTATCGGGTCAGGCGAGCAAGGGACATCTAGTTGAGATCTATGACGGCGAGGGCGCGGGTATGACTAGCCTCGGCCAGGCAACAGCTGATCAAGCCTCCGGTACTTGGCGTTTCTCGATAACTGCTGATAAAGGCCCCTACGTTTTCAGCGCCAAGTCGCTTTATCACAGAGGGGATCCGGTGTTCTCAAACAAATGGTTTGTCTGGGTCACTTGAGTCGTAGGGCAAGGTGGACCGGAGGCATGAAGGTATTTGCGAAATCGATAACAGATAGAGAAATTACCCGTTATATAGATATTCGAGTCGGCTATAGCATGGCCTCACCTCAACCGAGGACAGGAGTTCTGCCATGCCATGCTGTGCCGCCAAGACCCGCTTGCGTCCCCTGAGCCATTTGCCCAGGCCACTGGAAGCCATTCGCCAATTCACCCCCAACTGGTTCGCCGTCACCATGGGCACCGGCGTGCTGGCGCTGGCCCTGGCGCAATGGCCAGGGAACGTGCCGGCCTTGCGTGTGGTGGGTGAAGGGTTGTGGGTGTTCAATACGCTGCTGTTCATCCTGTTCGCCGGGTTGTACGCCGCCCGTTGGTGGTTGTTCTTCGACGAAGCGCGGCGGATTTTCGGCCACTCAACGGTCTCGATGTTTTTCGGCACCATCCCCATGGGGCTGGCGACCCTCATCAACGGCCTGCTGGTGTTCGGGTTGCCGCGCTGGGGCGACGCCGTGGTGCCGTTGGCGCAAGCGCTATGGTGGGTTGACGTAGCCATGTCCCTGGCCTGCGGTGTGCTGATTCCCTTCCTGATGTTTACTCGCCAGGAACACCGGATCGACCAGATGACCGCGGTATGGCTGCTGCCGGTGGTGGCCGCTGAAGTCGCCGCCGCCAGCGGCGGGCTGTTGGCGCCGCACTTGGCCGACGCACACGCGCAACTGGTCATGTTGGTCACCAGCTACGTGCTCTGGGCCTTTTCCCTGCCGGTGGCGTTCAGCATCCTGACGATCCTGTTGCTGCGCATGGCCTTGCACAAACTGCCTCACGAGAACATGGCGGCGTCGAGCTGGCTGGCCCTTGGCCCGATCGGCACCGGTGCCCTGGGCATGTTGCTGCTGGGGGGCGAGGCGCCGATGATCTTTGCCGCCAATGGCTTGCCGGGCGTGGGTGAAATCGCCGCCGGGCTGGGGCTGGTGGCCGGCATCACACTGTGGGGGCTGGGGTTCTGGTGGATGTTGATGGCCTTGCTGATCACCGCGCGATACCTGCGCGAGGGCATCCCGTTCAATCTCGGTTGGTGGGGCTTTACCTTTCCCCTGGGCGTGTATGCGCTGACCACCCTGAAACTGGCGGACCTGTTGGAGTTGGGTTTCTTCGACGTGTTCGGCTGCGCGCTGGTGGTGTTGCTGGCGCTGATGTGGCTGATTGTCGGCCGGCGCACGGTGATGGGGGCCTGGCATGGCGAGCTGTTTGTGTCACCGTGCATTGCCGGATTGGCAAAATAATCGCCGCGCCTCTCCAAGCCGTGCATGGCCTGGGGTAATGTGTGGCCTGGATCGAAAAGCGTTATTCCAATAAGCGTCCAGGCCACTCAGGAACACGGAAGATGAGTCACCCCTCGCAGTTCACCTTGCTACGCACGCGGCGTTTCCTGCCGTTCTTCATCACCCAGTCCCTGGGTGCGTTCAACGACAACGTGTTCAAGCAGTCGCTGATTCTCGCGATCCTCTATCGGCTGACCATCGAGGGCGACCGTTCGATCTGGGTCAACCTGTGTGCGTTGCTGTTCATCCTGCCGTTCTTCCTGTTCTCGGCCCTGGCCGGGCAGTTCGGTGAAAAATTCGCCAAGGATGCGTTGATCCGCCTGATCAAGCTGGGCGAAATCGTCATCATGGCGGTCGGCGCGGTGGGTTTTCTGTTCGATCACCTGTCGCTGATGCTGCTGGCGCTGTTCGCCATGGGCACCCATTCGGCGCTGTTCGGGCCCGTGAAGTATTCGATCCTGCCACAAGCCTTGCGCGAGGATGAGCTGGTCGGCGGCAACGGCCTGGTGGAGATGGGCACCTTCCTGGCGATCCTCGCCGGCACCATCGGCGCCGGGATCATGATGTCCTCGACGCATTACGCGCCGGTGGTGTCGAGCGCCATCGTCGGCATTGCCGTGCTCGGCTACCTGGCCAGCCGCAGTATCCCCCGCGCGGCGGCGGCCTCGCCGCAGATGCGCCTGAACTGGAACATCTTCAGCCAATCCTGGGCCACGCTGAAACTGGGTCTGGGGCAAACCCCGGCGGTGTCTCGTTCGATTGTCGGCAACTCGTGGTTCTGGTTCGTCGGGGCGATCTACCTGACGCAAATCCCGGCCTACGCCAAGGAGTGGATGCACGGCGACGAAACCGTGGTCACCTTGATCCTGACGGTGTTCTCGGTGGGGATCGCCCTGGGCTCGATGCTCTGCGAGCGGCTCTCCGGGCGCAAGGTCGAGATCGGCCTGGTGCCGTTCGGTTCGTTCGGGTTGACGGTGTTCGGGCTGTTGTTGTGGTGGCATTCCGGCGCGATTCCCGACAGCGTCCAGGGGCATGGCTGGCTCGAGGTGCTCGGCTTCGGTCATGCCTGGCTGGTGCTGATCGACATCCTCGGACTCGGTGTCTTCGGCGGCTTCTACATCGTGCCGCTGTACGCGCTGATCCAGTCCCGCACCGCCGAAAACGAACGGGCCCGGGTGATCGCCGCCAACAACATTCTCAATGCCCTGTTCATGGTGGTGTCGGCCATCGTGTCCATCGTGTTGCTGAGCGTCGCCAAGCTGTCGATCCCGCAGCTGTTCCTGGTGGTGTCGCTGCTCAACGTCGGCGTAAACGCCTACATCTTCAAGATCGTCCCCGAGTTCAGCATGCGTTTCATGATCTGGCTGCTGAGCCATTCGATGTACCGCGTGGAGCATCGCAACCTGGACGCGATTCCCGATGAAGGCGCAGCGTTGCTGGTCTGCAATCACGTGTCGTTCGTCGATGCCTTGCTGATTGGCGGCGCGGTGCGTCGGCCGATTCGCTTCGTGATGTACTACAAGATCTACAACCTGCCGGTGTTGAACTTCATCTTCCGCACGGCCGGGGCGATTCCGATCGCCGGGCGCCAGGAAGACATCCACATCTACGAAAAGGCCTTCAAGCGCATCGCCCAGTACCTCGCGGAGGGCGAATTGGTGTGCATCTTCCCGGAAGGCAAACTGACCGCCGACGGTGAGATCAATGAGTTCAAGAGCGGCCTGACCCGCATTCTCCAGGAAACCCCGGTGCCGGTGATTCCCCTGGCATTGCAGGGCCTGTGGGGCAGCTTCTTCAGTCGTGACCCGGCCAAGGGGCTGTTTCGCCGGTTGTGGTCGCGGGTGACCTTGGTGGCAGGGCCGGCAGTGGCGGTGGAACTGGCGGAGCCGGCCAAGCTGCAAGCGTTGGTAGGCGAGTTGCGCGGGAGTGTCAGGTAGCACAGAGATCCTGTGGGAGCGGGCTTGCTCGCTCCCACAGGGATCATGCGCTGAGCTTCAGCCCGATCAGACCCGCCACGATCAACGCCACGCTGGCCAACCGAACCAGCGCCATCGACTCACCAAACAGAATGATCCCGGCGATGACCGTGCCCACGGCGCCGACCCCGGTCCAGATCGCATAGGCCGTGCCCAGGGGCAGTTCCTTCATGGCCAGGCCGAGCAGGCCGAGGCTGATCACCATGGCGGCAATCGTCAGTGCAGTGGGGAGCGGGCGGCTGAAACCGTCGGTGTACTTCAAGCCGACTGCCCAGCCAACTTCGGCCAGGCCGGCAAAAAACAGAATGATCCAGGACATCGCAAACCTCCATCGAAGATGGGGTCGTCCCCGGATTGAGACTTGATCGACGGACGATTCAAGTGGCGGGGTCGTCCCCGCGCTCGAGGGGTAGAGTGCCCATTCTCGAGCACTCGATCAAGCCTGCGTTCAGTCCACCGCTTGCTTCGCGGCGAGCGCCTCGCGGTCCTGCTTCTCGCTCATGTGCCGGAAATAAGTGGAGAGCAGGGCCCCGGAGATGTTGTGCCAGACGCTGAACAACGCACTGGGCACCGCCGCCAACGGCGAGAAATGCGCGCTGGCCAGGGCTGCTCCCAACCCGGAGTTCTGCATGCCCACTTCCAGTGCCAGGGATTTACGCTGGGCCAGCGGTAGCTTGAACAGGTGGCCGGTGAAATAGCCCAGCAGGAAGCCGAAGCTGTTGTGCAGCATCACCACCGCCATGATCAGCAGGCCCGATTCGGCGATTTTCGCCTGGCTGGCGGCAACGACCGCGGTGACGATGATGACGATGCTCACCACCGACACCAGGGGCAACACTTCCACCGCGTGGCGAACCTTGTCCCCCAACAGGCGTTGTGCGACCACGCCCAGGACGATCGGCAGCAACACCACTTGCAGGATCGACCAGAACAGGTCCATGAACGACACTGGCAGCCAGGCCGAAGCCAGCAGCCAGATCAGTGCCGGCGTCAGCAGCGGCGCGAGCAGGGTGGTGACGGCGGCGATGGCCACCGACAGGGCCAGGTCGCCACGGGCCAGCCAGGTCATGACATTGGACGAGGTGCCGCTCGGGCAGCACCCCACCAGGATCACGCCAACGGCGATTTCCGGCGGCAGGTGGAACACCTGGCAGAGCAACCACGCCACGCCGGGCATGATCACGAAATGCGCCACCACGCCCAGGGCTACGCGCCATGGATGACGGGCGACCTCGGCGAAGTCTTCGAGCTTGAGGGTCAGGCCCATGCCGAACATCACCAGCCCCAGCAGCGGCACGATGGCGCCTTTCAGGCCGATGAACCAGGTCGGTAGCAGGAACGCCACCACCGCGAAAATCAGTACCCAATAAGCGAAGGTATTGCCGACGAAGCGGCTCAGTGCTGCCAATGCGCGCATGGCCAGATCCTTGTTATCAAATGAAACCCACAAACAAGTGTGGGAGCGGGCTTGCTCGCGAACGCGGTGTATCAGTCAACAATTTATGCCGACTGATACACCGCGTTCGCGAGCAAGCCCGCTCCCACCGTTGAGATCACCAGCCGTCAGATTCCCTGGGGAATCTCTTCTCCGCCCAGTGCGTCGACCAGTGCCGGCAGGAACTCGCCAAAGGTCAGCATCATCAGCGTGAAGCTGGCGTCCAGTTGGCCGAGGGCTTCGTCGCCGCCATCCTGCTCTGCCTGGTCCTGCAACAGGTCTTCGAATTTCAGGCGCTTGACCACCATCTTGTCGTCCAGCACGAAGGACAGTTTGTCCTGCCAGGCCAGGGACAGTTGCGTGACCACCTTGCCGGTGTTCAGGTGCAACTGGATCTCATCGCTGGTCAGGTCCTGGCGCTTGCAACGCACGATCCCGCCGTCTTCGTGGGTGTCGCGCAACTCGCATTCGTCCAGCACGAAGAAATCGTCGGCGGCTTTCTGCGTCTTGACCCAATCGGTCATGATGGCGGTCGGGGCCACTTTGACCGTCAGCGGGCGCACGGGCAGGGTGCCGATGACTTCACGCAGGGTCGACAGCAGGTCTTCGGCGCGCTTGGGGCTGGCGGAGTTCACCAGGATCAGCCCTTGCTTCGGCGCGATGGCGGCGAAGGTGGACGAGCGGCGAATGAAGGCACGGGGCAGGAATGCCTGGATGATTTCGTCCTTGAGTTGGTCACGCTCCTTCTTGTAGACCTTGCGCATTTGCTCGGCCTCGATTTCCTCGACCTTTTCCTTCAGGGCATCGCGTACGACGCTGCCCGGCAGAATGCGTTCTTCCTTGCGAGCGGCAATCAGCAGGAAGTCCTGGCTGACATGCACCAGCGGCGCGTCTTCGCCTTTGCCAAACGGCGCGACGAAACCGTACGTGGTCAACTCCTGGCTTGCACATGGACGCGCCAGTTTGCTGGCCAGTGCAGTTTCCAACGCCTCGGCATCAACAGGCAGATCTTGGGTCAGGCGATAGATAAGCAGGTTCTTGAACCACATGGGGTGAGTCTCTCCTTTATACAAAGGGGGGCATTATTCTCCGCGCGGCGCCATAGGCCAACCCTTCGCTAAGCCTTTGGAAGGCCTGAAAAAATTAATTTAAAAAGTGCTTGCCAGCTTGAGGAGTGCTCCGTAGAATGCGCGCCACACCGAAAGCGAAGGGTGATTAGCTCAGCCGGGAGAGCGTCTGCCTTACAAGCAGAATGTCGGCGGTTCGATCCCGTCATCACCCACCATTCGTTTCAAGTGTTACGCGCAGCGGTAGTTCAGTCGGTTAGAATACCGGCCTGTCACGCCGGGGGTCGCGGGTTCGAGTCCCGTCCGCTGCGCCATATTCGGTTACCTGGAACACTGAACGCCAGGTCACCTCGAAAAGCCCGCTAACGCGGGCTTTTTGTTGTCTGTGGTTTACGCGGTGCGTGTTCTTCAGTTTTTTTTTCTGGTTTTTGCAATTAAATCAGCACGTTACAAAAAACTGTGAGAGAATGCGCCCCGCATCGAAAGTGCAGGGTGATTAGCTCAGCCGGGAGAGCGTCTGCCTTACAAGCAGAATGTCGGCGGTTCGATCCCGTCATCACCCACCACCTTTCAATGTTACGCGCAGCGGTAGTTCAGTCGGTTAGAATACCGGCCTGTCACGCCGGGGGTCGCGGGTTCGAGTCCCGTCCGCTGCGCCATATTCGGTCACCTGGAGCACTGAACGCCAGGTCACCCACAAAAAGCCCGCTCATTGAGCGGGCTTTTTGTTGCCTGGCGTTTACTCAGGATGGCGTTCCCACGCTCAGCGCGGGAGCGCCTCAACGGGACGTTTTGCGTGTCTATTGCTCGGCATTGCGACTGTGCCGGTAATCGCTGACGGCTTCATACACCGCTTTGCGCAGACGGTTGATGCCACCGATGGGGCGGTGCGCTTCCAGGCCGAACCACGGGTTGAACGACTGGTTATCACAGGCCAGGTTCAGCTTGGGGGTGTCGAAGTCCTGGGCGGGCACCTTGATGCGCGCCACGGTCTCGAACGGCGCATCACTTTCGCGCCATTCAATGCTGGTGTCTTCGATCGGCATGTACTTGCGCGGATCCTGGCGCTGGACCTGCAAGACAAAGCACGCCGGCACGCGGTCTGTGGATAACTGCTGATTGAGGGCGCTGCGCAGGAAGTTGGGCAATGCCTGGTTCTGCGCGGGCAGGGTATAGGCCGGGCAACTGTCCGGGTCTGGCGCTACGCGAAACTTCGCATTGGCCGTGCCGAATTTGTAGGGCGAAACCGAAAAATAGGTGGTCTGGGTCGGGCTGGCCGGTGGCGGTGAAAGGGTCGCCAGGGCGATGAAGAGATGGCGAATCTGCCAACTGCGCGGGTCCACGCTCGGAAAGAACGCCATGGCTTTCTTTCCATCGGCCTGGGCAGCCACATTCTGACGGTACTCGGCGACATCGCTGACGAAGAAGTTCGGATGGTTGAACATCACGAAATCCTGTTCGCCGTGTGACTGGCGATCATCCAGCAGTTGCTTGCCGGGCACGTCCAGCAGCTTGATCGCCATCCCGCGCGCATCCCGCAGGCTGTCGAACTGAGGGTAGGCGTTGCCATTGGACAGGCGCATCGTCGCTTGCCAGACCTTGCCCGGCTCGGCGAACACACCCTGGCGCAACACGGTCGGCAGATCGTTCGGCACCTGCACCTCGGCCATGACGCAGCCGTGGGCCTTGGCGTGGGCGTCGCGCAGGTAGCGCGTGCCTTCGCGGTGTTGATCGACGATGCGGATCGCCGTCTGGATGATGTCCTGGGTCATGGCGGCTTCGCCGGGCGGTATCTGCTCCTGGTCAGGCACCGGGCCGCTGTGGTGCCAGGCGTACCAGGCCGTCGCCAATGCCCAGCCGAGCAGCCCGAGGCCCAGCAGCCACAGGAGCGTCTTGCCCAAGAAGGCACCGAGGCGCAGCCAGAGCGTGGTCAACATGGAGAAATCCTTTTGCGGGTGAGGTTCATCATTACAGTTGCGACTCCAGCGGTCCGCCCAGCACCTTCAGGTATTCCAGCAAAGCCCAGCGTTCCTGCGGTTGCAACAGACGGCCAATGACGCCGTTGCCCTTTTCACCGGCGCGGAACTCATGACCACTGTTGTGATTGCCGGTTATGCGGGTGTCGAAGAGAAAACCGTTGGTGAAGGCTTCGGTGCGATAACCGAGGTGTCGCGGGTCGTACTCGAAGTTGCCTTTATAAAAGGTGGTGGCCCGCTCGTCCTGGGGCGACAGCAGTTGGTAGATCGTCGGCACCGAGCCGTTGTGCAGGAACGGGGGCGTGGCCCAGACGCCCGCCAGTGGCCGGGCCTTGTAGGCGCGCAGCTCGCGCACGCCGATGGGCAGGCCGAAACCGTCCAGGGCCGGACGCTCGGCGGGGGTGACGCCGGCGTCGCGGTAGGCGCGGTTCTCGACGAACGCGGTGACATAAGCCAGGCCCTTGGCGACCGACAGCTGGCTCAGGTCCAGCGGCTCTTTCGGGGTTGGGTGCAGTTGCACCTCCAGCTTCGCCAGCTCGGCCGGATCCCACTGCAGGCTGGTCAGGTCGAAGCGGTGGTCAGCGATGTTATTGGCGGTGCCCGGGTCGGTGCCGATCACCTGCACGGGCAGCATGTGCAGTTGCTGCACCGGTCGGTCGGGTCCCTGGATCACCTGGGGCACATGGCAGCCTGCACAATTTTCATTGAACAGGGCGCGGCCTTTGGCGGCCAGCGGTTTGTCGATCGTGCCCAGCAGCGACTCCGGCCACGCGGGCGGCTTGAGCAGTTGCAAGGTCTCTTCGATCTTGTTCAGGTCGCGTACGCGTACGCTGGAAGGGTAGCGCGCGTCGCCTTGCAGCGGTTTGCCCTGAGCGTCGAAGAAACTCAACGTGGCGCCAACGCCCAGCGCCTCGCCGACGTTGCGGGCCATCGGTTGCTGGGCCGAGCCATTCCATTGCACCCAGTCGAACGTCCACATTTCCCACAACTGCGGGTAATCCACCGGGGCGTTGGCCACCCGGTAGTTGGCCGGCGAAATGGCGTCGCCGAAGCTGGCGTTGGCAATGCGGCCAAAGGCGTCGGTACGGCCGGGACCTTCCTCGGTGGGGTAGAGGCCGCGATGGGTGTCATTCCAGGCCACCCGCAAGAAGGTGTCGAGGGAGGCCTTGAACGCCTTACGCAGGTCTTCATGACCAGCTTCATAGTCGTTACCCAGGACCTGGCGGGCGAAACGTTCGAATTTCCACGGGTTGTAATAAGTAGAAACAAGACTGGCGACCAGTGCCTGTCCGAAACTGCCGCCGCGCAAGGTCGGTACGCTGGAGGGCAGGACGTGTTGTGCCGAACCGCCATCGATCCGTATCGCCTGGCCCTTGAAGCGCAATTCACCGGTGTGACAGGCCGCGCAGGTGATGTCCAGGTATTCGTCGGTACCGCCCGGGTTCTGATGCCGGGCGAAACCCACTGGCAGGTTGCCGGGGTTATCGGGCGAGGCTTTCTGCGCCGGGTCCACCAGGAAGCCGAAACGCGCCAGGTACTCAGGCGAAGCGAACCGCTGTTGCGAAAACGGCAGTTCGAGGGCGGTGAACCAGTTGTAGCGCAGGCCCTTCACCTGGGTGCCTTGGGGGGTGAAGTAGTAGGTCTGACGCTCGGCGGCGCTCCATTGGTCCAGGTAATGCACCTTTTCGACGGGCGTGTAGAACGGCAGGCGAGGGTTGGCAACGTAGTACAGGACCACGGCCACGGCAATGACCAGCAGCGCGAGGAGCAGCCAGAGAAGACGAGAGAGAAGGCGCACGATAACGTCCTTGTTTTTTTGATATGCCCTTATGCCTCAGTGCCGCTTTACGGGCAAGTGGCCATTATCCTTTGCGTTGCGACGAGGTGCTCATTTGTCTGTGTAGGTAACAGATGACAGAGGCTTCATCTGTCGAGGATTAAAAAGCGTTTGCCGACCTGAACTTATCCTCGCTTTGTGGCTCACATGCCGGTAGCCATTGGTCGGGGCCGCCTGATAAGCTCGCGGCTTTACTCGATTGCCCTTTAGGCGCATGAACAAGGAAATAGCATGAAACAGCATCGGTTGGCGGCGGCGGTGGCCCTGGTTGGCCTGGTACTCGCGGGTTGCGACTCGCAGACCAGCGTAGAGCTGAAGACCCCGGCGCAGAAAGCTTCCTACGGGATCGGCCTGAACATGGGCAAGAGCCTGGCTCAGGAAGGTATGGATGACCTGGACTCCAAAGCGGTTGCCCAGGGCATTGAAGATGCCGTCGGCAAGAAAGAACAGAAGCTGAAAGACGAAGAACTGGTCGAGGCTTTTGCCGCACTGCAAAAACGTGCCGAAGAGCGCATGGCCAAGATGAGCGAGGAGTCGGCAGCGGCCGGCAAGAAATTTCTCGAGGAAAACGGCAAGAAAGCTGGCGTGATCACCACTGCTTCCGGCCTGCAGTACGAAGTGGTCAAGAAAGCCGATGGCCCGCAGCCTAAGCCGACTGACGTGGTGACAGTGCACTACACCGGCAAGCTGACCAATGGCACCGTGTTCGACAGTTCCGTCGAGCGTGGCAGCCCGATCGATCTGCCGGTCAGCGGCGTGATCCCGGGTTGGGTCGAAGGCCTGCAACTGATGCACGTCGGTGAGAAGTACAAGCTGTACATCCCAAGTGACCTGGCCTACGGTGCCCAGAGCCCGAGCCCGGCGATCCCGGCCAACTCGGTCCTGGTGTTCGACCTGGAGCTGCTGGCGATCAAGGATCCGGCCAAGGAAGACGCTGCCAAGTAATCGCGTCTGCGCCAAGACAACGCCTCGCTCATGCGGGGCGTTGTTGCATCCGGGCATTGGAAATGTAAAAAAACCGAACGCACCTCGCAGGCTACAGTCATAGGCAATACGGGCGCTGTGCTAGCCGTAGACAGCCGGTCAAGTCAATGAAATATTGGGTTTTTTTTAGTGAGTAAAAAACGCCCGATCTGAGCCGGGGCCTTATGATACGGGGGCTTCAGCGGCGAAATGCAGCTCTGTTCACAAGGTTATCCACAATTTGTGTGGATAACATTTCAGTGGGAGAAAAAATGAAGGCGCCGTGGAATTTTGCGCGATTTCTACCGCTGGCCGGGCGTCTGCTGGCCCGTGGTCGTTTGCCCACCCTTTTGTTCGCCGTCGCCAGCAAAGGCGCCCGGGAGGGTGGCCGGCTAGGCAAGCTCAAAGAGGACCTGCGTCTGTTGCAGGCCTTGTGCCTGGCCTATTGGCGGGGCGAGTACCGGGCCGTCAGCGCCAAGTCGATGTTGTCGGTGGTGGCGGGGCTCATGTATTTCCTCAGCCCGCTGGATGCCATCCCGGACATCCTGCCGATGTTTGGCATGTTCGACGACATCGCCGTGCTGGCCTGGGTCATGAAAACCCTCGACACCGAACTCGAAGCGTTCCGGGCCTGGCGTTACCGACAATCCCCCGAGAAGCTGGCCCGGGTCGAAAGGCTGCCCGATACGCCGGAGCAACTCCAGCTCCAGCGCCACGAAAAATCCTGATCCCGCGCCGCTTGCCCCAGAGAATTCATCGCCCCGCGACCTCAGCCGTCATTTAGGATTACACTTCCAAGGAAAAAGGCTGACTCGCTAAGTGTTGTTGTCCTACGGGGTAGACATGGATATTCAAATAATCACCCGCGACGGAGAGCCCGAGTACGCGGTTTTGCCGTGGGATCAGTATCAGTCGTTGTTGAAGGCCGCCGGCCTCGATCAAGCACCGTCGCGCGAAGCTTCTGTCCGGCACGCGGCGGCACCCGACCAGGTTCTCCCTGGCCTGGATCAATTACGCAGTTTGCGCGAAGGGAAGGGCATCGCCATCGAGGCGCTGGCCCGCACGGTAGGTATCAGCCCGTCTTATCTGGCCTTGATCGAGAGCGGCGAGCGTCAGCCCGATGCCGCGATTCGGCGCAGTCTGGCCTGGGAGTTGACGGTGCCGGGTTGGAGGGACGAGTCGTGAGTGTACGCATCAGTCGGCAGCATTGGGATGGGTTGTTGGGGGAGTTGGACCAGGCGCGCCGCCAGCGCCATTTGTTGACGTACCGCGCCTTGCTGGAGCGCTTGCAGTTGCCCAGCCCGGCGATGCAGACCTTGACCGCCGCCCTGGAGCACCTGGCGGCACTGGACGCCCGGGCGGAGCAACCGCTGCGCAGCTCGCTGGTGATCAGCCAGGGCGCCAGCCGTTTGCCACGCACCGGTTTCTTCGAGTGCGTCGAGCGCCTGGGGCGGTTTTCCGGGCCTTCCGATGGTGTGGCCGCCGCGTCCTGGCACGCCTCGGAAGTGGTCCGGGTGTTTGAGTACGAATACCCCGAATCGGCGGAGGCCTGAGTGCTCTGGCGACTCAAGGCGCGGGCCGGCTATTGGCTGGCGCGACGCTTGTTTCACTGGTCATGGTTCGTCCGCCAGCCGCGTGGCTGGGCTTGGCTCGAAGGCCAGTTCGCGCGCATGGCGAACCTGGGTGACGCAGGGGCGCAGAGTTTCTACGGGCATATCCTGACGTTCCGTGGCCAAGGGCTTGGCGCACGTGAGGAAGGCCTGCGCCTGCTGCGGCTGGCGGCCCTGGCGGGGGACGGCAAGGCGGCCTATCAGGTTGGCGTGATCAGCCTGGCCGGCAGCGCCAGCAAGGCGCCGGATCCGGCTGAAGCCGCCCGCTGGTGGGCCTTGGCAGCCAAGGCCGGGCACCCGTTGGCCGAGGTTAAGCTCAAGGCGCTCGAAGCCGGCGACCGTTAGGTTATCCGCAGCTTGCCGGGCGCTCGCCGTTTGCGCGAGCGTTCCAGGTGGGTTGTTCTGGATGCGCGCATTTAGAGAATTGGCCTACAGTCCTCGCTGCATTTCCTGACTTATTTCCCTTTTTATCCCCGGCAAAGTCTCGCGCTCCCTGAGCGCTGCGAGACGTCTGCCCATGTTCGACTGTTTTTGTCTGCTGATCCTTGAACGAGCGATGGCCTGATGGACCAGGTGAGTCGCGTCGAGCAGGCGCTCGACAGCTTCAAGGACACCCTGACGGTCTACCGCGAACAGCTCGAACGCTGGTACAGCCGGGCTGCGGACCGGGCCAGTCATGCCGCCGACGTGCCCTCGCTGATGGGCATGGAGCGACTGATCCGCTTCGGCGATAGCCTCACCGCGGTGAGCACCGGCGACGAGGATTTCCTCTCCACGGTCACCCAATGCCCGCAGGGCGGGGTGATGACCATCGAGAGCAAGCTGGAGTCGGTGTACGACATCCCGTTGGGCGACATCGTGGTGCACGTGGTAGCGGTGGACTCCGGCGAGGTCACGCCGGTCACCCTGGATGCCCAGGGCCTGGGCACCTTCAGCGGTGAGGCGGGCAAGCGCTATCGGGTGCATGTCCAGGACGAGGTCACGCCTGCGCAGCTCCAGGCCCTGTTTTCGTCCTACGATGGCCTGAGCACGGAGCTGACGGACTGGCTGCGCGGCGAGTGGCAGCGGTTCAAGCCTCAGTGGGCGCAGCAGTCTGCGACTCACTCGGCGGCGGCGGTCGGCAATGGCCTGCTTGCCGGCAGTTGGGCTGCGATTGAAAGCGTGTGGGACAGCATCACCCTGCTCAGCGACATCCTCAAGGATCCCGCCCGGTTCCCTGACCGCTTGGGCGCCAGTGCCGCGCAGTTGCAAGACCTGGCGCAGGACGCGCCGCAGGTGATGGCCAAGCTGCAAATGCTGGCCAGCGACGAAGCGGCGCTGTGCCTGCTGGTGCGCACCGCCAGCCTCTGGCTGGAGATGTTGCCGCCCAGCGAAGTCGCCGGCGCAACCGCCGAGGCCGTGGCGATGGGGGCGGTGCAACTGGTGATTGACCTGCTGGTCGGGGTCGTCCTGACCTTTGCCGGGGCGGGTGCCGCAATCGCCTACCTGTCGCTGCGCCTGGTTCGCGTGGGGGAACGTGTGCTGGCAGCCGCCCAGCGCTTCGTCAGCGCGATGTTCGCCGTGGTCAACGGCTTCATCGTCTATGTGGACCGCTACAAGACCGTCGCGGCCCGAGGCGTTGCCAGCGCGGTGAAAAGCGGCCGGATGCAACTGCGCTGGGACGCCCAGCGCAACACCACGCTGAAAAAAACCGAAGTCCACGACGATGTCCCCGCCCAATCGAAGAACCCCAACGGTGACAGCGCCGACAGCGCGGCCCTGACCCGTACCAGCGGGTGTCCGGTGTCGATGGTCACTGGCGAAGAGCTGTTGACCCTGGAAGACGGCACGCTCGAGGGACACTTGCCGTTTATCTTCACTCGCCTGTACCGCACCAGCGCGGTTGAACTGGACATCGGCCTGGGGCGCGGCTGGAGCCATGCCCTGGCGCATCGCCTGCAACTGGAGGATGGGCAGGTCACCTGGATCGATCAGGAAAACCGCCGCACCACGTTCCCATTGCCCAATGCCCGACGCCCGGCGATCCATAACAGCCTGGCGCGCGCGGCCATCTACCTGGGCAGCGAGCCCGACGAACTGATCATCGCCCAACCGGGCGAACGGGCGCCTTTCCTGCATTTTCACGACGGTCATCTGACCGCCCTCAGCGACCGCTACGACAACCGCCTGACGATCCAACGCAACATTTACGGTGACATCTGCCGCCTGGACAACGGCGCCGGCCGTGCGCTGCGCCTGCGTTATCAACAGCGGCACCTGGTGGCCGTCGATTACCAGTCTTTTCAGCCGGCCACCACGCTGGATGACCCTTGGCGAACTGAACAGACATTGGCGTCCTACCGCTATGACGGACGTTTCCGACTGATCGAAGCAATCAATGCCGCAGGTGAAAGCGAACGTTACGACTACGACGACCAGCACGTCATCCTCCAGCGGCAACTGGCCGGTGGCGCGAGTTTCTACTGGGAGTGGCAGGGCGTCGGGCAGGTGGCCCGTTGCGTCCGGCACTGGGCTTCGTTCGCACAGATGGACACCCGCTACACCTGGGGCGACGACGGCAGCGTCACGGTCCGGCACCTCGACGGCAGTGAAGAAGTGTACGTCCACGATGACCGCGCGCGGTTGGTGCGCAAGGTCGAGCCCGATGGTGGCGAACACCTCAAGGTCTATGACGAACAAGGCCGATTGGTGGCCGAACAGGATCCGCTAGGGGCCGTCACCGAATACCGCTACGACGAAGTCGGTCAACTGGTGGCACTGATTCCGCCCGTGGATGAGCCCACGTCCTACGAGTACCGCAACGGTTTCCTGCACGCCCGCACCCAAGGCACAGGCCGTGACAGGTCTGTCTGGACTTACCGGCGTAACGCCCAGGGCGACGTGGTCAGGTCTATCGATCCCGAGGGAAACAGCACTTTCTACAAATACGATGCCCGCGGCTGCCTGGTGGAGATCAGCCACCCTGACGGCAGTTTTCATGACTTCGCCTGGAACCCGCTCGGCCAACTGACGGAAGAGGTCCTGCCCGACGGCAGTCGCCGGCGTTTTTCCTACGATGTGCTGGGGCGCTTACTGACCCGCCAGGATGAACACGGCGCCCTCACGCATTACCAGTGGGACCCCGTGGGCCGTCTGCTCAAGACGACCCTGCCCAACGGCGCCAACCGGGCCTGGACCTACAACGCCTACGGCAAGGTTACCTCCGAGCGCGACGAACTGGGGCGTGTCACCCGTTACGAATACGCCGATGACCTGCACCTGGTCAGCCGCCGGCGCAATCCCGATGGCAGTGAACTGAAGTACCGCTATGACTCGGCGCGGCTGTTGCTGACCGAAATCGAAAACGAATCCGGCGAAAAATATCAGCTGGACTACACGCCCAACGGTTTGATCCGACAACAAGTCGGTTTCGACGGGCAGCGTACTGCCTACGTCTATGACCTCAACGGCCACCTGCTGGAGAAAACCGAGCACGGCGAGGACGGCACGCAACGGGTCACCGCTTACCAGCGCGATGCGAGCGGGCGATTGCTGGTCAAGACCTTGGCCGACGGCCAGGCGATCCACTATCGCTACGACGGCCGGGGCCGGCTGGTGCAGGTCGATGACGGCACCGATCATCCGCTGGCCTTCGAATACGACGCCCAGGACCGACTGGTCGCCGAACACCAGGGCTGGGGCACCCTGCGCTATCGCTACGACCTTTGCGGGCGCCTCAACCACCTGCGGCTGCCGGACCACAGCCAGCTCGACTTCCACCACGCCAAGGGCGGTGTGCTGACCGCCATCGACCTCAATGGCAAGCGACTCACCGACCATCGATTCCAGGGCGGCCGGGAAGTGCAACGCCAACAGGGCCTGTTGCTCAGCGAGTACGGTTACGACGAGCAGGGTCGCCTCAAGGCCCAGACCGTGTGGCAACACCAGCAGCAGCTGTTCTGGCGCGATTATGCCTACAACGCCAAGGGCAACCTTGAAAGCCTGGCCAACCACCGCAATCGCCGCCACTACCAGTACGACCCGATGGATCGCCTGGTCAGCATCCAGTATTCCCATACCGACCCGCCAGAACGCTTTGCCCACGACCCGGCCGGCAACGTGCTGCTGCACGACCGACCGGGCCCGACCACCCTCAAGGGCAACCGCCTGCTGACGGAGGGGGACCGCCACTACGACTATGACGCCTTTGGAAACCTGATCCGCGAGCGCCGTGGCAACGTTCCCAGCCTTGTCGCCGACTATCGCTACGACTGCCAGCACCGCCTGATCGGTGTTACCACGGCGGACGGTAGCGAAACCTCCTACCGTTACGATGCCTTTGGCCGACGCATCAGCAAGACCGTGGACGGCCTGACCACGGAGTTTTTCTGGCAAGGCGACCAGCTCGTCGCCGAAAGCAGCCCGCGCCACCACCGCAGCTACCTCTACGAGCCGGGCACCTTCCGCCCTTTGGCGATGCTCGTCGGCAAAGGCCTGAACGCCTGCCCGTTCTACTACCACCTCGACCACCTGGGCACCCCCCAAGAACTGACCAACCACGCCGGCGAAGTGGTCTGGTCGGCGCGCTACACCGGCTACGGCAAACTCATCGCACTCGAGCACGGCGGCGGCGAACAACTCGAACAGCTCCTGCGTTTCCAGGGCCAATACTTCGACCCGGAAAGCGGCCTGCACTACAACCGGCATCGCTACTACAATCCCGAGACCGGCCGCTACCTGACACCCGACCCGAGTAAGTTGGCGGGCGGGCTCAATGGGTATCGATACACCCTGAACCCGACGGGGTGGGTGGATCCGTTGGGGTTGGTGGATTGTCCGGGAGGAAACAAATGCAACCCCGGACGGGGCGGTGAAGCGCCTGAACAAAATGTAAGTGTTAATGAGGGCACACCAAGCACTCCTGATGTTCAATGGACGAGGCACGGAAATAAACACGTTGCGCCAAAGGCTCCATGGTCATCTGTCGTTAAATCCACCGCAAATGGAGGAGCAGCCAAGTATCTTCCTGACACTGATATAGAGGCTCTTGAACGTCTGGTCTTTGCCAACGGACAGGACGTAACCAACGGAAAGCCTTGGAAGGTAATGGATATGGAGCGAACGATTGGAGCAAACGACGGAAAGGAGACGAGATATATGAGAGTTGAGCTGAGCGCAAACACAATCCATGGACATCCGATCTCGGAAGAGTCATTTAGAAAATTGACCAAGAAGAAATAGCCTATGGACCTGCACGAAGTAAAAAAACTGGGTGGCGTAATAACTTTCGATGATATTTCTTGCCTCGACCAATCGGTAGGCGTGGCCGAAATATCAAATGAGCTGAAAGAGGATTTATTTCAAGCTTCCTTTCCCTTCGAGCAAATAATCGATATTGGTTGGTACCCGGAGTTTTGTGAGTCCGGTTTTTTTAGAGTGTCGCTGATTCTGGAATGCAATTGGGATGCTCCCGTCTATAGCGAGGAAGCCAAGGACTGGGTTGAGCTGGCGGTTGCTTTAACGAATACCTTAAAGAAGGTCAGGTTGGCTTGAGCTGGGACATAACTCCAGAGTTGATCGGTGTGACCGCGCCGGGGTTGGAAGCACCGACCTACCCCCCCGGTGTCAGGATAGTTATCGCCTCTCCGAATTTTTCTGAAAACACCAATCGGGGCGGAAAAGTACGATGGGCGCGTGCCTGAGGTAGATTTCGCGGCGGACATGACGATCCGTATGGTTAGGCAGAACGGGTCGATGAAATGGAAAGGCAAGATGATTTTCGTCAGCGAATCTTTGGCCGGTGAGGCGCTAGGACTCAAAGAAGTGGACGATGATGTGTGGGATACCTCTGCAGCTACCTTTTAGGTAGGCTGAAAAGCGGCGAAAGCCGCCTTTCAAGCCAACAGAAACGTAAACGATGTCCCTGGTTTCAACTGTAAAGGATGTGTCCGTTTCTACAGATCGACACACCGAGTGCTATTCAGAAGGGGCTGCTACGCAGCCCAGCGGGAGCAAGCTCCCTCGCCACAAGGTTAGTGTCAGGCGTTCGGGCCGAGGGCGGCAGTGGGGACTCCGCTCAAACCGATAACCCTAACTCCACCGCAGCCTCCCGCTCAGCCAAACCATCAACCAAATACACACTCCCCCCCAAAATCTCCTTGGCATGATGCTTCGCCTGCGAAGCCAGTTCCGCCAACTGGCTCGCATCCAACGCCCCACAGGCGTCCGAGCGCAGGTGCACGACGCCGATGGACAACGACAGCAGTGCAAACTCCTGGCGTACGCCCTGTCGATTCAACGCCGTGAAACAGCCGGCTTCCAGGTGTTCCGGGCGGTAGAAGCGGCGGCAGTGGGTCTGGAAGTCGGTCAGGAGTTGGTCCAGGCGTTTGCGCCAGTCTTCCGGGCCGAGGACCAGGAGGAAGTCGTCGCCGCCGATGTGGCCGACGAAGTCGCGACTGGGGTCGATGCGTTCGTTCAGGCATTGGGCCAGGCACAGCAGCACTTCGTCGCCGCGTCCGTAGCCGTAGATGTCGTTGAAGGGCTTGAAGCTGTCGATGTCCACGTAGCAGATCACCGACTCCTGGCGCTGCTGGAGCAGGCGCGTGAGGCATTGCTGGATCGGTACGTTGCCCGGCAGCAGGGTCAGCGGGTTGGCGTAGCGAGCCTGTTGGATCTTCAGTTCGGTGATCAGCTTGAGCACGTCGATCACCCGGCCCAGACCCATGTAGCCGCCGTTGAGGGTGATGATGAAGTCTTCTTCGATGCGCTGTCGGGCCCGGCTGGTGATGAGGCGGCTGACTTGCTGCAGCGACTGGTTCAACTCCACCGCGAGAAAATCATCGCTCATCAGCCGACTGATGGGCTTGCGGGCGAACAGGTCGGTGGCGAAGGGCTTGAGCAGGGCGTCCGAGAGTGAATGGCGATGAACGATGCCGCAGGGCTGGCCCTGGTCGTCCAGCACGGCCAAAGAATTGAGGTTGGCCTGGCGCCGGAACGCGTCCAGCACGATGGCCGTCGGTGTGTTGTGAGCCACGGCCGGTTGTTCGTTGAGCAACGCGCCGAGGTCGTTGACTTCATCGGTCAGCGTCACCGCGCCGCCGTCCTGGCGGGGCATCAACGCCCGGGCATCGCGCGAAGGCTGTTCATGGGGGCGGGCGAGCAGGTAACCCTGGACCAGGTCGACACCCATTTCGATCAGCACCGCCAGTTCTTCCGGCAGTTCTATCCCTTCGGCAATCACCTGGGCCCGCGAGGTGCGAGCGATCTTCAGGATCGAGCCGACGAACTCGCGTTTGAGCGCATCCTGGTGAATGCCGTCGATGAAATGCCGGTCGATCTTCACATAGTCGGGGCGCAATTCGGACCACAGCCGCAGGCTCGAATAGCCGGCGCCCAGGTCGTCCAGGGCAATGGAAAACCCCATCGCCCGGTAGTGATGCAGGGCGGTCTGCAGCAGTTGGAAATCATCGATGGGGGTTTGTTCGGTCAGTTCGATCACCACCTGGCTGGGCGGGATGCCGAAATCCTGTAGCAGTTGCAGCGTGCGCCCGGTCTCATGGGCCGATTCCAGCAAGGATTCGGGCGAGACGTTGAGAAACAGCTTGCCCGGCAGCTTTTGCTCGTTGAAGCGCTGGCAGGCGCTGCGGCGGCAGGCCAGTTCCAGTTCGCTGAGACGCCCGGCCTGGCGGGCGACGGAGAGCAGGGCGATGGGGGAGTGCAGCGGGCTGTTCGAGGGGCCGCGCGTGAGGGCTTCATAGCCGATGATGCGTCGTTCAGAGAGGCAGATGATGGGTTGGAACAGGCTGTGCAAACCGCTTTGAGCCAGAATTGAACTCAAGGCACTCAGCTGTTCTGTCGTGGTCATGGCGATCTCTGGCGATAAAAAAAGGACCGGGCGACCCCTGCCGGGGCGCCCAGTCCTGTATTTCACGACAGACTGATGTCAGTTTGATGACAGCTCGACGAGTGTCACCATTAAATGGCCATCATCTTCAGTGTTTGGCGATCGCTGTGTTGAGTTTCAGGTAATCCAGCAGGATCCGCCCGGTCTCGCTCAGGTAGGCATCGTCTTCCGGCTTGGTTTTTTCCGGCTCGGTGATCAGGTCCTCGTCTTCTTTCTTCAGTTCCTTGAGCGGCTCTTCGCCCTTGGCCTTGCGACGCAGGTTTTCCATGGCCAGTTGCTTGGCCTCGATGTCGGCGTGTTGTGCGCGACGGTCGGCTTCGTTGAGGGAGACGGTTTTCTCCAGCATCAATTTCTGCGCCAGGGCCAGCTTGTCACGGATGAACACGAATTCCGCGTCCTGGGCCGTGCGGCTGTCATGCTCGGCCTTGAGCTGGGCCAGGAACGGCTTGAACGGGTCGAGTTCGGGCTTGATCGCCGGCTTGATGGTGTCCCACGGCATCGCCTCGGGCAGGGCGCTTTCACCGATTTCCTTGGTGTCGATGATCGACGGGTAATCGATGTCAGGCAGCACGCCCTGATGCTGGGTGCTCTGGCCGGAAACCCGGTAGAACTTCGCCAGGGTCAGTTTCAGCTCGCCATGGTTGAGCGGCTGGATGGTTTGCACGGTGCCTTTGCCGAAGGTCTGGCCGCCGATGATCAGTGCACGGTGGTAGTCCTGCATGGCGCCGGCGAAAATCTCCGAGGCCGAGGCGGACAGGCGATTGACCAGCAACGCCATCGGGCCTTTGTAGAACGCGCCCGGGTTTTCGTCCTCCAGCACATCCACCCGGCCGTCGGCGTTACGCACTAGCACGGTCGGGCCCTTGTCGATGAACAGGCTGGTCAACTCGGTGGCTTCCTGCAAGGAGCCGCCGCCGTTGTTGCGCAGGTCGATGACCACGCCGTCGACCTTGTCTTTCTGCAGCTCGGTCAGCAGCTTCTTGACGTCGCGGGTGGTGCTCTTGTAGTTCGGGTCGCCGGCGCGGAACGCCTTGAAGTCCAGATAGAAGGCCGGGATCTCGATGACGCCGAGCTTGTAGTCCTTGCCGTCCTGCTTGAGGTTGAGGATCGACTTCTTCGCCGCCTGCTCTTCCAGCTTCACCGCTTCACGGGTGATGGACACGATCTTGCTGGTCTGGTCATTCGGCGCATTGCTCGCCGGGATGACTTCCAGGCGCACCACCGAGCCTTTCGGGCCACGGATCAGCTTGACCACTTCGTCCAGGCGCCAGCCGACCACGTCGACCATTTCCTTGTTGCCCTGGGCCACGCCGATGATCTTGTCCGCCGGGGCGACCTGCTTGGTCTTGTCCGCCGGACCGGCTGGTACCAGGCGCACGATCTTGACCTGGTCGTTGTCGCTTTGCAGCACGGCGCCGATACCTTCCAGGGACAGGCTCATGTTGATGTCGAAGTTTTCCGCGTTATCCGGCGACAGATAATTGGTGTGCGGGTCGTAGGACATGGCGAAGGTGTTGATGTAGGCCTGGAAGATGTCTTCGGCACGGGTCTGGTCCAGGCGGGCCAACTGGTTCTTGTAGCGCTTGGTCAGGGTTTCCTGGATCTGCTTGGGCTCCTTGCCGGCGATCCTCATGCGCAGCACCTCGTCCTTGACGCGTTTGCGCCACAGGTCATCGAGTTCGGCGGTGCTCTTGAGCCAAGGGGCGTCCTTGCGGTCCACCAGCAAGGTTTCCTTGGCATTGAAGTCGATCTTGTCGACGCCCTTGTTCAGCTCGGCCAAGGCGTAGTCCAGGCGCGACTTCACGCGGTCCAGGTAACGCTTGTAGATGATGAACCCGGCGTTCAGGTCGCCGCTCTTGAGGAAGTCGTCGAACTGGGTTTTCCACTTGTCGAATTCGGCGATATCGCTGGCCAGGAAATAACTGCGCGAGGGATCAAGCAGCTTCAGGTAGCTGTCATAGATGATGACCGAGCGCGCGTCATCGAGCGGCGGTTTGCTGTAGTGATGACGCTTGAGCAATTCGACGACGTTAAGGCTGGCGATCACCTCGTCGCGATCAGGCTGAAGCTTGTCCCAGCTGTTGGCTGCGAACGTATCGCTCGACAGTGGCAACAGGCCGAGGCCAATGACAAGCGCGAGGGCGGTGCTGGGGAACAGTTGCTTCATGCTGATTCGACGCAGGGACAATTGATAACGCATATTAGGCCGTCTTTGAAGTCGCCGGTTCCATGTGGCCCGGGCGCATAATGCAAGAAAGCCCGGCGTTACAGCAGCGGGCCCAGTCGAGACTCACTATGGAGGCACCGTGAAAGCATTGCAAGGCGTTGAAGGCCAAGTGGTATGGGCGGATGAGCCAAGTCCCGTGTGCGATGTAGGACAAGTGCGCATTCGTGTGGCGGCGGCTGGCTTGAATCGAGCCGATTTGTTGCAAAAAGCCGGGCATTATCCGCCGCCGCCCGGTGCCAGCCAGGTGTTGGGGCTGGAATGTTCCGGGGTGATCAGCGAGGTCGGCCCGGGCGCCTCCTGGCAGGTGGGCGACCGCGTCTGCGCGTTGCTGGCCGGCGGCGGCATGGCCGAGGAAGTGGTGGTCGACGGTCGCCATGTGTTGCCGGTGCCCGAAGGCCTGTCTTTGGCTGAAGCCGCCGCGCTGCCTGAGGTCTACAGCACCGCGTGGCTGAATCTGTTTCAACTGGCGGCGCTCAAGCCGGGTGAAAAAGTGCTGTTGCACGCGGGCGCCAGCGGCGTTGGTTCGGCCGCGATCCAGCTGTGCAAGGCGTTCGGCAACCCGTGCTGGGTCAGTGTCGGCTCGGCTGATCGACTGGCCTATTGCCAAGCGTTGGGCGCCCAGGGCGGCGTGGTGCGCACCGATGATATCGAGCGGCTGAACGACCTTGGCCCCTTCAACGTGATCCTCGATCCGGTGGGGGCGAGCTATGCCCAGCTCAACGTGAAACTTTTGTCAGTTGACGGGCGCTGGGTCATGATCGGGCTCATGGGCGGTCGCACGGCCGAGTTCGACCTGGGCCAGGTGTTGGGCAAGCGCATCCAGTTGCTCGGCTCGACCCTGCGCAGCCGCGACGATCAGTTCAAGGCCGACCTGATCAGCGAGTTGGGCCAGCAGGTCTGGCCGTTGTTCGCCGAGGGTCGCTTGAGTCCGCAGTTGGCCAAGACCTTTGCCATCCAGGATGCGGAGGCGGCGTTTGCGGAGTTGGCGACCAACCAAGTGTCCGGGAAGGTGGTGTTGGTGGTTGATGCGAGCTTGAGTTGAGTTTGGCGCCTGTGGGAGCGGGCTTGCTCGCGAAGACGGCGGTCCATCCGAAATCGATTCAGGCTGACCCACCGCTTTCGCGAGCAAGCCCGCTCCCACAGGGCGATTCAGGTTGTATTGCGTTCACTGCTCCCAACGTGGGCCGGGTTATTTCCAGGTGTGAATCGGCCATCCGGCGGCTTCGGCATGGGCCTTCAGGACCGGGTCCGGGTTGACCACATGGGGATGGTCCACCCGCTGCAACAACGGCAGGTCGTTGCGTGAGTCGGAGTAGAAGCTGGCGCCTTCGAGGTTTTCTTCCTCGGCGTCCAGCCAGTCCAGCAGCCGGGTGATCTTGCCTTCGCGGTAGGTCAGGGTGCCCACGGTCTTGCCGCTGTAGACCCCATGGGCCACTTCAAGCTCGATCGCCAGGACCTCGTCGATGCCCAGGCGTTCGGCAATCGGCTTGACCAGGTGCGTGCCCGAGGCCGAGATCACCAGGATTCGGTCGCCAGCCTTGCGGTGTTCGGCGATGGTGCGGGTGGCGTCGCTGAAGATGATCGGCTCGATGAAGTCCTCCACCCACGGCGCCACCAGGTGTTCGATTTCCTCCGGCGTGCGGCCGATCATCGGTTCCAGGCTGAAGTCCATGTACGCTTCCATGCGCAGCTTGCCGTGACTGTAGGCGTCCATCAGTTCGTTGTTGCGGCGCATGAACGACTCGGGATCGACCCAGCCAAGGCGTCCCATCTGTTCGCTCCAGAGGGTGGCGCAGTCGCCGTGGATCAGGGTTTCGTCCAGATCAAAAATTGCCAGGGCCATCAGCGCGCTTCTCTCTTCAAAATCAACAAGGCCATCAGGCTACCTCACACAGGGCCGACGGATCGATGGAAAGCGTCAGGCGGGCGCCATCAGGGTGCAGGTCGGCGGCCGAGCGATTGAGCACGTCCACCACCAGTTCCACGCCACGGGCCTCGACCCGATAGCGGATCACGTTGCCGAGCAGGCTGTGGCTACGGATCAGTGCGTTCGGTTCGCCGTTGCGACTCAGCTCGATGGCTTCCGGGCGAATGGCGATGCGCCCGTTCACTGGCCGCTGCAACAGGCGGCTGGCGCTGTCGGCGTCCAACAGGTTGTAGTTGCCGATGAAGCCGGCGGCGAACACATCGACGGGCGCCGTATACAGGGTTTCGGCATCGCCGCTCTGTACGATCTTTCCCTGGTTCATCAGGAAAATCCGATCAGACATGGTCAGTGCTTCTTCCTGGTCGTGTGTGACGAAGATCGTGGTCAGGCCGAGTTCGCGCTGGATCTGACGGATCTGTTCGCGCAGGTGCTTACGAATCCGCGCATCCAGGGCCGACAGCGGTTCGTCCAGCAGCAACAGGCGCGGGCGGGTCACCAGGGAGCGGGCCAGGGCGACACGCTGGCATTGGCCACCGGACAACTGATGGGGATAGCGCGCGGCGAAATCGTGCAGCTCCACCAGGCGCAGGATCTCCAGCACCCGCTGGCGGCTGTCCTGGGCCTCGACCTTTTGCATGCGCAGGCCGAAGGCGACGTTCTGTTCGACGGTCATGTTGGGGAACAGCGCGTAGCTCTGGAACACCATGCCGATCCCGCGCTTTTGCGGGCTCAGCGGGACGATGTCCTGGCCGTCCAGCAGGATCTGGCCGGCGTCCACGGCGGTCAGGCCGGCGATGCAGCGCAACAGCGTGGACTTGCCGCAGCCGGACGGGCCGAGCAGGGTGACGAACTCGCCCTGGCCGATCTGGCAGTTGATGTCGCTGAACACTGGCGTGCCGGCGTAGGTCTTTTGCAGGTGTTGGACGCTGACGTAGCTCATTGGCTTTTGTCCTTGTTCAAGATGTTGGCCGCCCAGGTCAGGACCAGTACGAAGAGGAAGTAGGAAATCACCAGCGCGCTGGTGAAGTGTCCGCTGCTGTTGCGCATGTTGTTGAGGTAAACCTGCAAGGTTTCATAGCGTGTGCCAACGAGGATGTTGGCAAACACGAACTCGCCGAAGAGGAACGAGAACGACAGCAGCAGCGCTACCATCAAGCCCTTGCGCAGGTTTGGCAGCACCACCAGCACGGCCGCCTGGAACGTGCTGGCGCCGAGCAGTTGGGCGGCGTCCATCAGGTCACGCAGGTTGATGGCTTGCAGGTTGTTGGTGATCGCCCGGTACATGAACGGCAGGGCGACGGTGAAGTAGCAACCGATCAGGATCCAGGGCGTGCCGACCATCGCCAGCGGCCCGGAGCCATAGAGTTGCAGCAGCCCCACCGACGACACCACCGGCGGCACCGCGAAGGGCAGCAGGATGAGGATGTTCATCAGCGCATCGAGTTTCGGGAAGTGGTAATGCACCACGAACAGCAGCGGCAGGATCAGCACCACCGACAGCACCAGCGCGCCCACGCAGACGATCAGCGACTGGCCGAAGGCGCTGAGAAAGCGCGGGTCGCTCCACAGCTGCACGTACCACTTGAAGGTGAAGCCCGCCGGCAGCACGGTGGCCGACCAACTGCTGGCGATGGAGTACACCAGCGTGCCGGCCAGGGGCAGCAGCAGGACGGCGAACAGCAGGTACACCACCGCCCGATGATAAAGCCCGGCGGGGCTCGATTCAGCGCGAGACATGGTAGCTCCTCTTGAGCAGTAACTGATGGACGATGGTCACCAGGGTCATCAGCGCCACCAGCACCACGGCCAGGGCGCTGGCCAGGTTCGGGTCCAGGGAGATGTCGCCGGAAACCATCGCGGCGATGCGGATCGGCAGGACGTTGAAGTTACCGGTGGTCAGCGCATAGACCGTGGCGTAGGCGCCCAGGGCGTTGGCCAGCAGGATCACGAACGTGCCCAGCAACGCCGGGGTCAGCACCGGCAAGCCGATGTGCCGCCAGAACTGCCAGCCGTTGGCGCCCAGCAGTTCGGCGGACTCGCGCCAGTCTTCGCGCAACGCGTCGAAGGCCGGATAGAGCAGCAGCACACCCAGGGGGATCTGGAAGTAGGTGTAGAGGATGATCAGCCCGGTTTTCGAATACAGGTTGAAGTCCTCGATGATCCCCGCCTGCTTGAGCATGAGGGTGATGCTGCCGTTGAAGCCGAGCAGGATGATGAAGGCGAAGGCCAGGGGCACGCCGGCGAAGTTGCTGGTCATGTTGGCGAAGGCGTTGACGAAGTTGCGCAGCCGCGAATCGACCCGGCGCAGGGAGTAGCTGCCGAGCACGGCGATGATGATGCCGAATACGCTGGACCAGAAACTGATCTCCAGGCTGTGCTGGATCGCCTGCAGGTAGAACTTGGAACTGAAGATCTTGCTGAAGTTGGCCAGGCCCCAGCCGAACTCTTCCGATTCCAGGCTGTTGACCAGCACCCAGAGCAGCGGGGCGATCTGGAACACGATGAAGAAAATCGCGAAGGGCACCAGGCACAACGCTGCCAGCCATTTGCCGCGCGTCATGGCGTTCACTTGAGTAGTTCCTGGCAATAGGGTTTGTCGTGGTCGATGCCGAGCAACTGGCACACGGTGCCGCACAGTTCGAGCTGCCGGGGCGCCGCGGTGGGGTCGAGGCTGAAGCCGTCACCGAGGACGAACAGCGGCACTTCCCGTTCTTCGGCCAGCAGGCCGGTGTGGGAGCGGTCATTGTTCATGCCGTGGTCGGCGGTCACCAGCACCTGGTAGCCGGCGTCGAGCCAGGCTTGCAGGTAGACCGCCAGGTTGATGTCGGCCGAGCGGGCGCTGTTGCGGTACTGCGGCGTGTCGAGGCCGTGCTGGTGGCCGGCGTCGTCGATGTTCATCGGGTGCACCAGCAGGAAGTTCGGCTGGTGGCGTTGGCGCAGGTGTTCGGCGTCGGCGAACAGGTGCGAGTCGGGGTAGTGGTCATTCCAGTAGAAATGCCCGTATTGAATGGGCAGCCCGGGGTTCTCGACATGCCGATCCCGACCGGCTGCGAACGGTGAGGCGTTGTAGAGCTCGCTGATCCAGTGGTAAGCCGCGGCCGCCGTGCTCAGGCCCGCGTCGGTGGCGTAGTGGAAGATGCTGCGCTGGTTGGACAGGCGCGAGACGTTGTTGTGCACGATCCCGCTGTCGATGGGCGCGACGCCGGTGAGGATGCATTCGTAGAGTGGGCGGGACAGGGCCGGCAGTTCACATTCCAGTTTGTACAGCGCCGCGCGTCCTGCGCCGACATAAGCCTGCAAATGTCCCATGGCGTGCCGGGCGACTTCGTAATTGAGGCCGTCGAGCACCACCAGGATGACGTTGTGCTTCATGGGTACCAAAACTCCGGATGGACACCAGAAAACTCGGATTCACCGCAGGTCCAATGTGGGAGCGAGCTTGCTCGCGATGAGGGCGTGTCAGTCGACATCAATGCTGGCTGATACACCGCTATCGCGAGCAAGCTCGCTCCCACAATTGGATCTCCGTTGGATATCCGAGCGGGGCTGACTAGCGCCTCACTGCATATTGATGATCACTTCTTCCTGCCACTTCTGCGGCAATGCCTTGGAGGTCTTCTCCCATGCATCCGCATCCTTGATCGGGGTCACGCCTTTGTACTGCTCGTTCGGCAGCAGCTTGGCCTTGACCTCTTCCGGCAGGGTCAGGTGCTCGGCGCGGATCGGCCGGGCGTTGCCCTTGGCTAGGTTGATCTGGCCGGCGTCGCTGAAGATGTATTCGCGGGTCAGCTTGGCGGCGTTCGGGTGCTTGGCGTATTTGTTGATGATGGTGGTGTAGCCGGAGATGACCGAGCCATCGGACGGGATCAGCACGACGTAGTCATCCGGGTTGGCCATCTTGGCCTTGTAGCTCAGGCCGTTGAAGTCCCAGACCACGCCGACTTCCACTTCACCCTTTTCCATCGTGGCGATGGTCGGGTTGGCCATGGACAGGCGACCTTGCTTGGCAATCTCGGCAAACATCAGCAGGGCCGGTTGCAGGTTCTTCTCGTCGCCACCGTTGGCCAGTGCGGCGGCCAGCACGCCGTTGGCGGCCTGGGCGGCGGTGCTCACGTCACCAATGGAGACCTTGTACTTGCCGCCCTTCAGATCAGCCCACTTGGTCGGCACGTCGGAGCCGTGCAGCAGTTTCTTGTTGACGATGAACGCGATGGTGCCGGTGTAGGCCAGCGCCCAGTTGCCATCCTGGTCCTTGGCCCAGGCCGGGACCTGGTCCCAGGTACTTGGCTTGTAGGGTTGGACCACGCCCTGCTTGACCGCGATAGGGCCGAAGGCGGCACCGACGTCGCCGATGTCGGCGCTGGCGTTGTCTTTCTCGGCGGCGAACTTGGCGATTTCCTGGGCCGAGCTCATGTCGGTGTCAACGTGCTTGAGGCCATATTGCTTCGCCAGGTCTTCCCAGGTGCCTTTCCAGTTCGCCCAGTCATCGGGCATGCCGACGCTGTTGACGGCGCCTTCCGCTTTCGCAGCGGCTTCCAACGTTTTCAGATCGGTATCAGCGGCCATGGCGGCGGTGCACATGGCAATGGTCGAGCCTAACAGTGATGCCAGGAAAAGCTGTTTCATCCGAAGCTCCTATGGGCGTTTTCAACGCTGCGATTGCGGTTGTGTTGGTCTAGGTCAGCAATACCTGAGCCAATGTAGGCGAGCCCTGTGACATTTTGATGTCGGCGCCGCGGGGGCCGGCAAATCCCAGGTGCATGCGGGTTGGCCACCGAGTAAGCGTAGACCATGGTTAAACAGCTGATCTGAAAGGACTTGGCCGGTTGTTTGCACAGTGCAAGGCCTACCGTTCGGCGCCTTTGTCATCTGCCAGTCATGTGCAATGCCTAGGCTTGCAGGAAGAAACAGCGGGGTCGCCAAGTGGGCGATCGCGCCCCGGAACAGTGCTGGTCTAGTCCAGATAGGTAACGTTGATGCGCATCGATGCAACCAAGGCGGTGACAGCCATCGGACAGGTCCTGCAAGAGCAGCTCGACCACGGGTTGCTGGCGCCGGGTAGCAAGCTGCCGGCCGAGCGCAAGCTCAGTGAGTTGTTTGGCACCACGCGCATTACCGTGCGTGAAGCCTTGCTACAGCTGGAAGCCCAGGGGCAGATTTATCGGGAAGAGCGCCGGGGCTGGTTCGTCTCGCCCCCTCGGCTGGCCTATAACCTGATGCAGCGCAGCCATTTCCACGCCATGGTCACGGCGCAAGGGAGGGTGCCTTCCACCCAGGTGATCTCGGCACGCCTGCAACCGGCTTCGGCGGCGGTGTGTGCCTGGTTGCAGTTGCCGGCGCTGTCGAGCGTGATCCAGATCTGCCGGGCGCGGCGTATCGATGAGCGCCTGGTGTTGTACGTCGAGCATTACCTGAACCCGCAGTACTTTCCGGGCATCCTCGAATTCGACCTCAACCAGTCCATGACCGAGCTGTACGCCCGGCACTACGACTTGCACTACGGTCGGGTGAAGTTCGAAATCGTGCCCACCTCACTGCAACCGGAAGCCGCGGCGGCGCTGAAGGTGTCGGTGGGCAGCCCCGGGTTGCGCATCGCTCGGGTCAACTACGACCAGCATCAGCGGCTGATCGACTGCGACCTGGAGTTCTGGCGACACGATGCGATCCATGTCGGCGTCGACGTGCCGGAGCAACCGGCGCAGACCTGAGGGCAAGGTCAGAGCGACTCGTTGAGCTTGGTCAGGATCTTGAACACCACCGTGGCGAGGATCAGCAGCATGCCGATCCACATGGCAAACACGCCGACGTTCTTGTCACGGAAGTTGAAACCGATGGCCAGCAGGATCATGCCGGCGATGATCGGCACCAGCATGGCGTTGAAAGCAGACATCGAGATCATGGCGACGGCCTTGTCGGAGAGGGCGATAAGGTCAGTCTAGTTGGGGTTTGGCTGGGGTGTGATGATGTGTGTCACGGCCTCTTCGAGTTTTGAGGCGGGCATCATTGTGGCGAGGGAGCTTGCTCCCGCTCCAGTGCGCAGCACTGGCAAATGTGCATTCAGTTGCAGATTTTGGGGCTGCTGCGCAGCCCAGCGGGAGCAAGCTCCCTCGCCACAGTTTTAATGGCTATGGCAATTCGCGAGACGCATAGAACGCGCTCAACACCTTCACCAGGTGCGCCAGGTCATGGCTGCCGCACAGTTCGCGGATCGAGTGCATGGCGAAGGTCGGCAGGCCGATGTCCACGGTGCGCACGCCCAACTGGCTGGCGGTGATCGGGCCGATGGTCGAGCCGCAGCCCATGTCGCTGCGCACCACGAAGCTTTGCACCGGCACTTCTTCGGCCATGCACAGGTGGCGGAAGAACCCGGCGGTTTCGCTGTTGGTGGCGTAGCGCTGGTTGCTGTTGACCTTGATCACCGGCCCGGCGTTGAGCTTGGGGCCGTGGTTGGCGTCGTGCTTGTCGGCATAGTTGGGGTGTACGCCGTGGGCGTTGTCGGCCGACACCAGCAGGGATTTCTGAATGGTGCGTACGAACTCTTCACCTTCCGGCAGCAAGCGACGCAGGGTCTGTTCCAGCATCGGCCCATCGGCGCCACACGCCGAGCAAGAGCCGACTTCCTCGTGGTCGTTGCACACCAGCACGCAGGTTTCTTCGGTGTCGGCATTGAGCAAGGCTTGCAGCCCCGCATAGCACGACAGCAGGTTGTCCAGGCGCGCGCCGGCAATGAAATCGCCGTGCAGGCCAATGACCGCGGCACCCTGGGTGTCGTAGAAACTCAACTCGTAATCGAGCACCACGTCGGCGTTCAGGCCGTGTTCGCGGGCCAGTTGATCGGTGAGCACGGCGCGGAAGTCGACGCGTTCGTCGCCGGCGAACTGGGCGAGGATCGGCGGTAGCTCGTTCTGCGGGTTGATGGCCCAGCCCTGGTTGGCTTCGCGATTGAGGTGGATGGCCAGGTTCGGAATCGTCGCGATCGGTGCCTTGAAGTCGATCAACTGGCTCTCGACCTTGCCATCGCGGCGGAAGGTCACGCGTCCGGCCAGGGACAGGTCGCGGTCGAACCACGGCGCCAGTAACGCGCCGCCGTAGACTTCCACACCCAGTTGCCAGAACCCGTGGCGTTGCAGTTCCGGTTGCGGCTTGACCCGCAGGCACGGGCTGTCGGTGTGGGCGCCGACCAGGCGAATACCGTCGTGCAGCGGGGCGTTGCGACCCAGCTTGAAGGCGATGATCGAGGAGTCGTTGCGCGTGACGTAGTAGCGACCGTTGGCCTCGGTGGCCCAGGTGTCGCGTTCGTCCAGGCGCTGGTAACCCGCCGCCTCCAGGCGTTGGGCAAGGCTGGCGGTGGCATGGAAAGGGGTGGGGGAGGCCTTGAGGAAGTCGATCAGGCCCTGGTTCAACTCTGCGCGCATAAGTAACTCCAGACAGCAATGGGCGGCAGTTTACCCCATCGACCGTCTGCATTGCAGGCACAATCCCGGCGATGCGCGCCGCGCCGGTGTCTTGCTCGCCATCAGCCCGAAGTGGCGACTCGCTCGCGCAGGTGAGCCATGATCAGGGCCTTGTCCTGTGGCCTGGACGGTTCCGGCAGGTCCCGTGGCCAGCGTTCCAATTGGCCGAACAGCCGCTGCTGGCGCTGTGGGTCCAGGCGCTGAATTTCCCGTGCGGCCGAATCCCACCAGTGATGCCGGCAAAGGTCGTAGTACGGATGGCTCGGCGCCGCGCTGCCATACAACAGGTCGCGGCCGATCTTGCGCGCCGCGCCGCGCTGGTTGCGCAACTTCCACTTGATTGTCAGGCGCCGCCAGGCCGTCGGGAACGGCTTGCTGCGCGGTACTTCATGGCAACGCTCCACCAGCGCTGGCCTGAAGGCTTCGCCGTGCTGGGTGAAGAAGTGTGCCTGCATGGTGTGGAAGAAGCGCTTTTCGGCGAAGTAGTGATACACCTGCCGCCTGGTTTCGCGCACGGTCGCGTGTCGCAGGCCGAACGAAATGGCGATCTGCTCGATGGTGTGGATGTCGAAGCCGCCTTCGGTCCACTGATCGATCCGTTCGATGGCCTGGGCCAGCAGGCCTGCATCGTTGTCGGTCACGCCGCACAAGCCGCTGTTGTAGAGCTTGAAGCCGTTGCCCCGGTTCACGCCGTGGGCGGCCAGGTGCGTGCCCAGTCGACGGTAATCCTCGCGCTCGCAGACGTAGTCCCAGTCGTACTCGAAGCTGTCCATCAGGTACTGCCCCGGCTGGATCTGCTGGAACAACAGGTCGGGGTCGTCGAGGAACAGCGTATCGGTGTCGACGAACAGGGTCTTTTGCGCCAGCGTCAGGCCCGCTGCGATGGCGCAAGCCTTACGACGGTGAATGTAGCCATGCTCGCCCTGCCATTGCGCCAGCCGTTCGGCGCTCAGGGCAAGGGTCTCGACCGGCCAGCCCTGGAAGTCCTCGGGGCGGTCGGTGAGGACCCGGATACGCGGCAGGGTCGACGGCTTGCCGTGGGCCAGGGCGGTCAGGATGCTGAACTTGGCCTCGTGGCGGTAGACGTCCTGGTCGCCGTAGACCAGGTAGAGCAACTGGTGGGGGACTTTGTCGACAGGCGTTTCGTGTAGAGCCATAACCGGATTGCCAAACCTTAAATCGAGGGGAGCGATCTGTTGCGTGCGGTGGTCAGAACGGTGCCGGGCATTCGAAGCGCAGGCGTTCGCCGCTCAGTGGATGGGTGAAGCTCAGCATGCTGGCGTGCAGGCACAGGCGTGGCCAGGCGGCCAGGGCTTGCGGGTGGGCGTAGAGCCCGTCGCCCAGCAACGGATGACCGATGGAGAGCATGTGCACGCGCAACTGGTGCGAGCGCCCGGTGATGGGGGTCAGTTCGACCCGGCACCAGTCGCCGCAGCGCTCCAGCACGCGCCAGAACGTCAGGGCGTGCTTGCCGTGTTCGTGGTCCACCACGTGGCGAGGCTTGGTCGGCGGGTCGTAGCGCAGCGGCAGGTCGATGCTGCCACTGTCCAGCGCCGGTTGGCCCCAGCACAGGGCGGTGTAGGCTTTTTCGGTTTCGCGGTCATGAAACTGCCGGGACAGTTCGCGATGGCTGTCCGGATCGCGGGCCAGCAGGATGATGCCGGAGGTTTCCCAGTCCAGTCGGTGCACGATTCGCGCTTCCGGATAGCCGTTTTCCTGCAGGCGGGTGATCAGGCAGTCCTTGTTGTCGTCGGCCCGACCGGGCACGGACAGCAGCAGGGTCGGCTTGTCGACCACCAGCACGGCGGCGTCCTGGTGGATGATGCGAATGTTGGACAGGGGCATTGCAGACAGTCTCTTTACAAACGCCAACGGCGGCTCGGGCCCGGCCCTCGTGGGAACGAGCTTGCTCGCGAAGGCGGCGGCACATTCAAGATCAATGTGTCTGGAAAACCGCTTTCGCGAGCAAGCTCGCTCCCACGAAAAAGGCTGTGGGGACCCGAGCCGCCGTGGCTCCCGCAGGATCTATCAGCGATCCGGCAGGGTGATATTGAGTTCCAGAATCGAGCAACTGCCCTGGCTTTCAAGTGCCACGTGCACGTCATCGCTACCGATGTTGACGTACTTGCGGATCACTTCCACCAGTTCCTTCTGCAAGGCCGGCAGGTAGTCAGGGGTGCTGCGTTGGCCGCGTTCGTGCGCCACGATGATCTGTAGACGCTCTTTCGCGACCGAGGCGGTACTGGGCTTTTTGTTGGCACGAAAGAAGTCAAAAAGATTCATTACCTACCTCCAAACAGGCGCTCGAAGAAACCTTTCTTCGTTACATCGAGGAATCGATGCTCCACGGTCTTGCCCAGCAGGCGATCGACGGCATCGCTGTACGCCTGGCCGGCGTCGCTCTGGTCGTCAAGAATCACGGGCACGCCCGAGTTGGAAGCCTTGAGTACGGCCTGGGATTCGGGAATCACACCCAGCAGGGTCACGGCGAGGATTTCCTTGACGTCTTCGACGCCGAGCATTTCGCCGTCGCTGACCCGTTGCGGGTTGTAGCGGGTCAGCAGCAGGTGTTCCTTGATCGGCTCTTCGCCGTTTTCGGCGCGGCGCGATTTGCTCGCCAGCAGGCCCAGCATACGGTCGGAGTCACGTACCGACGACACTTCCGGGTTGGTCACCACGATCGCCTCGTCGGCGAAGTACATGGCCAGGTGGGCACCTTTCTCGATACCGGCCGGGGAGTCGCAGACCACGAACTCGAAGTCTTCCTTGAGTTGCATCAGGACTTTTTCCACGCCTTCCTGGGTCAGCGCGTCCTTGTCACGGGTCTGGCTGGCGGCCAGCACGTAGAGGTTCTCAAGGCGCTTGTCCTTGATCAGGGCCTGTTGCAGGTTCGCTTCGCCGTTGACCACGTTGACGAAGTCATAGACCACGCGACGCTCGCAACCCATGATCAGGTCGAGGTTACGCAGGCCGACGTCGAAGTCGACGATGACTGTCTTGTGCCCGCGCAGAGCGAGGCCGGTACCGATAGCGGCGCTGGTGGTGGTCTTACCCACACCACCCTTGCCGGATGTAACCACGAGAATCTTGGCCAAGGTGTTTCACCCCTAAGGAAAAAGGACTTTGTCAGCCCCTGAAAAACATCTCTGGAAAACTGCTGCAAGTGGACAGGCCTGGCGGGAATCGGACTGGGGGCGGGATTTACCTCCGGTAAATACTGCCTGGTCCTGTTTCCTGCGTCGTTTAAGCCGTTTTCGCTACGTTTTAGAGATGCTTGGAAAATGCGGCAGTATCCGTTAAAGCCGAATGATGTTCAACACGTCGCCCGACAGGCTGATCTGTACGCCGGCGCCCCACAGCGGGTCGCGACGCAGGTCTTCGGAGACCTTGTATTGTCCGGCGATGGAAACCAGTTCAGCGCTCAATTGCTGACAGAAGATCCTGGCCTTGGTATCGCCCTTGACGCCGGCCAGTGCGCGACCGCGCATCGGGCCGTATACATGGATGTTGCCATCGGCAAGAAGTTCCGCACCCGGGCTGACCGACGAGACGATGACCAGATCGCCACCCTGGGCATAAATCTGTTGCCCGCCGCGTACGGGCGAGGTGATGACCCGTGTCGGCTTGACGGTTGGCTCGGGTGGTTTTTCCGGGGTTTTCCTGGGTTCGACCGGGCTCAGTTCCAGCACCCGCTCGCGAGCACCGGACGGCGGCAGCACCGGAATGTCCACGGCGATGGCGGCGGCGATGTCCTCGATGCGGCTGGCGCGGATGGCCAGGGTGCGCAGGCCGTGATGGCGGCACACGCGCATCAGGCCTGGCAGGTCCACCGCGCCTTCGCCGGCCGGCAGCTTGTCCAGGGCCAGCACCAGTGGGGCGTTGCTGAAGAAGTTCGGTGCCTGGGCGACTTTTGCCGCCAACTGCCGGTCAAGGCTCTCCAGGTCGTTGCGGGCCAGCTCCAGCACCGTAATGGCGAGCATGCTGCCCTTCAACTGGAACACGGGATCTTGGTCTAGCGGTTCGGTTTGGCTCATGGTCGGTGTACAACGACTTGTCGCTAAAAGTGCCGAGACTTATAACGAGATCGTCCGCGAGCCGCAAGCCGGGTCGAACGATGTAGAATGCGCGGCCCATGTCTTTATGGAAGCTGTAATGGATCGCCCGCGTTTTCGAGCTGCTTTTTTTCATCCGCGTTTCTGGTTGCTGTGGTGCGGCCTGGGGCTGTTGTGGCTGGTCGTCCAGCTGCCGTATCCCTTGCTGCTGCGGGTCGGTCGTGCATTGGGTGCACTGATGTACCGGGCCGCCGGCGACAGACGGCGCATTGCCCGGCGCAATCTGGAGCTGTGTTTCCCGGAAAAGTCCGCTGCCGAGCGCAAGCGCCTGCTCAAGGAAAACTTCGCGTCCACCGGCATTGCCTTCTTCGAAATGGCCATGAGCTGGTGGTGGTCGCGTTCGCGCCTGGCCAGGCTGGCCCATGTCGAGGGGCTGGAGCACCTCAAGCAGGCCCAGCGCGAAGGCAAGGGCGTGATCCTGATGGCGCTGCACTTCACCACGCTTGAAATCGGCGCGGCTTTGCTCGGCCAGCAGCACACCATCGATGGCATGTACCGCGAACACAAGAACCCGCTGTTCGACTTCATTCAGCGTCGAGGCCGCGAGCGGCACAACCTCGATTCCCTGGCGGTGGAGCGTGACGACGTGCGCGGCATGCTCAAGCTGCTGCGTGCCGGCCGGGCGATCTGGTACGCGCCGGATCAGGATTACGGCGCCAAGCAAAGCGTGTTTGTGCCACTCTTTGGTATCCAGGCGGCAACGGTCACCGCGACCACCAAGTTCGCTCGCCTGGGCAAGGCGCTGGTCGTGCCGTTCACCCAGGAGCGCCTGGCCGATGGCAGCGGTTATCGCCTGGTGATCCAGGCGCCGCTGGCGGATTTCCCAGGGGAGAGCGAGGAAGCCGATTGCATCCGCATCAATCAATGGGTCGAGCAATCGGTGCGCGATTGTCCCGAGCAGTACCTTTGGGCCCATCGGCGCTTCAAGAGCCGTCCACCGGGCGAGCCCAAGCTGTACGACAAACGCGGCTGAGTTTTTTGATATCCCCTTGAGCACGGAGCATTGCGATGACCCCAGCTGAACCCGTTACAGGTTTGATTCTTTCCGGTGGCGGGGCTCGGGCAGCGTATCAAGTGGGGGTGTTGGCGGCGATTGCCGAGTTGCTGCCCGAGGGCGGGCAAAATCCCTTTCCGGTGATTGTCGGCACCTCTGCAGGGGCGATCAACGCCGTCAGCCTGGCGAGCGGGGCGATGGATTTCAAGAGCGCCATCGAACGGCTGACGGCGTTCTGGCGAACGGTGCGCAGCCATCAGGTCATGCGCAGCGACTGGTGCGGCGTGCTGGCCCAGGCCACGCGCTTCATCACTCACAGCCTGCTGGGCCTGGGGGCCAAGTTGCCGGTGGCGCTGATCGACAGTTCGCCGTTGCGGGCGCTGCTGGAGGCACAGTTCCACGCCTCGGGCATCGAGCTGGCCATCGCTGAGCAGCAACTGCGGGCCGTGGCGGTGACGGCGTTCGGCTATGAATCCGGCCAGGCCGTGACGTTCTACCAGGGCCGCGGCACCATCGATGCGTGGCTGCGGCATCGGCGCATTGGTGTGCCGACGCCGTTGTCGGTGGAGCACCTGCTGGCCAGCTCGGCGATCCCGCTGTTGTTCGCGCCGGTCAAGATCGGCCCGCAATACTTCGGTGATGGCGCGGTGCGGCAATCGGCGCCGATCAGCCCGGCCCTGCACCTGGGCGCCAACCGCGTGCTGGTCATCGGCGTCAGCGGCAACCCTCGGGGCGCTGGCGGGCAAACCCCCTCGGAACGCAGCTACACCGGCCTGCAACCGACCCTGGCGCAGATCGGTGGGCACATGCTCAACAGTACCTTCATCGACAGCCTGGAAAGCGACATCGAGTTGCTTCAACGCCTGAATGGCTTCAGCCACCTGCTGCCCGACGACGTCCCGGCCCATGCCCTGGGCGCGGCGCCCGTGGACGTGCTGGTGATTTCCCCGAGCCAGCCCATCGACGAAATCGCCGCGCGCCATCGCCAGGAGCTGCCTCGTGCGCTGCGGGTATTCCTGCGCGGCCCGGGCGCGACCAAGACCAGCGGCGCGGGCGTGCTGAGCTACCTGTTGTTCGAGGCGGGGTATTGCAGCGAACTGATCGAGCTGGGCCGCCAGGATGCACTGGCCCAACGCGAGGCGTTGAGTCGGTTTTTGCGGTTGGCTCAGGAATGACAAAGATGGTCAGTCAACTCAGAATCCCTGTGGGAGCGGGCTTGCTCGCGAAAGCGTCGGGTCAGCTTGCATCCAGGCCGGATGTGCTGCCGTCTTCGCGAGCAAGCCCGCTCCCACAGGGGGATTAGCTGCGGGCTGAATATCAGAAGTGATACTTCAGCAAAAAGCTGGTGTTGCTCTGGTTGGTCTTGAACCCTTCGCTGTCTTCGATCCCGTACTTGTTCTTCCAGTAGTCATATTCCACCCCCACGTACAACTGCTTGTCGCCCAGCTTCAGGGCCTTGCCCAGGTCGTACTTGATCTGCGGGTTGATGTGCAGGTTGGCGTGGTAGGTGCCTTTGGAGTTGCGGTCGTTGTCCACCACCCAGTCGATGAAACCGTCGATCAGGATGTCGGACGAGCCCACGGGAAGGGTGTAGGCCCAGACCGGGGTGATTTGCCAGACGTTGTCGCCGGCGCGTGGGCCTTCGGTCTGGCGGTTGTAGAAGTTCAGTTGGAAGTAATCGAAGCCGGGAACCGCCAGGTCGAAGCCCGGGCCGATCAGGTACGACTCGTTGTCGCCTTCGCCGAACTCATATGTCATCGCCAGCAGCACGTCCTTGATCGGGCCCAGTTCCAGCTTCTGGTCGAAGATCTTGCCGAACGACAGGCGCGGGCTGAACTCGCCGTAGTAGGTGTTCGGTCCCGCCTGGCCGTCTTCCTTGCCGTTGTAGAAGATCCGGTCGAGGAAGAAGAAGTTGTCCCCGTACTTCCAGGCATCGGCGTGCTCGAAGGTCACGGTTTGCTGGATGCGCGGGTTGACCTGGAAATCCTTGCCGTACAGGTAGGTCAGGCTGTTGTTCTGCCACTGGAACAGGTCGTCGGCCATGGCCTGGCCGCCGGCCAGCAAGGATCCTGCGACGATCAGGCTGGTGCACGTGCGTTTCATTCGGTTTGCTCCCAAAGGTAAGTTGGTACCGCTTTTTTCAGTCAGCGCTCTGGTGTGGCGCCTTTTTTCACGGAGTTAAAACATCCGTTCGGTCAGCTTTTTGCTCGTGACAAGCGCTGACAGCGAGCGTCGTGCCTGTTGCGCCATGGCGGCGAAGGCTCGATCAGCTGTGTTGCAACAGTCGAAAAGGGATTTCAGGACGCCTGCGCGCAGCGTTGGAACACGCGGGCGTGTGGGTCAGGGTCTGAGTATTGTTATGAGGCGTTCGGGGTCGAACGGGCGCGCAGGATACGGGCTTGTCTCGATGGGCTCAAGTGCCGTGCGGCGGCGTCTGGACGACGGGCCTGGGGCAGGGAGGCGAGGCTGGATCATCCGGTGCGTTCTCTTGTTTTTATTGTTGAGGCTGGCCGTCGCTGGCGGGTGGCCGGTCGTGTGCCGGCTGCCCGTCAGCGGTATCGCGTGGCGCGGTCTTCAGTGGGTCTGCGCGCCCTGGTTGATCCAGGCGCCGATCAGGTCACGTTCCTGCTGGGTCATCTGGGTGATGTTGCCCAGGGGCATGATCTGGTTGGTCACGGCTTGGGCCTGGATGCGCGCGGCCTGTTCCTTGATCTGCTGCGGCGTGTCGAACATCACCCCGGCCGGCGCCGCGCTGAACAACGGGCTGGTGGGCTTGGCCGAGTGACAGACCGAGCAGCGCTCCTGGATCACGTTGTGAACCTTCTCGAACGACGGGCCCTGGGCGTTGGAGGCCTGGGCAGGTTGCGCTGCCGGCGCAGCGGGTTGGGCCGCAGGCTTGGCCCCCCCGCCCACGGCGGTTTCCGGCAGTGGCTGATACTCGATGGTCGCCGGGGCCTTGGCGACCTCCGGGGCGCTCGATGGAGGCTTGGGCCCGGTGACATACGCCAGGCAAATCATCGCCAGGGCGCCGACCGGCAACGTCCAGGCAAACCGGTTGCTGTCGTGGCGGGTGTTGAAGTAATGACGCACCAACACCGCGGCCACGGCGATACCGGCCAGGATCAGCCAGTTGTACGGACTGCCGTAGGTGCTCGGGAAGTGGTTGCTGATCATGATGAACAGCACCGGCAGGGTGAAGTAGTTGTTATGGCGCGAGCGCAGCAACCCCTTGGCCGGCAGGGCCGGGTCGGGCGTGCGGTTCTCGGCGATGGCGGCCACCAGGGCGCGCTGGGCCGGCATGATGATGCGGAACACGTTGCCGACCATGATCGTGCCGATCACCGCGCCGACGTGCAGGTAGGCACCGCGACCACTGAACACCTTGCTGAAGCCATAGGCCGCCGCGATCAGCAGCACGAACAGGATCAGGCCGAGCAGGGCGGGGCGCTTGCCCAGGGCCGAGTCGCAGAGAAACGAATAGATGAACCAGCCGGCGAACAACGAGCCGAGGCCCAGGGCCACGCCTTGCGGTCCGCTCAGGCTGCTGCCTGGTGCCAGCAGGTAGACGGTCGGGTTCCAGTAGAACACCACGCACAGCAGCGCGATGCCCGACATCCAGGTGAAGTAGGCTTCCCACTTGAACCAGTGCAGGTTGTCCGGCATGGCCGGTGGTGCGAGTTTGTATTTTTCCAGGTGATAGATGCCGCCACCGTGGATGGCCCACAGGTCGCCGGCCAGGCCGCTCCTGGGGTTGACGCGGTTGAGGTTGTTTTCCAGCCAGACGAAGTAGAACGACGCGCCGATCCAGGCCACGCCAGTGATCATATGAACCCAGCGAACGCTCAGGTTCAGCCATTCCAGCATATGTGCTTCCACAGTCTTTACCTCTCGCCCGTCACGCTTGTTTTCGCGTGATCGGACGCTTCTCTTATTGGTGGGGATCGAGGATCAAACACTCATCCTCTATGAAGAAATGCTCATCGCAGTTATTGCCTGTGCCACTGCGATCAACCACCAGGAAGTCATCCCGCTTTTCGATCGTCAGCACCGGGTGGTGCCAGACGCCGCGATGGTAATTGATGCCCTGCCTGCCGTTGGTGACGAAGGCACGGGCCAAGCCTGATACAGGTGCATCGCCAAGTGGCGCGACCACGATCAGAAAGGGGTTGCCGAGCAGCGGAATGAAGGCCTGGCTGCCCAGCGGATGACGCTCCAGCATGCGCACGGTCAACGGCATCTGCAGCGCGTCGGCGCGGAAGATGCTGATGATCGCCTTGTCGTCCGGCAGCGCGGTTTCAACCGTCGCCAGGCGATGGAAGCGCATGGTCGAACCATTGTTGATCATGAAGTGATCGCTGCCGTCGGTTTCGATCACGTCACCGAACGGGGCGAAGGCTTCTTTGGTCAAGGGTTCGATCTTGAGTGTGCGCATGCTGGTCTTCTTACCTTGAATTCTGTGTTGTTTGTTGTGCCGCCATCGCGAGCAAGCTCGCTCCCACAGGGGGAATGCATTTCAAATGTGGGAGCGAGCTTGCTCGCGATTTGGGTTCACCCCTTATTTCGATACCTTGCCAAGCATGCGCAGGCGGCTCACCCCTCCATCCGGGAACACATTCAGGCGGATGTGGGTGATCGGCCCCAGGGCCTTGATCTGCTCGGCGAAGGTGTGTTCGGCGTGCATTTCCAGTTTCTGGCTCGGCAGCAGTTCGCGCCAGAACAGCGACTGGGTTTCGATCTGGCTGTCGGTGCCGCCCTTGACGAACGCGCCCTGGATCGAGCAGCTGTCCGGGTAGTTGCCCTTGAAGTGCAGGGTGTCGACGATCACTTTCTCGACGATGCCGGCATGGCCCAGGGCGACGATCACCCAGTCATTGCCTGGGGTGCGACGCCGGGCGGTTTCCCAGCCGTCGCCCATGTTGACGCCACGGCCTGGGTTGAGGATGTTGCTCATGCGGCCGAAGTGTTCGTCGGAACAGGCCAGGGCGCGACCGCCGTTGAGGGCGGCGGCCAGGTCGATCTGTTCGTTGTCGCCCACCGCCGACCAGTCGCGATGCGGAATGCCGTAGACCCGCAGCCGGGCCACGCCGCCATCGGGGTAGATGTTGAAGCGCAGGTGGCTGAACGCCTGGTCGTTGCTGATTTCGTGGTAGTGGTGGCTGTTGCCTTGCAGTTCGACGGCCGACAGCACTTCAGTCCACTGGGTGTTGTCGTCCGGCTCGCCTTCGGCCAGGAAACAGGCTTCCAGGGATGCCGACGGCGGGTAGTTGCCGGTGAAGAATGAAGTGTCGATGTCCACGCCCTTGATGGTGCCGGCCACACCCAGGCGGATCACGGCGCTGTCGTAGCCTTCGAAGCGCTTGCGACGCGATTCCCAGCCGTCCATCCATTTGCCATTGTCATCGAACACGCCCTCTTTCCAGACGGCCGGGGTCGGTTGGAACAAGCGATTGGCGTCGGCGAACCAGTCGTCGGTGACCGAGATGATCTTGGTGCCGAGACGGGCGTCGGCCAGGTTGACGAACTTCTCGAAAGGTACGGCGTAAGCTTTCATTCTTCTTGTCTGCCTTTGAATAAGTTGGCTGGGGATGCTTGCAGGCCCTGGATCCGGCTGCTCGCTAAAGGGTCAGTAGTCGGAACAACGCGATTTTGTTGATCTCTGCCAGCGCGCACTTGAACTCGGTGTCTACCGGGTTGTGGATGCGCGTTTCGAATGCCGCGAGGATCTGGTGCCGGTTGCTGCCTTTTACCGCCATGATGAAGGGAAACCTGAACTTGGCCTTGTAGGCGTCGTTCAGCTCGGTGAAGCGCTGGAACTCTTCGCTGGTGCATTGGTGGATACCGGCGCCGGCCTGTTCATGCGTGCTGGCTTCGGTCAGTTGGCCCTGGACGGCGGCTTTGCCGGCCAGGTCCGGGTGAGCGTTGATCAGGGCCAGTTGGCTGGCGTGATCGGCGCTCAAAAGGATGTCGCTCATGCGCTGGTGCAGGGTTTCGATCTGGTCGATCGACGGATCCTGGCCCAGGTCGAACGCCTTCTCGGCCACCCATGGCGAATGTTCATAGATGTCGGCGAAGGCCTCGATGAAGGCTTCGCGGCTCAGGGTGGACGGCTTGAGGGTCTGGAACTCGGTCATTTCGACGCTCCTGGCTTCGATGCGCCGGGGCAGGGATGCACCTGTTGCCAGTGACGGGCGATGTCGACGCGGCGGCTGAACCAGACCTGCTCGTGGCGCTTGGCGTATTCGAGGAAACGCTTGAGCGAGGCAAGGCGGGCGGGGCGGCCGATCAGGCGGCAGTGCAGGCCGATGGAAAGCATCTTCGGCGCTTCGGCGCCTTCGGCATACAACACGTCGAAGGCGTCCTTGAGGTACTGGAAGAAGTCGTCGCCATTGTTGAACCCCTGCACCTGGGTGAAGCGCATGTCATTGGTGTCGAGGGTGTACGGGATCACCAGGTGCGGCTTGCCGTTGGGGGTGTTGGGTTCCCAGTAGGGCAGGTCGTCGTCGTAGGTGTCGCTGTCATAGAGGAAACCGCCTTCTTCCATCACCAGCCGACGGGTGTTGGGGCCGGTGCGACCGGTGTACCAGCCCAACGGACGTTCGCCGGTGATTTCGGTGAGGATGCGGATCGCTTCGAGCATGTGCTCGCGTTCCTGGGCTTCGTTCATGTACTGGTAGTCGATCCAGCGGTAGCCATGGCTGCAGATCTCGTGACCGGCGGCGACCATGGCGCGGATCACGTCCGGATGGCGCTGGGCGGCCATGGCCACGGCGAAGATGGTCAGCGGGATGTCGAATGACTTGAACAGCTTGAGGATCCGCCAGACACCGGCACGGCTGCCATACTCGTACAGCGACTCCATGCTCATGTTGCGCTCGCCCTGCAGCGGTTGCGCCGCGACCATCTCCGACAGGAACGCTTCGGATTCCTTGTCGCCATGCAGGATGTTGCGCTCGCCACCTTCCTCGTAGTTGAGGACGAAGGACAGGGCGATACGGGCGTTGCCCGGCCACTGGGGATGGGGAGGGTTACTGCCGTAACCGATCAGGTCGCGTGGGTAGTCAGCGCTCACTGCAGTCTTCCTTCTTGTTCGAACCATGTAGGTGGCGCCCCGGTGATGGATCTTGGGCTGGCGTCACGACGATGGAGTGATTGTATACAACTTTATGTGCAGTTTGTAAGCCTGAATTTTCGCAATTTTCACACTTGCCAGGATAGGCCTACACTGCAAGAAATCTGCCCGTTTGGTCAATTAACCGATAGAAGCTTAGCGTATCTACTGGTTCAGCGGCAGATTGGCATGGAGCCAAGGGTGAGGGAGCCAGCGGAAAAGTTTCTGTTTTTTATTGTGTACAATTTTCTTTTAAAGTGTCTTAATTCGCTCATCGCCGCGACCGTTCGTGCTCCGAAACGGTGCGGCCTGTCTTTCAACCGATCAGGAGGCGTCGGGCCGGACTGCCCAGCAGCGAGGCGCGCACAATCAATGGGACGTTTGACTACTCACGTTTTGGATGCTGCACACGGCTGCCCGGGCAGTTCGATCAAGATTGAACTGTACCGCGTGGAAGGCTCGCACCTGCAGCAGGTCGCCAGCGCGCTGACCAACAGCGACGGTCGTTGCGACGCGCCGCTGCTGCAAGGGGATGACTACCGTTCGGGGGTCTATCAATTGCAGTTCCACGCCGGTGACTACTACCGCGCTCGGGGTGTGCAATTGCCCGATCCGGCTTTCCTCGACGTGGTGGTGTTGCGCTTCGGCATTTCGGCCGAGCAGGAGCACTACCACGTGCCCCTGCTGATTTCGCCGTATGCCTATTCAACCTATCGAGGCAGCTGACCCCAAGCAGCAGCCTGGTCCTGGAAGCCATTGCGCATGAAGCTTCCCTGGTTTTTCGCCCGCCCACACTGCGGGCTTTTTTTTGCCTGCAGGTTTACAGCCGGGCGTTGTCATCGCGGATGATGAAGACGGTGTCGGCGACGCCTGGCAGGATCTGCGAGCCGCCCTTGAGCCAGATGATCCTGTTGGCCTCGTGGGCGTCCTTGACGGCTTGCGCGGCGGCGTCGCCGACCTGGGTTTCCAGGTTCACGCCGGTGGTGTTGGGGTTGTTGTGCGTGGGCAAGGACAGCTTCGGGATCCGGGTGCGGTGCAGACTCATGAAAAACAGGTAGTCATGCCCGGGGCGTCGAAAGACCAGGGCCGGAAAACTGTTGAAGTTGTTGGGCTCCATGACCGTATAGCCATTGCGGGTCAGCAGGCCGGCCATGAAACGCTTGAAGTCTATGGTCGAGTAGGTGTTGAGGAATAATTCCCACTGGGGCCGGAACCGCATGGGGTCGAAATCCAGCCGGTTCAATGCACCTGTCGAGGACGGGGCGGGCAGGTCGATGGCGCGGGAGGTGTTGGTGATTCCTGCCGTGGTGGGAAGCGTCGACAGCATCAGCAACGGATCGCTCCATTGTGGGTGAGGGGAAGGGGTGGCGTGTTTCCAGCTGTAGAAAATCTGCCGCAGAGCGGTCAGTCCCGCGGCGTCGGCATACGGGGAGCTGTTGGCCAGTTCGAACTGCCTCCTGGCGATGTTTTCCAGGGTAACGGTGGTGACCTCGGGGAAAATGTCCCTGACGTGAGCCGTCAATGTTTTTTCGAACGGCAGCCGGGCGTCGATTTCCCAGTGATCGTGCGTTGGAACACGCATCACGGCCCTGGGCTGTTCTTCGGGCGTGTGCCTGAGAATGGCCTCCAGCACATCGAAATCGTAGGCCGGATGCAGGGGCGGCTGGATGTAAAGGATCGGGAATTCCCGCGCGTCCATGCGGCTCATCACCTTGTAGTGGACACCGCTCACGGTGATGAACTGGGGCAGTGCGAGCGTTGGCTTGAACGCCCAATCCGGCCTGAACAGCGGCGGCGTTTCCACGCCGGCTTCGCTTTGCTGAGCCGGCGCCGGAGTCGTGCGCTGGCGCTTGGGCGCGGTCGCGCCAGACGAGTCATCGTCCGACAGGCTATGGAAGGTCATGGTCAGCGACGAATCACTGCCGTCCGATTCGATCGCCGCAACGGCAACCCGCCGCCACAGCAGGCTGCCTGCCACCTGTTCCAGGCGTGGCCCGGAGGCGACCAGCTCGGCGCTGGACCGGGCCCTGTGGTGGCCTTCGGCGTCGTGGCCCAACAGCACCGTCCCGCCTTCTTCCAGTTCGACGTACGTGCGTGTCCTGAATGTGCGGATCCCCGAGGTGGCGTCGGGCGCCGATAACAGGGGCACCAGTTCCGGCGAAAGGTAGTAAGGGTCCAGCGACAGTGCGTCGGGCAGCGTGTCGACGGGCGCCGGTGAACGGATGTCGGAGAGATGGACAGGGCTGTGCAGAGGCTCTGGCGCCTGGGTGTCGCTTCCCGATGACGAACTGGAGGTCGGCTCAACGCCATCTCCCCTGACGGGGTTCCTGGGCAATGTTTGTGCCTGCGTGTCGCGCTGGCTGTGGGGCGCTTCTGGCGGTTGGCCTGGCACCGTAGGCCGGATAGGGCGTTTTGGACTCATGGAATGTGTCTGCTCTTGAGTGGAACAAAATGGTCGAGCCTGCGGCCTGTCGCGCTGACAGGCTGGGGCCTTGAAGATGTTCAGTGAAAAAGAGCAGGCGGGTGCACTACATAGATATGGCGCTCGAACGAACCTTCGGCAAAATCCGCATCAAGACGGCGATTGCTCGAGTAGCACCGCATCGAGCGTGCGAACCCAGGTGGAATAGGGGAATTCTGCGCCGAACGTCGGGCTCAAGCTGACGGCGTAGGCCAGCATCAGCGACCTGCTCAGCGTGAAGCCCTCCACCAGTTTCACGCACTGTTCCCGCAACAGGCGCAGGGCGTTGTCGCCCAGGGGTGGGTGCTGGCTGAGGCCTTCGCGGACGAGGTCCTGATAGACCTGGAGATGGTGATCGCACAGCTCGGTCTTTTTCAGCTGATGCGCCGTGATGACCCGCGAGGGGTCTGTATCAAGGCGCCATTGACGAGCCTGAAGGTGATAACTCAAGGTGCCGGGTGAACCGTCCTTGAGGGCCATGTGGGACACCTTCAAGGATTCGGACGACAGCTTGGCCAGTTCGCCGGGCAATGGCGCGTCGGCATCGATCATGGGCGCCAGGTAGCGGCCATCCAGCGATTCGACGTAGACCCGCTCGAACAGGCTGTCGACGCCATAGACGACACCCTGCGCGGTAATCACCCGTATCCGGTCGACCAGGTCTTGCGCGGCGTGGGTGGGAAGGTGGATGAGCGTTGCGCCGATGTGCAGTTGGTTGGCGGCCAGGCTGATCTCGACCTGGCCGAGGGCCGTGGCATCGAGCTCCCAAGTGGAGGCGTGGGGCAAGCGGGGAGTGGCACCTGCCAGCGCGCCGGGTGTGGACAGGCGCAGCGTCATGTTCGGGCTCAGGTGAACCAGGTAGGTCGCGCCCTGGCCGATCAGGACTTCGACACCGCTTTGTTGCGCAGAGGCCGTGAGCTTGGCGCAGGTCGCCCGGTGGCCCATGTAATGGGGCGTTTTATCCAGGGGTTGGAGGTAGGCATAACGCTTTCGGGTGGGCGTGAGCGCCTGGGGCGCTTCGCTAGTCCAGCTCACGGGGGCGTTGTGGATGAAGCGCTTGTCCAGCAACAGGCCGTAGCCGGGAGCGGGTTGGGCCAGGCGGTATGACGCGCCGTCATTCATCACCAGGATGAACACGTGCTGCGACACCAGGGCGGAAAAGGCCCGGCGCCCGGTTGGCTTGTCGCGGGCGGTGTAGCGCTTGTCGGAACTGGCCAGGTTGTTCAGGATGACCCGGCTTTTGCCAAAGTGCAGCGTCAGGCCACATTCGCCGTACCTGACGCTGTCCCCTTCGTCGTCCTGGGTGACATGGGCGTTGTAGTGGGCCTCGATCCGGGTCAACTCGGCGTGGCTGTAGTCCAGGTGAAGCGTGGTGGAACAGTCACTTTTGTGCCTGACGTTGAGGGTGGTGAGTTCCACCCGCCGGGACACGTAACAGCTGGTGTCTCTGTCGTGGGCGATCGACAGCTCGCTGCGATCATTCAGGATGCTCGGGTTTCGCGGTGTGCCTTGCTGCACCATGATGGCTTCGACGGCGAGTCGGTTGCCATCCTCGAGGGTGTCGGGCAGGTCGGGCACCCAATGGAAGCCATCCCGGGTGACGAAGGTCAGCCGGCTGTTTTGCAGTGCCCTTGGGTAGGCCGTGTCGCTGTAGACATTGTTGACGGTCACAGTGCGGACGTCCCAGTCGTTTGCATCGAAGCAGGCCGTCATCACCAGGTTGCCCGCTTCGATGGCCCAGCTTTCGATCAGGTCCGCGCGCCAGTCCAGGGCGATGATGCTGTGGTCCACGCCGTCTTCGCTGATCCAGACATGGCCGGGGCGATGGGCAATGGCATAGACGTCGGCCCCCGGGCCGCCATCTGCGTTGCGGTTGCTGGCGCCGAGGATGAAAATCCGGTCATCCCCGGCACCGGCCTCGATTGAATCGTGGCCGCGGGACTTGAGGGTGTTCGAGCCGGCCGTTCCCTTGATGACGCTGGTGCCGCCCTCACGGATCTCGACGTGTTCGATGCCTTCCAGGACGGTCGCGCGGTAGGCGCCGCTCGCCACTTCGGCGATGACGCTGACTTGCCCGGCCTCCAGGTCGACGTGATAACCCAGTCGCGGCGCCTGGGAGTTGCTGTTTCTGCCGTCCAGGATCAGCGTGTCGCTGCCCGCGCCGCCCACCAGGCGATTGGGCGAGGGCGCCGGTTCTTGCGCGAGGATTTGCGGCGAGCCCTCGAAAATGAACACGTCATCTTTCGTCCCGCCGGTCAGCGTTTTCAGACCGCTGGCGTAATGGAACACGTTGGGTTTGTTTTCTGCGCCCAGGACGGTGTCATTGCCACCGCCGATGTACCAATGAATGCCTTTGTGGTCCGCCGACGCTTCAATGACGGCGCCGGGCGTCTCGGCGGTGACGCCGTCGCGTGCATCGATCGTGTCATCGCTGTCCTGGATCCGCGGGCGCACGGTCGTCGCCGGCTGACGCTTGCCGGTCCACCAGTTCCAGGTGTTGTAGGTCACCGGTTCCAGTTCCACGCGGAACGTGCCGTTCACGATTGTCTCGGTGCTTTCCTTCAGCGGCCCCTTGAGCAGCTTCAAGGCGTTGGCCTGCAGTCGACGGGTGTGCTCGGCAGTGGCCTTGGCGACGAGGTAGCGATCGCGGATTTCGTCATCCGGGCTGATCATCCAGAAGGCGAACCAGCCCGTACGCAAGCGTTCATGGACGGTGAGCTGCAGGTAGTCGTCGATTTCATCGACTTGACGGATGGCGCCCCAGATTTGTGAGCCAACCACCAGAATCAGCCCTGCGGCCAGGCCCGCGGGCCCGGCCGAGGTGAACCCGGCCAGGGCGGCGACACCCAGGGTCACGGCCATGGAGGCACTGGTGACGCTCAACGCGGCGCTGACGTAGTGATCGGTGGCCTCCTTGCCGGTGGCGGAGGCGGCGGCCTTGAAGGCATCGACGGCGGCGATGATGTCGAAAGGCAGGGTCAGTACGCTGGCAATCAGGCCACTGCCTCGGGCCAGGCGGATGGCGAACGTGGTCTTGCCGAAGTCCTCCAGGGAGCGCTGGCCGGCCTTGATCATCTGGGTGGCTTGTCGGGTCACCAGTGCTTCGACGCCGATGGACGCCACCTCGGCGCTCACGCTGGCAGCGTTGAACAGCGTCTGGTAGGCGTCCTGGTCGCGGATGGCGTCTTGCAGGCCTCGCAAGCCGCTGTAGATACCGAAGGCTTGGAGGCCCAGGCCGGTAGGAACGAGCACATGGCTCTTGGTCTGGCTCAACCAGCTCAGCGACTGTTGCGCCAACCCACGGCTGTCGAGGTTCTGGGCCAGTTTCAAGAGCCGCTCCAGCGTACTCCGGTTGCTGCCCGGCTCAGCCTGGGTTTGCCGGGGTTGCCCCAGCAATGGGCGCGCGGCGCGGGACCGCAGGCTGGCCATTTCGAATAGCAGGGTGGGCAGGCGATAGTCGTTGGCATCGGCGGTGAGTGTCAGGCGGGTTTCGAGGGCATCCGGGTCGAGCTGCAGTGAATCCAGGAAAAAGCGGCTGGGGATGCGAAAGAACGTGTTGTCACCGTTCAGCGGCTGCCCATCGGTCGTCGCACCCAGTGCGTCCAGGGCTGAACGGGTGATGGTTACGGAGCCGATGTGGAGCGGGCCGTAAAGTTGATCGACGACTTTGAGCTGGGCGTGTCTGTGGGCGTCTTCGGGGCTGGGTGGCGACGCATCGTCCGCTCGAAAATCGAGTGTCTGGGGGCTGTGTTCATTCATTTGCAGACCCAGGTCCGTGACGACGACACCGTGGTCGTCAGGGGCGGAGTGGGGCGGAGTAACCTCGGCCATGGTGAACTTCCTTGTTCAACGGTACGTGAATGGCCTTCTATGTAAGGTGTTTTCCCTGGGGTGTATATCGATGGGTTGTTGCCATGTTTTGCCAAAGATTTTGCTGTCGTTGTTACACACATCCCAATGGTGGGGTAGCGCTTGGCAGAGGTTGCCAATGTTTTAAGTATGTTTATTGATGTTTCTTCGCGAGTGAATATGTCTGCAGGAAGTGGAATTTATTTGACAAGGTTTGGGTTTTGGCTATTGTGCGCTTTGCGCCAATTTTTCTAACAGGGAACGTTTTGTGAAAGTAATCAATCTCATGTCTGTCGTCGGTTGTTTGACCGTTTCGTTGTTCGCCGCTCACCCCCAAGCGGCAGAGTTGAATATAAGCAGCCTCCCGGATAATGTCAGTCTGATCGCGACCGGGCTGAACAAAAACCGTATTGCGGAGCAGCAGGGCTACTCCCAAGTGCTCAATGTAAAAAGCAGCATAGCGCTTTCTCCTGTCTTTGTCGGTGAGGGTCCGAACAGTCAGCCTGATATATTTGGTATGGTCTCCATTATCGTTGATCCGAAGATTCCGATGGTTTATGTGAGTTGCTCTGGGTTTTTAAGGGTCGATATTCCTTACGCCGTTGAAATTAAGCTTGCCGACGAAAACATTCGCTGTGAGCCGAGCGCCTCTGCCGAAAGTGTTAATACAAGGGTGAGGAATATCTCTTCCGGCATTGACGTTCGGTTCTTTGAATTTCGCTCGTAGGTTGGCACAGGTTGAGTATTGGATCCTCCGTTCCTGGCGGGAGCTGATTTCGTGTGTCGCTTTAGATCAACCCCTTTCGGACAGCTGTTGTCACCGCACTGGTTTTATTCTTGACGTCCAATTTGCTGATGATGGCTTGTATGTGAAAATTTACGGTGCGTTCCGAAATCGAAAGTATGGTAGCCACTTCACCTGAGGTTTTACCCTCGGCAGTCCATTTGAGAACATCGAGTTCTCTTTGGCTCAGTCGCAGGGGACGTAATGTCGTGAGGAGCTGATCGATCAGATGAGTGTGGGTTCTGGTAGCCAACCAGAGCATCGCACCCACTCGTCCATGAAAGTCTTTTATGGAAGTGGCTGGTTCGTCTTGTAAGAAACTGAAAATGCTCGTGACACCACGGTGATCTTGCACGGGATGCGAGATGCCGTACTGCAGTTGGAAAAAGTTGAGGTCTTCCCACAGGCCGGGTACGGACTCGAAGAGTGGCTTGCTCCAAAGCACGGGCAATAAGGAATGATGGCAATATTTAACGATGGGGTTGTTTCGATAGTCGTACTGACGCTGGAAATACTCGTTCCAGGTCGTGGGTAGGTTATTGAGCGTGAGTAGAGGGGTGTTGCAGTCGTTGGTTGAAAACACCAGGATCGAACAACGATTGAAGCCTAGTTGTGCTGCGGATGATTGGAAGTCCTCAAAAGCGCTTTTTATTAGCTGGCTTGACGTTATGGCTTGCAGTTTTTCTGTGTCCCATTGCCCCATGGATGACGCCCTCTTGCATGGATTAAGTGCTGGTGTGAACTCGCTTTGTACGTAGCACTTATAGGGCCTAGGGTAGTTGCGTTTTTTTGGCTTTCCATGAGAGAGGAAAAATAATCTGTATTGGTTTTTAATCGCGAACTGTAAGGTGGCGATTAAAAACCAAGGTGTTTCAGATGTTTATACTTTTGAGGGGGGATCTGAAGGTTTTTTGTTGTGATGGTGTTGCAGTTTTGTTCAATACCCAAGTCTGGCGGAGTAAGGGTCTAAAGGCCTTGTCTATAACAATCGGAAGGTGTGCCCCGCCATACTCTGACGCCTAATGCTCATCGAGGATGGGCACTAGGCTCTGTTTGAAAAGTCTTGAGACGAAGGTCAGGCAAGGCGAAAACCGGCGAGGAAGCGGAGTTTACTGGAGTAAATGAGCATTCCGAGCTGGTTTTCAACGCAGCATGAACGAGTATCAAGGCTTTTCAGGCAGAGCCTAGAGTGTCAGGTATCGGCGTCGGTACTTCAGAAATTAAAGGGTGAACACTGGCCGAGTGGGTCTGAATGTCGTGAGTCAAGGGATGAGGAGCCACGAGCCCAACGCGATAGCTTGTGTAAAAACAGTCCATCGCTGATCGACGCTCAGTGGGCGGACATCAGCGATGCCGCGCCTGCGCCGCCAAACAGGCCAGCGCTGATGCGGTTGAACCAGCTCTGGCCCTTGCCCGTGCGCAGGTATCGCGCCGCGCCGTGGGCGCCGAACCCGTAGGCCAGCTTGCATAGCAGGTCGAGGACGGTCCAGGTGGCGATCATGATCAACAGTTGGGGCAGGAACGGCTGTTCGGCGCTCAGAAACTGCGGCAGGAAGGCAGCGAAGAACAGGATGTCCTTCGGGTTGCTGGCGCCCAACACGAAGGCCCGGCCGAACAGTGCGCGAAAGCGCGGCACGGCGGCGGCCTGGGGCACCTCGGCGCCCTGGGAGGGCTGGCGCGATTGCTGCCAGCTCTGCCAAGCCAGATAGAACAGGTACAGCGCGCCGGCGATTTTCAGGCCGCTGAAGAGTTTTTCCGAGGCCAGCAGCAATGCGCCGAGCCCCAGCGCCGAAGCGCTCAGCAGGCAGATCGAGGCAATCACCCCGCCAAGGAATGCCGGGTACGAGCGTCGCAGGCCGTAGTTCAGGCTGTTGCCGATCATCAACAGCGACAGGGGCCCGGGGATGAGGATCACCACCAGCGCGGCGCCACTGAACAACAGCCAGGTTTCCAGATTCATTGCTTTGCTCCTGATGTACAAAAGCCTCACCCAAGGGTGAGGCGGTGGATAGGGGGGCCGCTTACAAGAAGATGAACTTGGCGATGAAGATCGCGCAGAGCACCCACAGGCTGACGGAAATGTCCTTGTGATTGCCGGTGCCGGCCTTGAGCACCACATAGGTGATGAAGCCCAGTGCGATGCCGTCGGCCACCGAGAATGTCAGGGGCATCATGATGGCCGTGACAATGGCCGGGATGCTGTCGGTCGGCTCGTCCCATTCGATGTGCGCCATGCCGCCCATCATCAGCATCGCGACGTAGATCAGCGCGCCGGCCGTGGCGTAGGCCGGGATCATCCCTGCCAGTGGCGCGAAGAACATCGCGGCAATAAATAGCACACCGACGGTCACGGCGGTAAGCCCCGTGCGACCACCCGCGGCCACACCGGCGGCGCTTTCCACGTAGCTGGTCACGGGCGGCACGCCGACCATGGCGCCGAAGACACTGGAAGCACTGTCGGCCTTCAGGGCGCGGGACAGGTTTTCGATCTTGCCGTCGGCCTTCACCAGCCCGGCGCGCTGGGCAACGCCCATCAAGGTGCCGGCGGTGTCGAACATGTGCACGAACAGGAAGGCCAGCACCACGCTGATCATGCTGATGTTGAACACGCCGGCCACGTCCATGGCCATCCAGGTCGGCGCCAGGCTCGGCGGCGTCGACATCACCCCGTTGTAGTGCACCAGCCCCAGGCCCCAGCCGGCCAGGGTCACGGCAATGATGCTGATCAGGATCGCGCCGAACACCCGGTGGTAACTGAGCACCGCGATCATCAGGAAGCACACGGCGGCCAGCAGCGGGCCGGGTTCACGCAGCGAGCCGAGCTTGATCAGGGTCGCCGGGCTGTCGACGACGATCCCGGCGGTTTTCAGGCCGATCAACCCAAGGAACAAGCCGACCCCGGCGCCCATGGCGAACCGCAGGCTTACCGGAATGCTGTTGAGCAGCCACTCGCGCACCCGCGACAGGGTCAGGAACATGAACAACACGCCGGAAATGAACACCGCGCCCAGCGCGGTTTCCCAGTTGTAGCCCATGGTGCCGACCACGGTGTAGGTGAAGAATGCGTTCAGACCCATGCCTGGCGCCAGTCCCACCGGCCAGTTGGCGTACAGCCCCATCAACAGGCACCCCAGCGCGGCGGCGATGCAGGTGGCGACAAACGCGGCGCCGTGATCGATGCCGGCGTCGGCCATGATGTTGGGGTTGACGAAAATGATGTAGGCCATGGTGATGAAGGTCGTCAGGCCGGCAATCAATTCGGTCTTCACCGTGGTGCCGTGCACGCTGAGTTTGAAGATGCGCTCCAACCAGCCACTGCGTGATGGCGGCGAGAGGTCCAGCGTCCGGGCTTCGGGTTTGCGGCTTTCCACAGCGAGTACTCCTCAAGAGTTTTATTGTTATTTCCAGCACCGCAGACCCTGAGGAGGGCTGCGAGGCTTTGAGGCAGGTAAGGCTGGCGACGTTTTGTTGACCTATTGGTCAGGAACTCGCACGAAGCGAATTATGCTTTTGTATACAAATAAAGCAAATAATGTTTTTTGTGTTGTGGACTAAAAAACGGGGGAGAAGGGTATATCGGCGTTCGCGGGCTCGCGAAAGCGTCAGCCCGGAAAACTGCGGGCCGGAATCAGTCCGCAGGCCCCTTGCCGAGCGCCTGGTTAACCGCGAGCCAGCCATTGACCGCGGTCTCCCCGGCCTCGGTGAACACCCGCTCCAGCAATTTCACCTGTTCACGCCGCAGCGCCTGCTCGAACCGCTCGCCCTCGGCCGTCAATTCCAGCAGCCGCTTACGCTTGTCGGTCTCGGAGGCGAGGCTGTTGACCAGATGCATTTCCATCAACTGGCGCAACGGCATGTTCAACGCCTGCTTGCTGACGCCGAGTAGCGCCAGCAGTTCTTTCACGCTCAACGACGGGTAGCGGGCGATGAAGAAAACGATGCGCTGGTGGACCCGGCTCAATCCGCGGCGCTCAAGCATTTCATCGGCCTTGGCGGTGAACGCCTGGTAACCGAAGAAGAACGCTTCCATGGCCATTTGCTGTGAAGTCGGGTTTTTAAGGTCAAGCATATTGACGTATCCAGAAAGGGCGAGGTAATTTCGGTCAACCAGTTTGACTCATTTTTCCAGCGACCGGCTACAGGTGACCTCATGGCTTTTTCCGAACGTGTCTCGCGCCTCAAAAGCTCCTTGATCCGAGAAATCCTCGCCGCGGCGCAGCGCCCTGAAGTGATGTCGTTCGCCGGTGGCCTGCCGGCCGAAGCCATGTTGCCGAAGGTGGAGTGGGCAGCCATGCCGTTGTCCATGGGCCAATACGGCATGAGCGAAGGTGAGCCGGCGTTGCGCGAAGCCCTGGCAGCGCAGGCGCGTTCGCTGGGCCTGGCCTGTGAGGCGAGCCAGGTGCTGGTGGTCAGCGGCTCCCAGCAAACCCTCGACCTGGCGGCCAAGTTGCACATCGACGTGGGCACCGAAGTGCTGCTGGAAGCGCCGACCTACCTGGCGGCGCTGCAGATTTTCCAGTTGTTCGGTGCCGCTTGCATGACCGTTCCCCTGGAGGCCGATGGTCCCGACCTGCACGCGCTGCGTGCCCGGCTGGAGCGGCATCGGCCCGCGTTCATCTACCTGATCCCGACGTTCCAGAACCCGTCGGCGGTGCGCTACAGCGAGGCCAAGCGTGACGCGGTGGCGGCGCTGCTGGACGAGTTCGGGGTCACCTTGGTGGAAGACGAACCGTACCGTGAACTGACCTTTGACGGCGCCAGTGCCACCCCGATTGCCAGTCGCCTGAAGAAGGCCAGTTGGATCTACACCGGCACCGTGTCGAAAACCCTGCTGCCGGGGCTACGGGTGGGGTACCTGATCGCCAGTTCGGATCTGTTCCCGCACCTGCTGCGGCTCAAGCAGTCGGCTGACCTGCATACCAATCGCATCGGCCAGTGGCAGGCGCTGCAATGGATCGGCACCGAGCAGTACCGTCGTCATCTGAGTGAGTTGAGGGATTTCTACCGGGACCGGCGTGATCGGTTCCAGGCGGCGCTGCAAACGCACTTTTGCGACATCGCCGATTGGAACGTGCCCCAGGGCGGGCTGTTTTTCTGGCTGACCCTCAAGCAACCGCTGGACACCCGCACGTTGCTCGCCACCGCGCTGGCGGCCGACGTCGCGTTCATGCCCGGGGAGCCGTTCTTCCCCGAGCCGGACCAGCATCCGGGGCACCTGCGCCTGAACTTCAGCCACATTGACCCGGCGCGACTGGATGAAGGGTTGCGTCGATTGGCGGGGGTGGTGCGGACGGCGCTGGCTGCGCGGGCGGCTTGATAACGCGTAGTTGCGGCGGCTGTGCGGGCCTCTTCGCGGGCAAGCCCGCTCCCACAATGGCTCAGTGTGAATGCAGGATTTGTATTCACATTTACTCCTGTGGGAGCGGGCTTGCCCGCGAAGAGGCCCTGGCATTCACTGCAAAGTCATCAGACTGCCGAAAACCGCTTATCCAGATACTCGATGATCACCTTGGACTCATACATCCAGGTGGTCTGGCCATCTTCTTCAATACGCAGGCACGGCACTTTGATCTTGCCGCCTTGCTCCAGCAGCGTCTGGCGATCCTGCGCGTTGTTCTTCGCATCGCGCAACGCCACCGGCACGTTCAGGCGGTGCAGGGTGCGGCGGGTTTTTACGCAGAATGGGCAGGCGTGGAACTGGAACAGCGTCAAGCCGCGGGCTGCCTGGTCGACCTGCGCCTGGGCTTGCGCCGGGCGTTGTTTCTTGCCGGGACGGGTGATGAAGTCGATGAGGATGATCAGTTGGCCCAGGCCAACTCGAAGCGCTTTGACGATCACGGTATAAGTCTCGTGGCACGGGAAGAGAGCGCGAAGCTTACCTGATTTTTCACGGGCGAAAAAAAACCGGCGATCGATGCCGGTTTTCTTCACGAAGCGATTTACTTGATGAGGCTGAGGAATTCCATGCGCGTCGCGGCATTTTCGCGGAACTCGCCGAGCATCACCGAGGTGATCATCGAGGAATTCTGCTTTTCCACGCCGCGCATCATCATGCACATGTGCTTGGCCTCGATCACCACCGCCACGCCCAGGGCGCCGGTCACCTTCTGGATCGCATCGGCGATCTGGCGGCTGAGGTTTTCCTGGATCTGCAGGCGACGCGCGTACATGTCGACGATGCGCGCAACCTTCGACAGACCCAGCACCTTGCCGCTCGGAATGTAAGCGACATGAGCCTTGCCGATGAAAGGCAACAGGTGGTGTTCGCACAGCGAGTACAACTCGATGTCCTTGACCAGCACCATTTCGCTGTTGTCAGAGCTGAACAAGGCACCGTTGGTGACTTCTTCCAGGGTCTGTTCGTAGCCGCGGCAGAGGTACTGCATGGCCTTCGCCGCGCGCTTGGGCGTATCGAGCAGGCCCTCGCGGGAGACGTCCTCGCCCAGTTGGCCGAGAATCGCGGTGTAATTCTGTTCCAGAGACATGAAACTACCTGTGGGATTTTACGCAAAGGGCAAGGGTACGGTGGCGGACACGGCGCTGCAAGCTCGGCAATCGAGGGCTACTCGTCGCGACCTTCCATCATGGTGCGCTTGAGCATCACGTAGACCGCCCCGGCACCGCCATGTTTCGCCTGGCAGGAAGTGAAACCCAGCACTTGCGGGTGCTGGCGCAGCCAGGTGTTGACGTGACTCTTGATCATCGGCCGCTTGCCGTCCAGGCGCACGGCCTTGCCGTGGGTGACGCGCACGCAGCGGATTTCGAACCGGGTGGCTTCGGCCAGGAAGGCCCAGAGGGTTTCCCGGGCCTTTTCGACGCTCATGCCGTGCAGGTCGAGGCTGCCCTCGAAAGGGATCTGGCCGACCTTCAGCTTGCGCATCTGGCTTTCCTGGACGCCGTCGCGCGCCCACATCAGTTCATCTTCGGGGCCGACGTCGATCACGAACTGGTCGGACAGGCCGTCCACCGTCGTGGCATCGGTGCGCACGGTGGCGGCTTGGCGCAGCTTGGCGATCTGGGCGCGATCGGCCTTGGGCTTGCCGGTCTCGGCACGGTCGTGTTTGATCGGTTTTACGCCCTGGATCGCACTTTTGAACAGGGAAAAGTCGTCGTCTTGCATGTCAGCCTCCGCGAAGCCGGCCAGTTTACCCAACTCTGGCGGGATCAGGCGCGACAAAACGTCGGATGGCGACTCAGTCGTGTTTTTTCATGAGATGCGGAGCCATGGCCAGCTCCAGGGATTGACGGGCGCGGCGGCGGCAGCGGCGCCAGAGCCAGACACCCAGCCACAGGACGAGCAGGCCGACTGCCAGGATGATGGCCGAACCGAGCGGGGTGGCGTTCAAATCGCCCAGCGCGGGCGGGCGGCCCAACAGGCTGGCGGCACCGGCCATGGCCAGCAGGACACCGAGTGTTGCCAGCAGCGCAGCGATCGCCGCGCCGATACGAAATCGCCAGTTGCTCGGGCCTTTGGGCCGCAAGCGACGTGCGTCAAAACCATCGGATAACTTCATTCCGATCTTCCTCAATGGGTATCGGCCCTTCGACCGGAAGATGTTCGGGTTGTTCCTGACACTAGGGCAATTGCGGCAAATGAGAGGCTTTTACGGATGAGCGGCGAAAGTGGCCGCTCATCGAAGGATCGATCAGGTGAAGTCCCGGGTCAGGGCCAGGGTGGCGAAGTTGTCCGCCATGATCGCCATTTCGGTCTGGTGCACATGCTCGGCGCTGAGCACGCCACCCTTGTGCGGCAGGTCGCGGGTGGCGCAAGCATCCTCCACCAGGGTGCAGCGAAAGCCCAGGTTCTTGGCCGCGCGCACGGTGGTGCTGACGCTGGAGTGGCTCATGAAGCCGCAGACGATCAGGTCCAGGGGGCCGAACTCTTCCAGGCGTTTTTTCAGTTCGGTGCCATGGAAGGCGCTGGGCAACAGCTTGCCGATGATGGTTTCGTCGTCCTGGGGTTCGAGTCCCGGAATGAACTCGCCGCGTTCGCCTTGTGGATCGAACAGCCCGCCATGGGTGCCCAGGTGGCGCACATGCACGATCGGCCGACCGGCTGCACGGGCCGCGCCGAGCAGTTGCTTGATGTTCGCGACTGCTTCATCCATGCCGCTCAGGGCCAAGGGGCCGGCGAGGTATTCCTTCTGGGCATCGATGATGATCAGGGTCGCTTGACTCAGGTTGGCTGCTGCGTAGCCGCGGCCGCTGAGTTGAAACATCGTTTTTGGAACGGACATTCTGGGGCTCCTTCGGGTGGGGCTTTTGCGACATTGTCCTCTGGCTGAGCGGTTCTGTGAATCGCTTCGATTGCAAGCGGCGCCGTTGCTGGCCTACAGCCTTGTCAAGATGCTCGTCTTGTTCAATAGATTGCGCAAAAAACGGATAGATCCTACGAATGCCTCGGAGTTTTTCTTTCGTCTTTGAGGCGTGTTTGGGTGGGGCGTGTTTGACTGGTAGACTCGCCCGTCGATTTTTCTGGAGTTTGCCGCCGTGATCACTTCCCGCCTTCGCACCCTGCGCGACCATATCCGTTGGGCCGTCAGCCGTTTCCATGGGGAGGATCTGTTTTTCGGCCATGGCACCGACAACGCCTGGGATGAAGCCCGCCAACTGGTGTTGGGCGCACTCCACCTGCCGTGGGAAATTGCCGATAGCTACCTGGATTGCCGCCTCGAAGACGAGGAACTGGTCCACCTGCAGCGCCTGTTGCGCCGGCGTATCGACGAGCGCATCCCGGCGGCCTATCTGTTGGGCGAGGCCTGGTTCTGCGGGATGTCGTTCATTGTCGACGAGCGCGTACTCGTCCCGCGTTCGCCGATTGGCGAGCTGATCGAAAAACGTTTCGAGCCCTGGTTGGGCCAGGCGCCTGCGCGAATCCTCGACCTGTGCACCGGTTCCGGCTGCATCGGGATCGCCTGCGCCTACGAGTTCCCGGAAGCCGAAGTGGTGCTGGCCGACCTGTCGTTCGAAGCGCTGGAAGTGGCGAACCAGAACATCGAGCGCCATGGCGTCGACGAGCGGGTGTTCACGGTCCAGGGTGATGGCTTCGACGGCCTGCCGGGGCAACGTTTCGACCTGATCGTGTCGAATCCGCCTTACGTCGACGCGCAGGATTTCGCCGACATGCCCCAGGAATACCAGCACGAGCCGGCGCTGGGCCTGGCCTGTGGCGAGGATGGCTTGAACCTGGTCCGGCGGATGCTGGCCGAGGCGGCTGATCACCTGACCGAGAAGGGCTTGCTGATTGTCGAGGTGGGCAACAGCCAGGTCCACGTCGAGGCGCTGTACCCTGAGGTCGATTTTGCCTGGCTGGACTTCGAGCGGGGCGGCCATGGCGTGTTCATGCTCAGCGCCGAGCAGTGCCGCCAGCACCAGGGGCTGTTCGCTTCACGGGTTTGATCTTCTGGATTGCCGATCGCTTTTTGTGGCGAGGGAGCTTGCTCCCGCTGGGCTGCGCAGCAGCCCCCGCTTTCTAAAGGCTTGAGACAGTCGCTGTCAGGTCTACGACGGCTGCGCAGTCGAGCGGGAGCAAGCTCCCTCGCCACAGGGGAACTTGCCACCCCCCCAGCCGGCACTCAATGCCGCGTCGCAATCCAAATCAATAACCCCGCCTGGAACATGGCAAACGCCACCAGGCAGGTGATGGTGAAGCGCAGGCCGGTGTCTTCGCGCTTGAACTTGTTGACCTTCTCTTCCTGCTGCTTGAGCCGGACTTCCTGTTCCGCCAGGTTCTGCTCGGCCTGTTGCAACATCTGCGCGGCTTCGAGGATCTCCACGAACTGCAGCTTCTCGGTGTTCCAGTCTCCTGCCAGGTCGCCGACGTGGGTCGCCTTGACGCTGCCCTTGAGGTGCTGGGCGTCGGCGTAGACCACTTCGAAACCCTGGGCCTTGAGAAAACGGTCGCGGCGCAGGCGGGTGTCTTCGTTCAGCGCGTCCTTGTTGTTCAGGTCGCTGCCGTCGACCCGGTAGCCCGACCAGCGTTTCTTCGCCCAGGTGATGCCCTGGGCGGCGAGGAAGCGGCCGATGCCACGGTTCATCGGCTCGATCTGCAGGTTGTCCGGGGAAAAGGTCAGGCGCTTTTCGACGTGATCGGCCCAGACATCCAGGTGATTCTGTTCCTTGCGCACGCGCTGGCCGGGCAACTTGATGCTCAAGCGCAACAGGCTGCGCTCCTTGCTGTGGCGTTCGGCGTAGCTGAATTCGACGAAGCGCAGCGGGCGCGCACCGGTGGCGCGGTCGGTCTTGAGCGGGGCCAGCCGGAGCATTTTGTGATGCTCGGCTTGCACGTCCGCCCAAGGCAACTGCTCCGCAGGCGTGGCGGTCGCTTCGGTAGCGGCTTCGGTATCGGGTGAAGTGGGTGTTTCAGTCATAACGGCAAATCCTGTCCTGGCCGGCGGGTCGGCAGCGATTGCGCTGCCCGACACCGGTTTATCGGCCGTTTTCGCCGGGACTGGAGGGCTAAAAGCGTTTAACGGGTAGCGATCGAGCGAATGAACGCCGGGATGCGCGTGCCCAGTTCAGCGGCCAGGGGACGGTTGGGGTCCTTGTAGGAAGCCAGTTGTTGTTTCACGTCCTTGGGCACGATGCGCAGGACATGATTCATGCCCTCGACCAGCGCCAGTTCGGCGTCGGGCTTGGCGGCTTTCAACTGCCGGGCATCGTCGACACTGACCTGGATGTCATGGCTGCCCTGGATGATCAGGGCAGGCACCTTCAGCGCCGCGAACGCCTGGGCCGGGTCCTGGCGGAACAGCGAGATCAGGTACGGCTGCACGCTGGGGCGGAAAATGACCTGCAACGCCGGCGGCACGTTCGCGTCGGGCCGGCCGGCCTTGAGGCTGTCGAGCAACTCGTTGCTGCGCAACATCAACGGTGCCGGCAGGCGGCTGGCCAGTTGCTGGCGCAGGAGCTGGTCGATGGGGCGGGCGCTGCCGGACACCGAGATCACGCCCGCGGCGTTGGCCTGGGGCGCGGCAAGGCTGGCGATCAAGGCGCCTTCGCTGTGACCCAGCAGAATCACCGGGCCCATTCGCGGGTCGGCGGCCAGCTTGCGGCTCCAGGCCACGGCATCGGCCACGTAGGCTTCGACGCTCAGGTTACGCTCGTCCGGCGTCGCGGCCAGGCTGGCGGCCACCCCCCGCTTGTCGTAGCGCACGCTGGCAATGTCGTGCCTGGCCAGGAGCCAGGCCAGGCGCTTGAGGCTGTCGTTGCGCCCGCCCTCCGGGTTGTTGCCGTCGCGATCGGTCGGGCCGGACCCGGAAATGATCAGGACCACCGGCACCGGCGTGTCGGATTTGGGCAGCAGCAGCGAGCCGAACAGTTCGCCGTTGCCCGTATCGAGGCTGATCGGACGTTGCAGCACCGTGGCCTGGGCCAGGCTGGAAAACAGGCCGATGAACAGGGTAACGCTCAAGACAAGCAGGTTTGACATCATCACGCCATTAGTTGCGAAGGTGCCGGTTGGACTGGCGCCGACCGAGAAGGTTCGAGGATGAACTACGCGGGGAGCTTGCGTATACTGGCGTCCACTACGAATCCAAGGTTGAGTTTCTCAGCGATTTCACGGAGCACCCTGCATGTCCGGCAATACCTACGGCAAGCTGTTCACTGTCACCACCGCGGGCGAAAGCCATGGCCCGGCGTTGGTCGCCATTGTCGACGGCTGCCCGCCGGGCCTGGAGATTGCCCTGGAGGACCTGCAGCGTGACCTCGACCGCCGCAAGCCCGGCACCAGCCGCCACACCACCCAGCGCCAGGAGGCCGACGAGGTCGAAATCCTGTCTGGCGTCTTCGAAGGGCGCACCACCGGCTGCGCCATCGGCCTGCTGATCCGCAACACCGACCAGAAGTCCAAGGACTACTCGGCCATCAAGGACCTGTTTCGCCCGGCCCATGCCGACTACACCTACCATCACAAGTACGGTGAGCGCGACTACCGTGGCGGCGGCCGCAGTTCGGCCCGGGAAACGGCCATGCGCGTGGCGGCCGGGGCCATCGCCAAGAAATACCTGGCCAGCCAGGGCATCGTCATCCGCGGCTACATGAGCCAGTTGGGCCCGATCGAAATCCCGTTCAAGACCTGGGACTCGGTGGAGCAGAACGCGTTCTTCTGCCCCGACCCGGACAAGGTGCCCGAACTGGAGGCCTACATGGACCAACTGCGGCGTGACCAGGATTCGGTGGGCGCGAAGATCACCGTGGTGGCCGAAGGGGTCATGCCCGGCCTCGGCGAGCCGATCTTCGACCGCCTCGACGCCGAGCTGGCCCACGCGCTGATGAGCATCAACGCGGTGAAAGGCGTAGAGATCGGCGCCGGTTTCGCCTGCGTCGCCCAACGGGGCACGGAGCACCGCGATGAGCTGACCCCGCAGGGCTTCCTCAGCAACAACGCCGGCGGGATCCTCGGCGGCATTTCCTCGGGCCAGCCGATCGTCGCGCACCTGGCGTTGAAGCCCACGTCCAGCATCACCACGCCGGGCCGCTCCATCGACACCCAGGGCAACCCCGTGGACGTCATCACCAAGGGCCGTCATGACCCCTGTGTCGGCATCCGTGCCACACCGATCGCCGAGGCCATGATGGCGATCGTGCTGATGGATCACCTGCTGCGCCATCGTGGCCAGAACGCCGATGTACGGGTGAGCACCCCGGTGCTGGGTCAGCTTTGATGGCTGACCAGCCGGCCGCCGTGGCCTGACGACCATGGCGGCATTGCCGTACTGGCGGCTTTCCAGTTTCTACCTGTTCTATTTCGCGTTGCTCGGTTCGACGGCGCCGTTCCTGGCGTTGTACTTCGATCACCTGGGGTTCAACGCGGCGCGCATTGGCGAGCTGGTGGCGATCCCCATGCTGATGCGTTGCGTGGCACCGAACATCTGGGGTTGGCTGGGGGACTACACCGGCCGGCGCCTGGCCATCGTGCGCTTTGGCGCCCTCTGCACGTTGTTGGCCTTTTCGCTGATCTTCATCGACAAAAGCTACGCCTGGCTGGCAATGGTGATGGCGCTGCACGCGTTCTTCTGGCACGCGGTGCTGCCTCAATTCGAGGTCATCACCCTTGCACACTTGAGCGGGCAGGCTTCGCGCTATAGCCAGATCCGCCTGTGGGGTTCCATCGGCTTCATCATCACGGTGGTGTTGCTGGGGCGGTTGTTCCAATGGCTGAGCCTGGACATCTACCCGGTGGCGCTGGTGCTGATCATGGCCGGTATCGTGCTCGCCAGCTTCTGGGTCCCCAACGCCCAGCCGTTGCAGGGGCCGCGGGTGGCGGGGGAGGGCTTCGTGCGGCAATTGCGCAACCCTGGTGTGCTGGCGTTCTACATCTGCGTGGGCCTGATGCAGGTCAGCCATGGGCCGTATTACACCTTCCTGACATTGCACCTGGAGCAGTTGGGCTACAGCCGTGGGCTGATTGGCCTGCTCTGGGCGGTCGGCGTGGTGGCGGAAGTGCTGGTGTTCTTGCTGATGAGCCGGATCTTGGCGCGCTTTTCGGTGCGCCGTGTGCTGCTGGCCAGTTTCCTGTTGGCGGCGTTGCGCTGGTTGCTGCTCGGTTCGTTGGCGGAGTTTCTCTGGGTGCTGTTGTTCGCCCAGGTGCTGCATGCGGCGACCTTCGGCAGTTTCCACGCCGCGGCCATCCATTTCGTGCAACGCAGTTTCGGCCCTCGCCAGCAGGGCCAGGGCCAGGCGCTGTATGCGGCGTTGGCCGGCACCGGCGGGGCGTTGGGCGCCTTGTATTCCGGCTACAGCTGGAACGCCCTGGGCGCCAGCTGGACATTCAGCCTGGCCAGCCTCGCTGCCCTTGCTGCTGCCGTTATCATTGCGACACGCATGCAAGAGCACCGGCCATGAGCCTTCGAACCATTATTATCCTGGAACCATTGTCATGAGCAGCCTGTCCGTCTACCACGTCTCGACCCCCGATCTGCCGAACAAGGTGCTGACTCACTTCGAAGACATCGTCGCGACCCTGGCCGAACAGGGCGTTCGCTTCGATCGGTGGCAGCCCGCGACGAGCATCCCCCCCGGTGCTCGCCAGGAAGACATCATCGCGGCCTACAGCCACTCGATCGACACCCTGATGACCGAGCGCGGCTACGCCTCGGTGCAGGTCCTGCGTGTTACCCGCGATGATCCGCAAGACGCCGAATTGCACGCCCGGCTCCTTGACGAGCACAGCCAGGCTGAAGAGGAAGTACGATTTTTCGTCGTGGGTCGTGGGCTGTTCGCTCTGCACATCGACGATTACGTCTACGCCGTGCTGTGCGAAAAGAATGACCTGATTACCTTGCCGGCTGGAATGCCGCGCTGGTTCGACATGGGCGAGCAACCGCATTTCATTACGCTTCGCCTGGCGAACGCCGAGTGCGCCGATGCGCAATTCACCGGCAACGACATTGCCGGCCGGTTCCCGCGCCTGGAAGACTAAAAAACCGTGGGAGCGAGCCTGCTCGCGAAAGCGGTGGGTCAGTCGGCGGATAGGCTGGCTGATGTTCCGTCTTCGCGAGCGGGATCGCTCCCACAAAGGGGTGTTTCTGCTGGTTCCTGAGGGGCCAGGATCAGGCGCTGTGATAGGTCGGCAGGGCGAAACGGTGCTGGCTTTGCAGCATGGCAATCTGTGGCAACTCGCTGGCTTGTTCGGCCAGGTCGCGGCGGATTGCGCTGATGGCCCACGACAGCTGGTCGCCGGCATGCAGCTGGGCATAGGAAATCGTGCGCTTGAACAGTTTGCCTTCGCTGTTGCGCAAGGTCAGCAGGATGCCGCCATCCGGGCGGGCTTGGGTGGTCACTTCGTAGTTGGAAAACAGGGACGCGAACTTCTCTTGAATCATGTTCATATTTGACTGCTCCATGGTCTTGTTAGCAAACCGTGGAGGGGTAGTTGCAGTGTCTGTGCCAGCCTCGCTTTATTTAAAAAGTCCTTTAAAAACAGCATCTTAAAAAAATCTACGATTTTTGGTTTCGTGCATCTTGCATGAATGGCCATCGTGCATCCTGCATTTTGCGGGGTGGGGCCATTTTTTTGGGAACCAATTGCCCTCCCGGCGCTCCCGCTTCGCCTGCGGCTGTTTTGCGGATACAAAACATTGCAAAAACCGCATGTACAGCGTCGCTAGCCCAGGCGTACTTTCGAGCGCAATCGAGCTGCAGTCCCCGCCAACACAAAAACAGGCCCACAGGGTCGGACAGGGAAGAACACCATGAGTCGGACAACCGGCGATGCCATCACCTGGGGCATGATGTTGCGCAAGTTGCCCGCCATTGCCAGGGCCGTGCCACGAATCGTCAAGGGCATGAAGTTGGCCAACGTCCAAGACCCGACCCAGCCTTGCGGCCTGGGCTGGTGCTTCGAACAGGCCGCCCAACGCAACCCCCGGGGCGCGGCGCTGCTGTATGGCGATACCGTGTTGAGTTATGCACAGGTCAATGAGCAGGCCAATCGCATCGCCCACTACCTGTTGGCGCAGGGCATCGGGAAGGGCGACTGCGTGGCGGTGTTCATCGAGAACCGGCCCCAGTTGTTGATCACCGTGCTGGCGGTGGCGAAGGTCGGCGCGGTCAGCGCCATGGTCAATACCGCCCAGGTGGGAGACGCCCTGGTGCACAGCCTGGCCCTCGTTGCGCCCGTCGCCATCGTGGTGGGCGAGGAGCGGGTCGCGGCGTTTGACGACGTGCGCCGCCGTGTCGGGCTGCCGCAGGCTCGAACCTGGTGGGTGGCGGACGAGGACAGCGCCGGTGTTGCGCCCGGGTTCGTCGACCTGATGACTGGCAGCAATGACGCGTGCGCCGAAAACCCGGCGTGCAGCCGACAGGTGTTCTTCAACGACCCTTGCTTCTATCTCTACACCTCGGGCACCACGGGCTTGCCGAAGGCCGGGGTGTTTCGCCATGGGCGCTGGATGCGCACCTCCACCAGCTTCGGTTTGATTGCCCTGGACATGCAGCCCGACGATGTCCTGTATTGCACCTTGCCGCTGTACCACGCCACGGGCCTGTGCGTGTGCTGGGGGGCGGCGATTTGCGGAGCCTCGGCCCTGGCGATCCGGCGCAAGTTCAGCGCCAGCCAGTTCTGGAGCGATGTGCGTCGTTACCGGGCGACCACCCTGGGCTATGTCGGCGAGCTGTGCCGTTACCTGATCGACCAGCCTGCCGTCAGCGAGGACCGCCGGCACGGAGTGAAGAAAATGGTCGGCAACGGCTTGCGACCGGGGGCCTGGTCAACCTTCAAGTCGCGCTTTGGTGTCGAGCACGTCTGTGAGCTGTACGCGGCCAGCGACGGCAACATCGGCTTCACCAACGTCCTGAATTTCGACAACACGGTCGGCTTCTCGCTGATGGGCTGGGAGCTGGTGCAATACGACCACGACAGCGGCCTGCCTTTGCGCAACCTGCAAGGGCGCATGCAGAAAGTCCCCAAGGGCCAACCGGGTCTGTTGCTGGCAAGGATCGACGACAAGGCACCGCTGGACGGCTACACCGACCCGGCCAAGACCGAGAAGATCATCTACCGGGATGTTTTCGCGCCTGGTGATCGTTACTTCAACACCGGCGACCTGCTGCGCAACATCGGCTTCGGCCATGGGCAGTTCGTCGATCGCCTCGGCGACACGTACCGCTGGAAGGGCGAAAATGTCTCCACCACGGAGGTGGAAAACGTGCTGCTGCAACATCCGCAAGTGGCCGAGGCGGTGGCTTATGGCGTGGAGATCCAGGGCACCAACGGCCGGGCCGGCATGGCGGCGATTACCCCGTCCGAATCCCTGGCGACCCTGGATTTCAGCGAGCTGCTGCAATTCTTGCACGGCAAGTTGCCGGCGTATGCGGTGCCACTGTTCCTGCGCATCAAGGTGAAAATGGACACCACCTGCACCTTCAAGTACCAGAAGACTCGCCTCAAGGCTGAAGCGTTCGACCCTTGCGTCACCGGTGACGAGCCGGTCTATGCCTGGCTGCCCGGCACCACGACCTACGTGCGGGTGGACCGGTCGCTGGCCGACCAGATCCAGGGTGGGCAATGGCGCTATTGATCCTGGCTATGGCCGCCACAGAGAAAAAAGGGATGACAGGGTCCGGGTCCGTCGGGAAACTAGCCGCTTTGCGAATGCCCAAAGGGAGTGACTCATGTCCGATACAAGCCGCCAGATGACCCCGGAAGAGGCTGCGGAGTTTGCCGAGCAGGTGTTCAACGTCGCCCGCCAGGGTGACGCCGCCATGATGGCAGCGTTGCTGAGCAAGGGCCTGCCGCCCAACCTGCGCAACCACAAGGGTGACACCTTGCTGATGCTGGCCGCCTACCACGGGCATGTGGAAACGGTAAAAGTCTTGCTGGAACACAAGGCCGACCCGGAAGTGCGCAACGACAACGGCCAGAGCCCGATTGCCGGCGCGGCGTTCAAGGGCGACCTGGCCGTGGTGTCGGCGCTGGTGGACGGCGGCGCGCAGGTGGAGGGCTCATCCTTCGACGGTCGCACCGCGTTGATGATGGCGGCGATGTTCAATCGGGTGGAAATTGTCGACTACCTGATCAGCAAGGGGGCCGATCCGCGAGCCAAGGACGCCAACGGCGCCTCGGCCCTGGACGCCGCCCGGACCATGGGCGCGGTGGACACGACGGCGCAGTTGGAGAAGTTGTTGGGCTGAGGCCTCGGACGGTACTGGCGGTTGGGGCGCAGGCCGTTGATTGTGTGGCGAGGGAGCTTGCTCCCGCTCGGCTGCGTAGCAGTCGTAACGCAAAAACGGGGCACGCCTGTTGGATTACGAGCGCTGACGCCAGGGCTGCTTCGCAGCCCAACGGGAGCAAGCTCCCTCGCCACAGCTGCCTGACGCCAGGGACGCGATGGAGTATCCTGCGCGCCCTCGCATCCCCTTATCCACAGGATCCACCCCATGAAAGACGCCCTCGTCGAACTCATCAGCAAAATCAGCTCCGGCTGCCTCGGCGAGGCTGACATTGCGCGAATCGCCGACGAAGCGGCCCAGGCCTACGCCGATCCGGCGGCTTTCCTGGCGGCCAATCCGGACGTCAACTACGACGACACCTTCCCGATCCCGCTGGGCGAGTGGGTCGTGGTGGGCAGCCTGCCGGATACCGTGCTGTTCCAGGCCGACACCTACGTCGAACTGTTCGAACAGATCGTCGCCTCGTTCGGCCCAGGCGTGGCGTTCAACCTCAAGCCCAAGCAGCTGGCGAAAACCGAGGCGCTGACCGCCCTCAACCGCATCCAGATCCAGATGAGCAGCCTGAGCAAGGAAAGCGGCGGCTATGTGCTGATGAACTTCAGCCAACTGCTGGACGATGAGTTGCAGATGGTGCTGGTGTTCGGCGACGACGTCCCGCGGGTGCTGCAGCTGTGCGCGCAAGTGGGCATTGCCGCTGCGCCGGCCTTGGAAGCCCTCAAGGTCGCGGTCCACGTCTGAGGCAATAAACGGAACCCTTGGCGCGGCCCGGCTATCCTAAGTGTGGCTATCACTATTAGGGAGCGACACCATGGGTTCCACCTTCAATGGCCTGATCGGCCTGATTATCCTGGCGCTCGATATCTGGGCGATCATCAATGTGCTCAAGAGCGGTGCTGAAGTGGGGATGAAAGTCCTGTGGGTGCTGCTGATCCTGCTGTTGCCAGTGCTGGGGCTGATCATCTGGGCGATCGCCGGGCCGCGTGGCAATGTACGGGTCTGACCCTCGATGAAAAATGCCCGGTCGCCATGGCGCCCGGGCATTTTTTTTGCCGCTCGATCCTCAAGCCGTCGCCAGGGATGCCTTGCGCGAAGCACTCAAGAAGCGCAGCAGCACCAGCAGCGGGAATGCACTGCCGACAATCACCACCCACAGCCAGCCACCGTGTTCGTACACCGCGCTGGCAATCGATGAGCCGAACGCGCCACCGACGAAGATGCTGGTCATGTACAGCGCGTTCAGGCGGCTGCGACTTTTGGCGTCGAGGGTGTAGATGGTGCGCTGGCCCAACACCATGTTCATTTGCACGCAGAAATCCAGTACCACGCCAGTGACGGCCAGGCCGATGACGCTGTAGAGCGGATGGATGAACGCCGGCAGGAAGCTCAGGCTGGCGAACAGCATCGCCAGCAGCGAAGCCACGCGGGTATGGCCGGCATCCGCAAGGCGACCGGCGATGGGCGCGGCGATCGCACCCAGGGCACCGACGAGGGCGAACAAGGCGATTTCGGACTGGGACAAGCCATGGTTGCGTGCCAGCTCCAACGGCGCGGCGGTCCAGAACAGGCTGAAGGTGGCAAACATGCCGGCCTGGTAAAGCGCACGCTGGCGCAACAGCGGTTGCTGGCGCAGCAGGGTGCCGAGCGAGCGCAGCAACTGACCATAGGAGGCACGATGGTCAGGCTGGCGCTTGGGCACGGTCAGCGCCAGGACGATGCTGATGGCTGCCATCAGGGCGGCCGCGATCATGAACATCGCGCGCCAGCCGAAGTGGTCGGCCACCACGCTCGCCACCGGCCGCGCCAGCAGGATCCCCAGCAGCAAGCCGCCCATGATGCTGCCCACGACGCGCCCACGGGTTTGCTCCGGGGCCAGGTGCGCCGCCAGGGGGATCAGCACCTGCACCGACACCGAACTGAAGCCCACCAGCAGCGAGACCAGCAGGAACACGTTGGGCTGGTCGGTGAACGCCGCGCCCAACAGGCTGGCGATCGATACGAAGGTGGTGACGATCATCAGGCGGCGGTTTTCCAGCAAGTCACCCAATGGCACCAGGAAAAACAGCCCCAGGGCATAACCGATCTGGGTCAGCGAGACGATCAGGCTGGCCATGGTGCTGCTCAGGCCCACGTCGGGGGCGATCAGTTCGATGATGGGTTGGGCGTAGTAGAGATTGGCAACGATGGCGCCGCAGCAGAAGGCAAAGAGCAGGACCATGCCTCGTGTCAGGCTGGCGCCGGCGTGCAGGGTGAGGGGATGGGCACTCATGGCAATCTCGTCAGTCAACAGGTGGGATGGCGAGAGGCTAAAGCGTTATGGCGCCCAGGGACAGGCTTTGGGGCTGATAACAGACATGCCTGGTGTTGATAATCGTCTGGCAGACAGATCGGGTGTCGATGATCGTCGTGGCGAGGGAGCTTGCTCCCGCTGGGCTGCGTAGCGGCCCCCAAAAAGCTGGGGACCGCTGCGCGCTCCAGCGGGAGCAAGCTCCCTCGCCACGGGGATTTGCGGTGCTTTACTGGCCGCTATAGATCTGGTCGAAAATCCCACCGTCATTGAAGTGGATCTTCTGCACGGTGCGCCAGTCGCCGAAGGTCTTTTCCACCGACAGGAAATCCACTTTCGGGAAGCGGTCGGTGTACTTGGCCAACACGGCCGGGTCCCGTGGGCGCAGGTAGTTGGCGGCGGCGATTTCCTGGCCTTCTGGTGACCAGAGGTACTTGAGGTAGGCCTCGGCCGCGGCGCGGGAGCCTTTCTTCTCGACCACTTTGTCCACCACGCTCACCGGTGGCTCGGCTTCGGCGGAGACGCTGGGGTAGACCACTTCGAACTGGTCGCGGCCGAACTCCCGGGCGATCATTTCCGCTTCGTTTTCAAAGGTCACCAGCACATCGCCGATCTGGTTGGTCATGAACGTGGTGGTGGCGGCGCGGCCGCCGGTATCCAGCACCGGTGCCTGCTTGAACAGCTTGCCGACGAAGTCCTTGGCCTTGTTCTCGTCACCGCCGTTCTTGAGGACATAGCCCCAGGCCGACAGGTAGGTGTAGCGGCCGTTGCCGGAGGTTTTCGGGTTGGGCACGATCACCTGCACGCCGTCCTTGAGCAGGTCGGGCCAGTCTTTCAGCGCCTTGGGGTTGCCCTTGCGCACGATGAATACCGTGGCCGAGGTGAACGGGGCGCTGTTGTTCGGCAGGCGGGTGACCCAGTTGTCCGGGACCAGCTTGCCGTTGTCCGCCAGGGCGTTGATGTCGGTGGCCATGTTCATGGTGATGACATCCGCCGGCAACCCGTCGATCACTGAGCGTGCTTGCTTGCTGGAGCCGCCGAAGGACATCTGCACGGCGATGTTCTCGTTGTGCTCGGCTTGCCAATGCTTCTGGAAGGCCGCGTTGTAGTCCTTGTAGAAATCGCGCATCACGTCGTAGGAAACGTTGAGCAAGGTCGGGGCGGCATGGGCCAGGCTGCCGAAGGCCAGGCCGGCGGCGAGAAGGGAGGCGCCAAAGAAGTTCTTCACTGCGAATTCCTTTTTATTGGGACGGGGAGTGCCGGGCAAACTAGCCGCAAGCGCATAGGTCTTCAAGCATTTAAAAGTACTTTGCTTATTCCAATTTCTTGAATAGCGCGTTGCCACAACGGGCACAAAAGGCCGCCGCCTGTTCATGGCTGTTCTTGTTGCACACCGGGCAGTCATGCTTGAGCTGATCGCCGCGCATGGCGGTGGCCAGTTCGGCGGTGAAAATGCCGGTGGGCACGGCGATGATCGAGTAACCGGTGATCATCACCATGGAGGACACCACCTGGCCCAGCGGCGTTTTGGGCACGATGTCGCCAAAGCCGACGGTGGTCAGTGTCACGATAGCCCAGTAGATGCCCTTGGGAATGCTGGTGAAGCCGTGTTCGGGGCCTTCGATGACGTACATCAAAGTGCCGAACACCGTCACCAGGGTCGAGACGCTGACCAGGAACACGATGATCTTCTGCTTGCTGCCCCGCAATGCCGCCATCAGGTAGTTGGCCTGCTTGAGGTAGGGGCTGAGCTTGAGCACGCGGAAGATCCGCAGCATGCGGATGATACGAATGATCAGCAGGTACTGGGCATCGCTGTAGTACAGCGCCAGGATCCCCGGCACGATCGCCAGCAGATCCACCAGCCCATAGAAACTGAAGGCATAGCGCAACGGCTTGGGCGAGCAGTACAGGCGCAAGCCGTACTCGACGATGAAGATGAAGGTAAAGCCCCATTCGATGCCGGCCAGAACGGACGCATAGTCCTGATGCACGCTGTCGATGCTGTCGAGCATCACGATCACCAGGCTGGCGAGGATGATCAACAACAAGGTGCTGTCGAAACGCCGGCCGGCCACGGTGTCGGTCTGGAAAATCATGATGTAGAGACGTTCACGCCAGTTGTTGTTGCTGTCCATACCCATCGCCTGATCTCGGAATCAGCGAAGCCTAGGGTGATTGCCCCGCAGAGCGCAAGGCGCAGCATCGAGACAGGCCTGGTGCCAGGTGCGACGGGTGGCCTGGACCAGCCAGCAGGCCAGGATGAACGGTGCCGTCAGCGGCGCCAGGCCGAGGGCGCCGAAGCCCGGCGTGAGCAGGATCGCCAGCAGGATGCCCGCCAACGGCAGCCACGGCCGGCGGCGTTGCGGGCTGAGGGCCAAAGCCACCAGCGCCGGGTTGTAGCCCGCCAGGCCGGACAGGGCGGCGGCGTGATCAGGGTGCAGCAGGGCGAAGCCCAGGCCGGCGACCGAACCGAACAGGGCCCAGCCGGCGGCGCGTCGGTTGGCGAGCAACAGGCCCAGGGCAATCAGTGCCCCGGCCCATGGGCCGTCGAGCAGCATGACCTGGGCCAGTCCGTTCAACGGCGCAGCCAGCAGGTTGGGCAACGACAGGGCCGCCGGGGGTGGCGACGCTGACGGCGTGGCGAACGCCAGCAGCAGCCAGCCCAGCCCCACGAACGGCGCTGTGTAGGCGGGCAGGCTGCGAGGGCTGCGAGTTCGCTTGAGCCACTGCTGGGTCAGCATCGCGCCAAGACCGCCGCCGGCGATGACCAACGGCGGCAACAGGATGGACCCGGGCAAGGTGAGACCCAACAACAACCCCAGCAGGATGCCGTTGTAGCTGAACAGCCCGGCCTGGCGATCCGCCTTGGGGTAGCCCCGCCGCTGGGCCGTGAGCAACCCGGCCACGCCGCCGAGCAACGCTCCTGCGAACAGGGCCGGGGCGCCAAGCAGGATCGCCAGCAGGCACAACAGGCCGCACAGCGGATGGCGCTGGAGGAAAATCTGGCTGAAGCCGTTGAGCAGGGCGGTGGCCCAGTCGGGGCAGTGGGGGTTGGGCATGGTTGTGTGTCTGATAAACCAGGGTGAACCCTTCGCGAGCAAGCCCGCTTCCACATTGAACTCGCAGCGTTCACCAAGCCCCTGCCGGAGCGTAACGCTGTTTACTCAAGGTTCATCACTTGTCGTGGCGAGGGGGCTTGCTCCCGCTGGGCTGCGTAGCAGCCCCAAAAAGCTTGGGACCGCTGCGCGCTCCAGCGGGAGCAAGCTCCCTCGCCACGGGGCGGTGACGTCCTTGTGGGAGCGGGCTTGCTCGCGAAGAGGCCAGTACAGGCGCTAGATCAACGTCTCGATACGCAACGAATTGGTCGACCCCGGTTGCCCGAACGGCACGCCCGCGGTGATCAGCAGGGTGTCGCCACGCTGGGCCATGCCTTGGGCCTGGGCGATTTCCAGGGCGGTGGAGCACACCTCGTCCACTTGCCGCAGCCGGTCGTTGACCACCGAGTGCACGCCCCAGGCCACGGTCAGGCGGCGCGCCGCGGCGAGATTCGGCGTGAGGTTGAGGATCGGCACCGTTGGCCGCTCCCGCGCCGCCCGGAGGCTGGAGGCACCCGACTCGCTGTAGTTCACCAGCACCGCCACCGGCAGGATGCTGCTGATGCGGCGGATGGCACAACTGATGGCGTCCGACACCGTGGCCTCGGCTTTCGGCCGGCTGACGTCCAGTTGCGCCGGGTAGTCGGGGCCGTTTTCCACCTGGCGGATGATCTTGCTCATCATCTGCACCGCCTCGAGGGGGTAGTCGCCCGACGCGGTTTCCGCCGAGAGCATCACCGCGTCGGCCCCTTCGGCCACAGCGTTGGCCACGTCGGTGACCTCGGCGCGGGTCGGCGCCGGCGAGAACCGCATCGACTCGAGCATCTGCGTGGCGACCACCACCGGTTTGCCGAGGGCGCGGCAAGTGCCGATGATGCTTTTCTGGATCTGCGGCACGCTTTCGGCCGGCACTTCGACGCCCAGGTCACCGCGGGCAACCATGATCGCGTCGCACAGTTCAGCGATTTCCCGCAGTTGGTTCACCGCCGATGGTTTCTCGATCTTCGCCATCAGGAACGCCTTGTCCCCGATCAGGGCCCGGGCTTCGCGGATGTCGTCGGGACGCTGGACGAACGACAGTGCCACCCAGTCCACGCCCAACTCCAGGCCGAAGCTCAAGTCGCGCCGGTCCTTTTGGGTCAGCGGACTCAGGTCGAGCACGGCCTGTGGCACGTTCACGCCCTTGCGGTCGGACAGCTCGCCGCCGTTGAGCACTTCGGTGTCGATGGCGTCGCTGTGTCGGGCCGTCACCCGCAGGCGCAACTTGCCGTCGTCCAGCAGCAGGTCCATGCCGGGCTCCAGGGCCGCGATGATTTCCGGGTGGGGCAGGTTGACCCGGCGTTGATCGCCCGGCGTCGGGTCCAGGTCCAGGCGCAGGGCCTGGCCGCGTTGCAGCAGCACCTTGCCGTCGGCAAACCGGCCGATCCGCAGTTTCGGGCCTTGCAGGTCCATCAGGATACCCAGCGGGTAGTTCAACTGTTGTTCGACGTCACGAATCCAGCGGTAGCGCTGGGCGTGATCGGCGTGGTCGCCATGGCTGAAGTTCAGGCGGAAGATGTTCACGCCGGCCTGCACCAGATCGCGGATGTCATCGATGCCACGGGTCGCGGGGCCGAGTGTGGCGAGGATCTTGACCTTCTTGTCAGGCGTCATGTTTGGGGGCCTCGAGAATCAGGATGGCGCGAAAGTCGTTGACGTTGGTGCGGGTCGGCTCGGTGATGATCAGCCCGTCCAGCGCGGCGAAGTAGCCGTAGCCGTTGTTGTCGTCCAATTCATCGCTGGCGTTCAGGCCCAGTTCGGCGGCGCGGCGATAGCTGTCCGGGGTCATGAGGACGCCGGCGTTGTCCTCGGAGCCGTCGATGCCGTCGGTGTCGCCGGCCAGGGCATAGATGCCGGGATACCCCTTGAGGCTGTCGGTCAGGCTCAGGAGGAATTCGGCATTGCGGCCACCCCGGCCATGGCCGCGCACGGTGACCGTGGTTTCGCCGCCGGACAGGATCACGCACGGGGCCGGCAAGGGCTGGCCGTGCAGGGCGATCTGCCGGGCGATGCCGGCATGGACCTTCGCCACCTCCCGGGATTCGCCTTCCAGGTCGCCGAGGATCAACGGGCTGAAGCCGGCCTGACGGGCTTTCACGGCAGCCGCTTCGAGGGACTGCTGGGGCCGGGCGATCAGCTGGAAATGGCTGCGGGCCAGGCTCGGGTCGCCAGGCTTGACGGTTTCCGATTCCGGGCTTTGCAGCCAGGCGCGCACGGAGGCGGGGACCTCGATGTGGTAACGCTTGAGGATTGCCAAGGCCTCAGCCGAGGTGCTCGGGTCGGCCACGGTAGGGCCGGAGGCGATGACCGTGGCGAGGTCCCCGGGCACATCGGAAATCGCATAGGTGTAGACCGTTGCCGGCCAGCAGGCCTTGCCCAGGCGCCCGCCCTTGATCGCCGAGAGGTGCTTGCGCACGCAGTTCATCTCGCCGATGGTGGCGCCGGACTTGAGCAGGGCCTTGTTGATCGATTGCTTGTCGGCCAGGGTGATGCCGGCCGCGGGCAGTGCCAGCAATGCCGAGCCTCCACCGGACAGCAGGAAAATCACCCGGTCGTCCTCGGTCAGGTGGCTGACCAGTTCCAGCACTCGCCGGGCGACCGCCAGGCCGGCCGCATCGGGCACCGGGTGGGCGGCTTCCACCACTTCGATTTTCTCGCAGGGCGCGCCATGGCCGTAGCGGGTTACCACCAGGCCCGAGACCTCGCCCTCCCAGCAGCGCTCGATCACCTGGGCCATGGCGGCGGCAGCCTTGCCGGCACCGATGACGATCACCCGGCCGCTGCGGTCGCGGGGCAGGTACTGTTCAAGGACGTGCTGCGGATGCGCCGCGTCGATGGCCGTGGCAAACAGCTCGCGCAGCAATTGTTGCGGATCGACCGACATGGCGGGCTCCCGGAGTTCTTGTTATTCGAATTCAGCGCGAAACCCTTGTGGGAGCGGGCTTGCTCGCGAAGGCGGTGTGCCAGACGGCATATGTGTGGCTGACACACCTTCGCGAGCAAGCCCGCTCCCACAGGGTTTTGTGGTGGATCAGTTATCGCGGATCGAGAAATTCGCCATGTGCTCCAGCCCCTTGATCAGCGCCGAGTGATCCCAGTTGCCGCCGCCGAGGGCCGCGCAGGTGCTGAACACTTGCTGGGCGTTGGCGGTGTTGGGCAGGTTGATGTTCAACTCCCGGGCGCCTTGCAGGGCCAGGTTCAGGTCCTTCTGGTGCAGGCTGATGCGGAAGCCTGGGTCGAAGGTGCCCTTGATCATGCGTTCGCCGTGCACTTCCAGGATCTTCGACGAGGCGAAGCCGCCCATCAGGGCCTCGCGGACCTTGGCCGGATCGGCGCCGTTTTTCGCGGCGAACAGCAATGCCTCGGCCACGGCCTGGATGTTCAGGGCGACGATGATCTGGTTCGCCACCTTGGCGGTCTGGCCGTCGCCGTTGCCGCCCACCAGGGTGATGTTCTTGCCCATGGCCTGGAACAGCGGCAAGGCGCGTTCGAACGCCGCGCTGTCGCCGCCGACCATGATGCTCAGGGTGGCCGCCTTGGCGCCGACTTCGCCGCCAGACACCGGCGCATCGAGGTACTGCGCGCCTTTTTCATTGATCTTCGCCGCGAACGCCTTGGTGGCGGTGGGGGAGATCGAGCTCATGTCGATCACCACCTTGCCCGCGCCGACGCCAGCCGCCACGCCATCGGCGCGGAACAGCACGTCCTCGACCTGAGGGGTGTCCGGGACCATCACGATGATGAACTCGGCTTCCTGGGCCACTTCCCGTGGGTTGGCCAGCGCCACCGCGCCGCCGGCCAGCAGGTCGGCCGGGGCCGCGTCGTGGTGCTGGGACAGCAACAGGCTGTGACCGGCCTTTTGCAGGTTCAATGCCATGGGGTGGCCCATGATGCCGGTGCCGATGAATCCGATTTTAGCCATGGGGGAAATCCTCTTGTTGTTATCGCTGCTTCAAGCAGATGAGGGAGTGCTTTTCTGTGGGAGCGAGCTTGCTCGCGATGACGGTGTTTCAGCCAAAAAATGCGTGACTGGGCTGGCGCCATCGCGAGCAAGCTCGCTCCCACAGGGGGAATTGCATCAGATCGCGTTATGGCTTTTCAGCCAGCCCAGTCCCGCTTCGGTGGTGGTCAGGGGCTTGTATTCGCAGCCGACCCAACCGGCATAACCGATGCTGTCCAGGTGTTCGAACAGGAAGCGATAGTTGATCTCGCCGGTGCCCGGCTCATGGCGTCCGGGGTTGTCTGCCAGTTGCACGTGGTTGATCTCGCCCAGGTGCGCGGCCAGGGTCCGGGCCAGGTCGCCTTCCATGATTTGCATGTGATAGATGTCGTATTGCAGGAACAGGTTGGCGCTGCCCACCTGCTCGCGGATCGACAGGGCCTGGGCGGTGTTGTTCAGGTAGAAGCCGGGGATGTCGCGGGTGTTGATGGCTTCCATCACCAGTTTGATGCCCTTGGCTTGCAGCTTCTCGGCCGCGTACTTGAGGTTGGCGACGAAGGTTTTCTGCACCAGGGCCTCGTCACAGTTCTGCGGGCGGATCCCGGCCAGGCAATTGACCTGGGTGTTGCCCAGCACCTGGGCATAGGCAATCGCCAGGTCGACACCGGCGCGGAATTCCTCGACCCGGTCCGGCAGGCAGGCAATGCCGCGTTCGCCCTTGGCCCAGTCACCGGCCGGCAGGTTGAACAGCACTTGGGTCAGGCCATGGGCGTCGAGCTGTGCCTTGAGTTCGGCGCTGCTGTAGTCATAGGGGAACAGGTACTCGACCCCACTGAAACCGGCTTTTGCGGCCGCTTCGAAACGGGCGAGGAAATCCTGCTCGGTGAACAGCATGGACAGGTTGGCGGCGAAACGCGGCATGACAATCTCCTGTAGAGGTGTAGGGACCCTTGTGGCGAGGGAGCTTGCTCCCGCTTGAGTGCAAAGCACTCACAAAATGGGCTGCTGCGCAGCCAGCGGGAGCAAGCGCCCTCGCCACAGGTCCGGTGATGTCCTTCATGAACAGCAGTGCCTGTGGAGGCGTCAGTGTCAGTCAAGCAACGAAATCGCCGTCGGCGCATCGTTGCCCACCAGCGCCAGGTCTTCGAATTCGTTGACGGCGTTGATCTCGGTGCCCATGGAAATATTGGTCACCCGCTCCAGGATAACCTCGACGATCACCGGCACCTTGAACTCCTCGATCATGGCCTGGGCCTGGCGCAGCGCCGGCTGGATGCCGGACGGCTCGAACACCCGCAACGCCTTGCACCCCAGGCCCTCGGCCACGGCGATGTGGTCCACGCCATAACCGTTGAGCTCTGGCGCGTTGAGGTTATCGAAGGACAGCTGCACGCAGTAGTCCATGTCGAACCCGCGTTGCGCCTGGCGAATCAGGCCCAGGTAAGAGTTGTTCACCACCACATGGATGTACGGCAGCTTGAACTGCGCGCCCACCGCCAGCTCTTCGATCATGAATTGGAAATCATAGTCGCCCGACAGCGCCACGACCTTGCGGCTCGGATCAGCCTTGACCACCCCGAGCGCGGCCGGAATGGTCCAGCCCAAGGGGCCTGCCTGGCCGCAGTTGATCCAGTGGCGCGGCTTGTAGACGTGCAGGAATTGCGCGCCGGCGATCTGCGACAGGCCGATGGTGCTGACGTAGCAGGTGTCCTTGCCGAACACCTGGTTCATTTCCTCGTACACGCGCTGGGGTTTGACCGGCACGTTGTCGAAGTGGGTCTTGCGCTGCAGGCTTGCCTTGCGTTGCTGGCAGTCCTGCACCCAGGTGCTGCGGTCCTTCAACTTGCCGGCGGCTTGCCACTGGCGGGCGACTTCGATGAACAAGGTCAGGGCCGAGGCTGCGTCGGAAACGATGCCCAGGTCAGGTGTGAATACCCGGCCGATCTGCGTCGGCTCGATGTCCACGTGAATGAAGGTGCGGCCCTCGGTGTAGACATCCACCGAGCCGGTGTGACGGTTGGCCCAGCGGTTGCCGACGCCCAGCACCACGTCGGACTTGAGCAGCGTCGCGTTGCCGTAGCGGTGGGATGTCTGCAGGCCGACCATGCCGACCATCAGCGGGTGATCGTCGGGGATCGTGCCCCAGCCCATCAAGGTCGGGATGACCGGGATGCCGGTCAGCTCGGCGAACTCCACCAGCAGCTCACTGGCATCGGCGTTGATGATGCCGCCGCCCGCTACCAGCAATGGCCGCTCGGCCTGGTTCAGCAGGCTCAGCGCCTTCTCGATCTGCACGCGGTTGGCGGCAGGCTTGGCCAGGGGCAGCGGTTGGTAGGTGTCGATGTCGAATTCGATCTCGGCCATCTGCACGTCGAAGGGCAGGTCGATCAGCACCGGGCCCGGGCGACCGGAACGCATTTCATAGAAGGCTTTCTGGAACGCGTAGGGCACCTGGCCAGGCTCCAGGACGGTGGTCGCCCACTTGGTCACCGGCTTGACGATGCTGGTGATGTCCACGGCCTGGAAGTCTTCCTTGTGCAGGCGGGCGCGGGGGGCCTGGCCGGTGATGCACAGGATCGGGATCGAGTCGGCGCTGGCGCTGTAGAGGCCGGTGACCATGTCGGTGCCGGCCGGGCCCGAGGTGCCGATGCACACGCCGATGTTGCCCGCTTTGGTGCGGGTGTAGCCCTCGGCCATGTGCGAGGCACCTTCCACATGGCGAGCGAGGACGTGATCGATGCCGCCCACTTTTTGCAGGGCAGAGTACAGCGGGTTGATCGCCGCACCCGGGATGCCGAAGGCAGTGTCCACGCCTTCACGGCGCATCACCAGGACGGCGGCTTCGATTGCTCTCATTTTGCTCATGGTTTTGTGCCTCTTACGTTTTGTAATTGTATACAAGTGGCTGTGCGTCGAGTTTATTCACGCTAAGCGGCGCAGGTCAATCCATTTTCTCAAGCGCCCGTTTTATTCGTCGTAAGCCCAATGAAGACGGATGTTTTTCGTCGGTTCAGGAGCTTTGTGATAATTATTGTATACAAAAATATATTTTGTTGTGTTCTATTTGTGGTGTTCAGTTTTGCTTGAAATGAAATCCGAAAGGCTCTCCCATCACAAAAAAAGGACAGCACCCATGAGCGCTCTAACCTTGAACGTCGCCGTCAACCTGGCCGGGCAAGCCCTTGCCGCCGGCCGCGAAATCAGTGCCGCCCCCCTGACCGTCGCCATCCTCGACAGCGGCGGCCACCTGATCGCCCTGCAACGCGAAGACGGCGCGAGCCTGCTTCGTCCCCACATCGCCATCGGTAAAGCCTGGGGCGCCATCGCCCTGGGCAAGGGCTCGCGCCTGCTGGCCCAGGACGCCCAACAACGCCCGGCTTTCATTGCCGCGCTGAACAGCCTGGGGCAGGGCAGCGTGGTGCCGGTTCCGGGTGGGGTGTTGATCAGGGATCCGGCTGGAAAAGTGCTGGGTGCGATTGGCGTCAGTGGCGATCTGTCAGACGTGGACGAGCAGTGCGCGGTGAGGGCTGTCGAGGCGTTGGGGTTGGGAGCGGATGTGGGGATGAGCGCTTGATGCGGTGGTGATTGGGCTACTGCCTTCGCGAGCAAGCTCGCTCCCACACGTTGGTGGACACCAAATTTATGAATACCAGACCCCCTGTGGGAGCGGGCTTGCTCGCGAAGGCGATCGACCAGACACATCCGGCTAAAGGTTGGACCCAGGATTCTCCAATTCCAAAGCTAGCCTTTCAGGACTTCATCCAGGAAAGGACTCGATGGAATGCCTGCACGTTCAGCTTCGCATCGCCTGCGCATCGGTCGATGGGCAGAGCCAAATCGCATCTATCTGCTGACAGCCAACACGTTGGAGCGCGAACCTGTTTTCAGGGACTATGGTCTGGGCAGAATAGTTGTCCACCAGTTCAGGGCAATAGAAAAATGTGGTATTGCAGACTCCTTGGCTTTCGTCGTAATGCCTGACCATTTTCATTGGTTGATCCAACTGCATCGCGGGTCTTTAGGGCAGTTGATGTGTCAGGTGAAATCTTTAAGTGTCAGGGGCGTCAACGAGAAGTCTGGGAGATCGGGGAGTCTCTGGCAGCAGGGCTACCATGACCGGGCGCTGCGACGGGAAGAAAATCTGGTCAAGCTTGCCCGGTATGTCGTGGCCAACCCATTGCGGGCCGGTTTGGTCAAACGGTTTGGCGACTATCCCTTGTGGGATGCGATCTGGGTTTGAGCTTAAGTCGAGTCGGCCCATTCGCGAGCAAGCCCGCTCCCACAGGGGGTTGCGGTGTCCATATCTTTCGTATCCACCATCAGCACCTGTGGGAGCGGGCTTGCTCGCGAATGGGCAGCGAATCGGTGTATCAGCCTGTCTCACACCCTTTCAACACCAACCGGGTAATCGTCTGCGCCGCCGCTTCGTAATCGGCTTCATCCAGCTTCGCCTTGCCGGTGATGGCGGTGATCTGCCAATCGAAATCAGCGTAGGTCTGGGTGGCGGCCCAGATGCTGAACATCAGGTGGTTGGGGTCGATGGGGGCGATCTGGCCGCGGTTGATCCAGGTCTGGATGCAATCGATGTTGTGCCGGGCCTGGGCGTTTAGTTGTTCCACCAGGTCGGGGCTCAGGTGGGGTGCGCCGTGCATGATTTCGCTGGCGAAGACCTTCGAGGCGAAGGGCAGGTCGCGGGAGATGCGGATCTTGGAGCGAATGTAGTGGCTGAGCACTTCACTCGGTACGCCGTCGGCATTGAAAGGGGTGGACGCCTGGAGGATCGGCTCGATGATGCTTTCCAGGACCTCGCGGTAGAGGTTTTCCTTGGATTTGAAGTAGTAGTAGACGTTGGGTTTGGGCAGGCCGGCCTTGGCCGCGATGTCGCTGGTCTTGGTCGCGGCGAAGCCCTTGTCGGCAAATTCCTCGCTGGCGGCACGCAGGATCAGTTCTTTGTTGCGCTCGCGGATAGTGCTCATAAACCCAGGGGTTCCTTGCCTGTTCTGGCGGTGGCGCATGGTAGCACCGGCCTCGCGCGGCGCTCAAGAATGCCCCGAGGGCCGCGGCTCGCGGTATGCTGCGCGGCATTATTGTTCAAGGAGCCCCTCCATGGCTGGAAGCAGTTTGCTGGTACTGATCGACGACATCGCCACCGTGCTCGACGACGTAGCGTTGATGACCAAGATGGCCGCCAAGAAAACCGCCGGTGTGCTGGGCGACGACCTGGCGCTCAACGCCCAGCAAGTCTCTGGCGTGCGTGCCGAGCGGGAACTGCCGGTGGTCTGGGCCGTGGCCAAGGGCTCGTTCATCAACAAGTTGATCCTGGTGCCCTCGGCGTTGGCGATCAGTGCCTTCGTGCCCTGGCTGGTGACGCCGCTGCTGATGGTGGGCGGTGCCTACCTGTGCTTCGAGGGCTTTGAAAAGCTGGCCCACAAGTTTCTTCACAGCCCGGCCGAGGACCAGGCCGGACACGCGCAGTTGGCCCAGGCAGTGGCTGACCCGGCGGTCGACCTGGTGGCTTTCGAAAAGGACAAGATCAAGGGCGCGGTGCGCACCGATTTCATCCTCTCGGCGGAAATCATCGCCATCACCCTGGGTACGGTGGTCGATGCCACGCTGACCCAGCAGGTGATCGTGCTGTCCGGCATCGCCATTGTCATGACCGCCGGCGTCTATGGCCTGGTGGCGGGGATCGTCAAGCTCGACGACCTGGGGCTCTGGCTGACACAAAAGCCGGGGCAGGCCGCCCAGCGTATCGGCGGCGCCATCCTGCGCGCCGCGCCCTACATGATGAAAAGCCTGTCGGTGATCGGCACGGCGGCGATGTTCCTGGTGGGCGGCGGCATCCTCACCCACGGTGTGCCGGTGGTGCACCACTGGATCGAAGGTGTGGCGGCCAGCGCCGGCGGCGCGGGGTTCATCGTGCCGATGTTACTCAATGCGGTGGCGGGGATCGTGGCGGGTGCGGTGGTGTTGGCGGGGGTGATGGCGGTGGGCAAGATCTGGAAAGCGTTGAAGGGCTAGACCTGGCAACGCAAAACAAACGGTGGGAGCGGGCTTGCTCGCGATGAGGGCCTGACATTCAACTTCTTCGTTGCCTGAAAGACCGCTATCGCGAGCAAGCTCGCTCCCACAGTAGTTTTAGGTGTACCGGGATTTACTCGGCAATCTGCAACTTGCGCGACTCCGTGTACACGTAGCGGACTTTTTCATACTCGAACGGCGAGTTCAGTTGGCCATAGCGGAAGCTGGTCTGGTAACGCTTGTCCACGCCCCGCAGGAGCAGCAGTTCCGGGTGGTTGGCGCTGACTTCGGCGACGTTCAGGAAGTTGATCGCCGATTCGGCGGTGTAGTCCACCAGCAAGCCCGAGGTGTCGCGCAGGTTCGACGGGCCGAAGATCGGCAGCACGAAATACGCGCCGGCCGGCACGCCGTAGAAGCCCAGGGTCTGGCCGAAGTCTTCGCTCTGGCGCGGCAGGCCCATGGCGGTGGCCGGATCCCACAGGCCGGCAATGCCGACGGTGGTGTTGAGCAGCAGCCGCGCGGTGGTTTCCATCGAACGCTTGCCCTTGAACTGCAGCAGGCTGTTCATCAGGTTCGGCACGTCGCCCAGGTTGTTGAAGAAGTTGCTGACCCCGGTGCGCACGAAGCTCGGGGTGATGTAGCGGTAGCCATCGACGACGGGCAGGAACACCCATTGGTCGAAGCGGTAGTTGAAGTGGTAGACCCGGCGGTTCCAGGATTCCAGCGGGTCGTACACGTTCAGGGCGTTGAGGGTCGAGCGCTCGAATTCGCGCTGGTCCAGCCCCGGGTTGAACTTGAGCTTGGTCAGTGGTTCCTTGAAGCCATCCGGGTCCACCACCGCTGGCGCAGCGGTCTTGCCGTCGTCGGCGTGCACCATGCCCGCCCCCAGGAGCGCCGCAATAAGCAGGAGATATTTAGCCACGGAAGAACTCCAGCATGGCGTCGCTGTTGACGCGGTAGTTAAGGTTGCCGCAGTGGCCGCCCAATGGATAAACCGTCAGGCGATCGCCAAAGGTCTTGCGCAGGAAGCCCAGGTCGCCCGGGCCGAGGATGACGTCGTCGGCGTTGTGCATGACAGCGATCTTCGAACTGGCCTGCAGGTAATCCTTCAATGCATACAGGCTGACCTGGTCGACCAGTTGCAACAGGCTGCCGCCGTCGGTGCGCGCGCGCCACATCGGGATCACCTGCTCGGTGAGGTAGCAGTCGAAGTCGCATTGCAGCGCGCGCTTGAGGAAAGGCGTCAGGCTGGTGCTTTCGGTGATCGGGAACTTGGGCGGGATGATCAGGCCGCGACGGTTGATCAGGTCCGACGTGAACGCGATGTCGGCCGCCGAGAAGCGGAACGACGTGCCGATCAGCATCGCCATCTGCTCGTTGCTCAGGTGTTGCTTGGACTGCTGGAAGTCGTAGAGCAGGGCGTCGTTGAGGTCGATGTAGCCTTTTTGCTGGAAGTAGCGGGTCAGCTTGTTCAGCACCAGCTCATAAAAGGTGGTGGTGCTGTTGATGCCCTTGACCTGGGTCTGCACCAGCTTGTCCAGGTTGGTGATCGAGGTGTAGAGGTTCACCGGCGGGTTGAGCAACAAGACTTTCTTGAAGTTGAAGCTGCGCCGGGTTTCGTCCAGGTGCGCGACGAATGCCGCATCCAGTGCGCCCAGGCTATAACCGGTGAGGTAATACTCGGTCACCGGCAGCTTGGGGTTTTGCGCACGCACGGCCTGCATCACCCGGTACATGTCCTCGGCGTCTTCCTTGGAAATGCCCGGTGTGGCGAAGCGTGAAGCCGCGCTCATGAAGTCGAAGCTGGTGGGCGATGACAGCTGCACCACGTGGTAGCCGGCCTTGTAGTAGAGGCGCTTGAGGTATTCGTTGAGGCTGCTGTCGTAGCGCGCGCCGGTGCCGGCGATCAGGAAGATCAGCGGTGCCGGCTTGTCCTGGGTGGCCAGGCGGTAGGTGAGGCTTTTCACCGGCCAGAAGTTGTCCGGCAGGATGAACTCGCGTTCCGGGCGCAGTTTCAGGCTGTGGTCGGACTGATTGATGTCCTCGATCAGCGGCAACTCCGGGCGCAGGTCCGGCGGGGTGGTGGCAATGGTCGCCTCGAACGGGTTGGTCAAGGGGTAGCCATAACTGGCGGCGTCAATATCTGCCGCCAGCGCGGACGCACTCAGGATAAGGCCGCCGAAGAGGGCAGCGAAGCGCAAGGAACGGAGCATGACGAGATCCCTAAGAGGAAGGTGCCGAATGAGGTTCGCAGCCTATGACCACCGAAGCGAAGCCAAGTGCCATGATCGGCACGAAACAGGCGCGCAGTGGGTGCAATAGTAGCGGGACGATACACGTTCGGCCCCGGTGATGGCTAGTTGGGCCCTGCGTGTCGCAGCTGGCGTTCTGATGTCGTTTCTCGGTTTATCGAGGTCGCTGACAGAGCAGGATACGGATCGGCGCAGGTTGATGATCGACGCGTCAGTACTCCACTGGCGTTCGAACCGGTTTGGGTGGGCGAGCGTGATGGGGGCGCTGTGACCATAACAACACGTTGACGCCGCTCGGCATCCGTCGGGCGCAGCACTTTCGGGGAAGTAACGATGAAGATGCGACGACTCTTGGGCGCAGGTGCCGCACTGGTACTGGCGATCAGTTCCACACTGGCCAGTGCCGAAACCAAAACCCTGAGCATTGGCTACGTTGACGGCTGGTCCGACAGCGTCGCGACCACGCACGTCGCGGCCGAAGTCATCAAGCAGAAGCTGGGCTACGACGTGAAGCTGCAAGCAGTGGCGACCGGGATCATGTGGCAAGGCGTGGCCACCGGCAAGCTCGACGCCATGCTCTCGGCCTGGCTGCCGGTGACGCACGGCGACTACTGGGCCAAGAACAAGGACCAGGTGGTCGACTACGGTCCCAACTTCAAGGACGCCAAGATCGGCCTGATCGTGCCTGAATACGTCAAGGCCAAGTCTCTCGAGGACCTGAAGACCGACGATTCCTTCAAGAAACGCATCGTCGGCATCGACGCCGGTTCAGGCGTAATGCTCAAGACCGAGCAGGCCATCAAGGATTACGACCTGACCGGCTATCAACTCAAGGCCAGTTCCGGTGCCGGCATGATCGCCGAGCTGACCCGTGCCGAGAAGAAGAACGAATCCATCGCCGTGACCGGCTGGGTACCGCACTGGATGTTCGCCAAGTGGAAACTGCGCTTCCTGGAAGACCCGAAAGGCGTCTACGGCGCGGCTGAAACCGTGAACAGCATCGGTAGCAAGGAACTGGACACCAAGGCGCCGGAAGTGGCTGCCTTCCTGAAGAAATTCCAGTGGGCCTCGAAAGACGAAATCGGCGAAGTCATGCTGGCCATCCAGGAGGGTGCCAAGCCTGAAGCCGCAGCCAAGGACTGGGTCGCCAAGCACCCGGACCGCGTCAAGGATTGGACTGGCCAGTAATCCGCCTGATCCAGTGATCCCGAAAGCCGCATGACGTCGTGTCATGCGGTTTTTTTTATGTCTGCAACCTTTCGGTCTTGCCAATTTCCAGTGGGAGCGAGCTTGCTCGCGATAGCGGTATATCTGCTTGCATTTATATTGAATGTGCGACCGCAATCGCGAGCAAGCTCGCTCCCACAGAAGAGCCATGGCAAAAGTTTGCGGGAAACTGGCAAAACCGTCATGTCGTTCTAATACTAAGGTCGTCTGGAACCTGGCCTTGGGCCGCATAGAGTAGGGGCGTTCCAACTAAAATTGTGCTGCGAGGATAAAAACAATGAACGACAGCATTTACCTCTCGATTCAAAACAGCCCGCGCTTCAAGGAGCTGGTGAGAAAAAGGGAAAGGTTCGCCTGGATTCTCTCGGCGATCATGCTAGGGCTGTACGCCGGATTCATCCTGCTGATTGCCTACGGGCCACACGTGCTCGGGGCCAAGATCACGCCCGAGTCGACGATCACCTGGGGTATTCCCATCGGTGTCGGCCTGATTGTCTCGGCTTTCATCCTGACCGGTATTTATGTGCGACGTGCCAACGGCGAGTTCGACGACCTGAACAATGCGATTCTCAAGGAGGCTCAGCAATGATCCGGCGTCTACTGGCTCTCTCGAGCATCGCAGCGTTCGCCCCGGGTGCCTGGGCGGCTGAGGCCCTGACCGGGGCCGTGCAGAAACAACCGCTCAACGTCTCGGCCATCATCATGTTCGTGGCCTTCGTCGGCCTGACCCTGTGCATCACTTACTGGGCGTCCAAGCGCAGCAAGTCGGCCAGTGACTACTATGCCGCTGGCGGCCGGATCACCGGTTTCCAGAACGGTCTGGCGATTGCCGGTGACTACATGTCGGCGGCGTCTTTCCTGGGTATTTCCGCCCTGGTGTTCGCTTCCGGCTACGACGGCTTGATCTACTCGATCGGCTTCCTGGTGGGCTGGCCGATCATTCTGTTCCTGATCGCCGAGCGCCTGCGTAACCTGGGTAAATACACCTTCGCCGACGTGGCGTCCTATCGCCTGGGGCAGAAGCAGATCCGGACCCTGTCGGCCAGCGGCTCGCTGGTGGTCGTGGCGTTCTACCTGATCGCGCAGATGGTGGGGGCCGGCAAGCTGATCCAGCTGCTGTTCGGCCTGGACTACCACGTCGCGGTGATCCTGGTGGGTATCCTGATGTGCCTCTACGTGCTGTTCGGCGGCATGCTGGCCACCACCTGGGTACAGATCATCAAGGCAGTGCTGTTGCTGTCGGGTGCTTCGTTCATGGCCTTGATGGTCATGAAGCACGTGAACTTCGACTTCAACATGCTGTTCTCCGAAGCGGTCAAGGTTCACCCTAAAGGTGAAGCGATCATGAGCCCGGGTGGCCTGGTGAAGGATCCGGTTTCGGCGTTCTCCCTGGGTCTGGCGCTGATGTTCGGTACCGCTGGCCTGCCGCATATCCTGATGCGCTTCTTCACCGTGAGTGACGCCAAGGAAGCGCGCAAGAGCGTGCTGTACGCCACAGGCTTCATCGGCTACTTCTACATCCTGACCTTCATCATCGGCTTCGGCGCGATCCTGCTGGTCAGCACCAACCCGGCCTTCAAGGACGCGGCAGGTGCCTTGCTCGGTGGCAACAACATGGCGGCGGTGCACCTGGCCGACGCGGTGGGTGGCAGTATTTTCCTCGGCTTTATCTCGGCGGTCGCCTTCGCGACCATCCTGGCGGTGGTGGCCGGCTTGACCCTGGCAGGCGCTTCGGCGGTGTCCCACGACCTGTACGCCAGCGTGATCAAGAAAGGCAAGGCCAACGAAAAGGACGAGATTCGCGTCTCGAAGATCACCACCATCGCCCTGGCGGTGCTGGCAATCGCCCTGGGTATCCTGTTCGAGAAGCAGAACATCGCGTTCATGGTGGGCCTGGCGTTCTCCATCGCGGCGAGCTGCAACTTCCCGGTGCTGCTGCTTTCGATGTACTGGAAGAAGCTGACCACCCGTGGCGCCATGATCGGCGGCTGGTTGGGCCTGGTCAGTGCCGTGGGCCTGATGATCCTGGGCCCGACCATCTGGGTGCAGATCATGGGGCACGAGAAGCCGATCTATCCGTACGAGTACCCGGCGCTGTTCTCGATGGCCATTGCCTTCGTGGGCATCTGGTTCTTCTCCATCACCGACAAGTCGGCTGAAGCGGCCAACGAGCGGGCGCTGTTCTTCCCGCAGTTCGTGCGTTCGCAGACGGGCCTGGGGGCGAGTGGGGCGGTAAATCACTAAGAAGCAGTTGCGAGCTTCAAGCTTCAAGCTGCAAGTTAGATGCGGTGCAGCGTAGGAAAATACCCCTGTTGAGAGGCAGGGGTATTTTTTTTGCTTGCAGCTTGCAGCTTGCAGCTTGCAGCTCGTAGCTCTAAACCCCAGCCCAAAAAAAACGGCCTCTTCAAGAGGCCGTTTTTTCTGGCTGGGGTTTAGTGCCGATCTTCCAGCTTGGTGATGTCACGCGACTCGTAGCCGGTGTACAGCTGGCGCGGGCGGCCGATCTTGTACGGGCTGGAGAGCATTTCCTTCCAGTGGGAGATCCAGCCGACGGTCCGCGCCAGGGCGAAGATCACGGTGAACATGCTGGTTGGAATGCCGATCGCCTTGAGGATGATCCCCGAGTAGAAGTCGACGTTCGGGTACAGCGAGCGCTCGATGAAGTACGGGTCGGTCAGGGCGATCTCTTCCAGGCGCATGGCCAGTTCGAGTTGCGGATCGTTCTTGATCCCCAGTTCCTTGAGCACTTCGTCGCAGGTCTGCTTCATGACGGTGGCGCGCGGGTCGCGGTTCTTGTAGACCCGGTGACCGAAGCCCATCAGCTTGAACGGATCGTTCTTGTCCTTGGCCTTGGCGATGAACTTGTCGATGTTCGAGACATCGCCGATTTCATCGAGCATGGTCAGTACCGCTTCGTTGGCACCGCCGTGGGCCGGGCCCCAGAGTGCCGCGATACCGGCGGCGATACAGGCGAACGGGTTGGCACCCGACGAGCCGGCCAGGCGCACGGTGGACGTGGACGCGTTCTGCTCGTGGTCGGCGTGGAGGATGAAGATCCGGTCCATGGCCTTGGCGAGCACCGGGCTGATCGGTTTGATCTCGCACGGGGTGTTGAACATCATGTGCAGGAAGTTTTCTGCATAGTTCAGGTCGTTGCGCGGGTACATCATGGGTTGGCCCATGGAGTACTTGTAGACCATGGCTGCCAGGGTCGGCATCTTCGCCACCAGGCGGATCGCGGAGATTTCGCGATGCTGGGGGTTATTGATGTCCAGGGAGTCGTGGTAGAAGGCCGAGAGGGCACCGACAACGCCGCACATGACGGCCATCGGGTGGGCATCGCGACGGAAGCCGTTGAAGAAGGTCTTCAACTGCTCGTGAACCATGGTGTGGTTCTTCACGGTGCTGACGAACTGGGCCTTTTGCTCTGCGGTTGGCAGCTCGCCGTTGAGCAGCAGGTAGCAGGTTTCCAGGTAGTCCGATTTTTCAGCCAGTTGCTCGATCGGGTAGCCGCGGTGCAGCAGGATGCCGTTGTCGCCGTCGATGTAGGTGATTTTCGACTCGCACGAGGCGGTCGACATGAAACCTGGGTCAAAGGTGAAACGGCCCGTGGCCGTCAGGCCCCGTACGTCGATTACATCGGGACCAACGGTGCCGGTTAAAATGGGCAGCTCGACGGGGGCTGCGCCCTCGATGATCAACTGCGCTTTTTTGTCAGCCATGTGGCCTCCTATTAATGCTTGGAATCATCAGACAGACCCCCCACGCAGGGCCCGCACCACTATAGTGAGATAAATCCGAAAGTCAATTTGCCTAAAGTCTTGCTCCAGAAGGCTTTAACCGGACTTTTTCCGCGAAATTACCTGCCGTTTACGCCTTTTGTCTGGTATGTGCAATGCGCTATTAGGGGAAGGTGAACGCGTTGTCATTAGTAGCCTAACTGTCTATACTCGGCCACCGACCGCCAGGGGCTTTTGGGCCTGCTTTCTTGGGGGTCGTCACTCCCTGGGTGGTGAGTACCTGACCAGTGCGCGCCGCAACAACTTTGCCCTGATTGTTAGGGGCTCTTCAGTGTGAAAAAAAAGCCGTGAAAAGCCAACGACCTGTAAACCTAGACCTAAGGACCATCAAACTCCCAGTCACTGCTTACACGTCCATTCTTCACCGTATCTCCGGTGTCATCCTCTTCGTCAGCCTGGCCATCATGCTTTACGCATTGGACAAGTCGCTCGACTCGGAAGAAGGCTTCGGTCAGGTGAAAGCGTGTCTGACCAGTCCGCTAGCCAAGCTAGTGATTTGGGGCATCCTGTCCGCCTTGCTGTATCACCTGGTTGCCGGTGTGCGCCACTTGATCATGGATATGGGCATCGGTGAAACGCTGGAAGGCGGCAAGCTGGGCTCGAAAATCGTTATCGCCGTTTCCGTGGTGGTGATTGTTCTGGCAGGAGTCTGGATATGGTAACCAACGTTACGAACCTCTCGCGTTCGGGCCTTTATGACTGGATGGCGCAGCGCGTGTCTGCGGTCGTTCTCGCGGCTTACTTCATTTTCCTGATCGGATATGTCGTGGCAAACCCTGGCCTTGGCTATGCCCAATGGCATGAACTGTTCGCAAACAACTGGATGCGTATCTTCAGTCTGCTGGCCCTTGTCGCACTGGGCGCTCACGCCTGGGTAGGCATGTGGACCATCGCCACCGACTACCTGACGCAAATGGCGTTCGGCAAGTCGGCGACTGCCATACGTTTCCTTTTCCAGGCGGTATGCGGCGTCGCGATGTTCGCGTACTTCGTCTGGGGTGTGCAGATTCTTTGGGGTATCTGATTCATGGCTAACATTCCTACGATTTCTTTCGACGCCATCATCATTGGTGGCGGCGGTGCCGGCATGCGCGCAGCGCTGCAACTGGCGCAGGGCGGTCACAAGACTGCCGTGATCACCAAGGTTTTCCCGACTCGTTCGCACACTGTTTCCGCCCAGGGCGGCATCACTTGCGCCATCGCTTCGGCCGACCCGAACGATGACTGGCGCTGGCACATGTACGATACCGTCAAGGGTTCCGACTACATCGGCGACCAGGACGCTATCGAATACATGTGTCAGGAAGGCCCGGCCGCGGTGTTCGAGCTGGACCACATGGGCCTGCCGTTCTCCCGTACCGAAACCGGCCGTATCTACCAGCGTCCGTTCGGTGGCCAGTCCAAGGACTACGGCAAGGGCGGGCAGGCTGCCCGTACTTGCGCGGCCTCCGACCGTACCGGTCACGCACTGTTGCACACCCTTTATCAGGGCAACCTGAAGGCCGGTACCACGTTCCTGAACGAGTACTACGCCGTTGACCTGGTGAAAAACCAGGACGGCGCCTTCGTCGGCGTGATCGCGATCTGCATCGAAACCGGCGAAACCACCTACATCCGCTCCAAGGCCACCGTGCTGGCGACCGGCGGTGCAGGCCGTATCTATGCCTCCACTACCAACGCCCTGATCAACACCGGTGACGGCGTTGGCATGGCCCTGCGTGCTGGCGTGCCGGTACAAGACATCGAAATGTGGCAGTTCCACCCGACCGGCATCGCCGGCGCCGGCGTACTGGTCACCGAAGGCTGCCGTGGTGAAGGCGGCTACCTGATCAACAAGCACGGCGAGCGTTTCATGGAGCGTTATGCTCCGAACGCCAAGGACCTGGCTGGTCGTGACGTGGTTGCCCGTTCGATGGTCAAGGAAATCATCGCCGGCAACGGTTGCGGCCCGAATGGCGACCACGTGATGCTCAAGCTCGACCACCTGGGCGAGGAAGTGCTGCACAGCCGCCTGCCAGGTATCTGCGAGCTGTCCAAGACCTTCGCCCACGTCGACCCGGTCGTCGCGCCGGTGCCGGTCGTTCCAACCTGCCACTATATGATGGGCGGCGTTGCCACCAACATCCATGGTCAGGCAATCACCCAGGACGCCGAAGGCGTCGACCAGATCATCCCTGGCCTGTTCGCAGTGGGTGAAGTGGCGTGCGTATCGGTCCACGGTGCCAACCGCCTGGGCGGCAACTCGCTGCTCGACCTGGTGGTCTTCGGTCGTGCCGCTGGCCTGCACCTGGAGAAGGCGCTGAGCGACGGTATCGAATACGACGACGCCACCGACGCCGACATCAACGCGGCCCTGGCCCGTCTGTCCGCCCTGAACGAGCGCACCGATGGCGAAGACGTCGCCACCCTGCGCCGCGAGCTGCAAAGCTGCATGCAGAACTACTTCGGTGTATTCCGTACCGGCGAATACATGCAGAAGGGTATTGCCCAGCTGGCGCAATTGCGTGAACGAATCGCCAACGTGAAGATCAACGATAAATCGCAGGCGTTCAACACCGCCCGTATCGAAGCGCTGGAGTTGCAGAACCTGCTGGAAGTGGCCGAAGCCACCGCCATCGCCGCAGAAGTGCGTAAAGAGTCCCGTGGCGCCCACGCCCGTGAAGACTACGAAGACCGAGACGACGAAAACTGGCTGTGCCACACCTTGTACTTCCCGGGTGAAAAACGCGTCGCCAAGCGTGCCGTGAACTTCTCGCCGAAGACTGTTCCGACTTTCGAACCAAAAGTCCGGACTTATTAAGGGTGACCGCTATGTTGCAAGTCAGTGTTTATCGCTACAACCCTGATCAGGACGCCGCGCCGTTCATGCAGGATTTCCAGGTCGATACCGGTGGTAAGGACCTGATGGTGCTGGACGTGCTGGCCCTGATCAAGGAACAGGACGAAGGCTTCTCCTACCGTCGCTCCTGCCGCGAGGGCGTTTGCGGCTCCGACGGCATGAACATCAACGGCAAGAACGGCCTGGCCTGCATCACGCCGTTGTCGGCCGTTGTGAAAGGCAACAAGCTGATCGTTCGTCCGCTGCCAGGTTTGCCGGTTATCCGTGACCTGGTCGTCGATATGAGCATCTTCTACAAGCAATACGAGAAGGTGAAGCCATTCCTGCAGAACGACACGCCGGCTCCGGCCATCGAGCGTCTGCAGTCCCCGGAAGAGCGTGAGAAGCTCGACGGTCTGTACGAGTGCATCCTGTGCGCCTGCTGCTCGACCTCGTGCCCATCCTTCTGGTGGAACCCGGACAAATTCCTGGGCCCGGCCGCCCTGCTGCAAGCGTACCGCTTCCTGGCAGACAGCCGTGACACCAAGACGTCCGAGCGTCTGGCCGCACTGGATGACCCGTTCAGCGTATTCCGCTGCCGCGGGATCATGAACTGCGTCAACGTCTGCCCGAAAGGCCTGAACCCGACTAAGGCCATCGGTCACGTACGTAACATGCTGCTGCAAAACGGCGTGTGATTCAGCTGCTGTACCCGTAGAACCGCTGTACCCGTAGAGGCTAGGGCGCGGGCTTCAACCCGCGTCGTAGCATAACCAGAACAGCCGCTCACAAAGCGGCGGTTCTTATTTTGAAGAAATGAGACAAGCAGGGGCATCCGGGCTGGTACCCGGACTATCAGCGTGATCCTAAGTGGCTTGTTTTAGTCGCTGCACTCGGACTTCTGCAAGTTTGCTCGGTGTTTTCGCCGGTGGTGTTCCCCTAATCGAGGGTGACCAAGCATGCAAGAAAGCGTGATGCAGCGCATGTGGAACAGTGCCCACCTCTCCGGTGGTAACGCTGCCTATGTGGAAGAGCTCTACGAGCTCTACCTGCACGACCCTAACGCTGTGCCAGAAGAATGGCGCACCTACTTTCAGAAGTTGCCGGCTGACGGTAACTCTGCCACTGATGTTTCGCACTCGACGATTCGCGATCATTTCGTGCTGCTGGCGAAGAACCAGCGCCGCGCCCAACCGGTATCTGCCGGTAGCGTGAGCAGTGAGCACGAGAAGAAGCAAGTCGAAGTGCTGCGACTGATCCAGGCCTACCGGATGCGCGGCCACCAGGCAGCCCAGCTGGACCCGCTGGGGCTGTGGCAGCGTCCTGCACCTGCAGACCTGTCGATCACTCATTACGGCTTGACCAATGCCGATCTTGATACGACCTTCCGTGCCGGCGACCTGTTCATCGGCAAAGAGGAAGCGAGCCTACGCGAAATTCACGAAGCGTTGCAGCAGACATATTGCCGCACCATCGGCGCTGAGTTCACGCACATCACCGACTCCGAGCAGCGCCAGTGGTTCCAGCAGCGTCTGGAAAGCGTTCGTGGCCGTCCGACCTACTCCGCCGACATCAAGAGCCACCTGCTCGAGCGCGTCACGGCCGGTGAAGGCCTGGAGAAATACCTGGGCACCAAGTACCCGGGTACCAAGCGTTTCGGCCTGGAAGGTGGTGAAAGCCTGATCCCGATGCTCGACGAGCTGATCCAGCGTTCCGGTTCCTACGGCACCAAGGAAGTCGTCATCGGCATGGCCCACCGTGGTCGCCTGAACGTACTGGTCAACACCTTCGGCAAGAACCCGCGCGAGCTGTTCGACGAGTTCGAAGGCAAGAAGAAGGTCGAGCTGGGTTCCGGTGACGTGAAGTACCACCAGGGCTTCTCGTCCAACGTGATGACCACCGGTGGCGAAGTCCACCTGGCGATGGCGTTCAACCCGTCCCACCTGGAAATCGTTTCCCCGGTGGTCGAAGGTTCGGTTCGCGCCCGCCAGGATCGTCGCAACGATCCGACCGGCGAGAAGGTGTTGCCGATTTCCATCCACGGTGACGCGGCATTCGCCGGTCAGGGCGTGGTCATGGAAACCTTCCAGATGTCGCAGACCCGCGGTTTCAAGACCGGCGGCACCGTGCACATCGTGATCAACAACCAGGTCGGTTTCACCATCAGCAACCCGCTGGACTCGCGTTCCACCGAGTACGCCACCGACGTCGCGAAAATGATCCAGGCGCCGATCCTCCATGTGAATGGTGATGATCCGGAAGCCGTGCTGTTCGTGACCCAGCTGGCCATCGACTACCGCATGCAGTACAAGCGCGACGTGGTGATCGACCTGGTCTGCTACCGTCGTCGTGGCCACAACGAGGCCGACGAGCCAAGTGGCACCCAGCCGCTGATGTACCAACAGATCGCCAAGCAGCGCACCACCCGTGAACTGTATGCCGAGCGCCTGACCCAGGCCGGCGTGCTGAACGCCGAGCGCGTCCAGGAAAAAGTCGATGAATATCGCAACGCCCTGGACAACGGCCTGCACGTGGTGAAAAGCCTGGTCAAGGAACCGAACAAAGAGTTGTTCGTGGACTGGCGTCCTTACCTGGGCCACGCCTGGACCGCTCGTCACGACACGCGTTTCGACCTCAAGACCTTGCAGGAACTGTCCGCCAAGCTGCTGGAAATCCCGGAAGGCTTCGTGGTCCAGCGCCAGGTCGCCAAGATCTACGAAGACCGTCAGAAGATGCAAGCCGGCGGCCTGCCGATCAACTGGGGCTACGCCGAAACCATGGCGTACGCGACCCTGGCGTTCGAAGGTCACCCGATCCGCATCACCGGCCAGGACGTAGGCCGCGGTACTTTCTCGCACCGCCATGCGGCGCTGCACAACCAGAAAGACGCCAGCACCTACATTCCGCTGCAACACCTGTACAAGGGCCAGCCACGTTTCGACCTGTACGATTCGCTGCTGTCCGAGGAAGCCGTCCTGGCGTTCGAATACGGTTATTCCACCACCGAGCCGAATGCGCTGGTGATCTGGGAAGCCCAGTTCGGCGACTTCGCCAACGGTGCCCAGGTGGTTGTCGACCAGTTCATCACCAGCGGCGAGCACAAGTGGGGTCGTCTCTGCGGCCTGACCATGCTGTTGCCACACGGTTATGAAGGGCAGGGGCCGGAGCACTCCTCGGCACGTCTGGAGCGTTACCTGCAACTGTGCGCCGAGCACAACGTGCAAGTGTGCGTACCGACGACCCCGGCGCAGATCTACCACTTGCTGCGTCGCCAGGTCATCCGTCCGCTGCGCAAGCCTCTGATCGTGCTGACGCCCAAGTCGCTGTTGCGCCACAAACTGGCGATCTCCACGCTCGAGGACCTGGCCGAAGGCTCGTTCCAGACCGTTATTTCAGAAATCGACACGCTGGACGCGGCCAAGGTGACTCGCCTGATCCTGTGCAGCGGCAAGGTCTACTATGACCTTCTGGAAAAACGTCGTGCCGAAGGCCGCGAAGACATCGCCATCGTGCGTATCGAGCAGCTCTATCCGTTCCCGGAAGAAGACCTGATGGAGGCCATCGCGCCTTACACCAACCTCACCCACGTGGTGTGGTGCCAGGAAGAACCGATGAACCAGGGCGCGTGGTACAGCAGCCAGCATCACCTGCGTCGCAGCATCGGCAACCATAACAAGGCCCTGGGCCTGGAATATGCCGGCCGTGATGCTTCCGCTGCACCTGCGTGTGGTTATGCGTCGATGCACGCCGAGCAGCAGGAAAAACTGCTGCAAGATGCCTTCACTGTTTAATGCCTTCGCGCACCTGAAACCGAATTTAAGGAACCACAGATAATGGCTATCGAGATCAAAGCCCCCACTTTCCCGGAATCGGTTGCCGATGGCACCGTTGCCACCTGGCACAAAAAACCGGGCGAGGCCATCAAGCGTGACGAACTGATCGTCGACATCGAGACCGACAAGGTCGTGCTGGAAGTCCTGGCGACCGCCGACGGCGTGCTGGGCGAGATCGTCAAGAACGAAGGCGACACCGTTCTGTCCGACGAAGTGCTGGGCTCGATCGTTGAAGGTGGCGCTGCCGCCGCCGCTCCGGCCGCTGCTGCCGCGCCGGCCGCCGCCCAGGCTGCTGCTCCGGCTGCCGACGGCGAAGACGATCCAGTCGCTGCGCCGGCTGCCCGCAAGATCGCTGAAGAAAACGGCATCAACATCGCTTCCGTTGCCGGCACCGGCAAAGGTGGTCGCGTGACCAAGGAAGACGTCGTGGCTGCCGTTGCCGCGAAGAAAGCCGCTCCAGCGGCTGCTGCTCCGGCCAAGGCTGCCGCTCCGGCCGCCGCTGCGCCTGTGTTCGCCGCCGGCGACCGCACCGAGAAGCGTGTACCGATGACCCGCGTTCGCGCCACCGTGGCCAAGCGCCTGGTCGAAGCCCAGTCGAACATGGCCATGCTGACCACCTTCAACGAAGTCGACATGACCGAAGTCATGGCCCTGCGTTCGAAGTACAAGGACCTGTTCGAGAAGTCCCACAACGGCGTGCGCCTGGGCTTCATGTCGTTCTTCGTCAAGGCAGCCACCGAAGCGCTGAAACGCTTCCCGGCCGTCAACGCGTCGATCGACGGTTCCGACATCGTCTACCACGGCTATGCCGACATCGGTGTTGCGGTCTCCAGCGACCGTGGCCTGGTGGTTCCGGTGCTGCGTAACGCCGAGCTGATGAGCCTGGCCGAAATCGAAGGCGGCATCGCCACCTTCGGCAAGAAGGCCCGTGACGGCAAGCTGTCCATCGACGAGATGACCGGCGGTACGTTCACCATCACCAACGGTGGTACATTCGGTTCGATGATGTCGACCCCGATCGTCAACCCACCGCAAGCGGCGATCCTGGGTATGCACAACATCATCCAGCGTCCGATGGCGGTCAATGGCCAGGTTGTGATTCGTCCGATGATGTACCTGGCGCTGTCCTACGATCACCGCCTGATCGACGGTAAAGAAGCCGTGACTTTCCTGGTAACCATCAAGAACCTGCTTGAAGATCCGGCTCGTCTGCTGCTGGACATCTGATCTCGCCGCGAGGGCCGGTCTGTCGACCGGCCTCTTGCTGAAACAATCGGTCTCGTCCCACGACGGTCGCCACAAGCGGCCGTCCGGTTTGATTCGAAAAGGAATGACTCATGACTCAGAAATTCGACGTGGTAGTGATTGGTGCGGGCCCTGGCGGCTATGTAGCGGCCATCAAGGCTGCACAACTTGGCCTTAGCACTGCCTGCATCGAGAAATACACCGACGCGGAGGGCAAACAGGCCCTCGGCGGTACTTGCCTGAACGTCGGCTGCATTCCTTCCAAGGCGCTGCTGGACAGTTCCTGGAAATATAAGGAAGCGAAAGAAAGCTTCAACGTCCACGGCATCTCCACCGGCGAAGTCAAGATGGACGTCGCCGCGATGGTTGGCCGCAAGGCTGGCATCGTCAAGAACCTGACCAGCGGTGTTGCCACCCTGTTCAAGGCCAACGGCGTAACCTCGATCCAGGGCCACGGCAAGCTGCTGCTGGGCAAGAAGGTCGAAGTGACCAAGCCAGACGGTTCGGTTGAAGTCATCGAAGCCGAGAACGTCATCCTGGCACCGGGCTCGCGCCCGATCGACATCCCGCCAGCCCCTGTCGACCAGAACGTGATCGTCGACTCCACCGGCGCCCTGGAATTCCAGGCCGTGCCAAAGCGCCTGGGCGTGATCGGCGCTGGCGTCATCGGCCTGGAGCTGGGTTCGGTATGGTCGCGCCTGGGTGCCCAGGTGACCGTGCTCGAAGCCCTCGACACCTTCCTGATGGCTGCCGACACCGCAGTCTCCAAGGAAGCGCTGAAGACCCTGACCAAACAGGGCCTGGACATCAAGCTGGGCGCTCGCGTGACCGGTTCGAAAGTCAACGGCGAAGAAGTCGTGGTCAACTACACCGACGCCAATGGCGAACAGACCATCACTTTCGACAAACTGATCGTTGCGGTCGGCCGTCGTCCGGTGACCACCGACCTGCTGGCTGCCGATAGCGGCGTTGAAATCGATGAGCGTGGTTTCATCCAGGTTGACGATTTCTGCGCCACTACCGTACCGGGCGTCTACGCCATCGGTGACGTGGTCCGCGGCATGATGCTGGCGCACAAGGCCTCCGAAGAAGGCATCATGGTCGTCGAGCGCATCAAGGGCCACAAGGCCCAGATGAACTACGACCTGATCCCGTCGGTTATCTACACCCACCCGGAAATCGCATGGGTCGGTAAAACCGAACAGGCCTTGAAAGCCGAAGGCGTCGAGGTTAACGTCGGCACCTTCCCGTTCGCCGCCAGTGGCCGTGCCATGGCTGCCAACGATACCGGCGGTTTCGTGAAAGTCATCGCCGATGCCAAGACGGACCGCGTATTGGGCGTTCACGTCATTGGCCCAAGCGCTGCCGAGCTGGTACAGCAAGGCGCGATCGGTATGGAATTCGGCACCAGCGCTGAAGACCTGGGCATGATGGTCTTCTCCCATCCGACCCTGTCCGAAGCCTTGCACGAAGCGGCCCTGGCCGTGAATGGCGGCGCCATCCACGTGGCCAACCGCAAAAAGCGTTAATAAACAATAAGAAACCACGGCGGTACGGCCCGTCGTGAGCCTTGCGAGCAAGACTCACCGCGGAATGTCCGCTGGACGCAGTCTTGCGTAGCTCTGCCGGTTCACCGGAAGGCTACGCGAGCAGCAGTCACAGGTGGTGCGGCACTAAAAATGGTGCAGCACCGAATGCGCAGTACCTAACGAAGACGGTAATAAGCATGAATCTTCACGAGTATCAGGGTAAGCAGCTGTTCGCTGAGTACGGCCTGCCAGTATCCACAGGCTACGCGGTAGACACCCCGGAAGCGGCAGCAGAAGCTTGCGACAAAATCGGCGGCAGCGAATGGGTTGTCAAAGCCCAGGTTCACGCCGGTGGTCGCGGTAAAGCGGGCGGCGTCAAGCTGGTTCGCAGCAAAGAAGACGCCAAAGCCTTCGCACAGCAATGGCTGGGCAAGCGTCTGGTGACTTACCAGACTGACGCCAACGGTCAGCCAGTCACCAAGATCCTGGTCGAGTCGTGCACTGATATCGCTAAAGAGCTGTACCTGGGCGCTGTCGTTGACCGTTCGAGCCGTCGCATCGTGTTCATGGCTTCCACCGAAGGTGGCGTGGACATCGAGAAGATCGCGCACGACACCCCTGAGAAAATCCTCAAGGCCACCATCGATCCACTGGTTGGCGCACAGCCATTCCAGGGTCGCGAGCTGGCTTTCCAGCTGGGCCTGGAAGGCAAGCAAGTCACTCAGTTCGCCAAGATTTTCGTTGGCCTGGCCAAGCTGTTCCAGGACCACGACCTGGCGCTGCTGGAAGTGAACCCGCTGGTGATCAAGGCTGACGGCGACCTGCATTGCCTCGATGCCAAGATCAACATCGACGCCAACGCCATGTACCGTCAGCCTAAGCTGAAGACTTTCCACGATCCGTCCCAGGACGATCCGCGCGAAGCGCACGCTGCCAAGTTCGAACTGAACTACGTGGCCCTGGAAGGTAACATCGGCTGCATGGTCAACGGTGCCGGCCTGGCCATGGGTACCATGGACATCGTCAACCTGCATGGCGGCAAGCCAGCCAACTTCCTCGACGTAGGCGGTGGTGCTACCAAGGAACGCGTGACCGAAGCGTTCAAGATCATCCTGTCCGACACCAATGTGGCCGCGGTACTGGTCAACATCTTCGGTGGCATCGTTCGTTGCGACATGATTGCCGAAGGCATCATCGGCGCCGTGAAAGAAGTGGGCGTGAAAATCCCGGTTGTTGTTCGCCTCGAAGGCAACAACGCTGAGCTGGGCGCTAAAGTACTGGCAGAAAGCGGTTTGAACATCATCGCTGCTACCAGCCTGACCGACGCTGCTCAACAAGTTGTCAAAGCTGCGGAGGGCAAATAATGAGCGTCCTGATCAATAAAGACACCAAGGTTATCTGCCAGGGTATTACCGGTTCGCAAGGTAGTTTCCACACCCAGCAAGCCATCGAATACGGCACCAAGATGGTTGGCGGCGTAACGCCAGGCAAAGGCGGCACCGAGCACCTGGGCCTGCCAGTGTTCAACACCGTGAAAGACGCTGTAGCCGCGACTGGCGCCACCGCCAGCGTGATCTACGTTCCAGCACCTTTCTGCAAGGACTCCATCCTTGAAGCAGCGTTCGGCGGCATCAAGCTGATCGTTTGCATCACCGAAGGCATCCCGACCATCGACATGCTGGAAGCCAAGGTCAAGTGCGACGAGCTGGGTATCACCCTGATCGGCCCTAACTGCCCAGGCGTGATCACTCCAGGCGAATGCAAGATCGGCATCATGCCAGGTCACATTCACTTGCCAGGCAAGGTCGGTATCGTTTCCCGCTCCGGCACCCTGACCTACGAAGCGGTCAAGCAGACCACTGACGCCGGTTTCGGTCAGTCGACTTGCGTCGGCATCGGCGGTGACCCGATCCCAGGCTCGAACTTCATCGACATCCTGAAGCTGTTCCAGGAAGACCCGAAGACCGAAGCGATCGTCATGATCGGTGAGATCGGCGGTTCGGCCGAAGAAGAAGCGGCTGCCTACATCAAGGCAAACGTGACCAAGCCGGTTGTTTCCTACATCGCTGGTGTGACTGCTCCTCCGGGCAAGCGCATGGGCCATGCTGGCGCAATCATCTCTGGCGGCAAAGGCACTGCAGACGAGAAATTCGCTGCACTGCAAGACGCAGGCGTGAAAACCGTGCGTTCGCTGGCAGACATCGGCAAGGCCCTGGCCGAGCTGACTGGCTGGGAAATGAAGAAGTAAGCTTCGGCTGACTGATTCGTTCCAGCAACAAAGGCCACCTTCGGGTGGCCTTTGTCGTTTTCGGCCTTTGAGAATCATGTGCTGTGGCGGCGGGCCCCCGTGGCGCGGGAGCAAGCTCCCTCGCCACGGGGGCGCTGGGTCCTGAAGACTGCGGCGCGAGTCGAAAAATAGATACGTAAACGCGACACAAAAATGTCGTGTATCGGATACTTCGCCCCGTAACAGTGCGTTTGTCGGGCAAATTCGTTAGGCTAGCAGCCATTTTTGCGCTCGCGGCCCACAAGGCAGCGACGCGCTAAACGGGTCGGTCTGATGCGGATCGGCAGCATTTCCCTCTACCCCTAAGGGAAATCCCTCTCTAAATTCCGATTCAGCAGTGTGGTTTCCTTAAATGAAAGTGTTGAAAGGCCAGGACATCCTGGCGCTTGGTTTCATGACATTTGCCCTGTTCGTCGGGGCTGGCAACATCATCTTCCCACCTATCGTCGGTTTGCAGTCCGGGCCTCATGTCTGGATGGCGGCGCTGGGCTTTCTGATCACGGCAGTCGGCTTGCCGGTCATCACCGTCGTTGCCCTGGCCAAGGTCGGTGGCGCGATGGATGCCTTGAGCAGCCCCATCGGCAAGATCGCCGGAGGCTTGCTGGCAGCGGTGTGCTACCTGGCCGTCGGTCCGCTGTTCGCCACGCCGCGTACCGCCACCGTTTCGTTCGAAGTCGGCCTGGCGCCGCTGACCGGCGAAAGCCCATTGGCGTTGTTCCTCTACAGTGCCGTGTATTTTCTGCTGGTGTTCTTCATCTCGCTCTACCCGGGCCGCCTGCTGGACACCGTCGGGCGCTTTCTCGCGCCGCTGAAGATCATTGCCCTGGCCGTGCTGGGCATCGCCGCGTTCGCCTTGCCGGCGGGCGACATCGGCGTGGCGACTCCCGAGTACGTCGCGGCGCCGTTTTCCCAAGGTTTCATCAATGGCTACCTGACCATGGATACCCTGGGTGCGCTGGTGTTCGGCATCGTCATCGTCAACGCGATCCGTTCCCGGGGCGTCGAGTCCCCGGCCCTGATCACCCGCTATGCCATCATTGCCGGGTTGATCGCCGGGGTGGGCCTGGCGCTGGTCTACGTCAGCCTGTTCCGCCTGGGTTCCGGCAGCCATGAAGTGGCGGCGGGGGCGACCAACGGTGCGGCGGTGCTGCATGCCTACGTGCAACATACATTCGGCAGCCTGGGCAGCGGTTTCCTCGCGGTGCTGATTTCCCTGGCATGCCTGGTGACGGCGGTTGGCCTGACCTGCGCTTGCGCCGAGTATTTCAGCCGCGTCCTGCCACTGTCCTACAAGACCCTGGTGGTGATCCTGGCGGCGTTTTCGCTGCTGGTGTCCAACCTGGGCCTGACCAAGCTGATCGCATTCTCGATCCCGGTCCTCACGGCGATCTACCCGCCGTGCATCGCCTTGGTGGCGCTGAGCTTCTGCAAGGACTTCTGGCACGCCCAGGGCCGCATCGTCGGCCCGGTAATGATGGTGTCGTTCCTGTTCGGCCTGGTCGACGCCCTCAAGGGCGCAGGGCTGGCGGACTGGATGCCGGCCCAAATGGCCCACCTGCCGCTGAGCGACCAGGGCCTGGCCTGGCTGGTGCCGTCGGTGATGACCCTGGCGGTGGCCGTGGTCTGCGACCGGCTGCTGGGCAAGCGCAGCGAAGCGCTGGCCTGACCCGGCTTTTGCGCCAATGACGAAATGCCCCGTATCAATCGATACGGGGCATTTTTTTTGTGTGCGGTGTCTTTTTTCGTGGGCTAACGTCGAAGCAGTGTCTCGAAAGGCTTGTACACAACCCTGTGGGAGCGAGCTTGCTCGCGATAGCGCCCGATCAGCCAACATCCATGTGTCTGCTGGACCGCAATCGCGAGCAAGCTCGCTCCCACAAGGTCGGCATTTCAAGACACGTCTGGCTTTAGACGTCATGTTTTTGGACACACAGGAAATCGAATGTCATTCATCCAAGCCAACCTGATCCATCTGCTTGCCGCCGCCTGGTTCATCATCTGCTGGGCCGGCTACACCCGCTATGCCACCTGGAAGGCCCGCGACACGGCGTGCCTGGCCAGCGTGATGCACTTGTACCGCGAGGACTGGATGCGCCGCATGCTGCTGCGCGAGAACCGCATCGCCGATGCCAGCGTGATTGGCAATCTGGAGCGCAATGCGTCCTTCTTCGCCTCCAGCACGTTGATCATCCTCGCCGGCATCCTGACCGTCCTGGGGGCGTCTGACCGAGCGGTGTCGTTGCTGGCGGACCTGCCGATGGTGCAGCAGGCGTCCCAGGGCATGGCGGAAGTCAAGTTACTGTGCCTGGCGCTGGTGTTCGTGTATGCGTTCTTCACGTTCAGCTGGTGCATGCGCCAATACAACTTCGCGGCGGTTTTGGTAGGGTCGGCGCCGATGATCGGCGAGCGTCATGTGTCGGAGCAGGAGCGTAAGGCCTTCGCCCTTCGGGCTGCGCGGGTTATTTCGATGGCCGCCAACCAGTTCAACTTCGGCCTGCGCTCTTATTATTTCGGCATGACCATGTTGGCCTGGTTCGTCAGCCCCTGGTTATTCATGTTGATGAGTGCGGGCGTGGTGTTTGTGCTGTATCAGCGTGAGTTTCACTCCGATGTACTGGACGTCATGGTCTATACACCGACGGAAGTCCCGGCGCCGGAAGTCTTCAAGGACGCGGCATAACGGCTTCGCTCACTGAATGGCAGGCAAAGAAAAACCCGCACCAGGCGGGTTTTCTTTTGCCGCTAAAACCGGATCAGTTGGTTTTAGGCGCTGTCGCGGGGGCTTGTTCCTGCGCGGCGGCTTTGTTCGCTTCGGCCTGATCTTTGGCAGCTTCGGCGTTTTCTTTCGCGGCGTCGTTCACTTTATCCTGTGCTTTGTTCATGTCTTGCTGAGCTTGCTCAGCGTGTTGGTTGGCATCTTGAGCTTTGTCCTCGGATTTTTTATCGCAGGCAGCGAGACCCAGGGAGGCGGCCAACATCAAGGCAATAGCTAAAGTCTTACGCATGGGGTGTTTCTCCTTATGGAAATAACTACTGGCCTTTTGAGCACAGCCCCGGAGATTAAGTTCCAGCGTTGTCACAGATATATAACGTTGCCGTGCAATGGAACTTTATCGGTCACGGCTGATATCAGCTTTCGTCACTTATCCGAGCATTGATCACATGGCCGAAGACCCCGTTTTTGAGCGTGCGACACGTTTTCTGTCGGCGCTGCGGCATTGCCAGGTATTGGGTTTGAAACTGCACAGTGCCAGCCCTGAAGGTTTAACGGTGATCCTGCCGTTCAGCCCCCGAATCGTCGGAAATCCCCTGACCGGCATCATCCACGGTGGCGCATTGACGTCTCTGATGGACACCGCGTGCGGCATGTCGACCCTGTGCGTGCTCCCGCAATTCGAGGTCTGCCCGACCCTGGACCTGCGCATCGACTATATGCACGCCGCCGAACCCCACAAGGACGTCTACGGTTTTGCCCAATGCTATCGGGTGACGCCGGATGTGATCTTCACCCGTGGAATCGCCTACCAGGACGATCCCGAGCAACCTATCGCCCATGTGGTGGGCACGTTCATGCGCCTGGGCCAGCATGCCAGGGGCATCCCCCCGCGCAGCCCGTCCGTCGCGGTGGGCACGCCATGAGCGAGATCACCCGCGAACACCTGCGCCAGGCCTGCGAGCAGGGCGACTACGCGCTGCTGCTGGCCTCGATCCCTTACGCGCAACTGATTGGCGTCGAATGCTCGCGCGAGGGCGAGGGATTGCTGTTTCGCCTGCCGGCCAACCAGGACAACATTGGTAACCCTTTACTCCCGGCGATCCATGGTGGGGTCATCGCCGGCTTCATGGAGCTGGCGGCAGCCGTTCATCTGCTGATCGCCACCGGTGTGCCGAGCGTGCCGAAGATCATCGATTTTTCCCTGGATTACCTGCGCGCCGGCCAGTTTCGCGACACGTACGCCCGGTGCCAGGTCTGGCGCCAGGGACGCCGGGTTGCCAACGTCGCGATCACGGCCTGGCAGGACGTCGAGGCCGAACCGATCGCCACCGCTCGGGCGCATTTCAAGATCCAGGAGCCCGGGAAAGCCGATCGCCCTTGAAATCATCCGGGTTGCCCCCACCTTGTGGACATCCCGCCGCCTATCTCAGCGAGGCGGACACCACCATCCACTTGGAGTTTGATGACCATGAGCGTGGAAACTCAAAAGGAAACCCTGGGCTTCCAGACCGAGGTGAAGCAACTGCTGCACCTGATGATTCACTCGCTGTATTCGAATAAGGAAATTTTCCTTCGCGAGCTGATCTCGAACGCCTCTGACGCCGTCGACAAGTTACGTTTCGAAGCCCTGTCCAAGCCTGAACTGCTTGAAGGTGGCGCCGAACTGAAAATCCGTGTGAGCTTCGACAAGGACGCCAAGACCGTCACCCTCGAAGACAACGGCATCGGCATGAGCCGCGAAGAGGTGATCACGCACCTGGGCACCATCGCCAAGTCCGGCACCGCCGACTTCATGAAGAACCTGTCGGGCGACCAGAAGAAGGATTCCCACCTGATCGGCCAGTTCGGCGTCGGTTTCTACTCGGCGTTCATCGTTGCCGATCACGTGGAAGTGTTCAGCCGCCGTGCCGGCCTCGCCGCGAGCGAAGGTGTGCACTGGTCGTCCAAGGGCGAGGGCGAGTTTGAAGTCGCCACCGTCGACAAGGCCGATCGCGGCACCCGCATCGTGCTGCACCTCAAGTCCGGCGAAGACGAGTTCGCCGATGGCTGGCGCCTGCGCAACATCATCAAGAAGTACTCCGACCATATCGCGCTGCCCATCGAGCTGCCGAAGGAAGTCACCGCCGCCGAGGGCGAAGAGAAGCCTGAAGTGGAGTGGGAAACCGTCAACCGCGCCAGTGCCCTGTGGACCCGTCCACGCACCGAGGTGAAGGATGAGGAATACCAGGAGTTCTACAAGCACATCGCCCATGACTACGAAAACCCGCTGAGCTGGAGCCATAACAAGGTCGAAGGCAAGTTGGAATACAACTCGCTGCTGTACGTGCCGGCCCGCGCGCCGTTCGACCTGTACCAGCGCGAAGCGCCACGCGGCCTGAAGCTGTACGTGCAGCGTGTGTTCGTGATGGACCAGGCCGAATCGTTCCTGCCGCTGTACCTGCGTTTCATCAAGGGTGTGGTGGATTCCAACGACCTCTCGCTGAACGTCTCGCGGGAAATCCTGCAGAAAGACCCGATCATCGACTCGATGAAGTCGGCGCTGACCAAGCGTGTCCTGGACATGCTGGAGAAGCTGGCGAAGAACGAGCCCGAGCAGTACAAGAGCTTCTGGAAGAACTTCGGCCAGGTGATGAAGGAAGGCCCGGCCGAGGACTTCGCCAACAAGGAAAAGATCGCCGGCCTGCTGCGCTTTGCCTCGACCCAGGGTGACGACGGCGAGCAGATCGTGGGCCTGGCCGATTACCTGGCTCGCGCCAAGGAAGGCCAGGACAAGATCTACTACCTGACCGGCGAGACTTATGCACAGGTCAAGAACAGCCCGCACCTGGAAGTCTTCCGCAAGAAAGGCATCGAAGTGCTGCTGCTGACCGACCGCATCGACGAGTGGCTGATGAGCTACCTCAGCGAGTTCGACGGCAAGAGCTTCGTGGACGTGGCGCGGGGCGACCTGGACCTCGGCAACCTGGATTCGGAAGAAGACAAGAAAGCCGCCGAGGAAGTCGCCAAGAGCAAGGAAGGCCTGGTCGAGCGGATCAAGACCGCCCTGGGCGATGCCGTCAGCGAAGTGCGAGTCTCGCACCGCCTGACCGACTCCCCGGCGATCCTGGCCATCGGCGAGCAGGACCTCGGCCTGCAGATGCGCCAGATCCTCGAAGCCAGCGGCCAGAAAGTCCCGGACTCCAAGCCGATCTTCGAATTCAACCCGGCCCACCCGCTGGTGGAGAAGCTCGACAACGAACAGAGCGAAGAGCGCTTCGGCGACCTTTCCCACATCCTGTTCGACCAGGCCGCCCTGGCGGCGGGCGACAGCCTGAAGGACCCGGCGGCCTATGTGCGCCGCCTGAACAAGCTGTTGGTTGAGTTGTCAGCTTAAGCAGTGCAGGAAAAACCCGCTTCGGCGGGTTTTTTCATTTCTGGTGTTCCATTTAAAAAGGAGTGGATCATGAGTCAGGTAACGGTTCGTCCGCTGGTCTATCAGATCGAAGGCCAAACCTATGAAGGTCGCCTGGCCTTCGACGTCAGCCAACAGGGTTCGCGTCCGGGTTTGTTGATGGCGCCCAATTGGATGGGCGTGGGGGCAGGGGCCGAAGAGATCGCCCGGTCGGTGGCGGCCAATGGCTACGTGGTGTTGATTGCCGACCTGTATGGGCAGACGGTGCGCCCGGGCAATGCCGACGAGGCCGGGGCGGCGATGATGCCCCTCAAGAATGATCGCGCCCTGCTGCGCAAGCGCATGCAAGCGGCGTTCGAGCAACTGCAAAGCCAGGGCGAGGCGCAGGTCGACACGTCCAGGCTGGCTGCGTTCGGCTTCTGCTTCGGTGGCTGCTGCGCCCTGGAACTGGCCCGCAGCGGTGCACCGCTCAAGGCCGCCGTCTCGTTCCATGGCTCATTGGATACGCCTAACCCGGCGGATGCGCACAATATCAAGGGCGCGGTCCTGGTGATGCACGGCGCGGCCGACCCGTTGGTGCCGAAAGAGCAACTGCCGGCCTTCGAAGACGAAATGACCGCTGCCGGTGTGGATTGGCAACTGCTGAGCTACGGCGGCGCGGTGCATTCGTTCACCGACCCTCACGCCAACGTCCCGGGCAAGATGATGTACAACGCCAAGGTTGCCGCGCGTGCGTTCAGGTCGATGCATAACTTGCTGGACGAAGTGTTCAAGGGCTGAGGTTGTGCCCGGCTTGGCACATTTTTAGTGTCAAGGCTGGCCCCTTCGCGAGCAAGCTCGCTCCCACAATGATCGAGCTATCCAATGTGGGAGCGGGCTTGCTCGCGAAGGGGGCCTGACATCCAACATGGGATTCAGGGCAACTCGATCCGCTCGTTTTCCCCTGGCACTGTCGGCCAGTCCCCGGCACCCCAGCGCCGGCGGGCTTCATCGATGCGGGCCGGGTCGCTGGAGACGAAATTCCAGTTCATCCGTCGCGGCCCGTCCAGCGGCGCGCCGCCGAACAGCACGGCATGGCAGTCGCTGTCGGCGAACAGGGTCATTGTTTGCCCGGCCGGCAGGATCACCAGCGCATGGGGCTCCAGCGGCTCGCCGTCCAGCAGCGCCTCACCGCTCAACACATACAGTGCCCGCTCCTCATGTTCGGTGGGGATCAGCAGGGTCGTCGCGGTTTGCAGGTTCAGTTCGGCATACAGCGTCGGTGACAGCACCGGCACCGGCGACTCCAGGCAGAAACCCGAGCCGGCGATCATGCGGATGCGCACGCCCAGGTTGTCGCTGACCGGCAGGCTGTGCGCCGGATGATGGCTGTAATGCCCGGGGCCCTGTTCGTGGGCCTTGGGCGAAGCCAGCCAGACTTGCAAGCCGTGTAGGCTGAACCCATTGGCCAGCAACGGGGCGGGAGTGCGTTCGACATGGGCGATGGCGCTGCCGGCGGTCATCCAGCTGACATCCCCGGCGTTCACCATCTGGTCGGAGCCGAGGCTGTCCTTGTGCTGTAACTGGCCCTCGAACAGGTAGGTGAGGGTGGACAGGCCGATGTGGGGATGTTGGCGAATGTTCATGCCTGTACCGGCCGGGTAGTGGGTCTGCAGCATGTGGTCGAAAAACACGAAGGGCCCGACGCTGCGGCATTGGGCGGACGGCAGCGGACGCAGGATCGGCTGGCCTTCGACATCTTCGGCGCGGGGGCGAACGATCAGGGGGGCGGTCATGGGGCTTCCAGGTTGAGCAATGGAGGCTCGCAGCATAACCCGCCGTCGCCTTCCACGGCACAGGCGGCTGAACCCGAGCGGGACGAGAGGGGTCTATGCTGTTCATGGCCTTTGGAGTCTGCCTGTGTCCTTGTCCCGCCTGATGGTTGCCGGGTTGCTGGCGGTGTCCAGCAACGCCGTTCTGGCCCGCGAATACGCCTACAGCGATGCGCACCTGCACTATGTCGATTTTTTCCAGGAAACCGCCGGGATGCCCAAGCTGCTCCAGGCGATGGCCGACAATCGCATCGAACATGTGATGATCTCCGGCATTCCGGTGGCCAAGAAATGGCACGAAGACGAGCCCAAGCGCCCGCGCTACTACGCCGGTGACGATGCGGACGCCTACTGGTACAGCGCCACCGATGTGATCGTGGCCGCGGCGGTGAGCAAGCTGACCGCCGAGCAACGCCCGCATTTCCATCCGTTCCTGTCGGGCTTCAACCCCAACGACAAGAATTCCGACGCCCACATCCAACGCATGCTCGACCTGTACCCGGGGCTGTGGCAGGGCATCGGCGAAGTGTTCACCCGCCATGACGACCTTACGGCATTGACCTCGGGCGACACGCCGCGCGCCAACAACGAGGCCATGACACGGATCTATCATCTGGCGGCCGAGAACGACCTGCCGGTGATGCTGCATTCGAACATCACCTCCAAGCGTGAGAAAAATCCGCTTTACCTGGCCGAAATCGAAGAGCCGCTGCGCAATCACCCGCACACGCGCTTCATCTGGGCCCACGCCGGCACCAGCAAGGAAATCCATCGACACCAGAAGCAGTTGGATTTTCTGCTGCCGACCCTGACCCGTCTGCTGGAATCCTACCCGAACCTGTACATCGACCTGTCCTGGAGCCTGCTCACGCCGTATCTGCTGGACGAGGCAGGCAAGCCCCGTCAGGCCTGGGTGGAGCTGGTAGAGCGTTTTCCAGAGCGGTTCATGGTGGGGTCGGACGTGGTGGGCCGTTTCAACAAGGTAGGCAAGGAGCTGCGCAGTTTCGACCCGTTCCTGGATGCCTTGCCGGAAGACGTGGCCAGGAAGGTGGCGCGGGACAATTTCCTGGCGGTGTTGCCGCGTTCCGTCCTCCAATAAGCATGTAAAGCCTTTTGTCATCAGTCTGTCACCACGGCGTCATACCCTCGCGCTCATCTCAATCAAGGAGCGCACTATGCACCTCACCCGTTCAAGCGCACTGGTCGCGCTGTTGTTGACCTGCGGCCTGGCGCAGGCCGAAGTCCGTGTCGAAGGCCCGGTGGAATACGGCGTGTTCGAAGGGCCCAAGGCCGAGCTGCAATCGGGGGAGCGGGTCCTGCGTCGCAGCAACGAGCAGATCCGCCAGACCGAGAGCGTACCGGCCAAGCTGGGCACCAAGTTCGGCATGCGTTACCAGTTGGCGGGCAAGGTCGCGGATGACCAGCCATTGACGCTCCTGTACTTCACCCCGGGGATCCGCACCCCTGATGGCGTGCGTCACGACAAATTCGAAGTCGTGCAGAAGCTGGTGCCTGGTGCGCCACAGGATGTCATGGCCTATGAGTTCACCGAAAGCCATGAGGTGGTGCCGGGGGAGTGGCGATTCATGGTGTTCCAGGGGGATCGCTTGTTGACCCAGCAGCGGTTCGTGGTGCGCTGATACCCATTCATCTATTGGAGTGTGGGAGCGGGCTTGCTCGCGAAGGCGGAGTGTCAGCCAGCCTGTCTGTAGCTGATGCACCGCCTTCGCGAGCAAGCCCGCTCCCACAGGGAGTCGCTGTGAATGCACCCTTCCCACAGCGGGACTGTGCTGCGTTCAGCCGGCACAAAAAAAACGCCCCGAACCAGTCGGGGCGTTTTTTTGTGTGACGTAGCGGTGGGGCTTATTTGCCCTGCCAGCGCTTGAGGACCAGGGTGGCGTTGGTGCCGCCGAAGCCGAAGCTGTTGCTCATCACAGTATTGATGGTGGCGTCTTCGCGCGTCTTGGTCAGGATCGGCAGGTCGGCCACTTCCGGATCCAACTCGTCGATGTTGGCCGAACCGGCCATGAAGTTGCCTTCCATCATCAGCAGGCAGTAGATCGCTTCGTGAACGCCGGCGGCACCCAGGGAGTGACCCGACAGGCTCTTGGTGGAGCTGATGGCCGGCGCCTTGTCGCCGAACACTTCGCGCACGCCTTTCATTTCCGCGACGTCGCCGACCGGGGTCGAGGTGCCGTGGGTGTTCAGGTAGTCGATCGGTGCATCGACGGTGGACATGGCCATCTGCATGCAACGCACGGCACCTTCACCGCTTGGCGCGACCATGTCATAGCCGTCGGACGTGGCGCCGTAGCCGACGATTTCCGCGTAGATCTTCGCGCCACGGGCCAGGGCATGTTCCAGCTCTTCGACCACGACCATGCCGCCACCGCCGGCGATGACGAAACCGTCACGGTCGGCATCATAGGCACGGGAAGCTTTTTCCGGGGTGTCGTTACGCTTGCTGGACAGCGCGCCCATGGCGTCGAACAGGAACGACTGGCTCCAATGCTCTTCTTCACCGCCGCCGGCGAACACGATGTCCTGCTTGCCCATCTGGATCTGCTCCATGGCGGTGCCGATGCAGTGGGCACTGGTGGCGCAGGCGGAGGAGATCGAGTAGTTCAGGCCCTTGATCTTGAACGGGGTGGCCAGGCATGCCGAAACGGTGCTGCCCATGGTGCGGGTGACGCGGTACGGGCCCACGCGCTTGACGCCTTTTTCGCGCAGGATGTCCAGCGCTTCCATCTGGTTCAGGGTCGATGCACCGCCGGAGCCGGCGATCAGGCCGGTACGCACGTTGGAAACCTGCTCGTCGGTCAGCCCGGAGTCAGCGATGGCGTCCTTCATGGCCAGGTAGGCGTAGGCCGCCGCGTGGCCGACGAAACGGTAGATCTTGCGATCGATCAGTTCTTCGAGATTGAGGTCAATGGAGCCGGAAACCTGGCTACGCAGACCCATTTCGGCGTATTCCGGGTTGAACCGGATGCCAGGGCGACTTGCACGCAGGTTAGCGGTGACGGTCTCTTTGTCATTGCCCAGGCACGAAACGATGCCCAGACCAGTGATAACGACGCGGCGCATGCGGATAACCCTTAGAAGTTGTCAGTGGAGGTGAAAACGCCAACCCGGAGGCCTTCGGCGGTGTAGATCTCGCGCCCGTCCACGGCCACCGAACCATCGGCAATGGCCATGTTCAGCTTGCCCTTGAGGACGCGTTTGATATGAATGTTATAGGTGATTTTCTTCGCGGTCGGCAGGACCTGACCAAAGAACTTCACTTCGCCCGAACCCAGGGCGCGACCACGGCCCGGCAGACCCTGCCAGCCGAGGAAGAAACCGACCAGTTGCCACATGGCATCAAGGCCGAGGCAGCCCGGCATCACCGGATCGCCTTCGAAATGGCAGGCGAAGAACCACAGGTCCGGAGTGATATCCAGCTCGGCGACCAATTCACCTTTGCCGTACTTGCCACCCTCTTCGCTGATATGGGTGATGCGATCCACCATCAGCATGTTCGGGGCGGGCAGTTGCGCGTTACCTGGGCCGAACAGCTCACCGCGACTGCAGCGCAGCAGATCTTCCCGGGTAAAGGCGTTTTGTTTGGTCATGCGAGCTCCTCAATAGTCCCCTGCGGCAGGGTGGGGCAAATCTTCCCGGTCGATCGAAGCGGTCATGCCTCGAATCGACAGCCTACTCATAGACTATTGCGTTGTAGTGAAAGTCACAGCACACGGGAAATGAATGTACACCTGTGCACTGAAATTTTTAATCAAGCCCCAATCGAGGCATGTTCGGGTGCCTAAGACTGCCGCACTTTCGCCTTTCACGCCAGTCGCAGATGGTCCTAGCCCACCCAGCGCTGCAGAATCTGCTGCAGGTCAATCCGTTTGAACGGCTTGGCCAGGTAATCGTTCATGCCGGCGGCCAGGCAGGCTTCGCGGTCGCCCTGCAAGGCATTGGCGGTCAGGGCGATGATCGGTACTGCATCGCGCCCGGGCAACCGACGGATCTGGCGCGTGGCCTCGTAGCCATCGATGATCGGCAGCCGGCAATCCATGAGGATCGCCTCGAATGCCTGGCTTTCGGCAGTGCGCACGGCCTGGGCGCCGTCGGTGGCGACACTGACGGTGAAGCCCAGGCTGCGCAGCATGGCCTGGGTGACGGTCTGGTTCACCGGGTTGTCCTCCACCAGCAGTATGTTGCGGCCCGCGCCGTCGCCTTCGTCGGCCGGTTGCTGCGCCGCCAGCACCGGCGGCGTCTGCCGCGATAGCGCCAGCGGGATCTCCAGGGTGAACACCGAGCCGTGGCCCTCCTCGCTCTGGGCGCGCAGCGTCCCGCCCATGCGTTCGGCCAGGGTGCGGGCGATCGGCAGACCGAGGCCGGTGCCGCCGTAGCGCCGGGAAATCGAGCTGTCGGCCTGCTGGAAGGCGTCGAACATGCGCTCCAGGGTCTCGGCGGCAATCCCGATACCGCTGTCGCGCACGGTGCAGGTGAACCACAGCAGTTCGTGGTCGAGGGCCTGCCACTGGCATTGCACGGTCACTTGGCCTTGCTCGGTGAACTTCAGGGCATTGCCGATCAGGTTCACCAGGATCTGGCGTATGCGCGTCGGATCGCCCTGGACCTGCAAGGCCTGCATGTCCTCGGGAATCAGCAACTCCAGGCCCAGCTGGCGTTGTGCGGCGCTGTGCTGGAACGACTGGGCGCAACTGCCCACCAGTTCCGCCAGGTTGAACGCAATGTGTTCCAGTTCCAGGGCCGAGCGTTCGATGCGCGAGAAGTCGAGGATGTCGTTGATCACCTTGAGCAGGTGCTCGGTGGACTCCGACGCCAGGGCCGTGTACTCGTGCTGCTCGTCGCTCAGGCGGGTGGTTTCCAACAGTTGCAGCATGCCCAGCACGCCGTTCATGGGCGTGCGCAATTCATGGCTCATCATCGCCAGGAACTCGGACTTGGCGCTGTTGGCCTTTTCCGCTTCCTCCCGGGTCTGGATCAGTTGCGCGATGGTCTGGTGCTGCTCCCGGCTGGCTTGCTCCAGGCCGTCGGCCAGGTTGTTGATGTGCCGTGACAAGGCCCCCAGCTCCGCATCGTCGACGATGGGCAGCGGGGTGCTGTAGTCCCCTTGCTGGATGGCCTTGACCGCGTTGCCGATGTCGCGGATCGGCTGCGACAGGTCGGTCGCCAGGCGGCGCGCCACCAGGAACGTGAACAGCAGGGCGAACAACGCCAGGATCGCCGCCTTGAACAGGATCTCCTGTTGCCGCTGGCTGAAGGCGTCGCTGGACATGCCGACGATCACCCGGCCCAGGTAATCCTCCACCGGCGCCTCGACGGATGTGCTGTTGCCCTGCAGGAAATCGTTGTTCAGGGTGATGCGTTGCAGGCGTACCGGGGACTGGAAGACCTCGATCTGCTGGGAGTGGCTGCGGGCCTGCTCGGGTTGTTCAACGTACACCAGCACCTTGCCGGTGCTGTCCTGCACTTCGAGAAAGCGCACGTGGGGCGTCGCCAGGGTCGCCGTGAGCAGGCTTTCGAGGACGTCGTTGTTACCGGAAATGACCCCGTACTCCGTGGCCGGCGCCAGTTGGTTGGCGATCAGTTGCCCGGTGTGATTGAGTTCCTGGCGCAAGTCCTGGATCCGCACGAAGGTGAAGAAGCTGATCAACAGGACGGTCAGCAGCAACGCCGGGCCGAGGGCGATGAGCTGGGTGCGGGTGTTGATGTCCCAACGGCGACGCAAGGTCATGGGCGGTGTTCTCCTTCGGCCAACGTTGCAGCGACGGATTCGGCATCAATCGGTTCGATCCCCAGCGAGCGGGTGACCTGGCGGTTGCCCAGGACCTTGAAACGGGCCGGGTACAACGTGCGCGGCCAGGTCGTGGCGGGGCGATCGAGCAGTTCGTCGAGGATCGCCAGCCAGTCATCCTGGTCGCTGTAGGTGCTCGCCAGGCTGCCGGCCTTGACGAAGGCGGCGCTGGGGCCGATCAACGGTCGTTGTCGGGCGTAGCTGCTGAGCAACAGGTTTTTCACGGTCTTGGGGTTGTACAGGTCGGGGTCGTCGAGGCCCAACAGCACGTCGCTCTGGCCCAGCAGGTTTTGCAGGGGCCGGCTGTCACCGGTGTCGTCCCAGCGTTCGGTGACGATTTCCAGGCCCAGCGGCGCGGCAGCCTGGCGGATGTCGTTGAGCAAAAACTCGCTGTGCCCGTCGTACAGCACGCCGACCCGACGCAACTGCGGCAGGATCGCGCGGATCAGGCGCAACTGCCGCGCCACCGGCGGGTCGCTCCACAGCAGGCTCAGGTGATTGGGCGTTGCCTCGCCCAGGCGATCGCGGGCTTGCAGGCGGCTGATGCGCAACACCAGGGTGGCCGGCCCGCGGGTGTCTTGCAGGCGCCAGTCCAGGCTGGGCAGGTCGAGCAGGACCAGGCGGACATTGGCGGGCAGCTTATCGGGCGCCGGCAGGCTGGCCAGCGGCGTGAACCGCACGCTGTCTTCCGGGCGCAGGGCTCTCAGGGCCTGGGTAAAGGACTGCACGCCGGGGCTGTCCTCGGCGCCGGTGAGCAGGATCTCGGCGGCCCGGGCCTGGATCGTCGCCAGCCCGACCATGAGCAACAACCCCAGCGCCAGCCTTCGGCAGCCACGCAATGGCGTCCTGCGTGCTGGGGGTCGGCACATTTAGAAGGACAACTCTGCGCTGAAATACAGCACATGGCGGGAATCGTAGCGGTTGTCGACGAACGTGGTCGGTTCGTCGTCCAGGCGCTGTTGCAGGGTGCCCGCCAATTCCAGGCTGGCCTTGCCCAGGGGAATGCGCCGGGCGACCCGCGTGTCGACCCGTTCGAAGCGGTAGCCGTCCAGGGCGTTGGCGGCGTAGTAGAACACCGCGCTGTTCCAGCCCTGGCCCCAGTCCCGCAGCCAGCCGGCCGAACCGCTGTTGCGGGCGGTCAATTGCTCGTCGAGGGGATTGCTCGCCTGGGCGTCGACGTAGGCGTAGGTCAGGCGCAGGCGGTCGGCGCCGCTCATGCGCCAGTCGAACTGGGTTTCGGCCCCGGAGAACTGTGACTGGTTGCTGTTGCTGGCGATGTATTGGTTGTTGCGCAGCGGTTCGCTGATCATGCCGGTGATTTCGTCGTGGAACAGCTTGACGTCGACGGTCAGGCCCAGGTCCATGAAATAGCCGTTGTAGCCCAGCTCCCGGGAGCGCATGTGTTCCTGCTCCAAGTTGCCCGGGCCACGGGTCACGACGAAATAGCGGGCGCTGCGCTGGCCGAAGGCGGACGGCTGCAGGTTGGTGACCTGGTAGCTCCAGTTGACGTTGTTCTCGAACATGTCCGGCGAGCGCACGGCTTCGGAGTACACCGCGCGCAGGCCATGGCGCGGGGTGATCAGGTAGTTGACGGCCACCCGGGGCGTCAGCGAGCTGCCGGTCAGGCGCGCGTCCTCGAACATGGCGCCGCCCTGCAGCAGCCAGTGTTCGCTGGCCCGCCATTCGAGTTGGCCGAACAGGCGCCAGGTGGTGTCGTCCAGCGTGCCGTTGAAGTACGTCTCGGAGTCGGCCCGGTCGTAGCGGTAATTCGCCCCGGTCACCAGTCGCAGGCTGTCGGACAGGCTCAGGGTGTCCTGGATTTCCAAGTCGTAGCGCGATTCACGGGTGCTCTGGTCGATGTCCCCGCACAGGGTTTGCGAGGCGCCGTTGCGCCACTGGTCAATCACCTGGTTGGCCAGTGCCTGTTCCTGCGGCGTGCCGCCGGGTGGCGCGCCGGTGCGGGTGAAGGACGGCATGTTGCGCGCCAGCTTCTCGGCGTAGTTGGGGTTGAGCTGCCACAGGTCGGTCAGTTGCGGGCTGAAGGAGACTTCGGCGTCACAGGCCCGCCAGGTCTGCTGGCGATCCCAGTGCTGGATCGAGCCTTGTACATAAAGGCTGTGGTCGGGGTCCAGGTCGAGGTTCCAGCGCAGCGAACCGGCGTAGTCCTTGGCGATGACGTCGGAGTTATCCCCAGCGGCGGTGATCCCGGCAAACACCGGGCGGTAGGTGTAGGGCCGCTGGTTGGTGCCGTCCTTGGCGTTCAATTGCCAGTCGATGCTCTGTCGTTCGTCCAGGGTCTGGCTGACCGACAGGTTGAAGCGCTCCAGGCGACGGCTGTCGCGGTAGTCGGCCCCGTTGCGGTCACTGTCGAAGCCGTCGTCTTCCTGGCCGGACAACGACAGGCGCAGGTCGCCGCCTTCCCAACCGCTACCCTGGCTGGCGTACCAGTCGCTGATGCCGCGCTGCCCGCGCGTGATCTTCAGGCGGGTGCCATGGCTGTCGGCCGGGGCGCGGGTGATGATGTTGACCACGGCCATCAGCGCGTTGGCGCCGTAGCTGACGGTGTTGGGCCCCCGGAAGACTTCGATCCGCTCGATGTCTTCCATGGCCACCGGAATGTCGCTCCAGTCCACGGTGGCCAGGCCGGCGCGGTACACCGAGCGGCCGTCGATCAGCACCTGCATGCGCCGGGCTTCGCTGGCGTTGGTGCCGTGGTAGTTCACGGTGGCCTGGTTGCCGCTGATGTTGCCGACCATCATGCCCGGCACCAGCCGCAGCAGCTCGCTGATGTCGCGGGCGCCGCTGGCCTTGATCAACTCGCTGTCGAGCACGGTCATGCTGCCGGGCACCGCCGCCGGCGATTGCTTGAGCCGGGTGGCCGTCAGCACCTGGGGCAGGGGCTGGCTGTCCACGAACAGGTCGTCGCCCAGCACCGGCGGGCTGATGATCAGCGCCAATAGCAGGGTCGAACCGGAGCGGGAAGGGCCAACGGGCACGGTGCAGCCTTTGAATAAGAGGAGAATGGCGCGCATGGTAACTGAGCTGAACGACTTTTCCATTCACGTTGACAGCATTTTCCTAGGAATTGATGGTCAGCTTCCTACAGTCGTCGGTAATTGTTGCCGGGACTGGTCGCGCTGCGGCCGCTCCGTATAATGCCCCGCATTGCCACTTGGTATGGATGAACGGATTGCATATGACTGATCAGCGCCCGATTGCGGTCCTGGGAGGCGGGAGCTTCGGAACCGCCGTGGCCAACCTGTTGGCCGAGAATGGCCACCCGGTGCGCCAATGGATGCGTGACCCGGAGCAGGCCGAGGCCATCCGGGTCAACCGCGAGAACCCGCGTTACCTCAAGGGCATCAAGATCCGCTCGGAAGTGGAACCGGTCACCGACTTGCAGGCGACCCTCGACGACTGCGAGCTGTTTTTCGTCGCCTTGCCATCCAGCGCCTTGCGCGCGGTCCTGGCGCCCCACGCTGAACGCCTGAGCGGCAAGTCGCTGGTGAGCCTGACCAAGGGTATCGAGGCGCAAACGTTCAAACTGATGAGCGAGATTCTCGAAGACATCGCTCCCAAGGCCCGCATCGGGGTGATTTCCGGGCCGAACCTGGCGCGCGAGATTGCCGAGCACGCGCTCACCGCGACGGTGGTGGCCAGTGAAGACGAAGCGCTGTGCCAGCAGGTCCAGGCTGCGCTCCATGGCCGCACCTTTCGTGTCTATGCCAGCGCCGACCGTTTTGGCGTGGAATTGGGCGGGGCGCTGAAGAACGTCTATGCGATCATCGCTGGCATGGCGGTGGCGCTGGGCATGGGCGAGAACACCAAGAGCATGCTGATCACCCGGGCGCTGGCGGAAATGACCCGCTTTGCCGTCAGCCAGGGCGCCAACCCGATGACGTTTTTGGGCTTGGCCGGGGTCGGCGATCTGATCGTCACCTGTTCGTCACCCAAGAGCCGCAACTATCAGGTCGGGTTTGCCCTCGGCCAGGGCCTGAGCCTTGAAGAAGCCGTCTCGCGCCTGGGCGAAGTGGCCGAGGGGGTCAACACCCTCAAGGTGCTCAAGGCCAAGGCCCAGGAAGCCGGGGTGTACATGCCACTGGTGGCCGGGTTGCATGCGATCCTGTTCGAGGGGCGTACGCTGGAGCAGGTGATCGAATTGCTGATGCGCGGCGAGCCGAAGACCGACGTCGATTTCATTTCCACCAGCGGTTTCAACTGAGTCTTTTGACCGCAAGCAGGAGCGAGCCATGAACGATCCGAAAGGACAACCCCAATACGAATCCATCCTGCTGCGTGTGCTGTGGATGGTGATCTACCTGCTGGTTTGGCAGGTGGCGCAGTTCATCCTGGGCGCCGTGGTGCTGGTGCAGTTGATCTATCGGCTGATCTACGGCGCGCCCAGCGCCAGCCTGATGAATTTCGGTGACAGCCTGAGCCAGTTCCTGGCGCAGATCGGCCGTTTTGGCACTTTCCACAGCGACCAGAAGCCATGGCCGTTCGCCGATTGGCCGACCCCGCGCACGCCCGAAGGTGAAGCGCCGCACGTCGTGGCACCGGCCGCGCATCCGGTCCGGGACGAAGAGCCCAAGCTATGAAACTCTGGGTATTGCGTCATGGCGAGGCCGAGCCCTACGGCAACTGTCCCGATCCCGAGCGGGCCCTGACCGAACACGGGCGCGAGCAAGTGCTGCGCAGTGCCGCGCACTTGATCGGCCAGCCGTTGGCGGCCATTTACGTCAGCCCGTACCGGCGTGCCCAGCAGACCGCGCAGTTGGTGCGCCAAGCGCTGGGGTTCGAGCCGCAGCTGATCACGGTCAACTGGCTCACGCCGGAGACACGGCCGCAAAAGGTTTTGGAACACCTGGCGGACCAGGCCCCGGTGCTGCTGGTCAGCCACAATCCGCTGGTGGGCAGCCTGCTGGGCCTGCTGCAACACGGTCATCTGCAGCAACCGGAACAGGTACAGACCGCCGGCCTGGCCGAACTGGAAGGCGACCTGCCGCTGGCCGGGGCGATGACGCTCAAGGCCCTGCGACACCCCTAGGCTTTTCAGACAGAGCCTAGGCTGTGTACGAAATGCAAGCGGCCACAATAACAACGATAAAGGAATGAACACGATGAGTCTGTGGCGCAACACCCCCAACCTCGAACAACTCAACGCCGCCGGTAAAAACACCATCAGCGAAGTGCTCGACATTCGTTTCGAGTCGTTCGACGACGAGTCCCTGACCGCGAGCATGGTGGTCGATCACCGCACTCACCAACCCTTCGGCCTGTTGCATGGCGGCGCTTCGGTGGTGCTGGCCGAGACGGTCGGGTCCATGGCCGCCTACCTGTGCGTGGACACCAGCAAGTTCTATTGCGTGGGCCTGGAGATCAACGCCAACCACCTGCGTGGCGTGCGCAGCGGACGGGTCACCGCCACGGCACGGATGGTCCACCTGGGCCGCACCACGCAGGTCTGGGACATCCGCTTGACCAACGACGACGGCAAGCTCAACTGCGTATCGCGCCTGACCATGGCGGTGGTGCCGCTGGGCGAGCAACCGCCGGCGCGGTGAAGCGCTGGGAGCTGCAAGCTATCAACTTGAGGCTTGCAGCTTCTGTCTATAGCCCAAGCTCGACTGTCATCATTCCTGGCAGTTACGGTCATTGCCGCGTCGGTGGCTTGTGCGCAGAATCGGTGCCAGTTCCCCCAATGGATCGGCTGTCATGTCGCAACAGGTATTTTTCGCCCACGCCAACGGTTTCCCCTCGGCCACCTACGGCAAGCTGTTCGCCGCGCTGGCGCCGCAGTACGAGGTCGCGCACCTGGAGCTGCACGGCCACGATCCGCGCTTTCCGGTGGACGACAACTGGCACAACCTGGTGGACGAATTGATCCATCACCTGGAACGCCAACCGGCGCCGGTATGGGGTGTCGGCCATTCCCTGGGTGGCGTGCTGCACCTGCACGCGGCGTTGCGATGCCCGCACTTGTACCGAGGCGTGGTCATGCTCGATTCGCCGGTGCTGACCCGCACCGACCGGTGGGTGATCCTGGCCGCCAAGCGCCTGGGCTTCATCGATCGCCTGACCCCGGCCGGCCGGACCCTGGGCCGGCGCGAGGAGTTCGCCGACCTGGCCTCGGCGCGGCAGTATTTCGCCGGCAAGACGCTGTTCCGCGGCTTCGACCCGGATTGCTTTGACGCTTACCTGCAACACGGCCTGCAGCCGGTGGGCGACCGCTTGCGGCTGCGCTTCGACCCGGCCACGGAAATCAGCATCTATCGCGGCGTGCCGCACACCAGCCCGGGCCGGCCCCGCACGCTCCAGGTGCCGCTGGCAGTGGTGCGTGGCCGGCAGAGTCGCGTGGTGATGCGCCATCACACTCGATCGGTGCGGCGCATGCCCCATGGCGAAGCCCTGAGCATGCCCGGCGGCCATATGTTCCCCCTGGAGCGGCCGCAAGACACGGCCAACCTGCTCAAGGACCTTTTCCAGCGTTGGCAGGGGCATCGCCCATGAGCACGGTCGAAGAGGTCCGCCTGAGCCTGCCGCATATCGAGTTGGCGGCCCACCTGTTCGGCCCGGAAGAGGGCCGTCCGGTGATCGCCCTGCACGGCTGGCTGGACAACGCCAACAGTTTCGCCCGGCTGGCCCCGCGGCTGGCGGGCCTGCGGGTCATCGCCCTGGACATGGCCGGCCATGGTCATTCCGGGCATCGGCCGCCCGGTGCCGGTTACGCGCTCTGGGACTATGCCCACGACGTGCTGCACGTCGCCGAACAACTGGGCTTGAAACGTTTCGCCCTGTTGGGGCACTCCATGGGCGCCATCGTTTCGCTGGTGCTGGCCGGCGCCTTGCCGGAACGGGTGACGCACCTGGGGTTGATCGACGGCGTCATCCCGCCCACCGCCCCGGGCGATGGCGCGGCCGAACGCATGGGCATGGCCCTGCAGGCGCAAATGGATTTGCAGCACAAACGCAAACCGGTCTACAAAACCCTCGACAGGGCCATCGAGGCACGCATGAAAGGCCTGGTGGCCGTCAGTCGCGAGGCGGCCGAGCTGCTGGCCCAGCGCGGACTGATGCCGGTGCCTGGTGGCTACACGTGGCGCACCGACAACCGCCTGACCTTGCCATCGCCGCTGCGCCTGACCGACGAGCAGGCCATGGCGTTCGTGGCACGGGTCGCCTGTCCCGCGCACCTGGTGGTGGCGGCCGACGGCATGCTGGCGCGGCACCCGGAGTTGCTGGAGCGTCTACCCTTCAGTCATGAGCAGTTGCCGGGCGGCCATCATTTGCACCTGAATGACGAAGGCGGCGCCGCGCTTGTAGCAGACTGTTTCAATCGGTTCTTCAGCGTTTCTTGACTTGCGCCGGGCAACTGTCGAGGCTGGGCGGGTTGAAAGGGAGACAACCATGACAGACCGCTGCTTACCCGCCCCGTGGTGCACCGACGACGCTTGTCGCGTCCGGGCGCTCCAGGCCACGTCGATCCGATGAAATCATCCGTCCATTCACTCGTCCTGCTGGCGCTGGCCTGCTTCAGCCCGGCATCGTTCGCTGCCGATGTGCCGGGCAGTCGCGACCTGGAGGGCGTGCCACGCATGCCCGATGCCCAGATCGTCGATTACCGGCAAACCAATGACCTGGAACGCGTCTATCCCATGGGCTCGATCCGCCGAATCAGTGGCCAGTTGCGTTTCGACGGCCAGGTCGACGCCCGGGGCAACGTGACCTCGGTCACCTACGAACTGCCGCCCGAACATTCCGCGACCCAGGCCTTCACGGCGGCGCGCGAAGCGTTGCAGAAGCAGGGTGCCGAGCTGTTGTTCTGGTGCCAGGCCCGCGATTGCGGCGAAAGCAGCCTGTGGGCCAACGAGGTCTTCGGCAACGCCAAGCTCTACGGTGCCGACAACGGCCAGGCCTACCTGCTGTTGCGCCTGGCGCCCCCGGCGGACAACACCTTGATTGCGCTCTATGGCATCACCCGCGGCAATCGCAAGGCCTACCTGCACGTCGAACAGTTTGCGGCGAATGCCGCGCTGGGGGATTTGCTGCCCACCTCGGCGACCCTGCTGCGCCAGCTCAAGGACACCGGGGTGCTCGACTTGCCGCGCCTTGGCGGTGAGCCGGACGATACCTGGCTGCGCCTGTTGTCCCGGGCATTGAACCTGGATACGGGGCTGCGGGTCAGTATTGCCGGCCCTCGGGCCGAAGAGTGGCGGCAGGCGCTGGCGGGCCAGGGGGTGCGGGCCGCGCGCCTGGAAACCGCCAGTGGCGACGCGGCGGGCCTGCATCTGGAACTGCTGCGATAAGCTGTGGCGGGTCGCGGGCCTCACGCCGTGGCCCGCCCTGGACATTTTTCGAGACCTTACATGCTCAATAACGATCGGCTGTTGGTGCAGATTCTGCTCCTGGTGTTGTTCGGCGCAAGCCTCTGGGTGATGGCGCCGTTCTGGTCGGCGCTGTTCTGGGGGGCGGTGCTGGCGTTTGCCAGTTGGCCGTTGATGCGCCTGCTGACCCGCTGGGTCAATGGTCGCGAGTCCCTCGCGGCGGGGCTGTTGACGGTGGGGTGGATGCTGTTGGTGGCGGGGCCGCTGGTGTGGCTGGGGTTCAACCTGGCCGATCATGTGCGCGATGCCACGGCGTTCATCCGCGACGTGCAGGTCGATGGCCTGCCCGACGCACCGGCCTGGCTGGGCGGCTTGCCGCTGGTGGGTGGGCGGCTGGTGGCGATCTGGAACAGCATCGACCAGCAGGGCGCGGCGATGATGGTCACCCTCAAGCCGTACCTGGGACAGGTCGGCAACTGGTTGTTGGCCCGCAGCAAGCAGATTGGTGGCGGCATGCTCGAACTGACCCTGAGCATCGTGTTCGTATTTTTCTTCTATCGCGATGGCCCGCGCCTTGCGGCGTTCGTCCATGGATTGCTGGAGCGCCTGATCGGCGACCGCGCCGGTTACTACATCGAGTTGGTGGCCGGGACGGTACAACGGGTGGTCAATGGCGTGATCGGCACTGCGGCGGCCCAGGCCCTGCTGGCCTTGATCGGCTTCCTGATCGCTGGCGTGCCGGGCGCGCTGGTACTGGGGATTGTCACGTTCCTGCTCAGCCTGATCCCCATGGGCCCGCCGCTGGTCTGGATTCCGGCCACGGCCTGGCTGGCGTGGAAAGGCGAGTACGGGATGGCGGTGTTCCTCGGCATCTGGGGCACGTTCATCATCAGCGGCGTGGACAACGTGCTCAAGCCCTACCTGATCAGCCGGGGCGGGAACCTGCCGTTGGTCATCGTGCTGCTGGGCGTGTTCGGCGGGTTGATTGCCTTCGGCTTCATCGGCCTGTTCATCGGCCCGACCTTGCTGGCGGTGGCGTACAGCCTGTTGACGGACTGGAGCAAAAGCCAGGCACGCTAGCTTGAACAGCACCTTCCGGAACCCAAAACCGTGGCGAATCGGGCGGCCCAGCGGGCGCCGGCGCCCTCGCCACGGAGTCTTCTAAGCCCTGAGGTCGACGCGTAGCCTGACGCCCTCGCCGCCAGGTTCGCCGTCGTCTCAGGTCGCCACGTTCAGGTGCTTGCCCACGGTCGCGACGCTGTCCAGCGAGTACTGCCGGCTGAGGTTGGCGATCATCCTGCCCAAGGCCTCGCTGGCACTGTCCTGGTCGGTGGTGCTGTCGCTGTCGCGGTTCGCCTGCAAGGCGCTGGTCAGTTCGCTGGCGGTGATGCTGCCGTCGTCATCGGCATCGAGCTGGCTGAACAGCTCGTCGCTGGAGGCCTGTTGAGGGGGCGGCGGTGGGGCGAGGCTGGCGGCGAGTTCGTCGGCGCTGACGGTGCCGTCCTCATTCTTGTCCAGGGCCGAGAACACCTGTTGGCTGTCGGCATTGCTGCCGGCACTGGCCAGACCGCTGCTCAATTCGTCGCTGCTGACCACGCCGTCACCGTCGGTGTCCAGGGCGCTGAGCAACGCATCGGCCAGTTCGGTATCGGGCGCCTGGCTCCGCGGTGGCGGTGGTGGCGGGGCCATCGCCGCCATTTCCTCGCTGCTCAAGTCACCGCTGCCGTCACTGTCCAGGTCGTCGAAGTTGTCGCTCAGGCTGACCAGGATACCGTCGTCGCTTTTTTGCGACAGGGCGCTGCTCAGTTCATCCTGGTCGATCGAACCATCGTCGTTGCTGTCGAGCCGGCCAAGCAGTTCCTTCTGGAATGACTGGCCGTGGGCACTGTGGGTCGAGGTATTGCTGGTGCTGGTGTATGACGCGTAATTGCTGGCGCTGACGCTGCCGATCATGGGCACTCTCCTTGGGCTGGTGTTGCCGGCGGGTGCACCGGCTCAAGCAGCGTCGGCGGGCCAGTTGTCGTGGGTGTGTGGCGTTTGTATCGCAGGCCATACACAGCCCCGGCTCACCCTTGAACCCTGTGGGAACTGAGGGCTCAGGTGCGTGGCAGGTGGATGACGGCCGTCAATCCGCCGCCCGGTGTTTCTTCCAGGTTCAACTGCCCGCCGAGGCGTTCGGCGGCTTCCCGGGCGATGGTCATGCCCAGGCCGACGCCGCCGGAGTTGCGGTTGCGCGAGCCTTCCAGGCGATAGAAGGGTTCGAACACCGCTTCACGCTTGTCTGGGGCAATGCCGGGGCCGTGGTCGATGACCCGGATCAGCACCCGGTCGCCCTGGTCGTCCAGGGTGATCAAGGCGTGGCCCGCATAGCGCAGGGCATTGTCCATCAGGTTGTTGACGCACGAGCGCAGCGCCATCGGCTGCACGTGCAGCGGCGCGCACGCGCCACTGGCCTGTACGTCGGCGCCCTGGTCCTGAGCGTTTTCGCTCAGCGATTCCACCAGGGCCTGCACGTCCATCCATTGCAAGGCTTCGCTGGTGCGCTGTTCATGCAGGTAGGTGAGGGTGGCATCGAGCATGCCGATCATGTCGTCCAGGTCCTGGCGCATCTGGCCTTGCAGCTTTACGTCGTCGATCTGCTCCAGGCGCAGCTTGAGCCGCGACAGCGGCGTGCGCAGGTCGTGGGACACCGCGCCGAGCATGCGTGAACGCTGCTGCACCTGCTCGCGAATCCGTTGCTGCATCAGGTTGAACGTATGGGCTGCCTGGCGCGCCTCGCGTGGGCCGTCCTCGGCCAGCGGCGGGCTGTCGAGGTCTTCGCTCAGGCGTTCGGCGGCGTTGCTCAGGCGCTGGATCGGCCGGGTCAACAGCTTGGCGCCATACCAGGCGGCCACGATCAGGAACACGAACTGCAACGTCAGCGGCACCACCGGCCCGCCGAACCACGGACGCTCGGCATGCTCGGGCGGAGGGCCGAAGGGCGGAGGGCCGTCGCCATGCTGGGTAAACCCGGGTGGCGGGCCGGGCGGCGGTTTGTCGTAGACGGAAAACCAGGCAAAGGCCAACAGGTGCGCCAGGACAATCGCCAGCAGCAGGACGCCAAACAGCCGGCCGAACAGGGAGTCGAGGCGCAGCCGCATCAACCGATGTCCCGGGCGTCGAACAGATAGCCCTCGCCACGCACGGTCTTGATCAATTGCGGGGCCTTCGGGTCGTCGCCCAGTTTCTGGCGCAGGCGCGAGACCAGCAGGTCGATGCTGCGGTCGAACGCCTCGATGGAGCGTCCACGGGCGGCGTCCAGCAGTTGTTCGCGGCTGAGCACCCGGCGCGGTCGTTCGATGAACACCCACAGCAGGCGGAACTCGGCGTTGGACAGCGGCACCACCAGCCCGTCGAGGGAAATCAGTTGGCGCAGCACGCTGTTGAGCCGCCAGTTATCGAAGCGGATGTTGGCCCGTTGTTCGCTGCGGTCGTCGCGTACCCGGCGCAGGATGGTCTGGATACGGGCCACCAGCTCCCTGGGCTCGAACGGTTTTGCCATGTAGTCATCGGCACCCAGTTCCAGGCCGATGATGCGGTCGGTGGGTTCGCAGCGGGCGGTGAGCATCAGGATCGGGATGTCCGATTCGGCCCGCAGCCAGCGGCACAATTGCAGGCCGTCTTCACCGGGCAGCATCAGGTCGAGCACGACCACGTCGAAGTGCTCGGCCTGCAACGCCTGGCGCATGGCCGCGCCATCGGTCACACCGCTGGCGCGTATGCCGAAGCGGGCCAGGTAATCGATCAGCAGTTCGCGGATCGGCACATCGTCGTCGACGATCAGCGCCCGGGTGTTCCAGCGCTTGTCGTCGTCGCACGCTTTGTGATCATCGGCATTTGCAACAGGGGTGTTCTGCATGGATGCATCATCTGCCAGGTAAGCTGCCAATCGCAAAGGAGGCGGCAAGGTTGAGGCTTCAGCATAGGCTTCGGACCGCGAGGCGTGAAGCGCTGAAAGGACGGGGTGCGGCGGCAGACGGTAGCGTGCCGGCGTATTGGGGGCGTGTCAGCCCTGTATCGACTTCGACACAAAGGTCGGGATCGTCCATGCTCGGGGTGACGCGGTGAGATTTACCGATCATCGGGTCCCCCACCGGCGCTGGTTCCGCTACAATGCGCGCCGATTTCGACTTGCCTGAGAGCCCGCTCATGTCCGCCTGCCAGACGCCCATCATCGTCGCCCTGGATTTCCCTACCCGTGACGCCGCCCTGAAGCTGGCCGACCAGTTGGACCCCAAGCTCTGCCGGGTCAAAGTCGGCAAGGAACTGTTCACCAGTTGCGCGTCTGAAATCGTCGGCACCCTGCGTGACAAGGGGTTCGAGGTGTTCCTGGACCTGAAATTCCACGACATCCCCAACACCACCGCCATGGCCGTGAAGGCCGCGGCCGAGATGGGCGTCTGGATGGTCAACGTGCACTGTTCCGGCGGCCTGCGCATGATGGCGGCCTGCCGCGAAGTGCTGGACCAGCGCAGTGGCCCGCAACCGCTGCTGATCGGCGTAACCGTGCTGACCAGCATGGAACGCGAGGACCTGGCCGGGATCGGCCTGGACATCGAGCCTCAGGAACAAGTGCTGCGCCTGGCAGCGCTGGCCCAGAAAGCGGGTCTGGACGGTTTGGTCTGCTCGGCCCTGGAAGCCAATGCACTGAAGACCGCGCACCCGTCGCTGCAACTGGTGACCCCGGGGATTCGCCCGGCGGGCAGCGCCCAGGACGACCAGCGCCGTATCCTGACCCCGCGCCAGGCGCTGGACGCCGGTTCCGACTACCTGGTGATCGGCCGTCCGATCAGCCAGGCCGTCGATCCGGCCCAGGCGCTGGCGGCGGTCGTGGCCGAACTGGCCTGACCTGATACCGAAGATCCCTGATGTGGGAGCGAGCTTGCTCGCGATAGCGGTATGTCAGTCAATATCAATGTTGACTGACAGGGCCCCTTCGCGAGCAAGCCCGCTCCCACATCAGGTGTTTTGTGTCAGACCTTGAGTACCAACTTTCCGAAGTTCTCCCCGCTGAACAGTTTGGTCAGGGTTTCGGGAAACGTCTCCAGGCCTTCGACGATATCTTCCTTGCTCTTGAGTTGCCCCTTGGCCATCCAGCCCGCCATTTCCTGGCCGGCGGCGGCGAACTGCGCGGCATGGTCCATGACCACGAAGCCCTCCATGCGCGCCCGGTTGACCAGCAGCGACAGGTAGTTGGCAGGGCCCTTGACCGCTTCCTTGTTGTTGTACTGGCTGATGGCGCCGCAGATCACCACGCGGGCCTTGAGGTTCAAGCGGCTGAGCACGGCATCGAGGATGTCGCCGCCGACGTTGTCGAAATACACGTCCACGCCCTTGGGGCATTCGCGCTTGAGGCCAGCCTGGACGTCTTCGCTCTTGTAGTCGATGGCCCCGTCGAAGCCCAGTTCATCGATCAGGAACCTGCATTTGTCGGCCCCGCCGGCGATCCCCACCACGCGGCAGCCCTTGAGCTTGGCGATCTGCCCGGCAATGCTGCCTACCGCACCGGCGGCGCCCGACAGCACGACCGTCTCGCCGGCCTTTGGCGCGCCCACATCCAGCAGGGCGAAATAGGCCGTCATGCCGGTCATGCCCAGCGCTGACAGGTAGCGCGGCAGCGGGGCCAGTTTCGGATCGACTTTGTAGAAACCCCGTGGCTCGCCGAGGAAGTAATCCTGCACCCCCAGCGCGCCGTTGACGTAGTCCCCCACCGCAAACCCCGGGTTGTTCGACGCAATCACCTGGCCAACCCCCAGGGCTCGCATCACTTCGCCAATGCCCACTGGCGCGATGTACGACTTGCCCTCGTTCATCCAGCCGCGCATGGCCGGGTCCAGGGACAGGTATTCGTTTTTCACCAGGATCTGGCCGGCGGCCGGTTCGCCGACCGGTACTTGCTGATAAGTGAACGTCTCGCGGGTCGCCGCGCCCACCGGGCGCTTGGCGAGCAGGAATTGGCGATTGGTCTGGGCAGTCATGGCTGGCACTCACGATGAATGAAGCCTTGTTGATAGCCCTTCGAGACAATTGCCGCAAGGTTTGCCGGCCCAGCGAATGCACTTCGATCCAACGCAGTGATAGTGGCGCCGGGCTCGTTATCACTGGCGCCCATGAGCCACCCACCGGCGCCTGGATAGTGCTGCCGCGCTGCACGGGGCCGTGGCTACACTGGCGAAACATCGCATTCTTCGAGGAACTGACAATGAGCATGACGTTTTCCGGGCAGGTCGCCGTGGTCACGGGCGCTGCCGCAGGCATTGGCCGGGCGACCGCCCAGGCCTTCGCCGCGCAAGGCTTGAAGGTGGTGGCGGCCGACCTGGATGTGGCGGGCGGCGAGGGCACGGTGCAGGCGATTCGCGAGGCGGGCGGCGAGGCGGTGTTCGTGCGTTGTGACGTGACGCAGGAAAGCGATGTGCAGAACCTGATGAATGAGGTGATCCACGCCTACGGTCGTCTCGACTACGCCTTCAACAACGCCGGGATCGAGATCGAGAAGGGCAAGCTGGCCGACGGCACCGTCGATGAGTTCGACGCCATCATGGGGGTCAACGTGAAGGGCGTCTGGCTGTGCATGAAATACCAGTTGCCGTTGCTGCTGGCCCAGGGCGGCGGGGCCATCGTCAATACGGCCTCGGTGGCGGGCCTGGGTGCGGCACCGAAAATGAGCATCTATGCGGCCTCCAAGCATGCGGTGATCGGCCTGACCAAATCGGCGGCCATCGAGTACGCCAAGAAAAAAATCCGCGTGAATGCGGTGTGCCCGGCCGTGATCGACACCGACATGTTCCGACGAGCCTATGAAGCGGACCCGAAGAAAGCTGACTTCGCTAATGCCATGCACCCGGTGGGACGGATCGGCAAAGTCGAAGAGATTGCCAGCGCCGTGCTGTACCTGTGCAGCGATGGCGCGGCCTTTACCACCGGCCATTCCCTGGCGGTGGACGGCGGTGTCACGGCGTTCTGAGGACGTATAACCTGGCTTGTAGGAAAAAGCCCGCACTGGTTGCGGGCTTTTTCTTGGTTGGTCGAAAAAGCACCGACGCGGTCCATCAAAGTATTTCAAAGGGTGTGAAACGGCTGCTTTGGCGGGTTTGTCGTACATCGTCGCAGGGCCGCCTGTGCTTAACTGTTTCCGGAAATAAAACAAACGCTTAGGAGTCTGGTCACTCATGGAATTGAGAATCGACCGACAGGCCCTGGTGCCTGTCGTGCAGCAAATTGTCGACGCGCTGACCGGGTGGATCCGCCAGGACGCCGTGCAACCGGGCACGCGCTTGCCGTCTATCCGGCAACTGGCACGGCAGAACCTGCTCAGCCAGTCGAGTGTCAACGAGGCCTGTGAGCGTCTGGTCGCCCAAGGGGTGTTGGCGTCCCGGCATGGCTCAAGCTTCTTCGTCGCGCCACCGCCTTCCCTCGGCCTCGCGTCCAACGACGGAACCTGCCCGGAACACCCGCCGCTGGCACGCGGCGGCCTTGCCGACAGCCCGGCGTGGGCGCTGAAGCTGGGGGCCGGCGGGCTGCCTGAGCGCTGGCGCGAAAGCGACGACCTGGGCTATGCGATCCGCCAGGTCACCCGCACCGACATGGCGGGGCTGTTCAGCTATAGCACGCCGTTGGGCTTGCCCGCCCTGCGTGAGCAACTGTCCCGGCGCTTGAAGCAACTCAATATCGAGGCCGCGCAAGACCTCATCCTGACCACCCACGGCGCTACCCAGGCGTTGGACCTGATCGTGCGGACTCAACTGGCGCCGGGCAACTGCGTGGTGGTGGAGAGCCCCGGCTACCCGAAACTGTTCGAGCTGCTGAGGCTGCACGGCATCGACATGCTCGAACTGCCCAGGACCCCGCGAGGCCCGGACGTCGAGGCCTTGCAGACCCTGCTGGTGACGCATCGGCCCCGTGCGCTGTTCGTCAACAGCGCCTGCCATAACCCGACCGGCAGCAGCCTGTCCCTGGGGGTGGCGCAACGCTTGCTGGCGCTGGCCCGGGAACACGGGATGCTGGTGATCGAAGACGATGTCTACGCCGATTTCCAGGGTTCGACACGCACCCGCCTGGCGGCCCTGGACGCCGATGTGATCTATGTAGGCAGTTTTTCAAAAACCCTGAGCAGTTCGTTGCGAGTCGGGTTCGTGGTGGCGCCTGCGCCCATCATCGCCCGGCTCAGTGAGGTCAAGGAGGTCACCAGCCTGGGCGTTTCACGGTTCAGCGAAGCGGTGCTGGCCAATCTCCTGGCCAACGGTGCCTATCGCAAGCTGGTGCAGCGCCAGCGGCAGCGTTTGGGGGGCGACATGGCGGCTGTGTTGCAGGTGCTGGAGGAGGCCGACTGGGAGGTGTTCGGCAAGCCGACCGGGGGGCTGTTCATCTGGGCACGCCCACCGTTATGCGACTACGCTGGAGTGCAGCGTCTGGCCAAACGGTTCGGTGTGCAGCTGTCTTCGCCCACGGCCTTCAGCCCTTCAGGCGCCGACAGCCAGTGGCTGCGGATCAATGTGGCTTATGCCTGTGATCCGAGGGCGTTGGCGTTTTTCCGGGGCGCGGCCCTGGATCGACCTCGAGTGTCCTGAAAACGACGCGGCTGTAGCTTTTTGCCATTATTCCGACGCCAGCATCTTGTGTTGCAGGGCGTCTCGTTGCGAATCTGCGAACAACACACACTGGCAGAGGACTGAGCGCAATGATTTCGGCCGTGCAAGGACGTTTTGCCAACCTGGGTATGGCAAAGAAACTGGGTATCGGGTTTGTCCTGGTATTGTTGCTCACGGCCGTGGTCGCGGCCATTGGCGTGTGGTCCTTGCGCACCATCAGCCTGCGTTTCGACGGACTCAAGCAGATGTCCTCCCTCAACAGCGAACTGCTGAAGGTGCGCTTGCTCGAGCAGGAATACGCCTTGCGCTCCGACCCCAAGACGGCCGACACCCTGCGCAAGGGGGTCGACGGCCTGGTGGCCCAGGCCGATGCGCTCAAGGCCCAGACACCTGAAAACCTGTCGGTGATGAACGATGTGCAACAGGCACTGGCGGATTACCGCAAGGCGTTCGATGAATTCGTCGGGTTGAGCCAGAGCAAGGACCTGGCGCTGGAAATGGCCAGTTGGTCGGTGTCCAGTGTCGCCAACAACCTGGACGTGCTGCAGGCCGGTCTGGCGGACGACGGCGCCTACACCCTGAAGGATTCCGAGGGCAAGGAGGGCGCCGAGTTCATCGAGCAGGCCAACCAGGTCAGCGAAGTGTCACGGTTGATGCTGCAGGCCATGAACGAAGCGCGCGTACGCCTGGACCAGAGCCGCAAAGGCAGCGAGGACGCCGGGCAAGGCCCGATCGAGCAGGCCGAGCAAGCCATGAAGCAGGCCGAAGCGCTCAAGACCCAGGTCAAGGACCCGGGCTACCAGACCGTGCTCAACGAGGTGGCCGGGCACATTGCCGGTTTCAACACGCAACTGGCCGAGTACACCGGCCTGTTGGCGAAGGAAAAAGGCGTCTACCAGGAACTTCACGAGCGTGCCGGCCAAGTGGTGGAGCGGGTCAACCAGGCCTACGCCGCCGAAGACCATGCCATGCAGGCGGAGTTGAAAAAGAACTCGCTGTTGATCATTGGCTCGTCGGCCCTTGCCCTGCTGGTGGGGTTGATTGCCGCCTGGGTCATTACCCGGCTGATCGTCGCGCCGCTGCGCAGCGTCATCCGCGTGGCCCAGCAGATCGCGGCGGGGGACCTGAGCGCCACGGTTCAGGTGACGCGCCGGGATGAGATCGGCCAGTTGATGCTCGCCATGCAGCAGATGGGCGCGGGGCTGAGCGGCATCGTCAGCGGCTTGCAGGCGGGTATCGAACAGCTCGCCAACTCCGCGCAATCGCTGTCGGCCGTGACCGAACAGACCAACCTGGAAGTCAGCAGCCAGAAAGAGGAGACCGAACAGGTCGCCACGGCCATGAACCAGATGACCGCCACGGTGCATGACGTGGCCCGCAATGCCGAAGAAGCGGCCCTGGCGGCGCAGACGGCCGATGACAAGGTCGAGAGCGGCCAGCAGGTGGTGCGCCAGAGCATGGTGCGTATCGAGCAGTTGGCCGACTCGGCCACGTCGGCCAGCTCCAGTATCGAAAGCCTCAGTGCCGAGATCCAGAACATCGGCACGGTGCTGAGCGTGATCAAGAGCGTCGCCGAGCAAACCAACCTGCTGGCGCTCAACGCTGCCATCGAGGCCGCCCGGGCTGGCGAGCAGGGTCGGGGGTTTGCGGTGGTGGCCGACGAGGTGCGGGCCCTGGCCAGGCGCACGCAGCAGTCCACGGAGGAGATCGAGCGGTTGGTGAGCGCATTGCGTTCAGCGGCCCAGGCTTCCGTGCAGCAGATCCAGAGCAGCGGCGAGTTGGTGAAGATGGCCGTCAGCGATGCGCTGCAAACCGAAAGTGCCTTGGGCAGCATTGCCGCGGCGGTGTCGTTGATTCAGCAGATGAACCAGCAGATCGCGGCGGCGGCCGAACAGCAGAGTTCGGTGGCCGAAGAGATCAATCGCAGCGTCACCAGTATCCGCGCCAGTGCCGATCAATCATCCCTGGCGATGCAGGGCAATGCCGCTTCCAGCATCGAGCTGGCGCAGTTGGGGGTTGAGTTGAAGGGGATGGTGGGGCATTTCAGGCTGTGAGCCGCCATAGCTGGCTCACCGATGCAGGAGCGCGTAGCGAGGAGGGGATCCACTGTCGAGCATGCAGCGCTCGTACATTCCAGGGCTGCCGCGCAGCCCTGCGGGGATAAATCCCCTCGCCACCCTGAGGTTCGACGAAGTCTCAGTCGTAGACCTTCTTCTTCTTCCACTCGTCGTTCATTTCGTCTTCCTTCAAGCCTTCGGTCAACTGGTTGACCTCGCCTTCGACCGGCTTGGTGCTGGCCAGGACCATTGCATTGGCGCGGGCCAGGAGCTTTTCGAGGTAGTCGAGCTGTTCGGCGTAGACCTGGGGCTCCTGCTGCTTGCGCAGGTACTGCACGCCGCGTTCGAACGCCAGACGGGCCTGGCCCGGTTGTTCCTGTTGCAAGGCTTGCTGGCCGAGGTTGTTGAAGAACTCGATGTGCAGCAGGACCAGGATGTGCCGCACTTCGCGGACCCAGCGCTTGGCTTCGTTGGGCGGCAGGAAGCCGTCCTGGGCGGCACGGGTGATCTGGCCGTGCAGGGCTTCGAGCAGGAAGCGCACGTCCTTGGCCTTGGCTTCGGTCAGGATCGGTGCCGGCGGATTGCCCACCGGGATCGATTCACCTTGTGCTGCCAATGCGGTCAGTTCGTCCAGGCGTGCCTTGACCGCGGTGTTGGTCTTGTCCAGGTTCAGCAGGCGCTGGCAGACGTTCATCTCAAGGCGCGTCAGCAGCAGTTTCAAGGCCGGCGTCATCAATTGCCCGGGGAAGGTTTCGGTGAGCTCGCCACAGCGCCGCATCCGGTCGTTGAGTTCAACCTTGGTACGGACCTTTTCCAGCTTGTTGTTTTCCACCACATGGTTCATGTAGCCAATGGCGATCAACAGTGCGATCCCGGCTACGACGAGCAGGGTGATCATGAGTGGTGTCACCGGTAAGACCTCTTTATTGGGGTACGCATGTCATGAGTGTAGTGGCTTGGCTTTTAAGCGCATAGGCCTGAGCGGCGCGATTAGACGGGCGTCGTGCTGTTTATAGGGAATCCGGCTCAATGGCTGCACATTGCCACTATTTGCCGGATGCGACTATAGCGCCTTGGCGGGCGACAGAATATAGGCGTCAGAGACCGGGCGGGCAAAATCGACGAATCGCCCTCAAACCCTGGGAAGTCATTGATTTAAATAAATTTATATCTGGGGGTTGACGACCTCCCAATCCATCCATAGAATGCGCGCCACTTACAGCGTAAAGCACTCAGCGAAACGCGGTAAGCAGTGAATGTTGTACGTGTGTCCCCTTCGTCTAGTGGCCTAGGACACCGCCCTTTCACGGCGGTAACAGGGGTTCGAGTCCCCTAGGGGACGCCAATGCGGGAATAGCTCAGTTGGTAGAGCACGACCTTGCCAAGGTCGGGGTCGCGAGTTCGAGTCTCGTTTCCCGCTCCAATTTTAAACAGCGTTGCTTTCGGGCAGGGCTGAGTGAAACCAGAAACGTCATCTTCGGATGCGGGTCTGGGCACATGGAACACACACCATGTGTTCCGGGCAGCGTGTCCCCTTCGTCTAGTGGCCTAGGACACCGCCCTTTCACGGCGGTAACAGGGGTTCGAGTCCCCTAGGGGACGCCATTTGCGGGAATAGCTCAGTTGGTAGAGCACGACCTTGCCAAGGTCGGGGTCGCGAGTTCGAGTCTCGTTTCCCGCTCCAAATTCAGAAAAACGCCGCTCATTGAGCGGCGTTTTTTTATGCCTGTAGAAAAGCCATCCAGGTCTGGCCTGATAGTCAGGTCGAAATCCGTTGGAGCGAGCCTGCAGCCGAGAAGCCTGGCAACCCCTATCTGACAAATCCATAAAAAAGGCCCGCTGGGTGATCCAGGCGGGCCTTTGTGTGTCACGGCGCAATCAATGCTTGCTGTCCTGGTCGGACATTGCCAGCAACTGCTTTTCCTGGTTCCAGTCGAACGGCTCGTCGTTTTGTTCGGCTTCGAAACGACGCTCCTCCAGGGCCTGGTACAGGTCGATTTCTTCGTCGGGCATGTAGTGCAGGCAATCACCGCCGAAGTACCAGAGCAGGTCGCGCGGCACCAGGTGGGCGATCTGTGGATAGCGCACGATCACCTGGCACAAGAGGTCCTGGCCCAGGTACTGGCTTTCGATCGGGTCGACGGGCAACTGGGCACGCAGTTCGTCGAAGCGCTCCAGGAACAGGGCATGGCTTTCTTCGGGAACCTGTTCGGCCTCACCTACGGCGACCAGGATGCTGCGCAAGTGGTCGAGCAGGACAAGATGATCGGCAACGACATTGGACACGAGATAAGTCCTCAAGAGCAAAACGGGCGCAGGAGTATAAAGCCCCCGCGCCGGCTTTTACATGGCCGCGGATCAGTGGGGCATCGCGGCGAGGGAGCCTGCTCCCGCTGGAGGGTGCAGCAGGCCCTCTCGTCACGGACTCAGCGAACCTTGGCTTCGGCCAGTGTCAGCGCCTCCTTGTCGAAGTCATCCACGTCGATGACCTTGCGCCGCGCCGCTTCGGCCACGCGCAGGGCCTCGGCTTCGCCGGCTTGCAGCACCCCGGCTTCGAGGGCGGCATCGATGAGGGGTTCGCCCGGCGCCGGGTCGAGCTGACCTTGCTTGAGCGCGACGTGGAGTTTTTTCTGCGCCGGATGCGCGGCGCCCAGCAGGTCGGCGGCGTGTTGCAGGGCACCCACCGGATCGTCCGCCGATTGTGGACGGTAGCAACCCTGCAGCAGTTCTTCGAGGGTCGGGTCCCCCTTGGCCCGGCCTATCACCGCGGCCACCTCGGCATCCAACCTGTCGCTCGGCCCCTTGTGGCGACGGCCGAACGGGAACACCACTCCACGCAACAGACAACCCAATACCCGGTTCGGGAAGTTGGCCAGCAGTTCGTCCAGCGCACGTTCCGACTGGCCGAGGCTTTCCTCCATGGCCCAGGTGACCAGCGGCGCCATGTGGTCCGGCGAATCCAGGTCGTGGTAGCGCTTGAGTGCCGCGGACGCCAGGTAAAGATTGCTCAATACATCCCCCAGGCGTGCCGACAGCCGCTCGCGACGTTTGAGCTCGCCTCCCAGCAGCATCATGCTCAGGTCCGCCAGCAGGGCGAAGGCCGCCGCCTGCCGGTTGAGGGCGCGGAAGTAGCCCTGGCTCAAGGCATTGCCCGGTGCGTGTTCGAAGCGGCCGAGGCCCAGGTTCAACACCAGCGTGCTGGCGGCGTTGCTGATGGCGAAGCCAATGTGCTTGAGCAACAGGCCGTCGAATTCCACCAGGGCCTGGTCCTTGTCCTCACGGGTGGCCAGGGCCATTTCCTTGAGCACGAACGGATGGCAGCGGATGGCGCCCTGGCCGAAGATCATCAGGTTGCGCGAGAGGATGTTCGCGCCTTCGACCGTAATGAAGATCGGCGCCCCTTGCCAACTGCGGCCCAGGTAGTTGTTGGGGCCCATGATGATGCCCTTGCCACCGTGCACGTCCATGGCTTGGCTGATGCATTCACGACCGCGCTCGGTCAGGTGGTACTTGAGGATCGCCGACAGCACCGAGGGTTTCTCCCCCAGGTCCACGGCGTTGGCGGTCAGCATGCGGGCCGCGTCCATCAGCCAGGCGTTGCCGCCGATGCGCGCCATGGCTTCCTGGATGCCTTCGAACGCCGACAGCGGCACGTTGAACTGCTCGCGCACCTGGGTGTACTGGCCCGTCACCAGGCTGGTGAACTTGGCCGCGCCGGTCCCCACCGCGGGCAGGGAAATCGAGCGCCCGACCGACAGGCAGTTCATCAGCATCATCCAGCCTTTGCCGAGCATCGGCTGGCCGCCAATGAGGAAGTCCAGCGGGATGAACACGTCCTTGCCCCAGTTCGGCCCGTTCATGAACGCCGCGCCGAGTGGCAGGTGGCGGCGGCCAATGTGCACGCCCGGGGTGTCGGTGGGGATCAGCGCAAGGCTGATGCCCAGGTCTTCTTCGTCACCCAGCAGGTGGTCGGGGTCGTACGCCTTGAAGGCCAGGCCGAGGAGGGTGGCCACCGGGCCGAGGGTGATGTAGCGCTTTTCCCAGTTCAGGCGCAGGCCCAGGGTTTCCCGGCCTTGCCATTCGCCCTTGCAGATAATGCCGGTGTCGGGCATCGCCCCGGCGTCGGAGCCGGCCAGCGGCCCGGTCAGGGCAAAGCAGGGGATATCGTCGCCCCGGGCCAGCCGTGGCAGGTAGTGGTCGCGTTGTTCATCGGTGCCGTAGTGCAGCAGCAGTTCCGCCGGGCCGAGGGAGTTGGGGACCATCACCGTGGACGCCAGGTCGCCGCTGCGGGTCGCCAGCTTCATCGCCACCTGGGAGTGAGCGTAGGCGGAGAAGCCCTTGCCGCCGTACTCCTTGGGAATGATGAGGGCGAAGAAACCGTGCGTCTTGATATGGGCCCAGGCTTCGGGCGGCAGGTCCATGGCCTGGCCGATCTGCCAGTCACTGACCATCGCGCAGAGTTCTTCCGTCGGGCCGTCGAGGAACGCCTGTTCTTCCTCGGTCAACTGCACCTTGGGGTAGGACAGCAGCAGGTCCCAGTCCGGGCGACCGCTGAACAGTTCGCCGTCCCACCACACCGTGCCAGCGTCGATGGCGTCGCGTTCGGTCTGGGACATGGGCGGCAGGGTTTTCTGGAACCAGTCGAACATCGGCGCGCTGAAATACCGGCGACGCAGGTCTGGCAGCAGCAGGGGAGCCGCGACGGCGGCGAGCATCACCCACAGGACCAGCATCAGCCACCCGGGGGCGTGGCTGAAAATGCCCATGGCCAGCAGGTAGACCGCGACGATGCCCAGTGCGGGCAACGGGGCGGTGCGCCGATGGGCCAGCCAGGCGATCCCGATGACCAGGACCAGTATCCACAACAACAGCATAGGTAATCCTCCGTGAACCAGGGCAAAACCGACCCACAGAGCTTAGACGGCCTCTGCAAAACCGGCGGTCGGCGCGATGTGATTGATTTCGTGGGAAACCCTGGATGCAGTGCGCCAGTCTGGTTGGCAACAGCCGTGGGAAATCGTTCGTTATCCAGGTGAGAAAACGCCATTGTTTGGCCGAAACGCCGTTATCGCTGCAACGGGGCTGTGGATAGACTCGGGTTTTGCCGATGCCAGCCACGATGGCCGGCGTTTCCCGGAGGCCTTCCTGCATGCAGTCGTACCTGACGCCCAGCCGCTTCATCGACAGCGATCATCCACAGGTCATCGCCTTTGCCGAGACGCATCGCGGTGCCGACCGCGACCCTGTGGCGCAGGCGGTCAACCTTTACTACGCCGTGCGCGAGGCGGTGCGGTACAACCCGTATACCTTCAGTCGCGATCCGGCGACCCTGCGTGCCAGTCATGCGCTGAGCCACGGGGAAAGCTATTGCGTGCCCAAGGCCACGCTGCTCGCCGGCTGTGCCCGGCATTGCGGTATCCCGGCACGCATCGGCCTGGCGGATGTGCGCAACCACCTGTCCACGCCCCGTTTGCTGGCGTTGCTGCGCAGCGACGTGTTCGCCATGCACGGTTACACCGAGCTGTACCTGGACGGCCGCTGGGTCAAGGCCACGCCGGCGTTCAACCAGGGCTTGTGCGAGCTGTTCGACGTCGCGCCGCTGGAGTTCGACGGCCGCCACGACAGCGTTTTCCACCCGTTCAATCGCCAAGGCGCGAAGCTGATGGAATACATCACCGACCATGGACAGTTCGCCGATGTCCCCGAAGCGTTCTTTTTCGAGCACCTGGAGAAATGTTATCCACACCTGTTCGGCGATCAGGCGCCGTCCTTGCTCGGCGATATGCGGGACGATTTGAGTCGCGGCTGATCCGGCGTATGCTGCTGCGGCACTTTGTCCATTGAAGGAAACCGTGATGCTGAAGATCTGGGGTCGCAAGAATTCGTCGAACGTGCGCAAGGCGCTCTGGTGTGCCGAAGAACTGGGGCTCGCCTACGAGGCCATCGATGCGGGTGGCGCTTTTGGCGTGGTGGACACGCCCGAGTACCGGGCGAAGAACCCCAACGGCCGCGTGCCCATGATCGAGGATGACGGTTTCGTGCTGTGGGAATCCAACACCATCGTGCGTTACCTGCTGGCCCGCCACGCGCCGGATTCGGCCTGGTATCCGGCCGATGCCCAGGCACGGGCCACCGCCGAGAAATGGATGGACTGGGCCACTTCGTCCTTTGCCGCACCGTTTCGGACGGTGTTCTGGGGCGTGCTGCGCACCCCGGCCGAGCAACAGGACTGGCCTGCCATCCATGCGGCTATCAAGGAATGCAACGCTTTGCTGGCGATGGCCGACCGTGCATTGGGCGAGCAGCCTTATTTGAGCGGCGCGCAGATCGGCATGGGCGACATTCCCTTGGGCAGCTTCATTTATGCCTGGTTCGAAATGCCCATCGAGCGGGCTGCCTGGCCGAATCTGGAAGCCTGGTACCAGCAGTTGAAACAGCGTCCGGCCTACCGCAAGGCGGTCATGACCGCGTTGACTTAATACTTACTATCGACACGCGTGACTGTACTTGTGCGGCGACGCCCAGCACCATGGCCATCGTGCGCCGTGGTTGTTTTGCTCGCCTCGCGCCCTCATGTACTTCTTTCTTCCCTTCTTGGTGCGTAATCCGATATGAGTTCCGCTCTGTCCATCCGGCAGCTAACCAAAACCTACGGCAACGGTTTCCAGGCCCTGAGTGGTATCGATCTGGACGTCGCCGAAGGCGATTTCTTTGCCTTGCTCGGCCCTAATGGCGCCGGCAAATCCACCACCATCGGCATTCTTTCCACGTTGGTGAACAAGACCAGCGGCACGGTGAATGTCTTCGGCCATGACCTGGACCGCGAGCCCGCCGCCCTCAAGCGTTGCATTGGCGTGGTGCCCCAGGAGTTCAACTTCAACCAGTTCGAGAAGACCTTCGACATCGTCGTGACCCAGGCGGGTTACTACGGCATCCCGCCGAAGATCGCCAACGAGCGCGCCGAGCAGTACCTGACCCAGCTGGGGTTGTGGGACAAGCGGGACGTGCCGTCCCGTTCGTTGTCCGGCGGCATGAAGCGCCGCCTGATGATTGCCCGCGCGCTGGTGCATGAGCCGCGCCTGCTGATCCTCGACGAACCGACGGCGGGGGTGGACATCGAGTTGCGTCGTTCGATGTGGACCTTCCTGACCGAGCTGAACCAGAAAGGCATCACCATCATCCTGACCACCCATTACCTGGAAGAGGCCGAGCAGTTGTGTCGCAACATCGGCATCATCGACCACGGCACCATCGTCGAGAACACCAGCATGCGGCAGTTGCTCGGCCAACTGCATGTGGAAACCTTCGTGCTGGACCTCAAGCACGACCTGAAGGCCGCGCCCCAGCTCGCCGGCTACCCGGCGCGCCTGGTCGACAGCCATACCCTGGAGGTCCAGGTGGACAAGGCCGTCGGCATCACCGGGCTGTTCGGCCAGTTGGCCTTGCAGAACATCGAAGTGCAGAGCCTGCGCAACAAGACCAATCGCCTCGAGGAGTTGTTCGTGTCCCTGGTGGAGAAAAACCTGGCGAAGGTGGCGGTATGAGTTCCGAACTGCGCCCCAACCTGATCGCCCTCAATACCATTGTCTACCGTGAAGTACGGCGCTTCATGCGCATCTGGCCGCAGACCCTGCTGCCGCCGGCGATCACCATGGTTCTGTACTTCGTGATCTTCGGCAACCTGATCGGCCGGCAGATCGGCGACATGGGTGGCTTCACCTACATGGACTACATCGTGCCGGGGCTGATCATGATGTCGGTGATCACCAACTCCTACGGCAACGTGGTGTCGAGCTTCTTCGGCAGCAAGTTCCAGCGTTCGATCGAAGAGCTGATGGTCTCGCCGGTTTCCCCCCACACGATCCTTATCGGCTACACCTTGGGCGGCGTCCTGCGTGGCCTGGCAGTGGGGTTGATCGTGACGCTGCTGTCGCTGTTCTTTACCCATCTGCAGGTGCATCACCTGGGGGTGACGGTCCTGGTGGTGGTGCTCACGGCGACGATCTTTTCGCTGCTGGGCTTCATCAACGCGGTGTTCGCGCGCAACTTCGATGACATCTCCATCATCCCGACGTTCGTGCTCACGCCGTTGACCTACCTGGGCGGGGTGTTCTATTCGATTTCCCTGTTGCCGCCGTTCTGGCAGACCGTTTCCCTGGCCAACCCGGTGCTGCACATGGTCAACGCCTTCCGCTACGGCATCCTGGGGGTTTCCGACATCAAGATCAGCATTGCGATCACCTTCATGCTGGTGGCCACTGTGGTGCTGTACATCGGTTGCTCGCGGTTACTGGTCAGCGGGCGCGGCATGCGCACCTGACGTTCCTCTTGGGGAGCCAGCCTGCTCGCGAAGGCGTCAGCCAGCACGCCCCAAAAAAAGGGCCTCCAGCAATGGAGGCCCTTTTTTTGCCGGTCACATCCGGCTTTTCTTGCGCCGTTTCCACTGCCGGGTCACCCACCAGCGCCAGTAACTCATGGTGACGAAGTAGGCCAGGGCACCGAGCACCAGGCCGGTGACCACCGAACCGAGCAGGAACGGCTGCCACAAGGTCGACAACTGGCCACTGATCCATTCCCAGGTCAGTTCTTCCGGCAGCGTCCGGGCAGGTACGTCCATCAGCCAGGCGCCGGTCTGGTAGGTGCAGAAGAACACCGCCGGCATGGTGATCGGATTGGTCAGCCACACCAGGCTCACGGCAATCGGCATGTTGCCGCGTACCGCGACGGCCAGTGCGGCAGCCAGCAGCATTTGCAAGGGAATGGGCAGGAATGCGGCGAACAGGCCGACGGCCATGGCGCGCGCGACGGAGTGACGGTTGAGGTGCCAGAGGTTGGGGTCATGCAGCAAGGTGCCGAGAAAGCGTAAGGATTTGTGTTCCCGGATGCTCTGCGGGTCAGGCATGTAACGTTTGAATAGGCGCCGGGGCATAAGGCTTCTCGGTCGGTTCAAAGCAGTAAGGCGGCAAGTATGTCCGGATTCTACGGTCGGCAGATTCAGACTTTGTGACAATTGATAACGCCCGGGGTGCCGCACAACGGCTAAGCCTTGAGAGGGCACTCTCAAGGACGGGTCATGCGCACAGGATTGGTCGCGCTTGCGCTGGGGCTGGTGGCCCCGGTTTTTTTCCCGGCGTTGCCGCCGCCGTGGCTGATGGTGGCGCTGCCGGTGCTGGCACTGATGGCCGTGCCGTTTCGAACCTACCCGCTGGGCTTCTTCCTGGGCGGATTGGCCTGGGCCTGTCTGTCGGCGCAGTTTGCGCTGGACGATCGGTTGCCTGCCGCGCTGGAGGGGGAAACCCGTTGGGTCGAAGGGCGTGTCGTCGGCTTGCCGCAATACGGCGACGGCGTGGTGCGCTTCGAACTGGCCGATGCCCACGGTCGTCGCGACCGGTTGCCGGCGTTGATGCGCCTTGCCTGGTTCGGTGGGCCGCCGGTCAGCAGTGGCGAGCGTTGGCGATTGGCGGTCAAGCTCAAGCGGCCCGCCGGGCTGTTGAACCCTCACGGTTTCGACTATCAGGCCTGGCTGTTGAGCCGGGGCATCGGCGCCACCGGAACCATCAAGGACGGTCACCTGCTGCAGCCGGCCCAGGGCGCTTGGCGTGATGGGGTGCGCCAGGCGCTGGCGCGGGTCGATGCCCAGGGCCGCTCCGGTGCGCTGATGGCCTTGGTGCTGGGGGATGGTGCCGGGTTGAGCCGCGAAGACTGGCGGGTGTTGCAAGACACCGGCACGGTTCATCTGCTGGTGATCTCCGGGCAACACATTGGCCTGCTCGCCGGCCTGGTGTACCTGATGGTGGCGGGTGCGGCGCGCCATGGCCTGTGGCCGGCAAGGCTGCCATGGTTGCCCTGGGCCTGCGGCCTGGCCTTCATGGCGGCGCTGGGCTACGGCTTGCTGGCTGGGTTCGAGGTGCCGGTGCGGCGGGCCTGCGCGATGATCGGCCTGGTGTTGCTGTGGCGCTTGCGCTTCAAGCCTGCGGCCTCCTGGTGGGCCTGGTTGCTGGCGTTCGACGGGGTGCTGTTGTTCGATCCGCTGGCCTGCCTGCGGCCCGGATTCTGGCTGTCGTTCGCCGCCGTCGCGATCCTGATGTTCACCTTTGGCGGCCGCCTGGGGCCCTGGCGCTGGTGGCAGACCTGGACCCGTGCCCAATGGCTGGTTGCGCTCGGCCTGTGCCCGTTGCTGTTGATCCTGGGGTTGCCGGTGAGCCTCAGCGGGCCGCTGGCGAACCTGCTGGCGGTGCCCTGGATCAGCCTGCTGGTGCTGCCGCCGGCATTGCTTGGCACGCTGTTGTTGCCGGTGCCGCTCGTGGGCGAGGGCCTGCTGTGGATCGCCGGCGGGCTGCTCGACGTGTGGTTCAGGGGGCTGGCGTGGGTGGCCGGGCAACTGCCCGCCTGGACCCCGGCGGCGGTTCCGCCCTGGGCCTTGGGCATCGCCGCCCTCGGTGCGTTTGTGCTGCTGTTGCCCAAGGGCGTGCCGCTGCGTCTTTTGGGTTGGCCAATGTTGAGCTTGATGGTCTTTGCACCGCGGGAAAACCTGCCGCACGGGCAGGCCGAGATCTGGCAACTGGACGTGGGCCAGGGGCTGGCGGTGCTGGTGCGTACCCATGGTCATGCCTTGCTTTATGACGCCGGGCCACGCTGGGGCGACGCCGATGCGGGCGAGCGTGTCGTGCTGCCCACCTTGCGCAAGCTGGGGGTGCGCGAATTGGACCTGATGCTGCTCAGCCATGCCGATGCCGATCATGCCGGTGGTGCCCTGGCGGTGCGCAACGGGCTGCCCACCCGGCAACTGATCAGCGGCGATCCCGACGCGCTGCCCGAGGCGTTGCACGCCGGGCCTTGTGACAGTGGCCAGCGCTGGGAGTGGGACGGGGTCGGTTTCGCGCTGTGGCAATGGTCATCGGCCGAGGACAGCAACCAGAAGTCCTGCGTGTTGCGGGTGGAGGCGGGCGGCGAGCGCTTGCTGTTGACCGGCGACATCGACCGCCATGCCGAGCGCGCCTTGCTCGATGGCCCCCTGGCGGTGCCGATCCACTGGCTGGCCGCCCCGCATCATGGCAGCCGCAGCTCATCGTCGATGGCGCTGCTGGCGCGTCTCAAGCCTCACTCGGTGCTGATTTCCCGCGGACAGGGCAATGCCTTCGGCCATCCACATCCCCAGGTGATGGCCCGTTACCGCCGGGCGGGGATGACGATCTACGACAGTGCCGAACAGGGTGCCATTCGTCTGCAACTGGGGGCCTTCGCCCGGCCGCGTACCGAGGCCGGGCATCGCCGCTACTGGCGTGATCCACTGCCCGCCGGCCCCCCGGGCCGACATTGATCCAGCGCAAACGGGCAAGCGCCTATCGGCGAGTCGGGTCTTCCAAGGCGAGTCTGTGTGATAAAGTGGCGCACTTTTTCGAGGGGGCAGTCACTGTGTGGGAATTGGTCAAATCCGGCGGCTGGATGATGTTGCCGATCATTCTGAGTTCCATCGCGGCACTGGGTATCGTGGCCGAACGCCTGTGGACCCTGCGGGCCAGCCGTGTGACCCCGGAGCATCTGCTCGGGCAGGTCTGGGTCTGGATCAAGGACAAGCAACTGAACAAGGACAAGCTCAAGGAACTGCGCGCCAGTTCGCCCCTGGGGGAAATCCTCGCCGCCGGCCTGGCGAACTCCAAGCATGGTCGCGAGATCATGAAGGAGTGCATCGAGGAAGCCGCCGCCCGGGTCATCCATGAGCTGGAACGCTACATCAATGCCCTGGGCACCATTGCCGCCATGTCTCCGTTGCTGGGCTTGCTGGGTACGGTGCTGGGCATGATCGATATCTTCAGCGCCTTCACCGGCTCCGGCATGACCACCAACGCCGCCGTGCTGGCGGGGGGCATCTCCAAGGCGCTGATCACCACCGCTGCCGGCCTGATGGTGGGTATTCCGTCAGTGTTTTTCCATCGCTTCCTGCAACGCCGCGTCGACGAGCTCGTGGTGGGCATGGAGCAGGAGGCCATCAAGCTGGTCGAGGTGGTGCAGGGTGACCGTGATGTAGACCTGGCCGGGGACAAGAAGTGAAATTCCGCCGCAAACCCCGGGAAAACATCGAGATCAACCTGGCGTCGCTGATCGACGTGGTGTTCATCCTGCTGCTGTTTTTCGTCGTGACCACCACCTTCACCCGGGAAACCCAGCTCAAGGTCGAATTGCCGCAGGCCGTCAGTGGCTCGCCGGCCGAGGACCAGCAACTGAAGAACCTGGAAGTCACCATCAGCGCCGAAGGCGCGTTCTCGGTGAACAACCAGTTGTTGCCCAAGAGTGATTTGGCGAGCCTGATCGACGCCTTGCAGAAGGAGTCCGGCGGCGACACCAACCTGCCGCTGTCCATCAGCGCCGACGGCAAGACCCCGCATCAATCGGTGATCACCGCAATGGATGCGGCCGGCAAGCTCGGCTTCAGTCATCTGCGCATGACCACCGTCGAGGCGGCGCCCGCACCCTGATGGCCATGTCCGATCGTTTGCTTGCCGCCTGGTACCAGGGGCATCCGGCCCTGGCGCTGCTGCGGCCGTTGGAATGGTTGTACCGGCGGGTGGTGGTGCGCAAGCGCGAGCGCTTCCTGGCCGGTGACGGCCAGATCTACCAGCCGCCCGTGCCGCTGGTGGTGGTCGGCAATATCACGGTCGGCGGCACCGGCAAGACGCCCATGATCCTGTGGCTGATCCAGCATTGCCAGCGCAGCGGCCTGCGGGTTGGCGTGGTGAGCCGGGGCTACGGCGCCCAGCCGCCGCAATTGCCCTGGCGGGTCGAAGCCAGCCAGGGCGCCGACGTGGCCGGCGATGAGCCACTGTTGATCGTCCAGCGTACCGGCGTGCCACTGATGATCGACCCGCAGCGCAGCCGCGCGGTCCAGGCGCTGTTGGAAACCGAACCGCTGGACCTGATCCTGTCCGACGACGGCATGCAGCATTACCGGATGGCCCGGGACCTCGAACTGGTGCTGATCGACAACGCCCGCGGCCTGGGCAACCGCCGGTGCCTGCCGGCCGGGCCGTTGCGCGAACCGGTCGAGCGCCTGCAATCGGTCGACGCCGTGCTGTACAACGGCGCCAGCGCGGATCGCGACGACGGCTTCGCCTTTGAACTGCGGCCCACCGCCCTGGTGAACCTGGCCAGCGGCGAGCGGCGCGACCTCGACCATTTCCCGCCCGGCCAGGCGGTGCACGCAGTGGCCGGCATCGGCAATCCCCAGCGTTTCTTCAAGACCCTCGAAACGCTACACTGGCGACCCATACCGCACGGGTTTGCCGACCATGCCCAGTACAGTGCCCAGGTCCTGGACTTCACGCCTGCGCTGCCATTGGTCATGACGGAAAAGGACGCGGTCAAATGCCGCGCCTTCGCCGGCCCGCACTGGTGGTACCTGGCGGTGGATGCTGCGCCGTCGCCGGCCTTCGCGGCCTGGTTCGACACCCAGCTGATGCGCCTGTTGCCGGATCGCCTTTTGCCTTAAACACCTTTTACCCAAAGGAATTTCCATGGACACCAAACTGCTCGATATCCTGGCCTGCCCGGTCTGCAAGGGGCCGCTCAAGCTCAGTGCCGACAAGACCGAACTGATCAGCAAGGGCGCTGGCCTGGCCTATCCGATTCGTGACGGCATCCCGGTGATGCTCGAGAGCGAAGCCCGCACCCTGAGCACCGACGAGCGCCTGGATAAATGACCACCGCCTTCACCGTTGTCATCCCATCGCGCTTCGCCTCGACGCGTCTGCCGGGCAAACCTTTACTGTTGATCGCCGGCAAGCCGATGATCCAGCATGTCTGGGAACAGGCTTGCAAAAGCAGCGCCCAGCGCGTGGTGGTGGCGACTGACGATGCACGCATCGTCGAGGTCTGCAAGGGGTTTGGCGCCGAGGTCGTGCTGACCCGCGAGGACCACAACTCCGGCACTGATCGCCTGGCGGAAGTCGCGGTGAAGCTGGGCCTGGAACCGGAGGCCATCGTGGTCAACGTGCAGGGTGACGAGCCGTTGATCCCGCCCAGCGTGATCGATCAGGTCGCCGCCAACCTCGCGGCCCACACCGAGGCGCGCATGGCGACCCTGGCCGAGCCGATCGAGGATGTACAAGCCCTGTTCAACCCCAACGTGGTCAAGGTGGTCAGCGACCTCAACGGCCTGGCCCTGACCTTCAGCCGCGCGACATTGCCATGGGCCCGCGATGCATTCGCCCAGGGCCGCGACGTGATGCCCGAAGGCGTCCCGTACCGTCGCCACATCGGCATCTATGCCTACCGCGCCGGCTTCCTCCAGGACTTCGTCGCCTGGGGCCCGTGCTGGCTGGAAAACACCGAGGCGCTGGAGCAACTGCGTGCCTTGTGGCATGGCGTGCGGATTCATGTCGCCGATGCGCTGATCGCCCCGCCGACCGGTGTCGACACCCCGCAAGACCTCGAACGCGTTCGTCGCCTGCTGGAGGCCTGATGCGGGTCCTGTTCGTCTGCCTCGGCAACATCTGCCGTTCGCCCACCGCCGAAGGCATCCTGCGGCACAAGTTGCGCGAGGCCGGGCTGGCCGGCCAGGTCGAGGTCGCTTCCGCCGGTACCGGCGACTGGCATGTCGGCAAGGCCCCGGACAAACGCAGCCAGGCCGCTGCCTTGCGCCGGGGTTACGACTTGTCGGCCCAGCGGGCCCAGCAGGTGACCCGCGCCGACTTCGCCGCCTATGACCTGATCCTGGCCATGGACAACAGCAACCTGCGCAACCTCAAGGCCCTGCAACCGGCCAACGGCAGGGCCGAGCTGGACCTGTTCCTGCGCCGCTACGAAGCGGAACTGGACGAGGTGCCGGACCCGTACTACGACGGCGAACAGGGCTTCGAGCAGGTGCTGGACTTGATCGAGCAGGCCACCGATCGCCTGGTGATCGAATTGAAGGGACGGTTATGACCTTGCAGATACAGGCCGGCGTCAGCCTCAAGCCGTTCAACAGTTTCGGCGTCGATGTGACGGCGCGCCTGTTCGCCGAGGCCCAAGACGACGGTGATGTTCGCGAGGCCCTAGCCTATGCCCGTGAACACGAGGTGCCGCTGCTAGTGATTGGCGGCGGCAGCAACCTGCTGCTGACCGGTGACATCGACGCCTTGGTGCTGCGCATGGCCAGCCAGGGTATTCGCCTGCTCAGCGATGACGGCGGGCGGGTGGTGGTCGAAGCCGAAGCCGGGGAGCCCTGGCATCCCTTCGTCCAGCACACGCTGGCGCAGGGTTGGTCGGGCCTGGAAAACCTCAGCCTGATTCCCGGCACCGTTGGCGCGGCGCCGATGCAGAACATCGGCGCCTATGGCGTAGAGATCAAGGACGTGTTCGCCGGCCTCACGGCGCTCGACCGCCACACCGGCCAGCAACGCGAGTTCAGCCTCGAAGAGTGTCGTTTCGCCTACCGCGACAGCCTGTTCAAGCAACAGGCCGGGCGCTGGTTGATCCTGCGGGTGCGTTTTGCCCTCAGTCGCGCCGTCCACCTGCACCTGGAATACGGCCCGGTCCGCCAGTGGTTGAGTGAGCAGGGCATCGACCAGCCGACCCCGACGGATGTCAGCCGAGCGATTTGCAGCATCCGCAGCGAAAAACTCCCGGACCCTGCGGTGCTGGGGAACGCCGGCAGTTTCTTCAAGAACCCGCTGGTGCCGGCCGAGCACGTTGCGCAACTCAAGGTGCAGTACCCGGACCTGGTGGCTTATCCACAGCCCGAAGGGCAGATGAAAATCGCCGCCGGGTGGCTGATCGAGCGGGCCGGCTGGAAAGGTTTTCGCGAGGGCGACGCCGGGGTACATGCGTTGCAGGCGCTGGTGCTGGTCAACTATGGCACCGCCACGGGGCCGCAACTGCTGGACCTGGCCCTGCGTATCCAGAAGGACATCGCCGAGCGGTTCCAGGTCGAGCTGGAAATGGAACCCAACCGGTACTGAACCTGTCATTTGTAATCATCTGAAAACGCCCTGTCCCATCGCGCACATGGATCATTTGTGCAGGATTGTGCAGGGCGTTTTGCGTGATCCTGGGTTAATTTAGCCTCCAACCGATGCGACCATTGCATCTGCAAGGCCCCGTGCAGACGCCTGTGTGCGTGTGCATAAGAGAGCCCAATAGCCTGAGCCAGTCTGCGGTACCCGAACCGTTCCCCACGCGGCAGATTGCTCGACCCCATAACCCGACCACTATGCGGGCGTGCCCATGATTACCCTGAAACTCAATGGAAAAGACCATCAACTGGATGTGACCGAGGACATGCCGCTGCTCTGGGCGATCCGCGATGTCGCTGGCTACAACGGCACCAAGTTCGGCTGCGGCATGGGCCTGTGCGGCGCGTGCACCATCCACATCGACGGCGCCCCGGCGCGCAGTTGCATCACCCCCATCGGCTCGGTGCAGGGGCAGGCCATCAGCACCATCGATGCGCTGCACGCCGACCCGGTCGGGCAGGTCGTCCAGCAGGCCTGGCTCGATACCGCCGTGGCCCAGTGTGGTTACTGCCAGGGTGGGCAGATCATGTCCGCGACGGCCTTGCTCAAGACCAACCCCAACCCCAGCGATGAGCAGATCGAGGAGGCCATGGTCGGCAACATCTGCCGCTGCGGCACCTACAACCGGATCAAGACCGCCATCCGCCAAGCCTCCACCCACCTGAAGGAGGCCAAGGCATGAGCCGCTTGCCCAAGGATTTTGTGCTGAGCAACCTCAGCCGTCGCGGTTTCCTCAAGGGCGCGAGCGCCACCGGTGTACTTGTACTGGCCGCCAGTTGGGGTTTGCCGGATGCCTTTGCCGAGGACAAGAAGTTCGGTGCCGAAGGCATGCCCCATGGCGTGATCGACGACCCGAAGGTGTACGTGAGCATTGCCGCCGACGGCAGCGTGACGGTGATCTGCAACCGTTCGGAAATGGGCCAGGGGGTGCGCACCAGCCTCAGCATGGTGGTGGCCGACGAGTTGGACGCCGACTGGGCCTTGGTGAAGGTGCAACAGGCGCCGGCCGATGAAGCGCGTTTCGGCAACCAGGACACCGATGGCTCGCGCAGCATGCGGCATTGGTACGAGCCGATGCGTCGCTGCGGGGCCGCCGCGCGAACCATGCTGGAGCAGGCCGCTGCCGCGCAGTGGGGCGTTGCGGTGACTGAATGCCGGGCGCAACTGCATAAAGTGTTGCACCAGCCGTCCGGTCGGGAGTTGGGCTATGGCGCGCTGGCCGCTGCCGCCAGCGCCTTGCAGGTGCCGGCCCGGGACAGCTTGCGCCTCAAGCAGGCGTCGGAGTTTCGCTACATCGGCAAAGAAGCGAGCCGGGCCATCGATGGCGCGGACATCGTCAATGGTCGCGCGGTGTTCGGTGCCGATGTGCATTTTGAGGGCATGCTCTACGCCGTCGTGGCCCGTCCGCCGGTCTATGGTGGCAAGGTCAGGACCGTGGACAGCAGCGCGGCGCTGAAAGTACCCGGCGTGGTCAAGGTGGTGGCCATCGAAGGGCGCCCATTGCCCTCGGAATTCCAGCCCCTGGGCGGCGTGGCGGTGGTGGCGAAGAACACCTGGGCGGCGATCAAGGGCCGTGAAGCGCTGAAAATCGAGTGGGACGATGGGCCGAACGCCGGCTATGACTCCATCGCCTACCGCAAGGAACTGGAAGCGGCGGCGCTCAAGCCCGGCAAGGTCGTGCGCAGCAGCGGCAACCTCGACGACGCGCTGGCCAAGGCCGATTCGACCCTGGAGGCGGCGTATTACCTGCCGCACCTGTCCCAGTCACCGATGGAGCCGATGGTCGCCATCGCTCGCTTCAAGGACGGCCAGTGCGAAGCCTGGGCGCCGAGCCAGGCCCCGCAGGTGACACGCGAGCGCATTGCCGAACGCCTGGGCATTGGGTTTGACAAGGTCACGGTGAACATCACGTTGCTGGGCGGCGGTTTCGGCCGCAAGTCCAAGCCGGATTTCGTCGTTGAGGCCGCGGTGCTGGCCAAGGAGTTTCCCGGCCAGGCGATCCGGGTGCAATGGACCCGCGAGGACGACATCCATCATTCGTATTTCCACACCGTATCGGCCGAGTACCTCAAGGCCGGCCTGAACCAGGACGGCATGCCGTCCGGCTGGCTGCACCGCACCGTGGCGCCGAGCATCACTGCGTTGTTCGCGCCGGGAATGACCCACGAAGCACCGTTCGAGATAGGCATGGGCGTGACCAACATGGCCTACGCCGTGCCGAACATGCGTATGGAAAATCCCGAGGCGACGGCCTACGCCCGGGTGGGCTGGTACCGCTCGGTGTCGAACATACCCCACGGGTTCGCGATCCAGAGTTTCATCGACGAGCTGGCGCACAAGGCGGGCCAGGATCCGCTGAAGTACCAGCTAAAACTGCTCGGCCCGGACCGCAGGATCGACCCGCGCACCGTGAGTGACGAGTGGAACTACGGCGAATCGCCCGACCGTTATCCGATCGACACGGCGCGGATCCGCACCGTGCTGGAAACCGCGGCGAAGGCCGCCGGTTGGGGCCGCAAACTGCCCAAGGGTCGGGGGCTCGGCCTGGCGGTGCACTACAGCTTTGTCACCTATGTCGCCGCGGTGATCGAGGTGGAGGTCAAGGACGACGGTACGGTGATCGTGCACAAGGCGGATATCGCGGTGGACTGCGGCCCGCAGATCAACCCCGAGCGGATTCGTTCGCAGTTCGAAGGGGCCTGCGTCATGGGTCTGGGGAACGCGATGGTGGGGGAGATCAGCTTCAAGGACGGCAAGGTCCAGCAGGATAACTTCCACATGTACGAGGTGGCGCGCATGTCCCTGGCGCCCAAGGAGGTGGCAGTGCACTTGGTTACACCGCCAGGCGAGGTGCCGCTGGGTGGCGTCGGTGAGCCGGGTGTGCCGCCGATTGCGCCTGCGCTGTGCAATGCGCTCTTTGCTGCTACCGGCAAGCGCATTCGTAGCTTGCCCGTGCGTTATCAGTTGCAGGGTTGGCAGCAGGCCAGTGCCTGATGGACAGCGTTGATCTGAATGTCCTGCGCAGCGTGCTCCAATGGCGCCGCGCCGGGCAGCGAGTGGTGTTGTTCACGGTGGTCCAGACCTGGGGCACCGCGCCGAGGCCGCCGGGGGCGATGCTGGCCCTGCGCGAAGATGGCGTGGTGATCGGCTCGGTGTCGGGCGGTTGTGTCGAAGATGACTTGATCGCTCGGCTGCACGACGGTCGCATACCGGCGGACGGTCCGCCGGTGCAGATGATCACGTATGGCGTCACGCGTGAAGAAGCGGCGCGCTTTGGCCTGCCGTGCGGAGGCACCCTGCGCTTGACCGAGGAACGGGTCGGCGACCCTGAATGGGTCGCCGAATTGCTGCGACGTTGCGATGCCCACGAAATTGTCGCCCGCCAGTTGAATATCGCCGACGGCCAGGTGACGTTGACGCCGGCCGATAAGACTGACGCGCTGGTTTTCGACGGCCAGGTGCTGCGGGCCATTTATGGTCCGCGCTGGCGTCTGCTGTTGATCGGTGCCGGACAACTGTCGCGCTACGTGGCGGAAATGGCCCGCTTGCTGGATTTTGAAGTGCTGATCTGCGACCCGCGCAAGGAATTCGTCTACGGTTGGGAAGAGCAGCATGGACGCTTCGTCCCGGGGATGCCCGACGAAGCCGTGTTGAATATCCGGACCGACGAGCGCACGGCCATTGTCGCCCTGACCCATGACCCGCGCCTGGACGACATGGCTTTGCTCACGGCACTGGATTCCAGGGCGTTTTATGTCGGTGCCCTGGGGTCGCGCGTCAACAGTCAGAAGCGCCGGGATAACCTGGCTCAGCTAGGCTTGTCTGAGGAAGCCATCGAGCGACTGCATGGGCCGATCGGCTTGCACATCGGCAGCCACACCCCGGCGGAAATCGCCGTGTCGCTGTTGGCTGAAATCGTGGCGATCAAGAATGGCGTCGAACTGCGTCAGAAAAAATCGCTGTAGGTCGCAGGCAAGGAGGGCGTATGCAGGAGTCCATTGGGGTGATCATTCTCGCCGCCGGGGCGGGCAGTCGGTTCCGCCAGGTGGCGGGCCCGGACAAGGACAAGCTGCTGGCTGACTGTACAGGGCGGGACGGCGGTGTGCGCTCGGTGATCGAGCAGGTGCTGGTGAATCTGCCGGCCCATCTGGACAGGCGCGTGCTGGTGACCCGCGAAGACCGTCACCAGACCGTGCGCATGGCCCAGGCCTACGGGTGCGATTGCGTGGAACTGGATTCCCCCGGCCTCGGTGACAGCATTGCCGCCGGTGTCCAGGCCTGCCCGGACCTTGGCGGGTGGCTGATGGTGCTGGGGGACATGCCGTTCATCCTGCCAGCGAGTATCGAACAGGTGGCGGCCGGGATCCGCGAGGATGGCATCAGCGTGCCGGTTTTTGCGGGAGAGTATGGACACCCGGTAGGGTTCGGCCGGGCGTTCGCTCCAAAGCTTATGGCATTGACCGGAGACCGTGGCGCCAAGGCCTTGTTTGCCGGGGCGCGAGTGGTTGAAGTGCCGGTGGATGATCCGGGCGTGACCTGGGATATCGACGTACCCGAAGCGCTGGTTTTCAAGTGACAGTCGACATACTCAATCCACAAGGGCCGTTGCTGAACGCAGATTTTATGCTTCCTAAGATCCAAGGTAGGAGCGAGCTTGCTCGCGAAGGCGGCGTCACAGCCAACCACCCTGCAAGCTGACCCATCGCTTTCGCGAGCAAGCTCGCTCCCACAGGAAGGGGCGGCTGTTGAAATCCGGCAGCGTTTGATTGGGTCGGGACAGGCATAAAAAAGCCCCGCCGGGCATGACCGGGCGGGGCTTTTTACTGGGCGGTGGAATCAAGCGTGAGGTTTAGGCTCGTGCTCTTTTTCCAGGGCTTCAGTGTGACGCGGAGCGACTTCTTCAGCGCTGTGACGCGGTTCGTCGATCACCGGAGCCGATTCAGCCGGGGCCGGTTCAGCGGCGGTTTCAGCGGCTGGGGCAGGTGCCTCGACGACTTCCACGACCGGCGCAGGCTCGGCGACAGGCGCTTGAACAGTGGCAGCGGCAGCTTGTTCGGCTTCCTTCTGCAGACGCTCGGCTTCACGCTTGCGGCGACGCACTTCACGTGGATCGTTCGGTGCACGGCCGTTTTCAGTCAAGGCGCTGGCAGGTGCCGGCTCTTGCACGGGGGCGGGCGCCGGGGCGACCACGGGTGCTTCGACCACTGGCGCGGCCTCGACCACGGCAGGCTCGATCGCCTTCACTGGCTCTGGTGTCGGCTCTGGCTCGACCGCCGGTGCCGATGCGGCTGGCTCGGCGTTCCAGTTGAACGCGGTTTGCTCTTCGCGCACCGGCTCCGCTGCTTGTTCGACGGCGGGGGCTTCAACGACCGGCTCAGCGGCAACCACAGGCTGCTCGACGACCGGTGCAGGCTCGGCGGCGACTGGCGTTTCTGGTTGGGATTCAACCGCCGGGGCCACTTCCACTTCCGGTGCAGCGACCGCTTCTACCGGCGTGGTGGCTTCAACCACGGGCGCTTCAACAACCGGGGCGCTTTCCACGGCAGCGGTGGCGCGTTCGGCCTGCTGGTGAGCCTCGGCTTCGGCGTTGGCACTGATGGCGCTGCTGGCAACGGCCGCGGTCACGGCCAGGCCGGCAGCCAGGTCGGCAGCGCTTGGGGCCGGGGCGTTCTCGGTGGATTCGGACTCTTCCGAACCTTCGATCACGTTGCCGTTGGCGTCGCGCTGACGCTCACGACGGTTGCTGCGACGACGCTGGCCACGGGAACGGCGGCGTGGACGATCGCCTTCGGCGGTGTCCTGGCCATCTTCCTGCAGTTGCTCTTCGGCGTTCAGCACTTCTTCTTCGCTGGCCGCGGCGGCTTGCTCGGCACGTGGCTGACGCTCTTCGCGTGGCGGACGCGGTGCGCGCTCTTCACGAGGCTGGCGGGCCGGACGCTCTTCAGTCGGGGCGGCGGTAGCCGGGGCAGCATCCAGTGGCTCACGCAGCTCGCGCACGCGTTCTTCACGCTCGCCACGTGGCTTGCGGTCTTCACGAGGTGCGCGCGGCTGGCGCTCTTCACGCGGCGGACGCGGTGCGCGTTCTTCGCGAGCTACGGCAGGTGCATCCTCACGCAGTTCGCGCGGCTGGCGCTCTTCACGTGGGGCGCGCTCTTCACGCGGTGCACGCTCTTCGCGTGGGGCGCGTTCTTCACGAGGGGCACGTTCTTCACGCGGCTTGCGCTCTTCGTCGCGACGACCGTTGCGGTTGCGGGTCTGCTGGCGACCGTTGCGGCGTTCCTCGTTGCGGGCAGGGCGCTCTGGTGCGGCAGGCTTGGCAACGACGGCCGGTGCGGCGGGCTCTTCCTTGGTGGCGAACAGGCTGACCAGCGACTTCACCAGGCCTTTGAACAGGCTTGGCTCCGGCGCGGCGGCCGGTGCGGCAACCGGGGCAACCACTTCGGTCGGCACCGGAGCGTTGGCGCGAGCCGGTGCAGTCTTGACCGCGGCTTCCTGGCGAACCAGGGTGCGGGTGGCGGCGGCCGGCTGGACGTCTTCCACTTCGGCAGCGGCAGCGGCGATTTCGTAGCTGGACTGGTTGGTGTGGGCTTCCGGGCTGTCATCGCGCAGGCGCTGCACTTCGAAGTGCGGCGTTTCGAGGTGATCGTTCGGCAGGATGACGATACGGGCGCGGGTGCGCAGTTCGATCTTGGTGATCGAGTTGCGTTTTTCGTTGAGCAGGAACGCGGCCACCGGGATCGGCACCTGGGCACGCACTTCGGCGGTGCGGTCCTTCAGGGCTTCTTCTTCGATCAGGCGCAGGATTGCCAGGGACAGCGACTCGACGTCACGGATGATACCGGTGCCGTTGCAGCGTGGGCAGACGATGCCGCTGCTCTCGCCCAGGGATGGACGCAGGCGCTGACGAGACATTTCCAGCAGGCCGAAGCGCGAGATGCGACCGACCTGGACGCGGGCGCGGTCGGCTTCCAGGCATTCACGGACTTTTTCTTCCACGGCGCGTTGGTTCTTGGCCGGGGTCATGTCGATGAAGTCGATGACGATCAGGCCGCCGATGTCGCGCAGGCGCAATTGACGGGCGATTTCCTCGGCCGCTTCAAGGTTGGTCTGCAGGGCGGTTTCTTCGATGTCGCTGCCTTTGGTGGCACGGGCCGAGTTGATGTCGATGGACACCAGGGCTTCGGTCGGATCGATGACGATGGAGCCGCCGGACGGCAGTTCGACCACGCGCTGGAAGGCGGTCTCGATCTGGCTTTCGATCTGGAAACGGTTGAACAGCGGAACGCTGTCTTCGTAGAGCTTGATCTTGCTGGCGTACTGCGGCATCACCTGGCGAATGAAGGTCAGGGCTTCGTCCTGGGCTTCGACGCTGTCGATCAGCACTTCGCCGATGTCCTGGCGCAGGTAATCGCGGATGGCGCGGATGATCACGTTGCTTTCCTGGTAGATCAGGAACGGCGCGGAGCGATCCAGCGAGGCTTCTTTGATGGCGGTCCACAGTTGCAGCAGGTAGTCGAGGTCCCACTGCATCTCTTCGCTGCTGCGGCCCAGGCCGGCGGTGCGAACGATCAGGCCCATGTCGGCGGGGGCGACCAGGCCGTTGAGGGCTTCACGCAGTTCGTTGCGCTCTTCGCCTTCGATGCGACGCGAGATGCCACCGGCGCGCGGGTTGTTCGGCATCAGGACCAGGTAACGGCCGGCCAGGCTGATGAAGGTGGTCAGGGCGGCGCCCTTGTTGCCACGCTCTTCTTTCTCGACCTGGACGATGACTTCCTGGCCTTCGCTCAGGACGTCCTTGATGTTGACGCGGCCTTCAGGGGCCTTCTTGAAGTATTCGCGGGAGATTTCTTTGAGGGGCAGGAAGCCGTGGCGCTCGGAGCCGAAATCGACAAAGGCAGCCTCAAGGCTTGGTTCGATGCGAGTGATCCGGCCTTTATAGATGTTGGCCTTCTTCTGTTCGCGTGCACCGGATTCGATATCCAGGTCGTAGAGGCGCTGGCCGTCTACCAGTGCAACACGCAACTCTTCGGGTTGAGTTGCGTTAATCAGCATTCTTTTCATGTAGTACCGTCGGTTTCCGGGCTGCCGGAAACGGCGTTCGGCACACACGACTTCTCACGGTCGGTGTCAGGTGCGTCCTGGAAGTGGCAGTGCCACCCCAGTGTCCAGCGAGTTCGACCCAATGATGGCGAAGTCGCGACGGACGCGTCCTGCTTGCTGGTACTCAAGCACTCAGTCAGGAGGAGGAATCAACCGACGCCTGTGGACGAGATGAAGCGTCTAAATATAAGCCTAGTGCTACACAGTCCGACGGTTGTACATCTCCACCCTACACGTATCCCTGATAATTCGGGTGCTGCCGCGCGCAGAATCCGCAGCGGGTTGGCATTTACCGTGAGCTCCGAAAGGGGAGGTCACGCATCATGGCTAATTTAGGCGTTGTTTCCGAAGCTCTCGCTCGGGGTCGTTCGTAGCTGACTGCACTTTGTGAACTGGCCGTGAATGTGGCGCGCAAGGCGAGTCAGAACTCTGCTTTGCGGCGTATTTCAGGCCTCATGTCACCTGCGCTCGTTACACCTGCAAACTCTACCGTTCGTAGCGAAAGCCCCGTAGGACGGCCTCTCGTCCTCGTGAATTGCGTTGGTCAGGGCCGGTTTTTGACCGTTAGTCCGCTGTCCAGCCACTTTTGGCGGCGTTCGCGACTATAGCAGCAATGATTAAGTGCTTCAATTCCATAAAAAATTGTTATGATCGCCGCCATGACAACGACTGCCCCCTCGACCCCTGGCGTTCAACTGCTTGAGGTCTCGCCGGAATATGCCGGCCAACGAATCGATAACTTCCTGCTGGCCCGGCTCAAAGGCGTGCCCAAGACCTTGATCTACCGCATTTTGCGTAAAGGCGAAGTGCGGGTGAACAAGGGACGGATCAAGCCCGAATACAAGCTCCAGGCCGGTGATGTCGTGCGCGTGCCGCCCGTCCGGGTGCCCGAGCGCGACGAGCCAGTGCCCCTGGCCCAAGGCCTGTTGCAGCGCCTCGAAGCCTCGATTGTCCATGAAGACAAGGCCCTGATCGTGATCAACAAGCCCGCGGGCATTGCGGTTCACGGTGGCAGCGGGCTGAACTTCGGTGTGATCGAAGCCTTTCGTCAGTTGCGCCCGGATGCCAAGGAACTGGAGCTGGTCCATCGCCTCGACCGCGACACCTCCGGTCTGCTGATGATCGCCAAGAAACGCAGCATGTTGCGGCATTTGCATGAGCAATTGCGCGGCGATGGCGTCGACAAGCGCTATATGGCCCTGGTGCGCGGGCGTTGGGAGACGTCCGTCAAACAGGTGCGCGCACCGTTGCTCAAGAGCAACCTGCGGTCCGGCGAACGCATGGTCGAGGTGAATGAAGAGGGCAAGGAGGCCTTGACCGTGTTCAAGGTGCTGCGCCGCTTCGGTGATTTCGCCACGATGGTCGAGGCCAAGCCGGTGACCGGTCGCACCCACCAGATTCGTGTCCACACCCTGCATGCCGGACATAGCATCGCCGGTGACAGCAAGTACGGGGATGAGGATTTCACCAAGGAAATCCGCGAACTGGGCGGCAAGCGCCTGTTCCTTCACGCCTACATGCTCACTGTGCCGTTGCCCGATGGCAGCGAGCTGAAATTGCAGGCCCCCGTGGATGAGATGTGGGCCAAGACCGTGGAGCGGTTGAGTGCATCCTGATTACAAGCTACTGATCTTCGATTGGGATGGCACGCTGGCGAACTCCATCGATCGGATCGTGGAGGCGATGCATGCCGCCTCGGATCGCATGGGGTTCGTGCGGTGCGACGACAGTGCCGTCAAGGGCATCATCGGTCTGGGATTGCCGGAAGCCATCCGCAGCCTTTATCCGGAGATCGACGACGCTGCGTTGCCGGTTTTTCGTCAGCACTATGCCGACCACTATATAGCGCTGGAGGCCGAGCCTTCGCCGTTGTTCGATGGCGTGGCGGATACCCTGCATGCCTTGCGCGCCGAGGGCTATCGACTGGCCGTGGCGACCGGCAAGGCTCGTCGCGGGCTGGATCGGGTGCTCAAGTCCCATGGCTGGAACGATTATTTCGATATCACCCGCGCTGCCGATGAAACTGCCAGCAAACCGCACCCTCTGATGCTTGAGCAGATCCTGGCGCACTGCAACATGCGCCCGGAGCAAGCGCTGATGGTGGGCGACTCGTCGTTCGACCTGCAAATGGCGCGCAATGCCGGCATGGGGTCGGTGGCGGTCAGCTACGGGGCCCAGTCGATCGAGGCGCTGCAGGCATTCGAACCACGGTTGGCCATTGATCATTTTCCTGAGTTGCACGCCTGGCTGAGCCGGCGGGCCCATTAAGTTTGCTGGGGAACCACGCATGACCGATGAATGGAAGGCACCAGCCAAGGCGAGCGCCGAGGGCGGGGATGACAAGAGCTGGAAGCTGTTGGAAAAGACTCTGCTGGCCAGCGTGCAGGAACAGCGCCGTTCCCGTCGCTGGGGCATTTTCTTCAAATTACTGACGTTTACCTATCTCTTTGTGGCATTGGCGCTGTTCACGCCGTTGATGGACATGGAGAAAAGCGCTGTCAGCGGATCGGCCTACACCGCGTTGATCGACATCGAAGGCATGATCGCCGACAAGGAGCCCGCCAGCGCGGACAATATCGTCGGCAGCCTGCGGGCTGCGTTCGAGGATCCTAAGGTCAAGGGCGTAGTTTTGCGCATCAATAGCCCTGGCGGCAGCCCGGTGCAGTCGGGCTACGTTTATGACGAGATCGTGCGGTTGCGCGGATTGCACCCGGATATCAAGGTATACGCGGTCATTTCCGATCTCGGTGTCTCCGGCGCCTATTACATCGCCAGTGCGGCGGACCAGATCTACGCCGACAAGGCCAGCCTGGTGGGCTCCATTGGTGTGACGGCGGCCGGCTATGGCTTTGTCGGGACCATGGAAAAGCTGGGCGTGGAGCGTCGGGTGTACACCTCCGGCGAGCATAAATCGTTCCTTGACCCGTTTCAGCCGCAAAAGCCGGAAGAAACCGCTTTCTGGCAGGGCGTGCTCGACACCACTCACAAGCAATTCATCGCCAGCGTCAAGAAAGGCCGGGGCGAGCGCCTGAAGGACAAGGAGCATCCCGAACTGTTCTCCGGGCTGGTCTGGTCGGGGGAGCAGGCGCTGCCACTGGGCCTGATCGATGGCCTGGGCAGTGCCAGCTCGGTAGCGCGTGATGTCATCGGGCAGAAAGACCTGGTGGACTTCACTGTCGAAGAGTCGCCGTTCGACCGCTTCTCGAAAAAACTGGGGGCGAGCGTCGCCGAGCACTTGGCGATGTGGATGGGCTTCCAGGGGCCGACGCTGCGCTGATTGGTGTGCGCTGTCTCATGTGGCGAGGGGATGAATCCCCTCGGCACAGGTTCAGTGTCTGTTGTGAGCTGATGAATCAGGGAATTTGCACGCCCTCGGCCAGCAGCATGTCCACGAGGCGGATCAGCGGCAGGCCGACCAGGCTGGTGGCATCAGGGCCTTCGGTGCTCTGGAACAGGCTGACGCCAAGCCCTTCGGCCTTGAAGCTGCCGGCGCAATCATAAGGTTGTTCGATCCGTAGGTAGTGTTCGACGCGCGCCGCGTCCAGCGTGCGCATATTGACGGTGAACGGAACGCAATCAACCTGGCAGGCTCCGGTCTGGCTATTGAGCAGCGCCAGCCCCGTCAGGAAGGTGACCCGAGTGCCGCTGGCGGCGAGCAGTTGCTCGCGAGCGTTCTCGAAGGTGTGCGGCTTGCCGAGGATGCGCTCGCCAAGCACCGCCACTTGGTCCGAACCGATGATCAGGTGGGCCGGATAGCTGCCGGCCAGTGCCAGGGCTTTTTCCCTGGCCAGGCGCTTGACCAGTTCCTCGGCGGGCTCACCAGGGTGGTGGCTTTCGTCAATGTCTGGCGAGCTGCAGACGAATGGCAATCCGAGGCGGGCCAGCAACTCCCTGCGATAGACTGAGCTGGAGGCAAGTAATAAAGGCAGCATGGGCATCTCCAAGAGGCAGGGGGGGAATTCTAGCGAGGCGTGCAAGTGACGGACAGGGCTGAATTTCCTTTGACATGGCAGGGTGTATCCCTATAATGCTGCGCCTATGTTGAATGACCCGATTCCACCTCACGTTGACCCGCGCAAATTGGCTGACCGTGGCACCACCCTCCAGGGTGAACTGCTGCTGGCTGATTTGAAGAGACTCTGCGACCCGCTTTCCGACGACGTCGGGACGGTCCAGGCTAAATTCGTTTTTGAACGAGATGAACGTAAATCTGTGGTGATCCACAGCTTTATCGACACTGAAGTCAAAATGGTTTGCCAGCGTTGTCTTGAGCTGGTCACCCTGCCGATCCACAGCGAATGCAGTTACGCCGTGGTGAAGGAGGGTGCGAATACCCAGTCGTTGCCGAAAGGTTATGACGTGCTGGAACTGGGCGAAGATCCATTGGATCTGCAGTCACTGATCGAGGAGGAGCTTCTGCTCGCCTTGCCCATTGTGCCTGCTCATCATCCGGAAGAATGCCAGCAGCCGGCGGGAGCAGATGAGCCCGAACCGAGCGAGGACGAGGTAACGCGGTCCAACCCGTTCAGTGTATTGGCGCAGTTAAAGCGTGACCCAAACGTTTAGGAGTTAATCAATTATGGCTGTTCAGCAGAACAAAAAATCCCGCTCTGCCCGTGACATGCGCCGTTCGCACGACGCTCTCGAGGCTAGCACCCTGTCTGTAGAAAAAACCACTGGTGAAGTTCACCTGCGTCACCACGTATCGCCGGAAGGCGTATACCGTGGTCGTAAAGTGATCGACAAGGGCGCTGACGAGTAATCCTTGTCTGCTCAAGTCATCGCGATTGACGCAATGGGCGGGGACTTCGGTCCCCGCAGCATTGTTCAGGCCAGCCTCGCTTGCCTGAAAGCTACGCCCTCGCTGCACCTGACCCTCGTCGGTCAACCCTCTCTCCTTGAAGACATGCTCAACGGCCAATCGGCTGTCGATCGCGCGCGCCTGACGATTACCCCGGCGTCCGAAGTCATCACCATGGACGAAAAGCCGGCGCAAGCCTTGCGCGGCAAGCCCGACGCCTCGATGCGGGTGGCCCTTGAGCTGCTGCGCGATGGCAAGGTGCAGGCCTGTGTCAGTGCAGGAAACACCGGTGCACTGATGGCGCTGTCGCGTTATGTGCTCAAGACCCTGCCCGGTATCGACCGGCCGGCGATGGTGGCGGCGATCCCGACCCAGCGCGGTTTCTGTCAACTGCTTGACTTGGGTGCCAACGTCGATTGCAGCGCCGAGCACCTGCTGCAGTTCGCGGTGATGGGCTCGGTCGCGGCGCAGACCCTGGGCATCGCGCGCCCACGGGTGGCGCTGCTGAATATCGGCACCGAAGACATCAAGGGCAACCAGCAGGTCAAGCTGGCGGCCACCCTGCTGCAAAACGCCCGGGGCATCAATTACATCGGTTTCGTCGAAGGCGATGGGGTGTACCGCGGCGAGGCGGACGTGGTGGTTTGTGACGGCTTCGTCGGCAACATCCTGCTTAAATCCAGCGAAGGCCTGGCAACGATGATCAGCGAGCGCATCGAAGCACTGTTCAGGCAAAGCCTGGCCTCGCGCGTGGTGGGCGCCCTGGCGTTGCCCTTGATGCGCCGGTTGCAGGCCGACCTGGCGCCGGCTCGGCATAACGGCGCCAGCTTTCTCGGATTGCAGGGCATTGTGATCAAGAGCCACGGCTCGGCGGGCGTGCAGGGGTTTCAGAGTGCGATCAATCGCGCGGTGATCGAGATCCAGGAGAACCTTCCCGAGCGCCTGCATGGTCGCCTCGAAGATTTGTTAACTTAGGCGTTTTCTTCCGAGAATGCTTAAATGTGACCGGCTGGTTCAACCGGCCATCCAACTGTCAGTTTCCTAGCGCCTCCAGGGGCGTCACTTTCTGACGACAAGATCATTAGGGGCTTTGTTTTCATGTCTGCTTCCCTCGCATTCGTCTTTCCAGGACAAGGTTCGCAGTCCCTCGGCATGCTGGCCGAGCTGGGCGCGCAATACCCGCTGATCCTTGAAACATTCAAAGAAGCTTCCGATTCCCTTGGCTATGACCTGTGGGCGCTGACCCAGCAGGGACCGGAAGAACAGCTCAATCAAACCGATAAGACCCAGCCGGCCATCCTTACCGCCTCGATCGCGCTTTGGCGCCTGTGGCTGGCTGAAGGCGGTGCGCGTCCGGCATTCGTCGCGGGTCACAGCCTGGGCGAATACAGCGCCTTGGTAGCCGCCGGCAGCCTGAGCCTCGGCGAGGCCGTCAAGCTGGTGGAGCGTCGTGGTCAACTCATGCAGGAGGCCGTTCCGGCCGGACAGGGCGGCATGGCCGCGATCCTGGGCCTGGAAGATGCCGATGTGCTGGCTGCCTGTGCCGAAGCGGCGCAAGGTGATGTGGTCAGCGCGGTGAACTTCAATTCGCCGGGTCAGGTGGTGATCGCCGGTGCCAAGGCGGCAGTCGAGCGCGCCATCGAAGGTTGCAAGGCTCGTGGTGCCAAGCGCGCCATGCCGCTGCCGGTCAGCGTGCCATCGCACTGCGAGCTGATGCGTCCGGCCGCCGAGCGCTTTGCCGAGTCCATCGCGGCCATCGATTGGCAGGCGCCGCAGATTCCCGTGGTGCAGAACGTCAGCGCCGGCGTGGCGGCGGACCTCGAGACGCTCAAGCGTGACCTGCTGGAACAGCTTTACAAGCCGGTTCGCTGGGTCGAGTCGGTACAGACCCTGGCCGCCAAGGGCGCCACTGAACTGGTTGAATGCGGCCCTGGCAAAGTGCTTGCTGGCCTGAATAAACGCTGCGCCGAAGGCGTGTCGACTTCCAACCTCAATACCCCAGACGCTTTCGCTGCCGCCCGCGCAGCGCAGGCCTGAACAGGAGAAGCTTGCATGAGTCTGCAAGGTAAAGTTGCACTGGTGACCGGTGCAAGCCGTGGCATCGGCCAGGCCATCGCCCTGGAACTGGGTCGCCAAGGCGCCATCGTCGTGGGCACCGCGACCTCCGCCGCGGGCGCCGAGCGCATCGCCGCGACCCTGAAGGAACATGACATCCAAGGTACCGGCCTTGAGCTGAACGTCACCAGTGACGAATCCGTTGCGGCCGTGCTGGCCAGCATTCAGGAGCAGTTCGGTGCACCGGCGATCCTGGTCAATAATGCCGGCATCACCCGCGATAACCTGATGATGCGCATGAAAGATGACGAATGGTTCGACGTTGTCGATACCAACCTGAACAGTCTGTACCGGCTGTCCAAGGGCGTGTTGCGTGGCATGACCAAGGCTCGTTGGGGCCGAATTATCAGTATCGGTTCGGTTGTGGGTGCCATGGGCAACGCAGGCCAAGTAAACTATGCTGCGGCGAAAGCCGGCCTGGAAGGCTTCAGCCGTGCACTGGCGCGTGAAGTGGGTTCGCGGTCGATTACGGTAAACTCGGTGACCCCGGGTTTCATCGACACCGACATGACCCGCGAATTGCCGCAAGCGCAACGTGAAGCCCTGCAGACGCAGATTCCGCTGGGTCGTCTGGGGCAAGCTCAAGAAATCGCGTCCGTGGTCGCTTTTCTTGCATCGGACGGTGCGGCATACGTGACCGGGGCTACAATCCCGGTGAACGGCGGGATGTACATGAGTTAAATGTGACGGATTGCTTCAAAAAAATGTCATACGAGCTGTCTAAAATCCGTTATAAAGCTGCAATCAATTTATAGACAGCCGGCCACAGGGTTTGAGGAGCGAAGCTTTCGGTTGAAAAACCGAAAAGTTCTTCTATACACTTACCCACTGGCCAGCTGCCTGAATTTGTCCATTAGGAGTGAAAACAAGGTATGAGCACCATCGAAGAGCGCGTCAAGAAAATCGTTGCCGAGCAACTGGGCGTTAAAGAAGAAGAAGTTGTGAACACCGCTTCCTTCGTTGAAGACCTGGGTGCCGACTCCCTTGACACCGTTGAGCTGGTGATGGCTCTGGAAGAGGAATTCGAGACCGAGATTCCTGACGAAGAAGCTGAGAAGATCACTACTGTACAAGCTGCTATCGACTACGTTACCAGCCACCAGGCGTAATCGTTTTTAGTCGTTGCTCGCTGTCATGGAAAAACCGCACTGCCATAACGGCGTGCGGTTTTTTCTTTAGGCCTGATGCAAAGTCGTCATTAGAAAAAGGAGAGTGCTGTGTCGCGTAGACGCGTCGTAGTCACCGGTATGGGTATGTTGTCCCCACTGGGCACGGATGTGCCGGGCAGTTGGCAGGGCATTCTGGCTGGCCGCAGTGGCATTGGTCTGATCGAACACACCGACCTTTCTGCCTATTCCACCCGTTTTGGCGGCTCGGTAAAGGGTTTCAATGTCGAGGAATACCTGTCGGTCAAGGAAGCCCGCAAGCTTGACCTGTTCATTCAATACGGCCTGGCAGCCGGTTTCCAGGCAGTGCGCAACGCCGGCCTGGAGGTCACCGACGCCAACCGTGAACGCATCGGCGTGGCCATGGGCTCGGGTATTGGCGGCTTGACCAATATCGAAGAGACCAGCCGCACGTTGCACGATTCGGGGCCGCGACGAATTTCTCCGTTCTTCGTGCCGGGCTCGATCATCAATATGATTTCCGGTTTCCTGTCCATTCACCTGGGCGCACAGGGACCCAACTACGCCATCGCCACGGCGTGCACCACCGGTACTCACTGCATCGGCATGGCCGCGCGCAACATCATGTACGACGAAGCCGACGTGATGATTGCCGGCGGCGCCGAGATGGCGGCCTGTGGCCTGGGCATGGGCGGCTTCGGCGCGTCCCGTGCGTTGTCGACCCGCAACGACGAGCCGACCCGCGCGAGCCGGCCGTGGGATAAGGGCCGCGATGGTTTCGTGTTGTCCGACGGTGCCGGTGCGCTGGTGCTTGAGGAGCTGGAGCACGCCAAGGCGCGTGGCGCGACCATCTATGCCGAACTGATCGGCTTTGGCACCAGCGGCGACGCCTACCACATGACGTCGCCACCCGCCGATGGCGCCGGTGCAGCCCGCTGCATCGCCAATGCCCTGCGTGACGCGAAGATCAATGGCGACCAGGTGCAGTACATCAACGCCCACGGCACCTCGACCCCGGCCGGCGACCTGGCCGAGGCGCAGGCGATCAAGACGGTGTTCGGCGATCACGCCTACAAGCTGGCGGTCAGTTCGACCAAGTCCATGACCGGTCACCTGCTGGGTGCGGCAGGGGCGGTTGAAGCGATCTTCAGTGTGCTGGCAATCAACAGCCAGGTGGCGCCGCCGACCATCAACCTGGACGAGCCGGACGAAGGCTGCGACCTGGACTTCGTGCCGCACACGGCCCGCGGCATGGACATCGACGTGGTGTTGTCCAACTCCTTCGGCTTCGGCGGGACCAACGGTTCGCTGGTGTTCCGCCGGTTCGCCGGTTGATGGAGAGCTGGGTCGACGGTCTGCCGGCCGACGTCCTGTCGCTGAAAGATCGCGGCCTGGCTTATGGCGATGGGGTGTTTGAGACCATCGCCGTGCGCGGTGGCCAACCGGTGCTGCTGGCGCGCCACCTGCAACGCCTGGAAAATGGCTGCCGGCGGCTGGCGCTGAAGGTTGACCCGGTGGCGCTGCGCACCGAGCTGGAGGCCTACGCCCTAGGGCTGGGTGACGGCGTGCTGAAGTTGATCGTGACCCGCGGCGACAGCCTGCGCGGTTATGCGGCGGACCCATCCGCCCCGGTACGGCGAATCCTGCAGGGCAACCCGCCGCCGGCTTATCCTGCCGCCCATGCCGAACAAGGCGTGCATCTGTTTCCTTGTACCGTGCGCTTGTCCGAGCAGCCCTTGCTCGCCGGCCTCAAGCACCTCAATCGCCTGGAGCAGGTGCTGGCCCGGGCCGAATGGACCGATGCACAGTACGCCGAAGGCCTCATGCTGGATGCGTCCGGGCGAGTGATCGAAGGGGTGTTCAGCAACCTGTTCCTGGTGCGCGATGGCGCATTGATCACCGCTGACCTGAGCCGCTGCGGCGTGGCCGGGGTGATGCGCGCGGAATTATTGTCTCAAGCCGAGTCCCTGGGCATTGTCACCTGCATCACCGATATTCCCCTCGAACAACTGCACCAGGCCGATGAAGTGTTTGTCTGCAACAGCGTCTATGGCGTGTGGCCCGTGCGCGCATGTGGTTCGGCACGCTGGTCGGTTGGGCCGCTCACCCGTAAACTGCAGACCCTTGCCCGCGCGTTATTGGATGCCTGATTCGTGAGACGTAAATTCTTGCTGCTGCTGGAGACCGGACTGGTTCTGGCAGGGCTGCTGATGGGCGTTTCTGCCTGGAAGATTCATTCGGCGCTGCAACAGCCGCTGAACATCACCCAGGAAGAAATGCTGGACGTACCCAACGGGACCACCCCGACCGGAACCCTCAAGCGCCTGGAGGCCGACGGCCTGATCAGGGACGCTTTCTGGCTGCGCATCTACTGGCGCTTCAACCTGGCCGACCAGCCATTGCACTCCGGTGAGTACCGGATGGTGCCGGGCATGACCATGGAAGGCCTGATCAGTGTCTGGAAGCGCGGCGAAGTGGTGCAGTACGGCGTGACCTTCGTGGAAGGCTGGAATTTCCGCCAGGTGCGTGCAGCGCTGGCCAAGACCGACAAACTGCAGCAGACCCTTGCCGGGCTGAGTGACAGCCAGGTCATGGAGCGCCTCGGGCATCCCGGCGTGTTCCCCGAGGGGCGGTTCTTCCCCGACACTTATCGCTTCGTGCGCGGTACCTCGGATGTCGAGCTGTTGGCCAAAGCCTATGATCGGCTGGAAGACGTGCTTGCCAAGGAGTGGGCCCAGCGTGCCGCCGATGTGCCTTACACCCAGCCCTATCAGGCGCTGATCATGGCGTCGCTGGTGGAGAAGGAAACCGGGGTGCCCCAGGAACGCGGCCAGATCGCCGGCGTATTCGTACGGCGCATGCGCCTGGGCATGTTGCTGCAAACCGATCCCACGGTCATCTACGGCCTGGGCGAGCGCTACACCGGCAAGCTCACCCGTGCCCACCTCAAGGAAGAAAACCCGTACAACACCTATCTGATTCCGGGCTTGCCGCCCACGCCGATTGCGATGGTGGGCCGCGAAGCGATTCATGCGGCGTTGAACCCGACACCGGGCGACAGCCTCTACTTCGTCGCCCGAGGCGACGGCAGCCATGTGTTCTCCGACGACCTGGAGTCGCATAACAACGCTGTGCGCGAGTTCCAGCTCAAGCGCCGTGCCGATTACCGTTCCAGCCCGGCCCCGACCGCGCCGGACGGGCCGGCCCCGATTCCGGCGGCCTCGCCCGACACGCAACCTGAAGCCGTGCCCCAGGTGCCGGCGCAGCAACCGGCCCCCGAGCCGGATGCCAGCGAGCCGCCGAGCCCGCAATGACTCTGATTAAGGACTGCCCGTGACTGGCTTGTTTATTACGCTGGAAGGCCCGGAAGGCGCCGGCAAGAGTACCAACCGCGACTACCTGGCCGAGCGCCTGCGGGCCGCTGGCATCGAAGTGGTGTTGACCCGTGAGCCGGGCGGTACGCCTTTGGCCGAGCGGATTCGCGAAGTGCTGTTGGCGCCGATCGAAGAAGTCATGAACCCGGACACCGAGCTGTTGCTGGTGTTTGCCGCACGCGCGCAACACCTGGCCGAAGTGATACGCCCGGCGCTGGCCCGTGGCGCGGTGGTGCTGTGCGACCGCTTCACCGATTCGACCTATGCCTACCAGGGCGGCGGCCGGGGCTTGTCCCTGGAGCGGATTGGCGCACTGGAAACCTTCGTCCAGGGCGACTTGCGGCCGGACCTGACCCTGGTGTTCGACCTGCCGGTGGAAATCGGCCTGGCCCGCGCCAGCGCCCGTGGCCGACTGGATCGCTTCGAGCTGGAAGGCCAGGCCTTCTTCAATGCGGTGCGCAACGCCTTCCTGGGCCGTGCCAAGGCCGATCCGGCGCGCTACCTGTTGATCGACGCCGCTCAGCCGCTGGCCCAGGTCCAGCAGTCCCTGGACGCGTTGTTGCCAGGTTTGCTGGAGCGCGCCCGTGGCTGAAGCCTATCCCTGGCAAGACGGGCTCTGGCAGCAACTGGCCGGTCGTGCCCAGCATGCCCACGCCTATCTGTTGCACGGCCCGGTCGGGATCGGCAAGCGGGCATTGGCCGAGCGCCTGATGGCGAGCTTGCTGTGCCAGCGCCCGACGGCCTCGAACGCGTGTGGCGAGTGCAAATCCTGCCTGCTGCTCAAGGCCGGCAGCCATCCGGACAATTACGTGCTGGAGCCGGAAGAGGCGGACAAGGCGATCAAGGTCGACCAGGTTCGCGACCTGGTCAGTTTCGTGGTCCAGACCTCGCAGATGGGCGGGCGCAAGGTGGTGCTGATCGAGCCGGTCGAGTCGATGAACATCAATGCCGCCAACGCCCTGCTCAAGAGCCTGGAGGAGCCTTCCGGCGACACCGTGCTGTTGCTGGTCAGCCACCAGCCTAGCCGTTTGCTGCCCACCATCAAGAGCCGTTGCGTGCAACAGGCCTGCCCGCTGCCAAGCCCGGCGATGAGCTTGCAATGGCTGGCCCAGGCCCTGCCCGACAACACCGACGAGGAGCGTGCCGAGTTGCTGACCCTCGCGGCCGGCTCGCCCCTGGCGGCGGCCAGCCTCCAGGCCCAGGGCGTGCGCGAGCAGCGAGCGCTGGTGGTGGACGGGGTCAAGAAACTGCTCAAGCAACAGCAATCGCCCACGCAACTGGCCGAAGGCTGGAACGCCATACCGTTGCTCCTGCTGTTCGACTGGTTCTGCGACTGGTCGAGCCTGGTCCTGCGCTACCAGCTCACCGAAGACGAGGCCGGCCTGGGGCTGGCGGACATGCGCAAGGTGATCCAGTACCTGGCGCAAAAAAGCAGCCAGGACAAAATCTTGAACATTCAGGACTGGATACTTGCCCAACGTCAGAAGGTGCTGAGCAAGGCGAACCTCAATCGGGTACTGTTGCTCGAAGCGCTGTTGGTGCAGTGGGCGAGTTTGCCTGGTCGCAACTGACAGACACCGCCTAGACTGAGCTCAATCGCAGCGGAGATCAGCATGAACGAACCTGTCAGTCCTGGCCCACGCAATGGCATCCTGTCCCTGACCATCAAGGACAAGTCGGTGCTCTACGCGGCCTACATGCCCTTCATCAAGAACGGCGGCCTGTTCATTCCCACCAACAAGCATTATCGCTTGGGCGACGAGGTGTTCATGCTGCTGAGCCTGATGGATGAAGCGGAAAAAATCCCGGTCGCCGGCAAGGTGATCTGGATGACGCCCAAGGGCGCCCAGGGCAATCGCGCCGCCGGTGTTGGCGTGCAGTTCAGCGATGGCGACAATAGCGCCCGCAACCAGATCGAAACCCACTTGGCCGGCTCCCTGAAGTCCGACCGTCCTACCCATACGATGTAGCCCAGCCCTTTATGCTTGTAGATTCCCATTGTCACCTCGACCGCCTCGACCTCGCCGCCCATGATGGCTCCCTGGATGCCGCACTGGACGCCGCCCGCCAGCGAGGTGTTGGTCATTTCCTGTGCATCGGCGTCAGCGCCGACAACGCCGCCGACGTCAAGGCGCTGGCCGAGCGTTATGCCGATGTCGATTGTTCGGTCGGAGTCCACCCGTTGGATGTCCAGCCTGACGCCGCCCCTGCGCTCGACTGGCTGCTGCGTGAGCTCGATCATCCTCGGGTGGTGGCCATTGGCGAGACCGGCCTGGACTACCACTACGAGCCCGAAGCCGCCGAAGTCCAGCAGGCATCGTTCCGCCTGCACCTGGACGCGGCTCGGCAGACCGGCAAGCCGGTGATCATCCACACCCGAGGTGCCCGGGCCGATACCCTGGCCTTGCTGCGCGAGGCTGCGCTGCCCCAGGCCGGTGTGCTGCACTGTTTCACCGAAGACTGGGACATGGCCAGGGCTGCGCTGGACATGGGCTATTACATCTCCTTGTCCGGGATCGTCACGTTTCGCAATGCCGACGCCCTGCGCGACGTGGCCAGCAAGGTGCCGGCCGATCGGTTGCTGGTGGAAACCGATGCGCCTTACCTGGCGCCGATTCCCTATCGCGGCAAGCCCAACCTGCCGCAATACGTGCGGGAAGTGGCGGAGTTCCTGGCGATGCTGCGCGGCGAGACGTATGAGCGTTTCGCCGAGCAGACCACCGAGAACTTTAAGAAATTGTTTCCACTGGCCCACGTCCGCGCGGCGCAGGCCTGAATTTCATGCAAAAAAAACCCGGGTTCTGGGGGGTGAATCCGGGTTAAGACCATTAGGAGTAAAACAAAGGCACGCGGTCCTTTGGTACCTTTATCAGCGCGTCACTTGGGGGAGATGTCGCGCCGACAGTTGAAGTATTGATCACTATGCCGACGCGTCCAGTCGGGCCCGGACGGTTTTTAAACAAATTTGGAATACGCTCGCTTCGGATAGGTTCTCACTGTGGCTGCGGCCTGGGAGGTAGAGCCTATGAAGCTTGATCCCGGGAAGCGGGGGATGCACGGTTTTCTGAAGAACTACGGCCGTCAACGGATGATCCGTGCATTTTTGCGTAAGTTAGGCATAATACCCGGCTTCGAATTTTGACCCTTCAGACCTTTTTCTTATGCACAAAGAACCCCGTAAGGTCCGTGAGTTTCGCCGCCGCGAGCAGGAAATTCTCGACACCGCGCTCAAGTTGTTCCTCGACCAGGGTGAAGACAGTGTCACCGTCGAGATGATTGCGGATGCCGTGGGTATCGGCAAAGGCACGATCTATAAACATTTCAAATCCAAGGCGGAGATCTACCTGCGCCTGATGCTTGACTACGAGCGCGATTTGAACGAGCTGCTGCATTCGGCCGATGTGGACAAGGACAAGGAAGCGCTGTCGCGGGCCTACTTCGAGTTCCGCATGCGCGACCCGCAGCGCTACCGCCTGTTTGATCGCCTGGAAGAGAAGGTGGTCAAGGGCAACCAGGTACCGGAAATGGTCGAGGAGTTGCACAAGATCCGTGCCTCGAACTTCGAGCGCCTGACGTTGTTGATCAAGGGTCGGATCACTGAAGGCAAGCTTGAAGACGTGCCGCCTTATTTTCACTACTGCGCGGCCTGGGCGCTGGTGCATGGCGCGGTGGCGCTGTATCACTCGCCGTTCTGGAGCAACGTGCTGGAAGATCAGGAAGGCTTCTTCCAGTTCCTGATGGACATCGGCGTGCGCATGGGCAACAAGCGCAAGCGCGATACGGACGTGCCGAGCAACTGACATTCAGCTGCCTGATTGCGCCATGCCCGCTTACATGGCGCAGTGCCCCAGGAATATACTCAGGCATGGGCCTTGCGCAGACTTGATTTCTAGGTCAAGTTTTATCAGCCCCATTATCCTTTCGCCGGAGTGATCCATGATCGTTGACCGTCAAGGCAGGCGTTTCCGCAATCTGCGGATCAGCCTGACTTCAGCCTGCAATTACGCCTGTACCTACTGCGTGCCTGACGGCAAGCGGCTGGTGGCTGCGCAGGATGAACTGTCGGCCGACGCGATGGCGCGGGGCGTGGCCTACCTGATCGAGGCCGCCGGCATCGAGCGGCTGCGCATTACCGGCGGTGAGCCGCTGGTCAGTCCGAAGCTCGAGCGGTTCATGGCCGCGGTGGGGCAGATGGGCCTGGAAGACATCAGCCTGACCACCAATGGCCAGTTGCTGGCGAAAAAGCTGCCCTTGCTGGTCGACGCCGGGATTCGCCGCATCAACGTTTCCCTCGATACCCTCGATCCCGCGGCGTTTCGCAGCATCGCCCGGGGCGGTGATCTGGCGACCGTGCTCGATGGCATGGAGCAGGCCCGGGCCGCTGGGATGAAAATCAAAGTCAACATGGTGCCGTTGCGCGGGCAGAACCTGGACCAGGTGATGCCGTTGCTCGAATACTGCCTGGCGCGCGGCTATGAACTGCGGTTCATCGAGCTGATGCGCATGGGGCACCTGGCCAGCGACTCGAATGCATTCTTGCAGCAGTTCGTCAGCCTCCAGCAACTGCTCAGCCTGATCGGCGACCAGTACGAATACCTGCAGGCCAACGCGCCCGTGGACGCCACGGCGGTGCGCTACGAGATCCCGGGGCTGGGGTATTTCGGCGTAATTGCCAACGAAAGCGTGCCGTTTTGCCGTACCTGCTCGCGGCTGCGGTTGTCGTCAACGGGTTGGCTGCACGGCTGCCTGTCGTCGAGCAATCGGCACTTTGTCGGCGACCTGCTGGACAAACCCCGTCACCAGGCGTTGCCGGCGCTCCAGCGATTGTTGGTCAAGGCGCTGGGGGACAAGCAGGAAGTCGCGTTTTCCGGCGGTGCAACCATCATGAAAATCATCGGTGGCTGACGGCCGTTGTGGCGGGGGAGCTTGCTCCCGCTGGGCTGCGCAGCAGCCCTCTTCGGTCTGAAGTCTTACGACTGCTTCGCAGCCGATCGGGAGCAAGCTCCGTCGCCACGGCTATCCGAGACTGAAATTCCGACAAGTTCCTGAGCTGGCGCAAAAGCTGCATCCCACGGCCATTCGCCGGTTTTCCGACACCGGTTCTTGGAGGGTAGGATGCGTAGCCTGGTTTTGCTGCTGGCCGTTTTGGCGCTTGGCGGTTGCATGAATGTCAGCGACATGGGAGAGGGCGTTCGTTATCACATGAGTGATGCCGGCCTGCTGGACCACAGCGACAGCCGTCGGGTGAACAACCTGCGTATTCAGCCTGACTCGTTCATCTTCATCGCCCAGGGGGCCTTCGCTCCGCCGGGTGGCGCTTATCCGCGGCCCAACGTGGTGGCCGAGGAAGCCTTCAACGGCTTCATCGAATACTTCCCCATGGTTCGTCGCGCCCGCGCCCCCGAAGGCCTTGACCAGGCCATGGGCGAAGCCCGTGCCGCCGGTGCTCACTACTTGCTGTACACCCGTTTCGCCAAGGCGGATAACCGCATCGGCAACACCGATGAATGGGCGGACGAGGAAGCGGTGGATCGCCTGGGGGTCGACACCAGCGTGATTCAGATCATGTTGATCGAGACCAGCACCCAGTATTTGATTGATACTGCACGTATCAAGAGTCGTGGCGGTTTACTGACGTTGCACGACAAACAGCCCCAAGACCTCATCGCCGCGCCGTTGCGTGAGTATGCCCGCAGCCTGCTGGGGATGAGCGACGAGTAACCATTAGGAGTCACCATGAGCGGACCGCAAAAAGCCAATCACCTGCTGGGGCAGATCCCCAAGACCAAAGGCCTGCCGCCGGTCCACTTGTGGAACCCCGACTTTTGCGGCGACATCGACATGCGCATCGCCCGGGACGGCACCTGGTACTACCTGGGTACACCCATCGGGCGCAAGCCGATGGTCAAACTGTTCTCTACCATCATCCGCCGCGACGGCGATGATTATTTCCTGATCACCCCTGTGGAAAAAGTCGGCATCCAGGTCGACGACGCGCCGTTCGTGGCCGTGACCCTGGACGTCGAAGGCGAGGGGGAAGGGCAGCTCCTGCGTTTTACCACCAATGTCGAGGAAACCTCCGAAGCTGGCCCCGAGCATCCGATGCGGGTGGTGATCGATCCTCAAACCCAGGAACCTGCGCCCTACGTCCATGTACGCAGTAATCTCGAAGCGCTGATCCACCGCAATGTGTTTTACCAACTGGTGGAATTGGCGGTCAGTCGTGAGATGGATGGGCAGCGCTGGCTGGGTGTGTGGAGTGGTGGCGAGTTCTACCCGATAGGCCTGGAGCCTTAGATCCTGTGGGAGCGGGCTTGCTCGCGAAGGCGATAAGTCAGTCAAATCAATGTTTGCCGATCTACCGCCTTCGCGGGCAAGCCCGCTCCCACATTGTTTTGTGCAAGATTCGCATTGACACCCAATCATATGATGATTAGCGTGGGCCACCACAAGAACAGCCCACGGGGTCTCCATGTCCAGCAGTTTTCATGCATCGACCGTTGATTGGTTGGGTGGCTGGATAGCCGCCGGCCAGGTTAAGCCTGGGCAAACCATCAAGGTCGAAGCGGATCTGGGCGAACAGCTGGGCGTCAGCCGCACGGTGATTCGCGAGGCGATCAAGACCCTGGTGGCCAAAGGCATGCTGGAGGTCGGGCCGAAAGTCGGCACCCGGGTATTGCCGGTGCGCCGCTGGAACCTGTTCGACCCGCAGGTGGTCGGCTGGTTGTCGCGCAGCGGCCTGCCGGAAAACTTTGTCGATGACCTGCTGGACCTGCGTCGTACCATCGAGCCAATGGCGGTCCGCTGGGCCTGCGAGCGCGCCACGGCCGACCAGGTCACGGCGATTCGCCTGGCCTACCATGCCCTGGAACGGGCGGTGGACAGCGGCACCGATTACAACCGTGCCGACCAGTTCTTCCACGAGTGCATCCTCGCCGCCAGCCATAATCAGTTCATCGAACAAATGGTCCCGGCCCTCGGGGCGTTGCTGGCCGTGTCGTTCGAGGTGTCGGCCGCCGACCCGGATGAACTGCGGCGCACATTACCCATCCATAAGGACATCGCCGAAGCCATCGCCGCCCGTGACGCGGCGCGAGGCGTGTGGGCCTGCATGACCCTGATCGATAACGCCGACCTGGCGATCAAACGCTTTTACCCCAATGTCATGGCCGGTCGCACGGAGACCGCGGGACCCATCGGGAACAGGAGATTTCAATGAAGTGCAAGGCTGTGACGGAACACCGTGCGCAACTGGGCGAAGGGCCCTTCTGGGATGAACCGACCCAGGCGCTGTACTGGGTCGACATCGCCGGCAAGCAGGCGCTGCGGTTGATCGGCGCCAATGTGCAGATCTGGCAGATGCCCGAGCATGTCTCGGCCTTTATCCCGACCCAGAGTGGCGATGCGTTGGTGACCCTGAGCAGCGGTGTCTATCGGCTGGACCTCGACTCGCCGGGGCTGGAACCGCGCCTGACGCTGCTGTGCATGGCCGATCCCCAGCCCGGCAACCGCCCCAATGAGGCCCGCTGCGACGCCCAGGGCCAACTCTGGCTCGGCACCATGCAGAACAACATCGGTGACGCCGGCGAAGACTTGCCCATCGAACGACGTTCCGGCGGGTTGTTTCGCGTCGGCGGCGACGGCCGGGTGATGCCGCTGTTACGCGGGCTGGGCATTCCCAATACGCTGCTGTGGAGCCCCGACGGCACCACGGTGTACTTCGGCGACAGCCTCGACGGCACGCTGTATCGGCACTTTATCTACCCTGAAGGTCACCTGGCGCCGCCCGAGGTCTGGTTCGGCCCTCACCCGCGAGGCGGGCCCGATGGTTCGGCAATGGACGCCCGTGGCTACATCTGGAACGCGCGCTGGGATGGCAGTTGCCTGCTGCGCTTGCACCCGGACGGCCATGTCGACCAGGTGATCGAGTTGCCCGTCAGCCGCCCGACCAGTTGTGTGTTCGGCGGCGAAGACCTCAAGACGCTGTACATCACCAGTGCGGCAAGTCCACTGGGCCACCCGTTGGATGGTGCCGTGCTGTCGATGCGGGTCGATGTGCCAGGGATAGCGTGCACGAGGTTTGCTGGTTAAATCCCAAAATATGGGATGTAAATATATATATTGAGATTGTTGGCCGGCCGGGTTTATAGTCGGCTCCATCAGCAAGACGCACTCACACTAAAAAAACAAGACAGGTGAAGTGATGCAACGATCCTCCCCCGTGCGCCCCGGTGGCGTACGCGAGCCAGTGTTTTTCCAAGCGCCTCTGGACCGGTCATCCGTGGATGCCCGGTTTTCGTCATGCCTGGAAACAGGAGATTTGATCCATGGCTGATGCGCTTTGCCTGCCGCCCGTGCCGGAGCCGCCCAAGGGCGAGCGCCTGAAGGGCAAGGTCGTGTTGCTCACCGGCGCGGCCCAGGGGATTGGCGAGGCGATCGTCGCCGCGTTCGCGTCGCAACAGGCACGGTTGGTGATCAGCGACATCCAGGCGCAGAAGGTCGAGCAGGTGGCCGCGCTCTGGCGTGAACGCGGGGCGGATGTCCACGCCATGAAAGCCGACGTGTCGACCCCGCAGGACCTGGACGCCATGGCCCGCCGGGCTGTCGAACTGCACGGTCGCATCGATGTGCTGGTGAACTGCGCCGGCGTCAACGTCTTCCGCGACCCGTTGGAAATGACCGAGCAAGACTGGCGGCGCTGTTTCGCCATCGACCTGGATGGCGCCTGGTACGGCTGCAAGGCGGTGTTGCCGCAGATGATCGAGCAGGGCGTTGGCAGCATCATCAACATCGCCTCGACCCATTCGTCCCACATCATTCCCGGCTGTTTCCCATACCCGGTGGCCAAGCACGGCCTGCTGGGCCTGACCCGCGCCCTGGGCATCGAATACGCACCCAAGGGGGTGCGCGTGAACGCCATCGCCCCGGGGTATATCGAAACTCAACTGAACGTCGACTACTGGAACGGCTTTGCCGATCCCCATGCCGAACGCCAGCGAGCACTGGACCTGCACCCGCCGCGGCGTATCGGGCAACCGATCGAAGTGGCCATGACGGCGGTGTTCCTGGCCAGCGATGAAGCACCTTTTATCAATGCCTCATGCATCACCATCGATGGTGGGCGTTCGGTCATGTATCACGACTGAACGAACCTGGATGACAGGGTGAAACTTCGCCTGTCATTCAATCATCATACGATATGACTATTTAGGCCTATGCTGTGTAGCAACGTGCTGTAACCGCCCAGCCTGCGTTTTTTCACCCACGGTGGAGCAGGGCCCTGGACGTCTGGCTTTCAATAAAAAAAACAAGGAGTCAACTATGAAGCATCGTCGTGGGATCCGTTCCCTGTGCCGCGCCGCCCTGGCGGTTACCGCGGTCAGCCTCAGCAGCAGCTTGCTGGCGGCTGATCCCGTGAAAATCGGTTTCCTGGTCAAGCAGGCCGAGGAGCCTTGGTTCCAGACCGAATGGGCGTTCGCCGAGAAAGCGAGCAAGGATAAAGGCTTCGAATTGATCAAGATCGCCGTGCCCGACGGCGAGAAAACCCTCTCGGCGATCGACAGCCTGGCCGCCAACGGCGCCAAGGGTTTCGTGATCTGCCCGCCGGACGTGTCCCTCGGCCCGGCCATCATGGCCAAGGCCAAGCTCAACGACCTCAAGGTCATTGCCGTCGACGACCGTTTCGTCGACGCCAGCGGCAAGTTCATGGAAGACGTCCCGTACCTGGGCATGGCCGCGTTCGAAGTGGGCCAGAAGCAGGGCGCCGCCATGGCTGCCGAAGCGAAAAAACGTAACTGGGACTGGAAGGACACCTACGCGGTGATCAACACCTTCAACGAGCTGGACACCGGTAAGAAGCGCACCGACGGTTCGGTCGATGCCTTGAAGAAGGCCGGGATGCCGCAAGACCATATCCTTTATTCGGCGCTCAAGACCCTCGATGTACCGGGCAGCATGGACTCCACCAACTCCGCCCTGGTGAAACTGCCCAGCGGCGCGAAAAACCTGATCATCGGCGGCATGAACGACAATACCGTGCTGGGCGGCGTGCGCGCCACCGAAAGTGCCGGCTTCAAGGCGGCGAACGTGATCGGGATCGGCATCAACGGCACCGACGCCATTGGCGAGCTGAAGAAACCCGACAGCGGCTTCTTTGGGTCGATGCTGCCAAGCCCGCACATCGAAGGCTACAAGACCGCCGAGATGATGTACGAGTGGATCACCACCGGCAAGGAACCGCCGAAGTACACCGCAATGGACGAGGTGACGCTGATCACCCGCGAGAACTTCAAGCAGGAGCTGGAAAAAATCGGCCTGTGGAACTGACGGTCGGTTGATTCAAGAGTGGCCCTGGCAACGGGGCCGCTTGATCTCTGTGAGTTCGAGGTGGTTATGCAAGCGCAAACAGCGACACAACAACACAATATCGGCGGCAGCTTGCGGTTCAACGGGATCGGCAAATCCTTTCCCGGCGTGCAGGCGCTGGCCAACATCAGTTTCGTCGCGCATCCGGGCCAGGTCCATGCCTTGATGGGCGAGAACGGCGCGGGCAAGTCCACGTTGCTGAAGATCCTCGGCGGCGCCTACATCCCGAGCAGCGGCGAACTGCAGATCGGCGAGCAGACGATGGCCTTCAAATCCACCGCCGACAGCATCGCCAGCGGCGTGGCGGTGATCCACCAGGAGTTGCACCTGGTGCCGGAAATGACCGTCGCCGAGAACCTGTTCCTCGGCCATCTGCCGGCTCGCTTCGGCCTGGTCAATCGTGGGTTGTTGCGCCAGCAGGCGCTGAACCTGCTCAAGGGCCTGGCCGACGAAATCGACCCGCACGAAAAGGTCGGCCGCCTGTCCCTCGGCCAGCGCCAATTGGTGGAAATCGCCAAGGCGCTGTCCCGTGGCGCCCATGTCATCGCCTTCGACGAACCCACCAGTAGCCTCTCGGCGCGGGAGATCGATCGGTTGATGGCGATCATCGCGCGCCTGCGGGACGAGGGCAAAGTGGTGCTGTACGTCAGCCACCGCATGGAAGAGGTGTTCCGCATCTGCAATGCGGTGACGGTGTTCAAGGACGGTCGCTACGTGCGCACCTTCGAGAACATGAGCGAGCTGACCCACGACCAGTTGGTCACCTGCATGGTCGGTCGCGATATCCAGGACATCTACGATTATCGCGCGCGCGAGCGCGGTGAGGTGGCGTTGCGGGTCGAGCGCCTGCTCGGGCCGGGGCTGCGCGAACCGGTGAGTTTCCAGGTGCACAAGGGCGAGATTCTTGGGCTGTTCGGGTTGGTGGGGGCCGGTCGGACCGAGCTGCTGCGCCTGCTCAGCGGTCTGGAGCGCCAGACCGAAGGGCGCCTGGTCCTGCATGGCCAGGAACTGACGCTGCGTTCGCCCCGGGATGCCATCGGTGCCGGCGTGCTGCTTTGCCCGGAGGACCGCAAGAAGGAAGGCATCATGCCCCTGGCGAGCGTGGGCGAGAACATCAACATCAGCGCCCGCAGCGCCCATTCCACCCTGGGGTGCCTGTTGCGCGGCGATTGGGAGCGGGGCAACGCCGACAAACAGATCAAGGCGTTGAAAGTGAAAACCCCGACGGCGGGGCAGAAAATCATGTACCTGTCCGGTGGCAACCAGCAGAAGGCGATCCTCGGTCGGTGGCTGTCGATGCCGATGAAGGTGTTGTTGCTGGACGAGCCGACCCGCGGCATCGACATCGGCGCCAAGGCCGAGATCTACCAGATTATCCACAACCTGGCGGCCGACGGCATCGCGGTGATCGTGGTGTCCAGCGACCTGATGGAAGTGATGGGCATTTCCGACCGGATCCTGGTGTTCTGCGAAGGGGCCATGCGCGGCGAGCTGCCGCGCGACCAGGCCAATGAATCCAACCTGCTGCAACTGGCGCTGCCACGCCAACGCGTTGCCGACGCGGCGAACTGAGAGGTAATCATGACCATTCAAAACAATGCACTGCCAACGGCGCGCAAACCCCTGGATATGCGGCGTTTTCTCGACGATTGGGCCATGTTGCTGGCGGCCATCGGGGTCTTCGTGCTCTGCACGCTGTTGATCGACAACTTCCTGTCGCCTTTGAACATGCGCGGCCTGGGCCTGGCGATTTCCACCACCGGCATCGCCGCCTGCACCATGTTGTATTGCCTGGCGTCCGGGCATTTCGACTTGTCGGTCGGCTCGGTGATTGCCTGTGCCGGCGTGGTCGCGGCAGTGGTGATGCGCGACACCAACAGCGTGTTGCTGGGCGTCAGCGCGGCGCTGGTGATGGGGCTGATCGTCGGCCTGATCAACGGCATCGTCATCGCCAAGCTGCGGGTCAATGCGTTGATCACCACGCTGGCGACGATGCAGATCGTCCGCGGCCTGGCCTATATCTTTGCCAACGGCAAAGCGGTGGGCGTGTCCCAGGAAGCGTTCTTCGTGTACGGCAACGGCCAGTTGTTCGGCGTGCCGGTGCCGATCCTGATCACCATTGCCTGCTTCCTGTTCTTCGGTTGGTTGCTGAACTACACCACTTATGGGCGCAACACCATGGCCATCGGTGGCAACCAGGAAGCGGCGTTGTTGGCGGGGGTGAACGTTGATCGCACCAAGATCATCATCTTCGCCGTGCACGGTGTGATCGGCGCCCTGGCCGGGGTCATCCTGGCCTCGCGCATGACCTCGGGGCAACCGATGATCGGCCAGGGCTTCGAGCTGACCGTGATCTCGGCCTGCGTCTTGGGTGGAGTGTCGCTCAGCGGTGGTATCGGCATGATCCGCCACGTGATTGCCGGCGTGCTGATCCTGGCGATCATCGAAAACGCGATGAACCTGAAGAACATCGACACCTTCTACCAATACGTCATCCGCGGCTCGATCCTGTTGCTGGCGGTGGTGATCGACCGCTTGAAACAGCGCTAACCCTGCCAAAGGATTGGCGTACACCGCCAATCCACTGTGGGAGCGGGCTTGCCCGCGAAGGCGGCGGTACATCCAACATCGTTGTTGCCTGACCCACCGCTATCGCGAGCAAGGCTCGCTCCCACAGGGTTTTTGCGTAGGTTGCAGAACTGGATACACCGCCAATCCACTGTGGGAGCAAGCCTGCTCGCGATAGCGGTACGTCAGGCGCCGGCATTACCCTGCCTTGCGCAACGCCTCGACCAGTTCCTGCTTGCGCATCTTCGAACGCCCGGGGATGTTCTTCGCCCGGGCTTGCTTCATCAGGCTGTCCACCGTTTGTGTCTGGTGGGAGGCCTTGCTGGAGCGCGGATGCCCTTCACGGGTCTTGGCGGCGCGACGGGCGGATTCCTTGCGATCGGTTTTCTTCTGCGCCGTCGGCTTGTCCTTCCCCGAACCGCCGGCGCGTTCGCCACCACCCGATTGCTTGTTCACCGTCGCCCAGGCCCGGGCCTCGGCCTTCTCTTCGGACAAGCCTTTCTTCTCGTAGCTTTCCTCGATGTGCTCGGCCTTGCGCTTTTGCTCGGCGGTGTACTTGTCTTTGCTTCCACGAGGCATGGGACCTTCCTCCTCCGGTGTGTGAGCCGCGCTTACTGGCTGGCGCCGCCGCCTTCGGAACCCGAACCGCCGGTGGTGGTTTTCGAGCCCACGCCGGTCCCGGCGTTGTCGGGGGCGGTGGCGTCCGGGGTATTCATCCCGCCCTGACGACCCATGTCATTGCCCTGCACGCGCGGGTCGGTGCCGGTGGCCGGTGGCTGACCATTGTTCAAGGTGCCGCCGCCGGTTCCGTCGGTGTTCAACTTGGGCAGCCCTTGGGTGGCCGGGGAGTTGGGCGCCTGCACGGGGTCGGTCGGCCCGGTGCCGGAAGTGGTCGCCGCGAACGCCGCCGAGGACAGCAGCGTGGCAAGGGTAAATGCAGTCAGCCTTGAAGTGATCATGGTGTCGCCTCCATTTTTTTGAATGCTTGCCTGATCTTGGGCCTTGGCGGTTCGAGGTTGGTGCCTGGAGGGCGACGAATGGCGCATTGGAAAACCGCCTGTCTATCTGCCAGAAGCTGGACGCTGCCCGTGACGAGCGCGACGTAGCGGCTTAGTATGGCGTTTTCAATTGGCTACAAGGCCTGTCCATGTCGATCGAGATCCGTCCCGCGCAACCCAGCGATGCGCCGCAAATCCTTGCTTTCATCACCGAATTGGCCGATTACGAAAAGGCCCGTCACGAAGTCATCGCCAGTGTGGCCGACATCGAGCGCAGCCTGTTCAGCGAAGGCGCGACTGCCCACGGTTTGATCTGTCTGCGCGATGGCGTGCCGATCGGTTTCGCGGTGTTTTTCTTCAGCTATTCCACCTGGCTGGGCAGCAATTGCCTGTACCTGGAGGACTTGTACATCACCCCCGACCAGCGCGGCGGCGGGGCGGGCAAGACGCTGTTGCGGCATCTGGCGAAGATCGCCTGTGACAACGATTGCGGCCGTTTCGAATGGAGTGTCCTGGACTGGAACACTCCGGCCATCGAGTTCTACAAGTCCCTGGGTGCGCAGCCTCAGGAAGAATGGGTGCGCTACCGCATGGACGGCAAGGTGCTACGGGATTTCGCCCTGGGCAACTGAAAGGTTCAGGAATACCCGTCCCCGCCGTATTCGGCGAACCCCGGCCGTTGCTCCAGGCGTTTGCAGTAGGCCGCCACGGCTGGGTAGTCAGGACGCTCCATGGGCGTCTGGCGCCAGCGGTGGACGGACAGGCCGATCAGCACATCGGCTAGGGAAAAATCCGCACCGGCCACGTAGGCGCCGGTACGGCTCAACTGCTGCTCCAGCAAGCCCATCTTCTCGTTCCAGCCCTTGACCCCGGCAGCGATGCGCTGCGGGTCCTGGCAATCCGGATCCTTGCGCACCAATGCATAAAAGGGATAACCCCATGACGGGTTGAGCTCCGTGGCCTGCCAATCCATCCACTGTTCGACCCGCGCCCGGGCGGCCGGCTCGGTGGGCAGCAGATCGCTATGCCCGTGCTTGCCCACCAGATAGCGGCAGATGGTGTTCGACTCCCAGAGCACACCATTCTCGTCAATGATCACCGGCACCTGGGCGTTGGGGTTCAGCGCGAGGAATTCCGGGTTCTGGGTCGAGTTGAAGCCGATGCCCCAGTCTTCCCGGTCGTAGTCGATGGCCAGTTCCTGGCAGGTCCACAGCACCTTCCTGACGTTGATCGAAGAGGTCCGACCGAGAATCTTCAGCAGTTGTCCCATTACGTTTTCCCTGAGAGTAGAGGCATCCGACGCAGAACGTAGCAGGGTCGCGGGCGGATGGCGATGGGTTTGGAGGAGGGTGGTCTTAATCCCAATATATGGGAGAGTTATTTATATATTGAGATTTTTCTGTGCCCAGGTTTATAGTCCGCCTCACTCACTGCCAAAAAACAGAACAGGTGAAGCGGATGCAGGCGCAATTGATCGCGCTCGATTGGGGGACCACCTCACTACGGGCTTACAAACTCGCCGCCGGCGGCGAAGTGCTGGAACAGCGCGCGCTGTCGTCGGGGATCATGCAGTTGCCCGCCGGGCCGCGCACCGTGGCCGGCCAGGTGTGTGTCGACGGGTTCGAACTGGCCTTCGACGAGGCGTGCGGCGATTGGCTCGACGCCCAGCCAGGCCTGCCCGTGATTGCCTGCGGCATGGTAGGCAGCGCCCAAGGCTGGCGCGAAGCGCCTTACTGCGACACGCCGGCCAACGTGGCCAATCTCGGACATTCCCTGCAAACCCTTCGCAGTCTGCGTGGCGTTGACGTGCACATCGTACCCGGTGTGATCCAGCGTTCACGGTTGCCGAACGTCATGCGCGGCGAAGAGACCCAAGTGCTCGGCGCCTTGCACAGCTTGCCGAACGAAGCCGTGCTGATCGGCCTGCCGGGCAGCCATTCGAAGTGGGTGGAAGTGGCCGACGGCTGCATCGTTCATTTCGACACCTTCATGACCGGCGAGATCTTCGCCGTGCTCAGCGATCACAGCATTCTCGGCCGCACCCAGCAGCGTGGCGCGGCGTTCGACGGCGTGGCCTTCGACCGCGGGGTGCAGGTGGCACTGTCGGCAGACGGTCAGGTCGGTCCTTTGTCCACGGTGTTCAGCGCCCGCAGCCTGGGGCTGACCGGCGAACTCGCTGGCAGTGCCCAGGCCGATTACCTCTCCGGCCTGTTGATCGGCCACGAATTGACGGCGCTGGCCGCCGTGCAACGCCAGCGGCGCAACAGCGTCCACCTGCCAACGGTGGTGCTGATCGGCAATTCCCAACTCTGCGCCCGTTATCAACGAGCGCTCGACGCCTGCGGTTTTACCCGGGTGACCCTGGCCGAACAGGCCACCGAACGTGGTTTGTGGCAATTGGCCGTGGCGGCCGGGCTGCTCGATTCCACCGCATCGCGTTAACCCTGACTGGAGGTCTGACATGCTCACTCAAGCACTGGCGCACAACGGGCTGATCGCGATCCTGCGCGGTCTGCGTCCCGAAGAGGCGGCAGCCATCGGCGAAGTCCTGTACAGCGCTGGATTTCGCGTCATCGAAGTACCGCTCAATTCCCCCGAGCCGTACGAAAGTATCCGCATCCTGCGCGACACCTTGCCCGCCGATTGCCTGATCGGGGCCGGCACCGTGCTCACGCCGGAACAGGTGGCACAGGTCAAGGCCGCCGGCGGCCAGGTGATCGTCATGCCCCACAGCGATGCCAAGGTCCTGCGGGCAGCGAAAGCAGCCGGGCTGTACCTGTCGCCAGGCGTCGCCACGCCCACCGAAGCCTTCGCCGCCCTGGCCGAAGGCGCCCATGTCCTGAAGCTGTTTCCCGCCGAGCAAATGGGCCCGGCGGTGGTCAAGGCCTGGCTCGCCGTGCTGCCGGCCGGGACTGTGCTGGTGCCGGTGGGCGGGATCACGCCGGACAACATGGCGGTGTTCGTCGAGGCCGGCGTCAAGGGCTTTGGCCTCGGTTCCGGGCTGTTCAAGCCAGGCCTGACGGCCGAGGAGGTCGCGGTGCGCGCCAAGGCCTATGTGGCCGCGTGGAATGCCCTGAACTGAAGATTTTTCCGGCGCTGCAGGCGCTGCATCCGATAAGAGAGACAACAAGATGAAAATCACCAAACTGACCACCTTCATCGTTCCGCCGCGCTGGTGCTTCCTCAAGGTCGAGACCGACGAGGGTGTCACCGGTTGGGGCGAGCCCGTGGTCGAGGGCCGTGCTCACACTGTGGCGGCAGCCGTTGAAGAATTGTCCGACTACCTTATCGGCAAAGACCCACGCAACATCGAAGACATCTGGACCGTGCTCTATCGCGGCGGATTCTACCGCGGTGGAGCGGTGCACATGAGCGCCTTGGCCGGCATCGACCAGGCGTTGTGGGACATCAAGGGCAAGGCCCTGGGCGTGTCGGTCAGCGATTTGCTCGGAGGCCAGGTGCGCGACAAGATCCGCGTGTATTCGTGGATCGGCGGTGACCGGCCGGCGGACACCGCCCGCGCCGCGAAAGAGGCCGTGGGCCGCGGCTTCACCGCGGTGAAGATGAATGGCACCGAAGAGCTGCAGTTCCTCGACACCTTTGAAAAAGTCGACCTGGCCTTGGCCAACGTCGCCGCCGTGCGCGATGCGGTCGGGCCGAACGTCGGCATCGGCGTGGATTTCCATGGCCGCGTGCACAAGCCGATGGCCAAGGTGCTGATGAAGGAACTTGACCCGTACAAGCTGATGTTCATCGAAGAGCCGGTGCTCAGCGAAAACTACGAAGCCCTCAAGGAATTGGCTCCGCTGACCAGCACCCCGATTGCCCTGGGCGAGCGGCTGTTTTCCCGTTGGGATTTCAAGCGGGTGCTCAGCGAAGGCTACGTCGACATCATCCAGCCGGACGCCTCCCACGCTGGCGGCATCACCGAAACCCGCAAGATCGCCAACATGGCCGAGGCCTACGACGTGGCGCTGGCGCTGCACTGCCCGCTGGGGCCGATCGCCCTGGCGGCGTGCCTGCAACTGGACGCCGCGTGCTACAACGCGTTCATCCAGGAGCAGAGCCTGGGCATCCACTACAACGAGAGCAACGACCTGCTGGACTACATCAAGGACCCGCAGGTGTTCGACTACGACCAGGGTTTTGTGAAGATCCCCAACGGCCCGGGGCTGGGCATCGAGATCAACGAGGAGTACGTAATCGAGCGCGCGGCCATCGGCCACCGCTGGCGCAATCCGATCTGGCGGCATGCCGACGGCAGCTTCGCCGAGTGGTAACTGCCTGACACTCCGCCAATCCCTGTGGGAGCGGGCTTGCTCGCGAAGGCGGTGTGTCAGCCGCACATTCGTCAGCTGACACTCCCTCTTCGCGAGCAAGCCCGCTCCCACAGTTTGATCTCCGTAGGTCAGGAGATCGCTCATCAAGCGCCCGTTTCCTCAATAACCATAAAAAGAGGCACCTCAAATGCAAGCGCACACCCTGAGCGCGCAGGCGTCGTTGGTGACGCCCAGCCGCAAGCGTTTTTTCATCATGGTCCTGCTGTTCATCACCGTGGTGATCAACTATCTGGACCGCAGCAACCTGTCGATCGCCGCTCCCGCACTGACCAGTGAACTGGGCATCGACCCGATTCATGTCGGGCTGATTTTCTCGGCATTCGGCTGGACCTACGCCGCCATGCAGATTCCCGGCGGTTGGCTGGTGGACCGCGTGCCGCCGCGCATCCTGTACAGCGTGGCGCTGTTGCTGTGGTCGGCGGCCACGGTGATGCTCGGTTTCGCCGCCAGCTTCATCGCGCTGTTCGTGTTGCGCATGGCGGTCGGTGCCCTGGAAGCGCCGGCGTATCCGATCAACAGCCGTGTGGTGACCACCTGGTTTCCCGAGCGTGAGCGAGCCACGGCCATCGGTTTCTACACCTCCGGGCAGTTCGTCGGGTTGGCTTTCCTGACGCCGGTGCTGGCGTGGCTGCAACACGCTTTCGGCTGGCACATGGTGTTCGTGGTGACCGGTGCCGTGGGCATTATCTGGGCGGCGATCTGGTACGCGGTGTATCGCGAGCCACGGGATTTCAAAGGCGCCAACGCCGCCGAAATCGAGTTGATCCGCGAGGGCGGCGGGCTTGTGGACATCCAGGCCGAAACCACCCGGGCCAAGGCGAAGTTCAGTTGGGCCGACCTCGGCATCGTCTTGACCCAGCGCAAGCTGTGGGGCATCTACTTGGGGCAGTTCTGCCTGAACTCCACGTTGTGGTTCTTCCTGACCTGGTTCCCGACCTACCTGGTGAAATACCGCGGGATGGACTTCATCAAGTCTGGCTTGCTGGCGTCGTTGCCGTTCCTGGCAGCGTTTGTCGGTGTGCTGTGCTCGGGGTTTTTCTCCGACTGGCTGATCCGGCGCGGCGCCACCGTCGGCTTCGCACGCAAGTTGCCGATCATTGGCGGGTTGTTGATCTCCACTGCGATCATCGGGGCCAACTTCGTCGAATCGACACCGCTGGTCATCGCCTTCCTGGCCCTGGCGTTCTTCGGCAATGGCCTGGCGTCGATCACCTGGTCGCTGGTTTCCACCCTGGCGCCGGCACGCCTGCTCGGGTTGACGGGCGGGGTGTTCAACTTCATCGGCAACCTGGCGGCCATCGCCACGCCCATCGTCATCGGCTTCCTGGCCAGTGGCGATTCGTTCGCCCCGGCCATCACCTACATCGCCGTTCTGGCACTGGTTGGCGCGCTGTCCTACATCCTGCTGGTCGGGAAGGTCGAGCGCATCGAGTTGTAGTCCGACGGGGCGGGCGACCATAATGCCGCCCGTTCCCCGCTCACTGTTGAAGGCCGGCTATGCAGCAAGACGAACCAAAAACCACCAAGGACGCAGCGCCTACGGGCACCCAGACATTGCTGCGCGGCCTGGGGGTGGTCCAGGCAGTCGCCAGCGGCGCCCGTGACCTGAAGGAAATCGCCCGGCTGATCGGCACTACCCGCAGCACCACCCATCGCCTCGCCAGTTGCCTGGTGGAGGAACGTTACCTGCGCGTGGTGCCGCAAGTGGGTTACCTGCTGGGGCCGAAGTTGATCGAGCTGGGTTTCCAGGCCCGGGAAGAACTGCCGCTGGTGAACCTGGCGGGACCGTACCTGGACGAATTGTCGGCGCTCACCGGGGACACCGTGCACCTGGCGATTCGCGAAGGCGACGAGGTTTTGTACCTGCTGAAGAATCCGGGGCGCAACGGCCCGGAAATGCGCTCGCGGGTGGGCCATCGCATGCCTTTGGCGCGCACCGGGATCGGCAAGGCGCTGATGCTCGATGACACCCAGGAGCAATGGCAACGATTGTATGAAATCAGCCTGCCAGCGGGTGGGAAGAATCAGTTCTGGCCCCAGCACCAGGAGCAGTCCTGGGAGCAGTTCCAGCAACGGATGCTGGAGTACGTGGCGGGGGGCTATGCGTTCGACCTGGAAGACAACGAACCGTCGATTCGCTGCGTGGCGGCGCCGATTCGTGACGCCGGCAAACGGATTGTCGCCGGTATCAGCATCGCCAGCACCGTGCCTTACATGCCGCTGGAAAAAATGGCCGAGCTGATTCCCCTGGTCAAAGGGGTCACAGCCCGGCTCTCGGCGGAGTTGGGCGCCAAGGTCTGATGAGTGGCCGGTGTGGTTAATTCGAGTACTCGAATGAACCGTACAGGCTAGTGCGTCAGGCCTTGAGCGTGGCCATGTCGATGACGAAGCGGTATTTCACGTCACCGGCGATCATGCGGCTGTAGGCCTCGTTGATCTGGCGGATGTCGAGCATCTCGATGTCGCAACTGATGTTGTGTTCGGCGCAGAAGTCCAGCACTTCCTGGGTTTCAGCGATGCCACCGATCAGCGAGCCGGCCAGGGCCCGGCGTCCCATGATCAAGTTGGCCGCATGCACCGGCGGATCGATCGGCTCGACCAGGCCCACCAGGATGTGCACGCCGTCGAAGCGCAGGGTGCCGAGGTAGGGGTTGAGGTCGTGCTGTACCGGAATGGTGTCCAGCAGGAAGTGGAAGCGCCCGGCTGCGGCGGCCATCTGCTCGGCGTCGGTGGACACGATCACATGATCGGCACCCTGGCGACGGGCTTCTTCGGCCTTGCTGGCCGAGCGGGTGAACAACGTGACTTCCGCGCCCATGGCCTTGGCGAACTTGATGCCCATGTGGCCGAGGCCGCCCATGCCCAACACGCCGACCTTGTCGCCGGCTTTCACGCCGTGGTGTTTGAGCGGGGAGTAGGTCGTGATGCCTGCGCAGAGGATCGGTGCGGCGCTGGCCAGGTCCAGCCCAGCCGGGATGCGCAGCACGAAGTGCTCCTGGACCACGATGCTGTTGGAGTAACCACCCATGGTATGGCCGCCACTCACGCGGTCCGGGCTGGCGTAGGTCTGGGTCATACCCTGATAGCAGTATTGCTCCAGGTTGGCATGACAGGCTTCGCACTCGCGGCAGGAGTCGACCATGCAGCCCACGCCCACCACATCGCCGACCTTATGGCGGGTCACGTTCGCACCGACGGCGGTAACCTTGCCTACGATCTCGTGGCCAGGCATCAGCGGGTAGACGGCAATGCCCCACTCGTTGCGTGCCTGGTGGATGTCGGAGTGGCAGACGCCGCAGAAGAGGATTTCGATCGCCACGTCGTCGGCCCGTGGGCTGCGGCGTTCGAACTTCATAGGGGCGAGGGGCGCGGTGGGTGATTGAGCGGCGTATCCGATGGCGGTGTACATGATGGACCTCGCTAAGCAGTGAACAGTGAGGTGATCTATTCTGGGAGCCGTGGCGGCCTGCGGCGATGGCGATTCCTACGGGTGTCATGCCTAATCCTCCGACCTTGGCCGTGGATTGCTCCTATGGGGCGCCAGACCTGCGATGATGTCTTCATCCCTTTTTCCGTGAAGTTTTCCCCATGTTGCTGACTCGTCATCTCGATGCCAACGCGGCGCTGGTTTCGCTGATCGAACCCTTGGCGACCCGTGACGGCTTTATCCCTACACGTCTTGCGGGCGTGCAAGTGCTGCGGTGCAGCCAGGACATTGCCCGTGGCCCGCAGCTCTACGAACCGAGCCTGGTGATCATCGCCCAAGGCAGCAAATTGGCTTATCTGGGCCCACGCACGCTGGAGTACGGCGCCGGGCATTACCTGATCCAGGCACTGCCGGTACCGTTCGAATGCGAAACCTATGCCATGCCCGATGCTCCGTTGCTCGGGATATCCGTGGCGATCGATCGGGCGCTGTTGGGCGAGCTGGTGCTGGCCATGGGGTTGATGCCGGGGCGAAGTCTCGCGGCCCAGACGCCGGAGTCCATGACCAGTGCCGTGCTCGATGGCGCCATGCGCGGATGCGTCGAACGTCTGCTGCAATGCTTGCATGATCCGCTGGAGTGCCAGGTCATGGGCCAGGCGCGACTGCGCGAATTACTCTTCGCCGCCTTGCGCGGGCCCCAGGCCGATGTGCTCAGGGCGCTGGTGGAACAGCACGGCCAGTTCGCCCGGATTGCCGCGGCCCTGAGCCATCTGCACGCGCACTTCACCGAGCCGCTGAACGTCGAGACCCTCGCCAACTGCGCCAACATGAGTGCTTCGACGTTTCATGAGCATTTCAAGCGCAGCACGCTGCTCTCGCCGGTGCAGTACCTCAAGCGCTTGCGTTTGCTCAAGGCTCAGCGGCTGTTGCTCATCGATGGCATGGGGGTGGCGCAGGTGGCGCATCAGGTGGGGTATCAGAGCTCGTCGCAGTTCAGCCGGGAGTACAAGCGTTATTTCGAGCGCAGCCCAGGGGAAGAACGCGCAGCTTGATCCACTGATGTCATCCTGTGGGAGCGAGCTTGCTCGCGATAGCGGTGTGTCGGTCGACATCTGTGTTGAATGAAAAATCGCTATCGCGAGCAAGCTCGCTCCCACATCGGGCTGTGGCGCTGCTTGGATGGCACGCAACAAAAAGGCCCCCATTGTGGGAGCCTTGATGTTCAGCGGGTCGGCTTACATGTTCGGGTAGGTCGGTCCGCCAGCGCCTTCCGGGGTCACCCAGGTGATGTTCTGGGCCGGATCTTTAATGTCGCAAGTCTTGCAGTGCACGCAGTTCTGGGCGTTGATCTGGAAGCGTTTCTCGCCGTCTTCCTTGGTTACCACCTCATACACGCCGGCCGGGCAGTAGCGCTGGGCCGGTTCGTCGTACAGCGGCAGGTTCTTGGCCAGCGGGATGCTTGGATCGGTCAGCTTCAGGTGGCAGGGCTGTTCTTCTTCATGGTTGGTACCGGAGATGAACACCGAGCTGAGTTTGTCGAAGCTGATCTTGCCGTCCGGTTTCGGGTAGTCGATCTTCTTGCAGTCGGCCGCCAGCTTCAGGCAGGCGTAGTCAGGCTTGTTGTCGTGCAGGGTGAACGGCAGCTTGCCACCGAAGATGTTCTGGTCGAGCCAGTTGAAGCCGCCGCCGATGATCGCGCCGTACTTGTGGATCGCCGCGCCGAAGTTACGGCTGGCGAACAGTTCTTCATACAGCCAGCTGTTCTTGAAGCCGTCGACGTAAGCGGTCAGTTCATCACCGCCTTCGGACTCGGCGAACAGGCGATCGGCCACCGCCTCGGCGGCGAGCATGCCGGACTTCATGGCGGTGTGGCTGCCTTTGATCTTGGCGAAGTTCAACGTGCCGAGGTCGCAGCCGATCAGGGCGCCGCCCTTGAAGACCATTTTCGGCAGCGAGTTCAGGCCGCCCTTGCAGATGGCACGGGCGCCATAGCTGACGCGCTTGCCGCCTTCCAGGTACTGTTTGAGCACCGGGTGGTGCTTGAGGCGCTGGAATTCGTCGAAGGGCGACAGGTAGGTATTGCTGTAGGACAGGTCGACGATCAGGCCGACCACCACCTGGTTGTTTTCCAGGTGATAAAGGAAGGAACCGCCGGTGTTCTCGGTGCCCATGATGTCCAGCGGCCAGCCGGCGGTGTGAACCACCAGGCCTGGTTGATGCTTGGCCGGGTCGATCTCCCAGATTTCCTTCAAACCGATGCCGTAGTGCTGGGCATCGGCGTCGCTGTCGAGGTTGAAGCGCTTGATCAGTTGCTTGCCGATATGGCCACGGCAACCTTCGGCGAACAGCGTGTACTTGCCGCGCAGTTCCATGCCTGGGGTGTACAGGCCTTCTTTCGGGTGGCCTTCGCGGTCGACACCCAAATCGCCGGTGATGATCCCGCGGACCACGCCATTTTCGTCGAACAGCGCTTCCTGGGCGGCGAAGCCCGGGTAGATTTCCACGCCCAGGTTCTCGGCCTGCTGGGCCAGCCAGCGACACAGGTTGCCCAGGGAAATAATATAGTTGCCTTCGTTGTGCATGGTCTTGGGCACGAAGAAGTCAGGGACTTTGCTCGCACTGTCGGCGTTCTTCAGGACATAAATGTCATCACGCTTGACCGGGGTATTGAGCGGCGCGCCCAGTTCCTTCCAGTCGGGAAACAGCTCGTTCAGGGCTCGGGGTTCGAACACCGCACCGGAGAGAATGTGCGCACCGACTTCGGAGCCTTTTTCGACCACGCAGACGCTGATTTCCTTACCGGCTTCGGCGGCCTTCTGTTTCAGTCGGCAAGCGGCAGACAGGCCAGCGGGGCCGGCACCGACGATGACCACGTCGAATTCCATGTATTCGCGTTCCACAGGCTATCTCCTACTCAAGGCTCACGGTTTTTTCTAATTGGAGGTTTGGCGTTGCATCCGTTGTTGACTCGCAAAACTGACGAAAGTGACAACGGATCAGACGCGGGTCTCTCTGGGTGGCGCATTATATCTACACCACTCTCAGGGTCCAATACAAACGTTTGTTTGAAATTGCCGCAGCCCAGATAAATCACTGACGTACGGCTTATGACTGGCCATTTTGCCGTATTGACCGGAATAGGCGTTCCGGTCAAGATACGGGCGGTTTTGCGCTCGCCGTAGGCTGACTGTTGGTTTCAAGAGCACCTCTAAAGACAGGGCGAAGGCAGCACGAAGTGACGTATTGCGTGGCTCGGATGCGCAGTTTACACGCCGCGATATTGAATGACTCATCGGTCTCGCCGACCAATGGTCTTCACTCCCGTGAGCAGGGTCATGTGTGGTTCATGCCGGCGTTTTTAGAGGTGCCCTTGCGCCCATGAGCATCAACCGCCAGGTTCGCCTAGGCGACTTTCTTTTCACCGGAGAGTAACGAGGAATCCATGAAGGTTCTTGTAGCTGTCAAACGAGTGGTCGACTATAACGTCAAGGTTCGCGTCAAGGCGGACAACTCCGGCGTCGACCTCGCCAACGTCAAGATGTCGATGAACCCTTTCTGCGAAATCGCCGTAGAAGAAGCCGTACGCCTGAAAGAGAAGGGCGTGGCGACTGAGATCGTCGTTGTCTCCATCGGCCCGACCACCGCCCAGGAGCAACTGCGCACTGCGCTGGCGCTGGGTGCCGATCGCGCCATCCTCGTCGAATCCGCCGAAGACCTGACCTCCCTGGCCGTGGCCAAGCTGCTCAAGGCCGTTGTCGACAAGGAACAGCCACAGCTGGTGATCCTCGGCAAACAAGCCATCGACAGTGACAACAACCAGACCGGCCAGATGCTCGCTGCATTGAGCGGCTACGGTCAGGGCACGTTCGCGTCCAAGGTCGAAGTCAGCGGCGACAGCGTTGCCGTGACCCGTGAAATCGACGGCGGCGCGCAGACCGTTTCCTTGAAGCTGCCAGCCATCGTCACCACCGACCTGCGTTTGAACGAGCCGCGCTACGCGTCCCTGCCAAACATCATGAAGGCGAAGAAGAAGCCGCTTGAAGTGCTGACGCCTGACGCTTTGGGCGTTTCCACCGCCTCCACCAACAAGACCGTGAAAGTCGAAGCGCCGGCGGCACGCAGCGCGGGCATCAAGGTCAAGTCGGTGGCTGAACTGGTCGAGAAACTGAAAAACGAAGCGAAGGTAATCTAACTATGACTATCTTGGTAATCGCCGAACACGATAACAAGGCGCTGGCTCCGGCCACGCTGAACACCGTTGCTGCCGCGGCCAAAATCGGCGGCGACGTTCACGTACTGGTCGCCGGGCAGGGCGCTGGCGCCGTAGCCGAAGCCGCCGCGAAAATTGCCGGCGTGGCAAAAGTGCTGTCGGCCGACAACGCCGCCTACGCAAACCAGCTGCCGGAAAACGTTGCGCCACTGGTCACCGAGCTCGGCAAGGGCTACAGCCACATCCTGGCCGCTGCTACTTCCAACGGCAAGAACATCCTGCCGCGCGTTGCCGCTGCCCTGGATGTCGACCAGATCTCCGAGATCATCTCGGTAGAAAGCGCCGACACCTTCAAGCGTCCGATCTACGCCGGTAACGCCATTGCCACCGTGCAATCGACTGCCGCGATCAAGGTCGTCACCGTGCGTGCCACCGGTTTCGACCCGGTTGCCGCCGAAGGTGGCTCGGCTGCCGTCGAAGCCGTAGGCGCTGCCCACGACGCCGGCATTTCCAGCTTCGTCAACGAAGAACTGGCCAAGTCCGACCGTCCTGAGCTGACCGCTGCCAAAATCGTCGTTTCCGGCGGCCGCGGCATGCAGAACGGTGACAACTTCAAGCACCTGTACGCCCTGGCCGACAAGCTGGGCGCTGCCGTAGGTGCTTCCCGCGCCGCGGTCGACGCCGGTTTTGTTCCGAACGATATGCAGGTCGGTCAGACCGGCAAGATCGTTGCGCCACAGTTGTACATCGCCGTCGGTATCTCCGGCGCGATCCAGCACCTGGCCGGTATGAAAGACTCCAAAGTGATCGTTGCGATCAACAAGGACGAAGAAGCGCCGATCTTCCAGGTGGCCGATTACGGCCTGGTCGCTGACCTGTTCGAAGCAGTCCCCGAGTTGGAGAAGCTGGTCTAATCCGGCGTCTTCACTTATAAAGAGCCCGGCTTTGGCGGTAGCAGTGTTCATTTGAGGGTTGTCTGGATCATCGTGGCGAGGGAGCAAGCTTGCTCGCCACGGATTCATTCCCTTGATGACACTGCTATGGCCCTGGCCGGGCTTTTTATCGTCTGCATTTTGAAGGGGAGCGTATCGCCATGGATCTTCGCCGTTTGGCCGGCTGGCCGTTGTTGGGCCTGTTGATGGTCGGGCCTGGGTTGGCGCTCGCTGCCGGCAAGTGTGAACGACTGATCGCCACCGGCAGCCCGGATGCGCCGCCTTATCTCTGGCAAGACCCCCAGGACCCCAAGCATCTGATTGGCGCCGGTGCCGACCTGCTGACGCAAGTGGCGGCGCAACTGGGCATCAAGATTGAGCTGCTCTATGCCGGCAAGCGTGCCCAGGCGCTGGACGAAGTGCGCAGCGGGCGCATGGACTTGCTCACCGATGCACCGCTGACCACGACCGGGCTCGAAGCCCTGGACTACGTGCATCCGCCGCTGCTGGAAAACGATTACCTGGTCTGGACCCGCAAGGACTCCACGCTGGTCATCAACCGCCCCGAAGACCTTCATGGACATACCGGCGCCTTGTCGGAAAAGTCACGTATGACTGCAGGATTCGGCGTTTTTGCAGAGCAGCAATTGTCCCTCACCCGTACGCCAAACCTGACCCAGGCCTTTCAGAAATTGCTGTTGGGGGAGGTGGAATATGTCCTGGCGGGACGCTACTCGGGCCTGGCCATGGCGCAGACACTGGGGATGGCGAATGACCTGCAGGCCGCGCCGCAACCGGTGGATAAACCCGGCCTGTTCCTTGCGGTTTCCCATAACTCGGCCTGCAATGACCCATGGTTACGCGGACAGCTGGCGCAAAAGATGACAGAATTGGCCGCGTCCGGCCTGGCAGAGGCTGTGTTGCAACGCAATCTAGAGCGCTGGAACACACAGTTGCAGTCTCCTGTCGGCGCCCCAAAACAGTAGGGAACATTAGTGACTATTCGACCTCTTTTCGCTGCCCTGGCCGTTCTGGCTCTGGCGGGCTGCGCAGCCGATCCGGCGCCGAATGAACAGATCCGCCTGACCGAACAGGCCCTGGAGCAGGCCCGGGCCGTGGGCGCCAACGCCGACGAAGTGCCCGAGTTGAAACTGGCTGAAGAAAAGTTCGCCCGGGCCAAATCCAACATGGCCGACGAGTCCTACAAGAAGGCGCGCATGCGCGCCGAGCAGGCTGAACTGGATGCACGCCTGGCGGAAGCAAAGGTGTTGACCCTCAAGAGCCAGGAGCAACTGAACGTGCTCGACACGCGTATCAAGCGCTTGCGCAAACAGCTGAGGGAGGATGCCCAATGAAGTCGTCCCAACTCCTCAGCGGCCTGGTCCTTGCCGGCCTGGCGAGCCTGTATGGCTGTGCGGGCCAGCGTAGCGAAGCGGCGCTCGACCAGGCCAGCGCCGATTTCCAGAAGGTCAAGGAAGACGCCAATGTGTTGCGCGCCGCGCCAAGGGACGTGATCCGCGCCGGCGAATCCCTCGCCCGTGCCGATCGCTTGTCCACCTACTGGGGCAGCGGGGAAGACGTGCAGCATTACGCTTACTTGAGCCAGCGCTACAGCGCGATCGCCCGTGAACACAGCAACCAGGTGCTCAACGAAGAACGTGCGGCGAAGCTCGAACTGGAGCGCCAGCGCCTGCAACTGGCCTTGCGCGAATCCAAGCTGCTCAGCGTGCAACAGCAGGGCAAGTGGCTGGAGGAACAGATCATGGCCATGGCCACCACCCAGACCGATCGCGGCCTGGTGATGACCTTGGGCGATGTGCTGTTCGACACCGGCGAAGCGGAGTTGAAGAATTCGGCCAATCGGGTCGTGCTCAAGATCGTCCAGTTCCTGCAGCTCAACCCCAAGCGCGTGGTGCGCATCGAGGGGTACACCGACAGCACCGGCGGTCGCCAGGAAAACCTCAAGCTGTCCCGCGACCGCGCACAGGCGGTGGCGGATGTGCTGGTGGACCTGGGCATTGATGAGAAGCGCATCGAAGTCCAGGGCTACGGTGACGACTACCCGGTGGACGTCAACGCCACCGAGCGTGGCCGGGCCCAGAACCGTCGCGTCGAGATCGTGTTCTCCGACGAGAAAGGCCAGCTCGGCGCCGCCCGCTGAGGGCGGCGTCACTGGAAAGCCCGGCGCCTTGAAGGTGCCGGGTTTTTTTTGCCAGTGAATCGGGGCAATGAGTACAGTTGGGGCTGTCACTGCACTGTACGGTCGAGTAATCTGGCAACTGTCCCAGTACACTTCTAAACTGTTCCGGTATCGTTTCCGACAAGAATAAAATGCCCGTGAAATCGAGTGCTGCGTCATGACCAACCTTCTGCTCTATCAACGTATTGCTCAACAGCTGGCTGAAGACATCCGGCGCGGTGTGTACCAGCCCGGGGAGCGCGTGCCGTCGGTGCGCAAGATGAGCTCGCAGCTCAATGTCAGCCACGCCACGGTATTGCAGGCCTACGCGAACCTTGAAGACCAGGGGTTGATTCGCGCGCGGCCGCAATCGGGTTACTACGTGCACCAGACGCCGGCCCTGACGGCGCCGACGCCGGACATCGCCCGAGTAGAGCGGCCGGGGCTGGTGACGCGCAGCAGCATCATCCAGCAGGTACTGGTCGAATCGCGCCGCGAGGGGGTGTTTCCCTTGGGAGCGGCGGTGCCGAGCGTCGACTACTTGCCGGTGCGGGCGTTGCATCAGCAGTTGGCGAAGGTCACGCGTTTCCACAGCCCACGGGCCTTCAGCTACATGTTCAGCCCGGGCTTCGAGCCGTTGCGACGCCAGGTGGCGATTCGCATGCGCGATGCCGGCGTGGTGGTGGACCCCTCCGAAGTGGTGATCACCCACGGTTGCGTCGATGCCTTGCAGATGTCCTTGCGGGTACTGACCCGACCGGGGGACCTGATCGCCGCCGAGTCGCCGACCTACTATGGCCTGTTGCAACTGGCCGACTTGCTGGGCCTCAAGGTCATCGAGATCCCCAGCGACCCGGTCACCGGCATGAGCCTTGAAGCCCTGCAACTGGCGGCCAACCAATGGTCGATCAAGGCGCTGGTGCTTACCACGCGCCTGAGCAACCCGTTGGGCGGCACCATGCCCGAGGAGCGGCAGAAACAATTGTTGCGCCTGGCATCGGACTTCGACATTCAGATCGTCGAAGACGATATCTACGGCGAACTGATGTTCGAGCAGGGACGGACCAAGGCGCTCAAGGCCTACGACCGGCTGGACCGGGTCATCTATTGTTCGAGTTTTTCCAAGACGTTGTCGCCGGGCGTGCGCATCGGTTGGATGATCGCCGGCAAGTTCCAGCAGGAAATCCAGCGCTTGCAGACCTTCAGCACTCATTCGGCATGCAGCGTCACGCAGATGGGCATCGCGGCGTACCTGGAAAATGGCGGGTATGACCGCCACCTGCGCTACATCCGCCAGGAGTACCGAAAGAACCTCAGTGCTTTCCAGTTGGCGGTGCAGCAGTACTTCCCCGAAGGCACCCAGATGAGCCGTCCCACCGGCGGTTTCATTCTGTGGGTCAGCCTGCCGGGCCGGGTCAACACCCAAGAGCTGCACGTCCGGGCATTGCAGCAGGGCATCAGTATTGCGCCGGGGCTGATCTTCAGTAACACCGAGCAGTTCAACCATTGTATTCGCCTGAACTGTGGTACGCCGTGGAACCGCGAGGCAGAGCGGGCCTTGATGACACTGGGGCTATTGGCCACCCAACTGTGCCAAGAGACCGCCAACGGGTTTTTATAGGAATCAGCACCTTAGCCTGATGTGCTTGTCAGCGCCTCATTATCAGGCGAGCATGGGGGCCTCTGCCGTTATTGCCGTTGTGTGTTATGAAAGCCATTGCTCCTGCTGCCTGGGTTTTGATCGGCCTGCTCGCCGCGTTTCAGGCGGGAGGTGTCATGGCGGCTTCGGCGCAGGACAAACCGGCCGCCAGCGCCACCCGAGATGCCTCGAAGAAACCCGCCGTGACCAAGAAAGCCCCGGCGAAGAAACCCACCGCGACGAAGAAAAAACGCGCGCCCATCGCGTCCAAGAGCAAATCCGCCCGTGAGGTCGCCAAGACCCCGTTGCCGCCCGCCAAGCTGGACTTGAGCCTGCCCCACGACATGGTCGAGGCGTTGCAGCCGCCGGGCAAGGTGGTGACGCCCAAGCATGAGCCGCTGTTGCCGTCCATGTTCGGCCAGAAGCCCGGCCCCTTCCAACTCAATGGCCGTCTGTTGAGCAACGAGATGCAACTGCCCCTGCGCAACCCCGAGCGCAGTGAGTTGGAGGGCGCGGCACTGGACTTCGAGTTCAAGCAATAAACCGGTGCCATCATGCAGTTCGTCGCTGACCGATCGGTCATGTGTGCCTTGGTCAAAAAAACACGCAGCCAGTAATTTAAAACAGGTGTTTTAGCCGTTACTCTGTGTTTGTTACCAACCATTACCGCCGTGAGGATGTCGTCGCATGAAATGCCGTGAAGGCTGTGGCGCCTGCTGCATCGCCCCTTCCATCAGTTCGCCCATCCCTGGCATGCCCGACGGCAAGCCGGCGGGAGAACGTTGCGTGCAGTTGTCGGTCGATAATCTGTGCCTGATTTTCGGTCAGCCGCAGCGTCCGGCCGTGTGCTCGGGGTTCCAGGCCGACATCGAGGTGTGCGGCAGCAGCCGTGAAGAAGCCATCCGCCTGATCGACTGGTGGGAGCAAGTCACGGCGGCGTAATGGGGCACTGTGCGCAATTCAAATGAACGAACAATAAGGAAAAAAACCATGGGTTCGCTGCATCGTATGGCCATGTTGTGTGGGTTGACCGTGTTGATGGCAACCGCAACCGCTCAGGCGGAAGACTGGCAGGTCGCCAAGGAGCAGGACGGCATCAAGGTTTCGCTCAGCGAAGTGGCCGGCTCCAAGTACAAGGCCTATCGCGGCGTGACCGTGATGAAAACCACCATGGCCAAGCTGCGCGCCCTGCAGGAAGACGTGCCGGGTGCCTGTGCGTGGATTCATGAATGCAAGAGCCAGAAGCTGCTCAAGCACGAAGGCAATCAGAGCTGGACCTACACCCAGTTCAACACGCCATGGCCGGTGACGTCCCGGGACTCGGTGCTGGAAGTCACCACCGAAGAAGGCGCCGATGGCAGCCTGACCCGCAAGCTCAAGGGCGTGCCGACCTACCTGCCGGAAGAAAAGGGCTTCGTGCGCGTCACCCAGGTCGACGGCTACTGGAAGTTCGCGCCCAAGGGCGCCGACCAGATCGAGGTGACCTATCAGGTCCACACCGAGCCTGGAGGCGATGTACCGTCCTGGCTGGCGAACAAGTTCGTGGTGGATGCGCCGTTCAACACCTTGAAAGCCCTGAGGGACCGCGCCGAAAAATAATCGCCGCATGAGCCTCGCGAGACCGCCCACGTGGCGGTCTTTTCATGTGTGCCGTCCACCGGCCTGGTGGAACGATTGTTCAGCCCTCAATGTCGAGATAAAGGTAATCCCGGCCCTGAATTGATCAAGGAGACACCGATGCAAAAGTGGGAAATCACTTTCGTGGATGATCATGGCGAAGCCATCGCCGAGCAGTTCGACTATGAACAGGAGCCCACGATGGAGCAGGCGGCGCAATTGATTCGCGAAAAACTGCTGCCGGTGCCCGCAAAGCTGGACCTCAACGATCTGGAAGGGCGCACCGAAGACCCAACGGTCAAGAATCTCAAGTCCCAGCACAGTATTGAAATCATCAGCATCAAATCGATTTCATGAAATCGTTGGCTGGCCTCGCTTGGCAGTGGCCATCACTTGAAGCTACTCTGCAATTGAGATCAGCGAAAGGATCGCCAAGATCCGGTCTTGTCAGCTACATGCTTGTGTCCCGACGGCAATTTGATGCCGTATCGCCTGAAACCTCCGGGTGGCACGCACGGGAAGACGGAAAGTCTATCCATCTGTTAGGAGGACGTTTCATGAGCACAGCCTATCAAGAAGACATCAGCACCCACGTGTTGCGCCGCATGAAAGAAGGCGGTTTCGATTTTTCCCGATTCCATCCCATCGAGTTCTACGCCATTTTCCCGGACGAGGAGCGGGCGCGCAGGGCGGCAGGTCAATTTCGGGGCGAGTCGTTGAACGCGCAGGTCAGTGCCCGGGACGACGGGGCATGGTCGTTGGAGTTGAGCCGGGTGATGTACGCCACCTACGATGACATTGGCGACTTCGAGCAAGATTTCGAGGCCGTCGTCGAACCTTTGGGCGGCGTCATCGAGGGGTGGGGAGTCAAGCAGGAGATCCGACGCCTGCAGGGCTGATCGCCCACCGGCGTAACCCGAACAACGGCTGACCTTGAGGTCGGCCGTTTTCATGTGCGGGCCAGGCTGGCCTCGCAACCGCTGTCGAGCACGACCCACCCGCGCCAGGTTCATTGGGGTTGCTTGCGCCCCGCCATGTGCTTGAGGTAGCCCACCAGCAGGTCCAGTTCCGAATCCGGCAGCACCGCCGCCGAAAACCCCGGCATCTTGCCCTGGGGCCAGCGGCGCAGGCCTTGCGGGTCACGGATGTAGCGCTTGAGGAAATCGCCGGAGAAGTACTCGGTCGGATTGAAGGGGATGTTCAGGTCCGGCCCGAATTGCGCGTCGCCTGCGCCGTTGAGTCGATGGCACGCCAGGCAATGCTTCTGGAACAGTTCGAAACCTTTGTTGACCGGGTCGTCCTTGGCCAGGCTGGCGGCCGGCAGCAGGGCAGGGAAGCGTTCGGCCACCGCCGGCAAGCGCTTGATGGTGGCGACCGCGTAGGGCCATTGCTCGGGGCTGATGGGGCCCGCCTGGGGATCCGTCCAGACCAGGTAGAAAGGTCCGGCGCTGGACTTGCCTTCACTCAGCGGTGGCCATGGGCTGGCCGGGTCTTCGATCGCGAGCCAGGCTCGCGCACCGTGGCGTGCGAGCAGCGGCGCGGCGGGCATTTCTGCCGCGAAGCCATCCAGGGCAACGGCCTGAAGATGATCGCTTGACTGCACCCCCGTTAACAGCGCCGCCAGCGGCACGGCGCGATATGTCATCGGCTTCTTGTAGGAAACGTCCTCAGCGATCCGGATCGTCCGGGCTTCTGGGTGCTTGAGCAAGGCCTCGGTTTGCCAGGTGCGCGCATTCGCGCCGAGGTCCAGCACCAACTGCGCGGCATACAAGGGCGTGCTGAGCAGCAGCGCCCCGATCATGAGGAGAGCTTTCAAGGGGGGCGCCTTCCGTGTCGAGGGGGGCCGCAAAGATTGGCACAGCCACCCCGACCCGAACAACGAGCCCCGCTACTTTTTTGGTGATGCAGATGTCTGGATGCAGGCGGCGCGCGTACGACTCAGCCGATCACCTTGGTGATGTTCGGCAAGATCAACAGCAGCGTCGTGGCAAAGAGAATGAGCCCGGCTTGACGAACTTTCGAATGTTTGAACATGGCTGACCCGCCTTTATTGTTATTTCCTGAGGCCAGCCTGCATCTCCATGACGGCTGGCGTTGCACTTCCTGTTTGACAAGTGCCTCGGCAAAACCCGACGACTTTCTTGTACAAGGATTACATTAGGGGCCGCAGCCGGCTTGGCTTAGATCCAATTCGTATCAATGGCTGTATTTTATCTATTAAAACGGCATGAGGCCTATTGCCACCTTCTTGAAGGCCCTTTGGCTAGACAGCTCGCTCTCCTGAAACGGTTAACCCGATAGCTCGCTACCGTTCGTCTGAGCGTGGCCGTCAACGTCATTGAGCGCTGCGGTCATTGAATCCGACGCCGTTGGGCTTATGGTGAAGACCTCGCATTATGCCCCGAGGACGTCATGACCCAAGCTTTGATTTTCGATGCCGTGCGTACACCCCGTGGCAAGGGCAAGGCCGACGGTGCATTGCACAGCGTCAAGCCAGTGAACCTGATGGGCGGCTTGCTCGGCGCCTTGCAGCAACGCATGGACCTGGACACCAGCCAGGTCGACGACATTGTGCTCGGATGCGTGACGCCGGTGGGCGAGCAGGGCGCCGACATCGCCAAGACCGCCGCGTTGGTGGCCGACTGGGATGTCAGCGTTGCGGGTGTGCAGCTCAACCGGTTCTGCGCCTCCGGCCTGGAAGCGGTGAACCTGGCGGCCATGAAGGTGCGCTCCGGGTTCGAGGACCTGGTGGTGGCGGGCGGCGTCGAATCGATGTCCCGGGTGCCCATGGGCAGCGATGGCGGCGCGTGGGCTCTGGACCCGCAATCCAACCTGCACGGTCATTTCATTCCCCAGGGGATTGGCGCCGACCTGATCGCCACGCTCGAAGGTTTCAGCCGCGAGGCGGTCGATGCCTATGCGCTGCATTCCCAGCAAAAGGCGGCGCGGGCCCGGGCTGAGGGGGCGTTCGACAAGTCCCTGGTGGCGGTACGGGACCAGAACGGCATTGTGCTGCTGGACCATGATGAATTCATTCGTGCCGACTCCACGCTCGAAGGCCTGGGCCAGCTCAAGCCGAGTTTCGAAGCCATGGGCCAGATGGGGTTCGACGGCACCGCGCTGCGGGTCTACAGCCATGTCGAGCGCATCCACCATGTGCACACGCCGGGCAACAGTTCCGGCATCGTCGACGGTGCGGCGGCGATGTTGATCGGCTCCGAAGCCAAGGGGCGGGCAATGGGCCTGCAACCGCGGGCGCGCATCGTCGCCACGGCCGTCACCAGCACCGACCCGACCATCATGCTCACCGGCCCGGCCCCGGCCACCCGCAAGGCCTTGGTCAAGGCCGGGTTGCGGGTGGAGGACATCGACCTGTTCGAAGTCAACGAAGCCTTCGCCTCGGTGGTGCTCAAGTTCATCAAGGACATGGCCATCGACCCTGCCAAGGTCAACGTCAATGGCGGCTCCATTGCCTTGGGGCATCCGTTGGGCGCCACCGGGTGCGCGATCCTCGGCACCTTGCTCGATGAATTGGAGGCACGGCGCCTGCGTTATGGCCTGGCGACCCTGTGTGTCGGCGGCGGGATGGGCATTGCCACCGTCATCGAACGCCTCTGAGCCCGACTTCAAGGAACACTTTTCATGACCGATGCCATCCGTTACGAAACCGGCGCCGACCGGATCGTCGTCCTGACCCTCGACCTGCCGGGCCAGAGCGCCAACACCATGAATGCGGCGTACCGGGAGGCCATGGCGGCCTGCCTGTCCCGTCTGATCGCCGAGAAGGCGTCAATTGCCGGCGTGATCATCACCTCGGCCAAGAAAACCTTTTTTGCTGGTGGCGACCTCAACGAGCTGATCAAGGTCGGCAAGCCCGAGGCCCAGGCGTTCTACGCCAGCGTCCTGGATCTCAAGGCGCAATTGCGCACCCTGGAAACCCTCGGCAAACCCGTAGTGGCGGCGATCAACGGGGCGGCGCTGGGGGGTGGTTGGGAGATCTGCCTGGCTTGCCATCATCGGGTGGCGCTGGATCATCCGTCAGTGCAGATCGGCCTGCCGGAAGTCACCCTCGGCCTGTTGCCGGGCGGCGGCGGGGTGGTGCGCATGGTCCGTCTGCTCGGCCTGGAGCAGGCGTTGCCGTATCTGCTGGAAGGCAAGAAGGTTCGCCCGCAACAGGCGTTGCAGGCAGGATTGATCGACGCGCTGGCGGCAGACCGTGACGAGCTGTTGGCCAAGGCCCGGGCCTGGATCCTGGCCAACCCCAGCGTGGCCCAGCCATGGGACGTGAAGGGCTACCGGATTCCAGGTGGCACGCCGACCGAGCCGAAAATGGCGCAGATGCTGGCGATCATGCCTTCGATCCTGCGTAACAAGACCCAGGGCTGCCTGCCTGCACCGGAAAAGATCCTTTGCGCGGCCGTGGAAGGGGCCCAGGTGGATTTAAACACCGCCCACCTGATCGAAACCCGCTATTTCACTGAATTGGTCACCGGCCAGGTGGCCAAGAACCTGATCGGGACCTTCTGGTTCCAGCTCAACGAGATCAAGGCGGGCGGCTCTCGCCCACACGGTTTTGCGCCCTATCTGACCAAGAAGGTCGGCGTCCTGGGGGCCGGCATGATGGGCGCCGGCATTGCCTACGTCAGCGCCGTGGCCGGTATCGACGTGGTGCTCAAGGATGTCGACCTGGCCGCAGCGCAAAAGGGCAAGGCCCGTTCGGCGGCGCTGCTGGACAAGAAGATCGCCCGCGGCCAGCTCACTGTCGAGCAGCGCGACGCTACGCTGGCGCGGATCCACGCCACCGGCAGCGACGCGGACCTGGCCGGTTGCGACCTGATCATCGAGGCGGTGTTCGAGGACCGCGCCCTGAAGGCCCAGGTGTCGGCGGCCGCCCAGGCCGTGGCGGGGCCTGAGGCGGTGATCGCTTCCAACACCTCGACCTTGCCCATCACCGGCCTGGCCACGGCGGTGCCTGACCCGAGCCGGTTCATCGGCCTGCATTTCTTCAGCCCGGTGGAGAAAATGCCTCTGGTGGAGATCATCAAGGGGGCACGCACCGGCGATGAAACCTTGGCGCGGGCCTTCGACTTTGTCCTGCAGATCAACAAGACGCCGATCGTGGTCAACGACAGCCGCGGCTTCTTTACCTCCCGGGTGTTCGGCACCTATACCAGCGAGGGCATCGCCATGCTCGGCGAAGGTGTGAGCGCGCCGATGATCGAGACCGAGGCGCGCAAGGCCGGGATGCCGGTCGGTCCCCTGGCGGTCTCTGACGAAGTGTCCCTCAGCCTGATGAGCCATATCCGCGTGCAAACCGCCAAGGACCTGCGGACCGAAGGGACAGCACCGAGCGAACACCCGGCCTTCGCCGTGATCGACGTGCTGCTCAACGAATACAAGCGACCGGGCAAGGCCGCGGGCGGTGGTTTCTATGATTACCCGACCACCGGGTCGAAGCATCTCTGGCCGGGTCTCAAGAGCCGCTTCGAGCAAGCCGGCGGGCAGATTTCACCGCAGGATGTCCGCGATCGCCTGCTGTTTATCCAAGCCTTGGAAACCGTGCGTTGCGTGGAGGAAGGTGTGCTCACGTCGACCGCCGATGCCAACGTCGGCTCGATCTTCGGCATCGGCTTTGCGGCCTGGACCGGCGGCGCCTTGCAGTTCATCAATCAGTACGGCTTGCCGGATTTCGTCGCTCGCGCCCAATACCTCGCCGAGCAGTACGGTGAGCGCTTCTCGCCGCCGGCCCTGCTGCTGGAAAAAGCCGACCGCCAGGAACCGTTCTGACACGCCGTGAGGGGCTTGCCTTGGGACCGTGTTTCAGGGCAGGCTCTTGGGGGTGTGCAATATTCCCATCACGTGTCAGGTATTTTTTATGTCGTTACGCATCTGCATTCTGGAAACCGATATCCTGCGTCCGGAACTGGTCGACCAATACCAAGGGTACGGGCAGATGTTCCAGCGGCTGTTTTCACAGCAGCCCATCGCGGCGCAATTTATCGTGTACAACGTGATGGAGGGGCATTACCCCGACGATAGCGAACAGTTCGACGCTTATTTGGTGACCGGCAGCAAGGCCGACTCCTTTGGCACCGACCCTTGGATTCAAACCCTCAAGACCTACCTGCTGGACCGTTACCAGCGTGGCGACAAGCTGCTCGGTGTGTGCTTTGGTCATCAATTGCTGGCCTTGCTGCTGGGCGGCAAGACCGAGCGCGCCACCCAGGGCTGGGGTGTCGGTACCCATCGCTACAAACTCGCCGCCAAGGCGCCGTGGATGAGCCCGGTGAAGGAAGAACTCACGCTGCTGATCAGCCACCAGGACCAGGTCACCGAATTGCCCGAAAACGCCACCGTGATCGCTTCGAGTGATTTCTGCCCGTACGCCGCCTACCACATCAACGACCAGGTGTTGTGCTTCCAGGGGCATCCGGAATTCATCCACGATTACTCCCGTGCCTTGCTGGACCTTCGTCAGCAGCACTTGGGCGAGCAGGTCTACAGCCAGGGTGTGGCCAGCCTCGACCAGGAGCACCATGGCACGACCGTGGCAGAGTGGATGATGCGCTTCGTCGCCCACAAGCCTGAGGCTGCGACCCAGGGTTGATGCCATTGGGCTGACCCAAGTGCCACAGTCACCGCCAGTCACTGTGGCAGTGAGCCTGCTCGCGAAGAGGTCGGCCCAATCCCCGCGCCGCGGGCTGAACCGCTACAGCCAACCCGACCGCTTGAAGCTGGCCCACAACGCCGTGCACCCAATGGTAATCACCCCCAGCACCGTGAAGTAGCCGTAGTGCCAGCTCAACTCCGGCATGTCCTGGAAATTCATTCCGTAGATCCCGGCCACCGCCGTCGGAAACGCCAGGATCGCCGCCCACGCCGCGAACTTGCGCTGGACCACGCTCTGGCGTGACGCTTCGAGCAGCACACCGACTTCAATGGTCTGGCTGGCGATGTCCGCCAGGGTCGTCAGGTCCTCCATCTGCCGCGTGACGTGAATCTGTACGTCGCGGAAGTATGGGCGCATGTTCTTGTCGATGAACGGAAAGTTGAGCTTCTGCAACTCTTCGCTGATCTCCACCATCGGCGCCGCATAACGACGCAGGCGCAACACGTCACGGCGCAGGCTGTGCAGGTTCTGGATGTCCCGCTCGTTCAAGGCGCTGCACAGCACGTGGTGCTCCAGTTCATCGATCTCGGCATGAATGGCTTCGCCCACCGGCTGGTAGTTTTCAATCACGAAATCGAGGATGGCATAGAGCACGAAATCTTCCCCGTGCTCCAGCAGAAGTGGACGCGCCTCACAGCGTTGTCGGACGTGAGCGTAGGACGCCGAGTGGCCGTTGCGGGCGGTGATGATGTAGCCCTTGCCGGCAAAGATATGCGTCTCGATGAACTGCAGCTTGCCGTCCTTGCGAATCGGCGAATAGGTCACGATGAACAGGGCATCGCCGAAGGTTTCCAGCTTGGGGCGGCTGTGCTTTTCCATCGCATCTTCAATGGCCAGTTCGTGCAGGTTGAACTGGCGTTGCAAGTTGTTCAGCTCCTGGGCGCTGGGTTCTTCCAGACCGATCCAGACAAAATGGCCAGGTTTCGCAGCCCAGGCGCTGCCTTCGTCGAGGGTGATATTGGTGACTTTCTTACCGGCGCTGTATACCGCAGCAGCAACGACTCTACCCATGGTGATGGTTCACTTCTTGGAAAATGGCAGTGGCACGCAACGTCCAGCTTAGCGTGCGCTGTCATTTGAGAGTCAGCAAAATCTGCCGAGTTTCCGCGGGCAAAAGAAAACCCGCCATCAGGCGGGTTTGCACTCAAGCGGTTTGCGCTTGCCGGTCCAGCGAGGCGATGCACTCGCGCATCTGTTCACGGCACTGCGCGATGAGCTGGGGCATGTCATCCATACTCAGCCCGGCTGTAGGAATTGCCGGTAGTGAGCGTATGAAGATGTCACCGCTGCGCCAGCGATTGAGGTGCATGTGCTTGACGTAGTTGCTCACGCACACCGGGACAATCGGCACCCCGGCCGCGATGGCCATTTGAAAGGCACCTTTCTTGAACGGCAGCAGGTCGGCCCCGAGGTTGCGTGTGCCTTCCGGGAACACCCAGATCGAGGTGTCCTCATGTTGCAGCGTATGGGTGGTGGTCAGCATCGCCCGGCGTGCCCTGATGGCATTGCCACGGTCGATCAACACGTTGCCGGCCAACCAGAACAACTGCCCGAACAGCGGCACCCACTTCAGGCTCTTCTTGCCGATGCACACGGTACGGTGCGGCACCACGTTGCCGAACACGAACAGGTCATAGTTGGATTGATGATTAGCGATGATCACGCAGCTCGGGGGTTTATCCATCAACGAGGTGACGTCGGCCCTGACCCGCAGGCGCAGGATCCACATCGCCGGCAGCGCGTACAGCCGGGCGCACAGACGGCTGTTGTCCGGGTTGAACGGCCGGCAGATACCAAGGATCAACCCCAGCACACCTGCCAGGACAAAATGCAGTCCCATCAACAACATACGCAGTACAAACAGCATCTACAGGCCCTGTTGGGACAAAAGTGGGCGCAGTGTACGGTTGTGCACTGTTTTCGGCAATTGTCCCTATAGAGGTAGGAGATGGACGACGTTCACGGGGAACGCTCCCCGCAGGCATGGCGGAAACAGGCTAAGCCGGTCGCTGATTTTTAAACAGGGCAGGTGGGAAAAGTCGACAGAGGACCGTGGCGAAGGCGCATGATCCTTCGCCACGGGGTTGATCCAGCCATGTTGGCTGGTGGAAGGGGTTAACCCAAGTGTTCCTGATCCTGCAGGATCGCACTGTCCAGTGTCTCCAACAGCGCCTTGCGCACCTTCAACTTGGTGTTCTTGTGGGCGGTCATGTTGAGTTTCTTCAACTGACGCGCCGCCTCCAGCGCGGCTTCTTGCAGGTCCTGCGCCGACACCACCTTGTCGAGGAAGCCCGCACCCACCGCGTCCTGCGGGTTGAACATCTCGGCGTTGATCACCGAGCGGTGAAAGGCCGACTTGCGCAAGCGGTCACGGGCCAGCTCGATACCGGCGTGGTGCATGGTCATGCCGATCTGCACTTCATTCAGGCCGATGCTGAACGGTCCGTCCACGCCAATGCGGTAGTCCGCCGACAGCAGCAGGAACGCGCCCTTGGCCACGGCATGCCCCGGGCACGCGACGACTACAGGGAAGGGGTGCGATAACAGGCGACGGGCCAGCGTCGAACCGGCCGTGACCAGGCTCACCGCTTGCTGGGGGCCGGCCGTCATGACCTTCAGGTCATAGCCACCGGACAGGATCCCCGGTTGCCCGGTGATGATCACCACCGCCCGATCCACCGTCGCCTGATCCAGCGCAGCGTTGAACGCGACAATCACATCGGGCGAGATGGCATTCACCTTGCCGTTGTTCAAGGTCAGGGTCGCGATACCGTCTTCGAGATGGTAGCCAATCAGGTCGCTCATCACGCTATTCCTTGTAAGAGAAGTGAGGCAGACGTTACCCACCGCCGCAGGTCAGGTAAAGCGCCGTGACTGACTCACCGGTCAACCCTGACATCGACAAACCCTCTGGCCTGCCCATCCGGCCTTACCTTCATCCCTGGCCTCGCCCCCACGCACACCCGGAGATTGGCCGGTTTGCCATGTTCCGACGCGTTTGAAACGCCCGAACACCTTAACCGCATGAAAATTCTGAAAAAAACCTTTGCCATCGGAAAGCCTTTCGACTACATTAGCGCGCCTCGACAGACTGAACAGTTTGCCGAGACACGGTGAAGTGTCCGAGTGGCTTAAGGAGCACGCCTGGAAAGTGTGTATACAGGAAACTGTATCGAGAGTTCGAATCTCTCCTTCACCGCCAAATTCTACAAACACAAACCCCCGATTTTCCTAGAGAAAGTCGGGGGTTTGTGGTTTTTGGCGTCTGGAAAAAAGCGATCTGGAACCAAACGACCCTGTTCGCGCCAAGCCGAGGCGGTCCATATCCGTGCTTTCCCCTCGGAACTAAAGGCGCCAGCGGACCTTACACAATGTCGCCATCATCCTGGGCGGCGGGGCGTGTGGGCGCTGAGGACGTTGCTGGGGTCTGCGCAGCGGCGAGCGGCTGCAGGGGTATGTTCTGACCTTGAACGGCTGGGCCTTGGGAGGAGGCCACCGTGCGTTGCCGCAGCGCTCCAATGCTTTTGTCCCAAGCCGATTGGGAGGTGGAGCCAATGACGCCAGCGGCGCTGATGACTCCATCCCCTGCCGCTTGAACTGCACTTTTGGTGTGGCTGGCCCCTGAAACAGCGACCTCTTTGGCAAACTTGGCGCCGCTGAGCGATGTCTTGAGTGCAAGCTCACCGCCTTTGACGGCCACTCTGCCCACGGCATCTGCGCTCCCTTCTACTGCTTTGGGTACATGGGCATCGACAGCCTCGGTGGCTTTTTTCGGTAATGAGCCACCTAGCGAAGCGCCGGCTGCCCACAGCCCGAAAGCCAGAGTACCCAATACGTTTTTTACCCCCTCCGAGGCAGCGGTAGCGGCCATTGCTCCCAGTTGCCTGGACTTGGCCAAGTTGGCCGTGGCGGTTGTTGCCGCGCCCATCGCAGAAAATCCCCCAGTCAGGAGGCCATTTCCCAGGACACTGACCGGGTCCAGGATCTCTTTCAGGGCGTCGCCGCTGATGATTGCATTCAGCGCCGTAGCCGAGCCTTCACCAAGCCGCGCGGAGACCATCTTGACCAGGGCGGTGGCATCGAGATCCTTTAAAGTCTCGAAGTCATCCAGCCATTCGGTCTCTTGATCAAGAGGCTTATGAGGCTGCCCCTGCGGTACAGCATCTCGACGACCATAGAGCATTGCCGGCTCGGCCAAATGGTTCGTGCGATCGCGGCTCACAGCGTAATGCTCAATTGCCATGCCCACGAGGATAGCCGTGACGGGGCGTAGGGCGGGCTGCAGGACTGCATCCAGCTCCTCTCGGCCAGCAGCCGTCATGGCCAGCGTCGATGCGTACATTGCAGTATTACGGACGGCAAACCCCACGAGCCACTTATTGGCTTCGTCGAAGGCGTTGCGCAATGGGCCTTTGTCCAAGGCCAGCAGCTTTTGCGCCACTGACGCTTGAAGCGCCGGGTGCAGTGTTTGGCTATCGGGCTTAAGGTAGTAACCCGGCTTGAGGCCTGCAATCATCTTGTTGCCGGCAGCATCAGCCATACCGGCATACAAGCATGACATAGCGTTCTCTATCGCCGCTTGGCGTACGGTATTGGCATGCTGGCCCCCTACCTGAAGGATGGACGGGCTGAAATTACCTGCCTCGGTAAGCGCTGCAAAGGGCGTCCCCCCCATCCCCGACTTTATTGATGCAAACAATCTGTCGGCTCTGGCCGCGTTTTTTTCCACCTTCTCCATGTCATGGACGTTATAGCCCTTCGCCTCTAACCGCTCTGCACGGTCATCGCGAATCGCGTTCAGCTCCCTGTTGTGGGGGCTTGCGGTCGCGGCAAGGGGGTGGCCGGAGTCGGCATCTCTCTCCAGGTGAGCCTCGAAATGGTCTTGAAGCCGGCTGCTCATCGCCAGCCCGGTAGGGCCGAGGTTGGGAGAGTGGGAGACCGGTGGCGCTGCATCGGGCTGTAGCTCATCAGGTACACGCGTCATCTCGCGGTTTGCACTCACATTAATCGTATCCATGGCATTACCCTCTGGTGATCGGCAGATAGAAGCATGCAAATGACTTCGGTGGCCTACGCGCCCACCCGCCATCATTCCCCCGCCCCGACACATCTCGATCTGGACGCTATGAGCGGCGACATCCTTGCCCTGAGTGGCGATGACGGAAGAAACGTTCCAAAGGAGAGCGGTTTTATTCCACTTGAACGGTTTGGCCGAGAAACCCCTTGCGGGCTTCGATGAATCGGCGACAGCTGGCTTGAGGTCGGCAACGTTGTGTCCGGTCTCCAATCGCGCCAGCACTCATCGCCAGGCAGCATCAGGCAAATACGCAACAGTATCGAGCTACAGGGGCCCGGCGCATGCCGTTAAGGTTTTCCTGCGACTTCCTATCAACGGCATTGTTGGGAGAACAACATGACCACTCGGATGAGTTCGGCTTTGCGCCCTCTAGCGATCGCACTATCGCTGGCTCTTTCAATGAGCTCAGCCTGGGCGTCGGAAAACGCCAATGCAGATCGGCTGCGCCAGGCATTCACGAACTGGCAGCAAGGCAAAGGCACCGTGTTCGATCTATTGGCGCCCAATGTCACATGGACGGTCGCCGGATCCAGTCCTGTGTCGGGCGTGTACAAGAGCAAGGCCGATTTAATGGAACAAGCCGTACGGCCGATCAGTGCTCGGTTGGCGACGCCTATTTCGCCCACCGTTCAAAGCATTGTTGCCGAAGACGACGTTGTGGTCGTGCTGTGGAGCGGCCAGGCAACCGCACTGGATCGTAAACCCTACAACAACACGTACCTATGGCACATGACATTCACGCAGGGGCAGATCACCGAGGTAAAGGCTTTTCTCGACACGTATGCGCTGAACGATCTTATGCGTCGCGTGGAACCTGCACAGCAATAAGCCAGTGTCAGGTGTCCGGCACTCCAGGCACGTCCATGTTGATCTTGCGCCAGGCGGCTTCGGAAAAGCTGTAGACCGAAAAAGCGATCAAGCCCAAGGCCATCACCATCAGGGCTATACCGCCGGCCGGCAGGTTCTGGAGCGCATTGAGGGCCTCTTTCATCCCCGGTGGGTCCATGGCCTGGTAGGCCGAGCCGCTGACCAGCAACAACAGGGCGATCTCGATGAAGACCACACCGCGCGCGATCAGGCCAAAGCGCGACACGGGGCGCACGTAACGCATGACGTCTTCGTCAGCTTCAAAGTACTTTTCGAACGATGCTTTCCAGCCCTTGATGATGTGCGCGATGCCTACGCCCAGCGGCACCAGGGCGATGAGGTAGATCAACAGGTTCGAGTGGTCCCAGGACAGCAGGCGGGCGAGCAGGTCGGGGGTATGATCACCGCCGGAGCCGCTCGAACGCCTGAGGCCGCTGATGAGCAGGCTCAATGCGAAGAATGCCAGCGCACCGTTGACCAGGCCTCCTGCGAACAAGCCTGCACGAATGACCCAGCCCTTGAGGTCGTGGCCGTGGTGGTCGACATCGCGGGTGGCTTGCAACACGCGCCAGCCGGCGAAAGCGAGCAACCCTGCCACCACCAGTCCCACCAGCGCGTGGCCGAAAGGTTGGCTCAGCAACGCTTCCAGGCTCTTGTGACTGTCTTTCGGGTTGCTTGAGTCTTTGGTGGCGAGCAGGGCGAACAGGCCGATGATCAGGTAGATGACGCCACGAGCGGCATAGCCACCGCGGGCCAGCAAAACCAGGCTCTGGTGTGGGGACATGGGTTGCGATTCCGTAGACGTGATACAGGAGCAGACCCATGGTGTTGCGAGGGGTTCGATTGGCGTTGCGGGCGAAACCCCAGCGCCGGGTGCCTCAGGCGCTACCCGGCGCTGTTTTCCCCGACGTTCGGCCTGGCCTCACAGATGATCGGCATCGATCACGGCCTTGGCGAAGGCCTGCGGGTCTTCCTGCGGCAGGTTGTGGCCGATGCCGCCGTTGATCAACCGGAACTCGTATTTGCCGGTGAAGCGCTTGGCATAGTCCTCGGGCGCCGGGTGCGGTGCGCCGTTGGCATCGCCCTCCAGGGTGATGGTCGGCACGCTAATGGCCGGCGCCGTGGCCAGTTTCTGCTCCAGTGCCTCGTAGCGGGCTTCACCCTTGACCAGCCCGAGGCGCCAGCGGTAGTTGAAGACGGTGATGTCGACATGGTCGGGGTTTTCCAAGGCCTTGGCGCTGCGGTCGAACGTGGCGTCGTCGAACGTCCACTTCGGCGAAGCGGTTTGCCAGATCAACTTGGCGAAATCGTGGGTGTTCTTCGCATACCCGGCGCGGCCGCGATCGGTGGCGAAATAGAACTGATACCACCACTGCAACTCGGCCTTGGGCGGCAGCGGGTTCTGGCCGGCCGCCTGGTTGCCGATCAGGTAGCCGCTGACCGACACCAGCGCCTTGACCCGTTCCGGCCACAGCGCCGAAACGATGTCCGCCGAGCGTGCGCCCCAATCGTAGCCGCCCAGCACGGCTTGCGGGATCTTCAGTGCATCCATGAAATCGATGACATCGCTGGCCAGCGCGGCCGGCTGGCCGTTGCGCAGCGTGGTGGCAGACAGGAACTGCGTATCGCCATAGCCTCGGGCATACGGCATCAACACCCGATAGCCCTTGGCGGCTAGCAGGGGAGCGACCTGGTCATAACTGTGAATATCGTAGGGCCAGCCGTGCAGGAGGATCACCACCGGCCCATCCGCCGGGCCTGTCTCGGCATACGCCACGTTCAGCAAGCCGGCCTTTACATGCTTCAGCGGGCCGAAGGGCGAGGGCGTTGCCTGGGGAGCGCTCGCTTCGGTCGAGGCGGGCTGCGCCGCGGTTGCCGATTGCGCGTTGGCTGCGCCGAAAGCGCCGAACAGGGCGAGCGCCAGAATCGATGAGCCGAGCAGGTGACGCTGGGGTGTGCTGTGCTGCAATGCCTTGTTCATGGTGATGCCTCCGTCGCGTGTCGTGGCCAGGGGTGCTGGTCGAACCCCTTCAAACCGTGGAGACATTTGAACGCGACGAGGTATCCGGGCTGTGTCGGGCCAGGGGCTGGGTGAAAGGTTATGTACCGGGAAGCCTGCCTGATACAAAGCGATACATGCACGCAGCCCGCTCGCCGCGGATCAGGTGTTCAACGGCAACTGCGGCGTGTCCGGATTCAACTGCTGTTTCCTGAACTGTCCCGGCGGCTGCCCATGGATCTGGCGAAAGCGCCGGGAGAAATAGGCCTCGTCGGCAAACCCGCACAGGCGCGCCACTTCGCCCACCGGGCGCGTTCCGTTGAGCAGGTAATTGCGGGCGGCGTGCATCCGTCGCTCAAGCACCAGCTCGGTGAACGTCTTGCCGATTTCCTTGCGCAGCCAGTGGGTCAGGTAAGTGGGGGACAGGTAGGTCGCGGCGGCCACCTTGATCAGGTTGAGGTCCGGGTCGGCGATGTTCTTGCGCAGGTATTCGGACATGCGGCCCAACGCATCGCGGCGGCTGACTTCAGCGGCATTTTCCTCGGCCAAGCGCTTGAGCGGTTCGGCGTACAGCGCACAGACGCTGCCGATCAGTTGCAACAGCAAACCCTTGAGCATTTCGCGGGTGCCGAACTGGCGGTGTTCATCGAGTACGCGCATCTGCTCGATCAAGCCGCAGACCCGGGCGAAATCCTCGTCGGCCAGGATGAAGTCCAGGTGCTCCTGGAAGCGGAACGGCGACAACTCCGGTGCCAGGAGGATCGAGACTTCCTCCAGGTCCATCGGGTCGCACTGCAGGTGCGGCAGCAGGAAGGTCTGGGAAAAATTGATCACCATGAAGTTGCTGTTGGCCGGATGCGGGATCACATGCACGCGGTGGGGCAGGATGAAGGCCAGGGTGTTGCGCGGGAACGGACGTTCGACGTTGCCGATGTGCTGCACCGTATCGCCGCCCAGGTTGATCTGGATCTGGAAATACTCGTGCCGATGAGGGCTGGTTTCAGCGCGCCGGCCTTTTTTGTCACGTATGTAGAAGTCCGTCAGTTCGCTGCGTTGCTGCATGACATAAGTGGGGACTCGGCTCGGTGCTGGCATCTCCTGGGAATCCTGTGCAGGGCATGGCGATGACGGTGATTGTGACGGTGCATCTGGCAGGTTTTCAAGAAGTTATACGATGAGATACGCAGGGCGCTGATTTTCTGCCCTGCTTGGACGCAAGGCGAGTGTCCAAAACCAGAAAGGCCAGCCTCTTAATATTTTTCTATATAAAACAGTTAGTTAGGTTTATTCGTAAAAGATCATGGAAAAACCGGAGGTTTTGCATTTTCTTGGACAGGGCCCCTCCTCAGGGCATTCTTCGAAAAAAACGATCTAACGCCTCGGTTGATTTTGCAAGGTTGTACGACCACTGTAGGTGCCACGCAACCCGACCTTTTCCAAAAACAATCCAGAGGTGCGCTCATCATGACGTGGTTCCCATCGTTGGCAGATCCTCCTGCCGTTTCCCCCGGCAACCCCTGGCGCCAGGCATCTTCGCCCGCCTGACACAGGCTGTTCGCATTTCCTTATTCCAGTCGCGACTGTGCTGCCCCGACATCGAGGGCAATGGCTTCGGCTGCTCGTAGACATTTCGACGCTTCTAACAATAACGAGGTCCACCCATGTCGAATTCCCACACCTCCCAGACCGCCTCGGCGCCGGTGATCGCCGCCGCCCGGGACGCCGCAGTGCCTGGGCGACTGCCGTCACGGCGGCGCTGGTTCATGCTGTCGTTGCTGTTGATCGCAACCATCATCAACTACATCGACCGGGTCAACATCTCGATCGCCGCGCCTTTCCTGGCCAAGGACCTGGGCCTGGACAAGATCGAGATGGGCCTGATTTTTTCCGCCTTCGCCTGGACCTATGCGCTCGCCCTGGTTCCCGCCGGGTTCATTGCCGATCGCTTCGGCTCACGGTTCACCTACGGGGTGTCGTTGATCAGTTGGTCGACGGTCACCGTGTGCCAGGGCTTTGCCACCGGGTTCGCTTCGTTGTTCGGCTTGCGCCTGGCGGTCGGTGCGATGGAGGCGCCGGCGTTTCCAGCCAACAGCCGGGCCGTCACGGTGTGGTTCCCGGCGCGGGAGCGGGGCATGGCCAGCAGCATCTATGTCTGTGGCCAATACCTGGGCACGGCGTTGTTCACCGGTGCGCTGCTGTGGCTGGCCACCACCTACGACTGGCGGCATGTGTTCTACAGCACCGGCGCCCTCGGCATCGTCTTCGGGGTGGCCTGGTTGTACCTCTATCGCGACCCGATGAACTGCAAGAAAGTCAGCCCGCAGGAACTCAAGTACATCGAAGCCGGCGGTGGGCTGGTCAAGAGCAGCCAGGAGCGTACCCGCTTCAACTGGCGGCAGATTGCCGAGCTGTTCAGCTATCGGCAGGTCTGGGCGATTTGCATTGGCAAGTTCGCCAGCACCTCGGCGCTGTACTTCTTCCTTACCTGGTTCCCGACGTACCTGATCGAAGAACGCCAACTGACCATGATCAAGGCCGGGATCTTCGCCGTGCTGCCGTTCGTGGGCGCGACCGTCGGTATCCTGCTGGCCGGGATCATCTCCGACCTGTTGATCCGTCGCGGCTATTCGCTGTCCTTTGCACGCAAGTTGCCGCTGGTGGTCGGGTCGATGCTGGGCATGTCCATCGTGCTGGTCAATTTCACCGATTCGAACGTGATCTGCATTGCCATCCTGACCGTCGCCTTCTTCGCCCAGGGCATTGCCTCGTCCTCGTGGGCGGCGGTGTCGGAGGTGGCGCCCAAGGAACTGATCGGGCTGACCGGAGGCATCACCAGCCTGGCGGCGAACATCGGCGGCATCGTCACGCCCATCGTGATCGGCGCGATCGTCCACAGCACCGGCTCGTTTGCCCTGGCGTTCTGGTTCATTGGCGGCGTGGCACTGATGGGCACGTTGTCCTATTCGCTGCTGCTCGGTCGCCTGTACCGCATCGAACTGCGGACGCGCTGAGCCAAGAAAACCGTTTTTCTCCAAGACAAGGCGGCATTCCTCCAACTTCGCCACGGATTGCCGCCGTACGCTGACGCAACCAAGAGGACTTTTATCAGGATGAACATGCCCGAGTACGTCTTTACCCCGGACTTGCCAGTGACCTTGCCGGTGGTCGGAACCGCGCAACGCTTTCCCGTCGGCCGGGTGTTTTGTGTCGGTCGCAACTACCCGTGGCCCGACACCCAGGGCCAGAACCGCCAGCCGCCGGTGTTCTTCATGAAGCCGGCCAGCAGTGTGGTGGATGCGGTCGGTGAAGTGCCGTACCCGCCGGTGACGGAAGAATTCGTTCACGAAATCGAACTGGTCGTGGCCATCGGCGAAGGTGGCGCGAATATTCCCGAGGATCAGGCGCTGGCCTATGTCTGGGGCTACGCCGTCGGGCTCGACCTGACCCGGCGTGATGTCCAGCGCCGGGCCAAGCGCAACGGCCTGCCCTGGGAAGGCGCCAAGGTGTTCGAGGCCGCAGCGCCGATGACCGCCATCGTGCCGGTCTCGCGGGCGGGGCACCCCGAAGGTGAATTGTGGCTCAACGTGAACGGCCAGGAGCGCCAGCGCGACAGCCTCGACAGCCAGATCTGGTCGGTCAGTGAAGTGATCAGCCGGATCTCGCAGTCGGTGGCGCTGCGGGCCGGCGACCTGATCATGACCGGGAGCCCGGCAGGCGTGGACCTGTTGGAGCCGGGCGATGTCATCAACGCCGGCATCGATGGCCTCGGCCAACTGGAAATGCGTGTCGGCCAGCGACCTTGAGCCCTGCGCGCGTCAACTGATTCGAGAAAGGAAGGAACACTATGTCCCACCCATTGAAAGTGGCTTTGGTCACCGGTGCCGGTAGCGGAATTGGTCGTGCGGTGGCCCTGGGGCTGTTGGCTGACGGCTACACCCTGGTACTGGCCGGTCGGCGGCCGGAGCCTTTGCAGGCGCTGGTCGAATCAGCGGCGAGCGAGGGGCACCAGGCCCTGGCCGTGCCCACCGACGTGCGTGACCCGGCCAGTGTCGATGCACTGTTCGCCACCATCGCCGAGGTCTACGGACGCCTGGACGTCGTCTTCAACAATGCCGGGGTCAACGCGCCGGCGGTGCCACTGGATGAACTGACGTTCGAGCAATGGCGCAACGTGATCGACACCAACCTCAACGGTGTTTTCCTCTGCGCCCGTGGCGCCTTCGGCCTGATGCGCCGGCAACAGCCCCAGGGCGGCCGGATCATCAACAACGGCTCGATTTCGGCCCACACCCCGCGGCCGTTCAGCAGTGCCTACACCGCCAGCAAACATGCGGTGCTGGGCTTGACCAAATCCCTGGCGCTGGACGGGCGCGAGTACAACATCGCTTGCAGCCAGATCGACATCGGCAACGCCCTCACCGAGATGTCGGTGCGCATGACCAAGGGCGTGCGCCAGGCCAACGGCACCATCGCGGTCGAGCCGATGGTGGACGTCAAGCACGTGGCCGACGCGGTGCGCTACATCGCCGGCCTGCCGTTGTCGGCCAACGTCCTGAACATGACCGTCATGGCCACGGCCATGCCGTTTGCCGGTCGCGGTTGAGCCGTAACGCTGCTCATGAACGGCGTCCAGCACGCCGTACGCGAGCAGCAAGGTACTCGATCGATCTTTTTATTTAGCGACACGAGGTCCACATGAAGCCAGAAGTCTTGCAGCTCAGCCCGATCCTGATCCCTGAAATCAACACCCGGCTCAGCGAGCTGTTCACGGTGCGGCGCTATTTCGAACAGGCCGATAAACCGGCGTATCTGCAGGCGCATGGCGCCAACATCCGCGGGGTCATCACCGGCGGGCATACCGGCATCAGCCGGGCTGTCATGGAGCAACTGCCCAAGCTGGAAGTGGTGGCCGTCAACGGCGTGGGCACCGACGCGGTAGACCTGGCCTACGCCAGGGATCGCGGCATCCGCGTGACCGCCACCATCGGCGCGTTGACCGAGGACGTCGCCGACCTGGCCATGGGCCTGTTGATCGGCGTGTGCCGTGGCCTGTGCGCCGGTGACCGCTACGTGCGCTCGGGCCAATGGCCGCAGAGCCCGACGCCCTTGGCCCCGTTGCCCCTGGCGCGCCAGGTCTCCGGCATGCGTATCGGCATCGTCGGCATGGGGCGGGTCGGTCGCGCCGTGGCGAGCCGGGCAGCAGCGTTCGGGTGCCCGATCAGCTACACCGATCTACAGCCGATGAGCGACGTGCCCTATACCTTCGTTGCCGATCTCAAGGCGTTGGCGGCCGACAGCGACGCGTTGATCCTGGCGGCCGCCGCCGACAACGCCCAGGCCATCATTGACGCACGCGTGCTGCAAGCGTTGGGCAAGGGCGGCTACCTGATCAACGTGGCCCGGGGCAAACTGGTGAACGAGGCCGACCTGGTGGCGGCGCTGGCTGCCGGTGACATCGCCGGTGCCGGGCTGGATGTGTTCGTCGATGAGCCCAACGTGCCCGAGGCGTTGTTCGCCCATGAAAACGTGGTGCTACAGCCTCATCGGGCCAGCGCGACGCTGCAAACGCGCACGCGCATGGGCGAAATGGTGGTGGCCAGCCTGGTGGACAGTTTTGCCGGGAAGGTGCCGCAGGGCTGTGTGACGGGCTGAATGCCGGGCGACCTCAGGGAGCACAGGCTGCCTGAGGTCGCCACACACGCTAATGGAACTGATCCACCAGCCACGCCTTCAAGCGCTTGCACGCCGGATCATCCACCTTGTCTTCGTTGATCATCAGGTACTGGATCGACTCCCTGAGCGCCAGCTCTTGCGGGACAGGCCGGACCAGGCGGCCCTGTTGCACCAGGTGCCGGACCAGATGGTCCCAGCCCAGCGCGACGCCCTGGTCATCCAGGGCCATTTGCACCAGCAGGCTGTAGTCGTTGCTGCTGAACGACTGCGGGCTGTCCGACACCGGCAGTTGCAGGTCGTGGGATTGGTAGGCGAACCACACGTTCCAGTCGATCAGCTCCGAGAGTTGCGAACGGCCATGGGGGTTGAGGTCCAGCAGCGTGTTGCTGCGCAGGCCGGCAAGCGTTCCCAGTTCCGGATGGGCCTGGAGATAGCGCGGGGTGCACACCGGATAGACGACTTCGTGCAGCAACGGCACCCGTAGGTAGCCGGGGCAGTGGTCGTTGAGCTTGGCGATGAACAGGTCCGGGTTGATGCCCGACTCCATGGCCAGGAAATGTTGGGTGGTGATGACCTTCAGGTCGATGTCGGGGTTGGCGCTGAAAAAGTCCTTCAGCCGGTGGGCCAGCCAAAGCGTCGACAATGCGGGGGTACAGCACAGGGTCAGGACGTGCTTGTCGCTTTTCTCCCGGCGGATCCGTTCCGTGGCCTGGAAGATATTGAGCAGCGATAACTGCGCCGCATCGAAGAGCGCGGCGCCCGATGGCGTCAGCTTGAGTTCTCTGCCGCTGCGGATGAGCAACTCGGTGCCCAGGTAGGTTTCCAGGTCACGGATCTGTCGGCTGATGGCCGCCTGGGTGACGCACAACGCCTCGGCCGCACGGGTGAAGTTGCGGTACCGGGCAGCGGCCACGAAGGATCTCATGGCCTTGAACGAAGGCATTTTCATCAGCGCCTGGTCTGGCGGATCGTTTCTGGCCATAACAAAAACTACCTGCTTTCTCGGAAAAAAAGTTGGTTCTGCCGGTCGGGCCCGCATGCCTACACTCTACCTCACGATGCCCAGGGCAACGCCAATGGCCTGTGTCCGAACGAATCCCGCACGAGGAAACCAGATGCCGTACCGCAGTGGCGCACACGCCTTCATGCAAGGGGCCCGGGCGCTCCTTCCGTTGACGCCGGGCGTCATTCCGTTCGGGTTGGTGACCGGGGTCATGGCGATCGAGATGGGCCTGTCGCCGGGCATGGCCATGGGCATGACGATATTGTTCTACTCCGGCTCTGCCCAGATGGTTGCGCTGCAGTTGCTGCACAACGGCGTGCTGCCCGTGGCGATTGTGGTCACGGCCCTGATCATCAACCTGCGTTTCATCATGTACAGCGCGTCCCTGGCGCCTCACCTGCACCACTTGCCCCGACGCTGGACGTGGCCGCTGTCCTACATGCTTTCCGATCAGTCCTACGCCCTCTGTTCTTTGAAACTGTCGTCCGGTGAACTGGGGCCCTTTGCCCATTATTTCTATGCCGGTACCGCGGTGACCATGTGGCTGGCCTGGCAGCTGTCGGTGCTGGCCGGGGTGTACCTGGGCGCGAGCATTCCCCAGGACTGGTCATTGAGCTTTGCCATACCGCTCTCGTTCCTGGCGTTGCTGATTCCCGGCCTGCAAAGCCGCGCCAGTTGGTGCGCCGCGGCGGTGGGCGGAACGCTTGCCGTGCTGGCGATCAAGCTGCCCTATAACCTTGGCCTGGTCACCGCCTCCCTCGGGGGCGTGCTGGCCGGGCTGGTGGTCGAGCGTCTTCAGGCCTCGTCAAACAGCGCGAGTGTCGAAGGCGTCGAAGGAAAAGCCCAATGAGCGACCTGGCCCTGTGGGGGTTGTGCCTGGCGGCCGGCCTGGGCACCTTTGCCATGCGCTTGTCCTTTGTCGAGCTCTATGGCCGCTGGCGCATCCCGCCGCTGATGCGCCGGGCATTGATGTACGTACCGGCCAGCGTCTTGGCGGCCCTGGTGCTGCCTGCCGTGGTGTACCCGGCCGGGCAGGCTGAATGGGTGCTTAACAATCCCCAGGTGCCGGCGGCGATGGTTGCTGCGTGGGTGGCCTGGCGCTGGCGCAATACGCTGTTGACCCTGGCGGTGGGGATGGCGGCGTTGTGGGGGTTCAAGTTTCTGATCGCGTGAATATCAGTGCCCGACCGGCTGCGTGTAGCGCTGCTGGATACGCGCCAGCTCACCAGACTGGCGCAACTGTTCCAAGGCGGCGGCCCAGGCGGCGACGACCTTGTCTTCGGAGTCGGGGCTGAAGGCGATGTACAGCGATGAGCGGTAGATCTCGACGGGAATCTGTCGCAGCAGGCCGGGGGCGATGGCCAGCTGGCGGCTGTAGTACGCCACCCCGGCATCGGTGTCGCCGACGATGATGGTCGTGCGTCCGGCGAGCAGCATGCGGTAGAGCTGCAGGCTCGACGTCGCACTTTTGTCGAGGTTGCCGAAGCCCATCGATTGCAGCTTGGCGGGCACCGAGCCGGCGTGCCGCGTGGTGATCTGCGGGACGTGCCGCAGTTGTTCGAGGCTGTTCACCGGCGGCGTGCTACTCAACTGGTAGGGGTGGATGGACTCTTCCACGATCGGCCCGACCCACTTGTACAACGCCTCGCGTTCCGGGGTGCGGAACAGCGAGTACATGATGGTCTTGTCCCGGGTGTTCAGTGCCTGGGTGGCGCGCATGCTGGGCACCATCGACACCTCGAAAGCGTCTCCGGTGCGCGCCATGATGGCCCGGACAATTTCCGTGGTCATGCCGGTGAGCTGGTCGTTTTCCCGATAGTTGTACGGTGCCCACTCTTCGGTCACGACCTGATACTGCTCGGCCTGGGCCTGGGCCTGCGTGCCGAGCAACAGACAAAGCAGCACTGCCGTCGGTGCCGAGTGTTTCACGTATTCACCTGGGGGCCTTTCGCCGTTGAGGGCGGTTTTGAGAAGGGGGCCAAGATAAGCATAGACGCAAAAAACCGTTCAATGCCGGTTGGCACTGAACGGGGTAGTCCGTCCTAGGCTGTGTACGAAATAGCCTAAGCCACGGCTTTCAACTTCGAATACACCCACGCCGCCGTCGCCGCCACTGCCAGCACGGCCAGGACGCCTTCGCGCTTGAGCAGGTGCCAAGGCAACCGTCCGATTTTCAACTTGATGGCTCGCGCTGCCCGACCCCAGATCGAGACCCGACCGCCGCTCAGGGCCAATTGGGTGAAATACAGCGTGCCGAAGAACACCACCGCCGGGCTGACCCAGCGTAGCCACGGCACACCGTCGGACCAGGCGCAGGCCAGGGCCGCGGGCACCGCAGCAGGGACAACGTGACGCAACACCAGCAGGCCAGCGCCTTGCCGGTACCAGCGGCGGGGGACCAGCCTCTGGCTCAGCCACACATCGAACTGTGCGGCGGCCACGGCCACGTAGCTCCAGACGTGGTAGAGCTTGACGCCCAGCCACAGCAATATCGGCATCAGGAACGGCATCAGCAGCACCGCCAGCGGTTCATCCCGGTTGACCGGCACGGTGAACAACGTTGCCACGAGTAACGCGGACAACGCGAACCAGAGGAACAGGCTGACCCCTCGATAGCTGGTGGCCGGCAGCCAGTCCCGCCAGTTGTCCAAGGGTTGCAGTTCCAGGCGTTCGGGGACCTCGGGGTACTGGTACTCGATGGTTTCAGCGAGCTGGGTGAAGCGTTGCCAGTCGAGGCCGGTGAAGTGGTCGGCCATTGCACGACGGCGGGCGTCGCTCATGGGTTTGAGCAGCAGGGCGGCGGCCTGTCCATGGAGTTTATCGGCGTCGAAACGGTCGAGGTCACTGCGCAGGGTTTCCTCGAAGGCTTGTACTTCGCAGCGCCGGATCAGCCGATCCCAACGCCAGTATGCACAGGGCAGGTTGCCCTGGTCTTCGTTCCACCCCATGGCCTGGCACACGCCCTCGAAGAAGGCCGGCGACCAACTCGGGGCGGACTCGAACCAGTCCAGTACACATTGCTCGAACTGCTGGCGGTGCTCGAACGGCACCAGCCATTCACTGCTCAACCAGTGACGCAGGGCCTCCATGAGTTGGCGCTCCTTGCCTTCGAGCAACCATTGCGCCATCTGCCCCAATGATGGCTCCGGAGGGCTGACAACCGTGGGGATTTCGATCCGCTCCACGTGGATGTCCCGCACGGGTATCTCCACCACCTCGGGGGCGGGCGGCAGGGGCTCGGCCAACGGTGTCTCAAGGGTTTCTTCATCGGCCTGCGCGCGCCAGCGGGCCTCGGCCAGCGACGTTTCATAGGCTTCACGCAGGCGCTGGAATGCGTCGGGGTTTTCGTCCGGGCGATGGACCTTGAGCAGCCGCGCATAAGCGCGCTTGATGCTGCGCTCGTCCGCGTCCGGGGTCAGGCTAAGCAGCTGCCAGTGGCTCATGGCTCAAATCTCCCGCTCGAAGTGCACAAGGCGCTGGGTAATGTCGCTGCGGGCTTCGCGTATCTGGTGTTCATCCTGGGTGTCGAGCATTTGCTGGAAATGGTTCGCCAGGCTGGCGATGTACTCGCGGCCCTCCCCGAGGCTTTCCTGGTACAGCCGGTCGAGCCGGGCGAGCAGCAGGGTGTTGATCTGCTGGTCGCGTGGGTGCACTTTCAGCGCTTCGAGGGCGGCCAGCCGCTGGGCGATCTCTTCGGGGGCCAGCACCCCCGGGTTGTTCTCGATCACCAGCCGCCGGGTTTCGCCATTGATCGGCAGGTGCACCTGGGCTTCGAGCAAGCCGTTGTTGTCGTAGGTGAAGCGCACATCCAGGGTCACTTCACCGGCCTTGCGCGGCGGTACGGGGATCTCCAGCTCACCCAGGAAAATGTTGTTGCTCACCAGGCGGCTTTCGCCCTGGTAGATGCCCAGCCGCACCACTTTCTGGTTATCGCTGAGGGTGGACACGTTGCGGGAACGGCTCACCGGCACCACGGTGTTGCGCTCGATGATCGGCAGGTAATGACCGCTCTGGAAGCCGCCGCCCACCTGTACGGATGTCTCGATGCCCAGGGTGTAGGGGCAGACGTCGGTCAGGACGACTTCTTCCAGGGACGCATGCCGTGCCTGCAGCGCCGCCTGGATGGCCGCCCCTTGGGCAACCACTTCGTCCGGGTTGAGCTGCATGGCCGGGATCCGCCCGAACAGCGTGGCGACCAGCTTGCGCACCAGTGGCATGCGCGTTGTTCCGCCTACCAGGAGGATTTCATCCAGGTCCGCGACCTTGATCCGGGCATCGCGCAACGCCCGTTCGATCGGCGCGCGCAAGCGGTCCAGCAAGGGTTGGACGAGCGTCGCGAGATCGCCCTGGGTCAGTTCCAGGTGCCATTCACGGGACTGTTCGCGAAGGGTGAAGCGCGCAGCCTGGGCCTGGCCCAAGGCATGGCGGACCCGCTGCGCTTCGCGTCGCAAACGCTGGGTGATGGCCGGCTGGTTGAGGTCGGGCAGGTCGGCGGCGCCGATCTTGGCGATGAAGTGCTCCACCAGCAAGTCATCGAAATCCTCGCCGCCCAGGAAGTTGTCGCCGGCGCTGGCGCGAACCTCCATCACGCCTTCGAACAACTCCAGGATCGACACGTCAAACGTGCCGCCGCCCAGGTCGAACACCAGGAACGTGGCTTCGTCCCGCTGTTCGAGGCCGTAGGCCAAGGCGGCAGCGGTGGGTTCGTTGATCAGCTTCTCGATCTTCAGCCCCGCCAGCTCGCCGGCGATACGCGTCGCCTTGCGCTGGGCATCGCTGAAATACGCCGGCACGCTGATCACCGCTTCGTGCACCGGCTCGCCCAAGGCGCGCTCGGCATCGGCCTTGAGGCTGCGCAGCAGCATCGCCGAGAGTTCTTCGGCGCGATAGACGCGGGCGCCGAGTCGCGTTTCACGGGCGCTGCCCATGTAGCGCTTGAACAGGGACGCGGTGAGGTGGGGGTGGGTGTGCAACCGCTCGCGGGCGATGTCCCCGACGACCAACTGGCCCTCATCGTCGAGGCCCACGACGCTCGGCGTCAGGAAGTTGCCCAAGGCGTTGGGGAGGATCCGGGCATGTTCGCCATCCCACGCCGCCACGAGGCTGTTGGTGGTGCCCAGGTCGATACCAATGATCACAGTCACTTTTCCTTAAATGACGCGCCGGGCCATGCAGCGCCCTGGTCGCGGGTCAGTCATTACAGTTACGGAGGGCGCAGCACCCTGGCTGGGGTTATCGGCAGCGCCGGCCAGGCGCTTTAATTCACCCACCGCTTCACACCGATTTGGTCCGCGCGCCATTATCCAGAGGTTGGAGAACAAGCTCCAGTCGTTCGTCGTGGCGAGGGGCGGCGGTGGCATGGCCAACCGAGCCCCATCAGGTGGGCGCGAGGACCTGCGTCGCTGCGAAACGGTCTGCCCAGCGGTTGTCCTGGCGAAACTGCTCGATGGTGGTGCGGTCACTGGGGCAGGCCAGTGCCTGGAGGGCGGCTTGACGCAAGTCGGTGCCTTCATCCACCAACCAGACCCCCGGCGCTTCGCCGCGCAGGGCCATCTCACCGAATCGGGTGGATATCACGGGCAAGCCGAGGGCCCGGTACTCATAGTATTTGATCGGGTCCACTGACGCGGTCAGCTGGTTGAGCTTGAAGGGAATCAGCCCTACCGAGAACGTCGCCATGGCGGCAATGGCCTCGGCATGGTTACGCTCGGGAATCAGCTCGATGTTGGCCGGCAACGCGCCGGGCGGCGGAGTGAACAAGGGGCCGATCAGGCGAACCGGGTTGGCCGGGTTGGCGCGGGCCAGGGCAATGACCAGGTCCCAGTCGAACCAGTGGCCCATCGTGCCGACATAGCCGAGCACCTGTTGCTTGTGGCCCAGGTCCAGTTGCTCCACCGGTGCCAGATGCTGCAGGTCGCAAGCGTTGAGGGCCAGTTCGACGCGCTTTGCCACAGCCTGGTGCCGGTCGCGCAGGGCCGTGGAGGACACCAACAGGTGAGGCACCCGTCTAATCAACTGCGCCTGGCGCCGCGCCATCGACCGTCGAGACAGGCCTTGGTAGAAGGCCGGGAAATCATCCATGGCGTCATACACCGCCGGGCTGTCCGGCAGGCGCGCGAGCAACTGCAGCGCCAGTTCCGAAGGCTTCGCGACACAGATCATGCTCGGCCCTTCGGCGCAGAACTGCGCGACGCGCCTGAACGTCTTGCGCCATAACGGCTTGAGGACCAGCGCCGCGCCGGGGATGGGCTCGATGGGCAGCGCCGGGGGCTGGCAAAGGCGCAACCAGGGCGGTACGGCGGTGTGTTGTGGGCCGGCTGATGGAGGCTTGCGCCTGAAGTCGTTCAGCGAGGGCAGGCGGGTCGGATACGGATCCACCCACAGCACCGGTTCCCCGGTCTGCTCGTGATACCAATGGACGAAATGATGCGGGCGCTGGCTGAAGCTGGCCCATGGCACCGGCGACAGATAGATCAGGCGCATGGCGACAGGTGCTGTCTCAGCACATCGACGATCCGCCCGGCGGCCTGGCCATCGCCGTAGGGGGAAATCCCCCGGGCCATGCTCTGGTACGCCTGAGGGTCATCGAGCAAGCGTTGGGCCTGTTCGAGGATCGCCTGCGGGTTGGCGCCCACCAGCTTGACCGCCCCCAGGTCCACCGCTTCCGGGCGCTCGGTTTCCTCACGCAGCACCAGGACTGGCTTGCCCAGCGCCGGCGCTTCTTCCTGCACGCCACCGGAGTCGCTGATGATCAGGTAGGCGCGTTTCATGGCCGCGATGAACGGGGCATAGTCCAGGGGCGCGCACAGCAGGATGTTGGGGATTTGGCCGAGCACCTGGTGGGCCACTGCCTGGACGTTGGGGTTGGGGTGTACGGGGTAGAGGATCTGGATGTCCGGGTTGCGTTCTGCCAGGCAACGGAGTGCCTGGCAGATATGCAGGAAGGGGGCGCCGAAGTTTTCCCGCCGATGGGCCGTGACCAGCACCAGGCGCTTGCTGGCGTCCAGTTCGATGTCCAGGGGCACGGGGTGCGCCGCGGTCATCAACAAAGCATCGATCACGGTGTTGCCTGTCAGGATGACATCGGCGGGGGCGACGCCTTCACGCAGCAGGTTGTCCACCGCGCCCTGGGTCGGCGCGAAATGCCAGCGGGTCAGCTTGCCGGCGATCACCCGGTTGGCTTCCTCAGGGAACGGGTTGTGGATATCCCCGGTACGCAGGCCAGCCTCGACATGGCCGAAGGGAATCTGCAAGTAGAAGCATGCCAGGGCCGCGCTCATCACGGTGGTCGTGTCCCCCTGGGCCAGGACGACATCCGGTTTTTCGGCCTTCAGTACATCGTCGAGCGCCAGCAGCAAGCGTGCCGTCAACGTCGCCAGCGACTGGTCGGGCTGCATGAGGTCCAGGTCCAGGTCCGGGGTGATTGCGAAAAACGCCAGCACCTGGTCGAGCATGCCTCGGTGCTGGGCGGTGGCCAGCACCCGGCAGTCGATGCCGTCCTGTGCCTGGAGTGCCTTGATCACCGGGGCCATCTTGATGGCTTCCGGTCGGGTGCCGACGATGCAAAGTACCTTGCGGGTCATGCCTGTTGATGTCCTATCGTTGTGTTGCAAGGGCGCGTCCGATCCGGTCCGCGTTGGCCATGAGGGTCAGGGTATGGGATTTCTCGGAGAGACCGGGCAGGCAGGCACCGTCGACAACGTGCACGCCGGGCAGCCCGGCGACCTCTCCCAGGCTGTCGGTCTGTCCGACGTCGGGCCGTGCCCGCATGGGCAAAGTGCCCGCGTAATGGATGTCCGCCCCCGGCTGGGCCAGGGTGAAACTCATCGGCATCAACAGCGCACCCATTTTCCAGTAGATCCGACGCAGCCTGGCCTCGGCGTTCTTCATGAGCCCTGGCGCCTCGGGTTGCAGGCCGCCGGTGATGCTCAACGAGCCATCGGGGCGTAACCTCGCCGTGTTGTCGGACAGATGGCCAGGCAGGAAGATATTGCCGACCAGGCAGGCACTGAGCAGCTTGTTCGACAGCTCGATGGCCAAGCGTTTGCTCATCGGGATCCGGCTGACGAATTCGCTCATCGGCAAGCCCGTGGTGCTGAACGTCGAGCCGAAGGCACAGGTGCCGGCCGCCAGCTCCAGGGCGAACGATAGCTGACCCAGGCCAAATGTCGAAACCCTCGGCGTGCCGAGCATGCTCGGCAGCCATAGCAGGAAGGCGGCCGTGGGCGAGGACAGCAGTCGCACCGCCGCGGTGTGGTTCAACTGTTTGAGCACGAGCCGGGTAGTGGCCAGCGTGCCTGCCGCCAGCAGCAGGCGCCGTGCGCCCACCCGTCGGGAGGCATGACGGTCGCTGATCACCCACGAGCCGTCCGGTTGACGCGAAAGATCATCCACCAGCACACCCTGGACGTGCTGGAAGCCTGGGTACTGCTTGAGCGTTGCCAGTTCCTGCGCTGCGCTGTACAGCGCCTGGTTCTGGCACCCCCACAGGCAGTTGCCGGACAGATCGCACGCCTTGCGTTCCCCCAGCGGTTGGCTCAGCGCCGCCACCCGCGAACGGCCCAGACGAAACCCCAGGGCGGGAAAACTCGGTTGACGGCGTGTGTAGCGATCAAGCAGCCGTTGATGCAAAGGGTCCATCGGCAAGGGCGGTTGGGACCACTCATCGAGGCCGAAGTAGCTGGAAAGATCATCGTCGGCTTGGCCGCTGATCCCGATTCGCCGCGACACCGCTGCATAGGATCGTTCCAGTTCGGCGTAATCGAAGGGCAGCGCGGGCAAGTCGCTGGCGTCCAGGCGCGCCACGCCACAGCCCCAGGCATTCGACAGCCCGCCGGTAGCCAATGAGCCGATCCCGATGAAATGTCGGGTGTCGATGCGGTTGCCTTCGTTGAACCCGCGAAACACATGCGCGTGGGTGGGCGTCTTCAGCTTGGGTGAGACCGCTTCCTGCTGGTTCAGGCCGTGGAAGTCTTCGCCAATCAACCATTTCCACTGGACTTCGTCCCGGGTGCGGCTTGTGAGGTACGGGGCCAGCGGCGCCGCCGAGGTGCCGCCGTCGACCTGGGCATCGACCATGAGCACGGTCAGGCCTGCCTTGACCAAGGGGTAGGCAGCCGAGGTGCCGGCAGGGCCACTGCCGACGATGATCACATCGAATTCAGGCGTCACGCGGGGCTCCAGCGTCAAGGATCAAGCGGCGCGCCAGTGGACGACACAGCGGGGTCACAGCCCGCCATACGAGGGCCTTGGCCGCGATCCATCCCAGCGCCATCGACGTCAGGACGAAGCCACGGGGCTGATGCGTGCCGAGAAACCGCCTGGCGCCGACGGGGCTGGCTTCGGCCAGGGCGAGCGCGGCCTGCAGGCGCCAGGCGAGGTCCTGACCACCGGGCGTCGCGAGGACGCCGGGGTTGTCCAGCAGGCTCACCAGGACCGGCCAGCGTTTCAACCAGGGCGAGCGAATGGCCGGTCGGGTTCTGCCGGCCTGTTCCAGGGCTTTGACGTAACGGCTGACCAGGCTGCTCGGCGGTGTGCTGCCGAGCAGGTAGCCCAGCAGCACGTTGCCTTCTTCGAGGCACTGCCGACGTTGTCCCCGGTCGGAGCGGTGCAGGCCGTCCGCCAGGGGCCGCAACACGATGCCGAGTTTTTGCAGGCTGGGGGCGGTGTCCAGGGTGGGCAGGTGGATCAGCGAAAAGATCCGCTCCAGCCCCAGCTTCGTGCCCAGCGATTGGCCGAGGCACCTGCGCAGCAGGGCGAGCAGTGCTACCGGCACGGGAACGGGCAGGCGCATCGTGTGGACCCTGTGTGTCGCGATCGCCATGAGAAAGCGGCCAAAGGAAATCGGCTGCACCGCGCCCAGGCTCAGCACCTCGGCGCGAATGTCCTCACGCTCGACCACGGCCAGGATCGAGGCGGCCAGGTCATCGACATGAACCGGCTGTACGCAAGGCGCCGGCACCAGCATCGGGATGACCGGGAAGCGGCGCACCAGCCTGCACAACAGGCCAAAGAGCCCACGCTCGGGACCGCCATACACCTGGCCCGGGCGAATCACCACGCCTCCGGCCGCCAGCACCGCTTGTTCGATCCGCCATTTGACCTGGCCGTAGACCGTTGGCGCGCTGGCCTGGGCCGTCTGGCTGGACATGAAAATGAACCTGGCCGAGGCTTGTCGGGCGCGCTGGATCAGCGCCTCGGCGGCCAGGACCTCGGCGTCCGCGCCCATGCCGGACTCGGGCGCGGTATTGGCCGCCAGGTGGATAAACGCCTGGACACCGGCCGGACATTGCGGCGCGGGTGCCAGCAGGTCGTAGGGCAGCCAGGCATGGGGGCGGGCACATGACGTGCGCGTGGCGCAGATCACCTCATGGCCGTCCGCCGCCGCGCGGTCGGCCAGTTGTAGGCCGATGTAGCCCGTTGCACCGGTAATCAGCAGCTTCATGATCAGGCGCCTTCCACGCGGTTCGGCCGCTCGGACGCGGGCGTCTTGGCGGTGAACACGAACCACTTGCTGATCCAGTACGTCACGAAGACGCAGGCCACGTCGGCAACGAATTTCACCGCGCTGGGGTGGTCGACGACATACAGGCCGGCGCTGAGCAGGGCCGAGGCGAGCGGAATGTTGACCGCCAGCAACGCGAAGTAGCTCAGTGCCTGGGCCTTGCCGTTGCCCTGGTTCGACTTGAACGTGAAGTGGCGGTGCAGGAAGAACGCGAACAGCCCAGCGACGCCTTTGCCGGCAATATTGGCCAGCACCGGCTCATCCCGGAAAAAAACCAGGAGCAGCAGGAACGTGCCCATGTCCAACGCATAGGCCAGCAGTTGGATGGCGCCGTACCGAGCGAAGGTCAAGGCTTGCTCCTGATGACGACAATGTGATGCAGGCCCAGCACCCGTCGCAGGGGATAAAGCAGTTTTTCAACGACTTTCATCAAGGGGATCAGCGCGTCGGGCAGCAGTTGACGGAAGTTCAAGCCGCCCGAGACCAGGTACCGAGGATAGTTGCCGCAGATTTCCTGGTGGAGGATTTCCAGGCCAGGGTACTTGCGTTCGAAGGCTTCGCGGTCCCGCACGAAAACGATGTAGCTGAGCGCCTGGTTGGCACCGTTCATGGGGCCGGTGGAAGGTGTTTCCCACGATGGGAAGTGCCTGTCGAAGCCCTCGGACTTGAACAGGCGCTTGTACAGGAACGCGGCAAGCGGGCCGTGAAAGGGCTCGATCAGGATGGCCCCGCCACCGGGCACGAGGGTGCGTTCAAGCTCGCTGAAAAACCTGTCAGGGTGAGGAAAATGGTGGAAGCAGTTCTGGCCGTAGAACGCCCTGACCGAGTGATCGCCCAGGCTCATCGATTCTGCATTCAGGGCCATGTCCAGGTGCTCGGTGGCGACGATGTCGGTGGCCAACACGCCAGGGTAGGTGTCGCGCATTGGCGCGATCCCGGCGCCGATTTCCACTTGCAGGCCTTCGACCTTGAAGTGACGCTCGGCCAGGCGATGAAAGGCATGGTGGAACTCGACAAACACGTCCTTGAGCATCCGCTTGCGTTCGAGAATTCGCTTATGCAGCTCAAGGCGCTCGACGCCGTCGACATCTAATGTCTTGAGCGAAGGGTCGGCCAGAAAATCCCTGAGCGCCTTCACGGCTGCTTTTTCCGCAACGAGGTGGCATGGCGGCGTCTCGAATGCCTTGGCCGGTTGGGCACCGAGGCGATGTCGTAGCCGAGGAAGGCCATGACCAGTTGCAGCCCCAGCAGCAGCGGCAGCGCACTGAGCATCACGGTCCCGGCGGGGGTCTGGACGCCATTTTGCGCCGATTCGTACCAGTGGTAGCTGCCGAACACGGTGCCGAACAGGAGCATGAGTAGCCCGATGGGCAATTCGATCGAGGCCAGGGACATGTCCCGCAGGTAGTAGTTGTAGAACACGCGCTTGGTGAAGTTGCGCAGGTGCTTGAACAGGAACTCGCCAATGATTTTCGAGACCGCCAGGTGACTGGTTTCGTCGCCATAGCGCGCCTCCATCGGAATATCGACCACCACGGCGCGCACGGTATTGAGGCGGAACAGGATGTCGGTCTCGAAGAAGTAGCGTTCGCTGACCTTGTCCAGGGGCAGGAGCCGGGCGACGTCACGATGGATCGCGGTGTACCCGTTGGTGGGGTCGAACAGGTCCCAGTAACCCGTCGACAGCTTGGCCATCAGTGACAACACGGCGTTGCCGAACAGCCGGACCCGTGGCATCGACTGGACTTGCTCCAGGTTGAAAAAGCGATTGCCCTTGGTGTAGTCGGCCTCGCCGGCCAGGATCGGCTCGATGAACAGCGGGATCAGGGCCGGGTCCATCTGACCATCGCCATCGATCTTGACGATGATGCTTGCGTTGTCCGCGATGGCTTCCCGGTACCCGGTCATCACGGCTCCTCCGACACCTTTGTTGACGGCATGGGGCAGAACCCTGACCCTGGGGTCGGTGCAGGCCTGCAACACCTGCTGGCCGGAGCCGTCCGGGCAGGCATCGTCGATCACGTAGATGCGCCACACCTGCGGGCCGATGGCCTCGATGACATCGATGATGTGCGCCGTCACCCGGTAGCAGGGGATGACGACCGCGACTCGAGGTTCTTCCGTGAAAAGCTCTGTTTTTGAGTTCATCGATATCGCTGGCTATTGTCTGAATGAAAGGGACTTGAACGCCACGGGCGTATCGGTATGCCCGGAGGCATAGACGATCGCGACGACGGCTTCCTCGGGCGCCACCACGGTCATTTCATGGGTCGCCCATTGCGGCGTGCAATCGAACGTTTCGATGCTGGCGGAAATGAACCGGCCTTGGGCATCCATCCAGTTGGCCTGGATTCTTCCGGACGTGGGCTGCGTCGCACAGCGTGCCGACACTGCGCTGGTGAAGCTCTGCCCTGGCGCCACCTCGACACGTTGGGTGGCCGGCGTGTTGACCGTGACCGTAAGGGTTTTGCGCGATGCGTCATAGGACGAGGGCTCGGTCAGGTGCCAGCCTTCGAGGTCGGACAGGTCGGGGTTGAGCAACCGTTCGAGAGGGACCTGATGGACTTTGCGCAGCTCCAGCCCGCCCATTTTGGCATACGGCTCGGACACGGCCAGCAGCCGCTCGCGTTGCGCGGTGGGTGTGCTGGCATGGTCGATGATCAACCAGTCCACCTGGCGCTGTCGCAACCGCTGCAGCAGGGCCGGCGGCGTGGTTGCCTGGTCGACTTCACGGGTCCATTTCACGTTGTACCAGGAGGCGTATAACGCATCGCTTTTCAGACCCGCCATCGAAGGTGGCGCAAAGACTGCCACGGGCCGATTGGCCACGTTCAGCGCGTTGACGACGTCGACCATTTTGCGGATCGGCAGGTTCTGCGCCAGGTAGGCATCCCGCCCGGCCGCACTGAACAGTGCGGCCGGCTTGATCTGGCCATAGTAGGTGGCCGCCTGGATGAACAGCACATTGGCCAGCACCAGCACGGCGCCCACGATCATTCCCAGTGTCCTCGGGAAGTGTCTGTGGTCGGAAAAGGGCAGGGCGAGGACCACGGCAAACAGGGCAAAGGAAGGAAATATGTAGCGCAGGTAGGCCGTCGAGTGGAACGACAGGACAATCGCACCGGCGCCGAGCAGGAGGATGCACCAGGCCTTGCGGTTGGCCCCCAGCAGCAGGGCGACGGCCGCGGTGGGCACCAGCAGCCATTGGAAGCCGGCGGCACCGTCCTTCCCTTCGATGAACCGGGGGGCCTTGAAAACCATGCGATAGAGGGTATCCCACGTGACCCCCTTGTCGAAGATGGCCGGCGCCTCGAAGTTGACGCTTGGCCAGAGTGGCGATTGAAAAATCGCGTTGAAAAACGGGAACACGGGATTGCCGGTCAGGAACCACGCCGAGAGGTACGGTGTGAGCCCCGCCACCAGCAGGCCGAGGCTGCCCAACAGCAGCGCCCGGATGACGCCGGGGCGGATCCAGGCCCGGTACTGCACCAGCAGGAGCACCAGCAGGACCGGCAGAATGCTCAGGGTCACCGCTTTGGTCGCCAGGGCAAACCCCAGCAGCAGCCCGGCCAGGATCAACTGTGAATGACGCTGCGCAACTTGCGAGGTGAAGCGTGAGGTATTCAGGATGGCCAATGACCCGGCCAGGACGAACGCGGTCCACGTTGATTCGATGAACAGGCTGCTGCTCTCGGCGAAGGCCAGGGGCGTGGACAGGAAGAACAGGCTCGCCCATCGGGCACTGGTGGCCGTGCCGCCGGCCCAGATCGTCAGGTGTCGGACCTGCCACGCCACCAGCAGCGTGAACGCGCAGTTGGTCAGGCGCGAAGCGGTTTCGCCGGCCAGCATGTAGACGATGCTGTAGATCCAGTCGGCCAGCATGGGCATGACCGCCCACACGTAGGTGCTGGCGTCGAAACCCCATTGGTGCCGCTGGGCCAGTTGAGACGGGACGAACAGGTGCATCGCCAGGGCGTCGTAGCCGACCTCCGGCATGAAGGCGACCGCTGCGTGCAGGCAGGCGATGGCGACCAACAGGCTATCGAGCAGGGTCGCCAGCGGTGCCTGCGGCGCGCGTTCGGTGCGGACCTGCGCCAGGACTCGGCGAACACTCGCCGCGGCGTCGGCATGCCCGAACACGAGGGGCAGCAACAGCAGCGTGGCATACAGCCCGGGGTAATTGATCGGGAAGTAGGCGGCCAGGCCCGTCAGCGTACCGAACGTGCCCATCCCGACCAGCAACGGGACCGTCCAGTCGGTGGGGGTTCGCTGGCCCAGTATCCATTTGCCGAGAGTGTGGGCGGACAGCGCCAGCACGGCGACCACGATCATCGGCCAGGCCTGGCCACCGGCAATGGACAAGCCCGCGATAAGGCCCAGGCCGAGCACAAACGGCGGTTTGCGGGTGAGGGCGGTGAGCGCGCCAATCGCCAGTGCGGCCAACAGGATCGTTCCGGTGGCGCTGTTCATCGACGGCCATGGCAGCGTCGAGAAACCGTACAGGCTGACCACCGTGCTGGCCAACAGCACCAACACCACCGTCGCGTACTTCAAGCTGTCTGTGTGCAAGGTATCGTCTCTGCGGTTCAACACGTCAGTGGCTTGGGAAGGACCATGGGCGGCCTATACGTCCCGGTACACATGCGGGACCCAAGGCCCCCATTTGCTTTCGTAGAGGGCTTTGTTCTTCTCGAACAGCACGCGTTTTTTCTGCGCGCCCAACTGGTTGAACGCGGCGGACAAATGATGGTGGACGAACACGTCCTCGGCACAGAAGGCGCGCAGGCCAAGCTGCTGGACGCGGCGACAGTAGTCGTCATCTTCGAAAAAGCCCAGGCCATACTCTTCGCAAAGGCCGCCGATCCGTGCGTAGGTGGTGCGCGGGAACATCACGCAGAAAAAAGCCAGGGTGTTGATCTCGAAGCTCTCGCCCATGCGCCCACAGGTCAGCTCTGCCGACTCGATGTGCATGTCCTCGATCAGGTTGTAGCGGGTGCTGACCTTGGCTTCATTGCCGATGTTGTTGGTGATCGGGCCGATGATCCCGATGTTCTGGTTGTCCCGCAGATGCCGGAGCAGGCCCTTGACCCAGCCGGCCGTGACCACGGTGTCGTTGTTGAGGATCACCAGGTAGTCGCCGCTGGCTGCGGCGAGGCCCACATTGTTGCCTGCCGCGAAGCCCTTGTTGTCGGGGTTGAGGATGACGATCCGGTCTGGGTGTCCTTTCGCCCAATCGGTGAGGAAGGCAGGGGTTTCGTCGCTGGAGTGGTTGTCGACGACGATGATCTCCAGGTTCGGGTAGTGGCTGTGGGTCACCAGGCTGTCGAGGCAGGCCTGGGTGAGCGCGAGGTTGTTATAGGTCAGCACCACGACGCTGACCTTGGGCTGGGGCAAGGTGTCGATGGCCTGGCGCAGGCTCGCGGCGCGATGTCGCCAGGTCTGCTGCTGGGCGAACGAGCGACGCGCCTGCAGCGTGGATTGCGCCTCTGGCAGGGCCTGCAGAACCTCGCGTATGGCCGCGACGAAATCCGTCGGGTTTTCGGCCGCCCGCACCAGTTCGCCGAACTTGCTCAGTTCCGGCAGTTTCACCGAGACCACCGGTTTGCCCGCGCTCAGGTATTCATAGACCTTGACCGGGTTGGTGGCGAGGGTCAGTGGAATGACCTTGAACGGCAGCAGGCACACGTCCATCGCATGCAGGTAGTAAGGCAGCGAGGCGTAGGGGACCTCGCCTTCGAAGACCACGTTCGGACAGGCCTTGAGGGCTTTTTTCGCCTGGGTCGTGTCATTGCCGATCAGCAGTATCAGGTGCTGTGAAAAAGTCTGGGCGACGTGCTGAATCAGGTCCAGGTCGAACCATTCGGCGATAGCGCCGTAATAACCGATGATCTTGCGGCCCTTGGCGTCCTGGTAAATCTGCTCGGGACGCTGGCTGAAGAAAGAGTATTCACTGGCATTGCGGATCACCGCGACGTTGGCGTTTTCGCGCCGGGCGTGTTGTTCGATCCAATCGGAGGTGGCGACCAGCAGGTCTGCCCGGCGCATCAGGGCGATTTCCAGGTCGAGCAGTTCCTGCGCCACGTTGCCAAAGCCTTCGTGGTGGTCCATGCAGTCATAGATCAGCGTGGAGTTGGGGATACGCCTGGCCAACGGAAACCAGTAGGCATGCTGGACAATGCAGTCCACCGCGCCGACCTTTGCCCAGCGCAGCAGCATGGCGATGCTCTGGCACAACTGGCCGATTGCGGCGGCCGAAGGCGGGGCGTGATAAATGGCCGGCGCGCCGCAGACTTTGAGGCGGATCTGGAACAACCGCCTGGAGGCATCCAGCGCCTCGACCTCGAAGCCGGGCGCCTGATCGTCGATAAAATTGTTCGAGATGTAGAAGGTCGTCTGGCCGGCCTTGGCCAGTTCCTTGGCCAGGTTCTGCGGACGCTGGATGCGGAAGTGCCAATCGATGACGCCGAACATCACCACGCAGGGTTGCGTAGTGAGAGGCGGCGGAGGGAGGTTCACCAACAGGGCTGGCAGCGGCTGGGACGCTTGCTCCGGTGATGCCGCTGACTGGCCGGGCACGGGGTTACGTCGCTTGAGCCAGCGTCGAAGCTGGCTCGCCAGCCGGCTTTTGCGCTGGGCATCGAGCGGCAGCAGGGCGAAGACCCGCCGGGACCATCCATACAGGAATTTGCGGATCGAATAGCGCAGCGGAGCGCGCTCGATGGCATGGCTCCAGTCCGACAGCTTGAGGAGTTCGGCATGCTTGCCGGCCAGGCGATCTTGCAGGTCCGTGGCCTGATCGGCGAGAGCGGCCGCTTCATCGGTTTTTGCCTGTAGCGACGTCGTGGCCGCAGCCAACTGCTGTTGCTGTTCGCGCAACTGCGCGCGCAGCCGTCCGGTCTCGCGCTCCTGGAATGCCGTACGGGCAGTGACCTCTTTCAGGTCCCGACGCAACTGAGCGATAAGCTGGTCGCGGTTCTCTATTTCCTTGACCAGTTGTACGGCTTCCACGGACCGGGTTTCTGTCGAGCGCCTCAGTTGGTCGATGCAATCAGCCAGTCGGTTGAGCTGTTCCATGCGGTTTAAAATCCCTTGGTTAATGCTGTTGGCTCAGTGTTGGCGGGCGGCATTTTCATATGACATCGGCAAAGCCTTTGCGTGTCCTCTGGAACCAGGTAAATCCGGCCCATGCGATCAGTACAGACGCCGCCGCGTAAATTGCCAAGCTGCTCCATGGCGGCATCCTGCCCCAGAACAGCAGGTCACGGGCGACTTCCACCGGCAAGGTCAGCGGGTTCGCCTGCAAGGCCGCCTGGTAGTTTTGCGGGAGCGTTGAGCGTGGGTAGAAAATCGGTGAGAGGAACAGCATGGCCGTGGTGATGATGCCAGTGAACTGGCCCACGTCCCGCAAATAGACGCTGATGGCGGCGAGAAACCAGGAAACACCGAGTGTCAGCAACACCAGGGGCAGTACCACCAAGGGCAGCAGGAACAGGGTCGCGGGCGGCAGGCCAAACAGCAGGACGTAGAAGATCAGCCATGCCAGCAGGCTGACCGCTGCATGGAACAGCGCCGCGCCCAGTGACACCAGGGGGAGGATCTCCAGGGGAAAGACAATTTTCTTGACGTAGTTGGTGTTCGCCAGCACCAACCCTGGCGCGCGGTTCACGCATTCGGAGAACAGGTTGAACACCAGCAGGCCCGCGAACAGGATCAGGGCGAACTCGCTCTTGGATTCGCCGCCACCGGCCCAGCGGGCCTTGAACACGACGCTGAAGACGAAGGTGTAGACCACCAGCATGAGCGCGGGCGTGAAGAACGACCAGAATATGCCCAGCACCGAGCCCTTGTAGCGACCGCTGACTTCTCTGCCAATCAAGGTCCTGATCAGGTTTCGGTGGGTGAATGCACTCTTGATCATGGCGATGGGCGAAGCGTTGAACGGCTGCATCAGTGGCGGGGTCCTTAAGGCAATGTCGATCACAGGCGCCCTGACGAACATCGTCATGCACAGGTGAATCGACGGATCGAATCACCTCAATGGCAGGGGGCCGGCGTTCCTTTCGAGACGGCGGGTTCTGGTGATTATTCGTGGCCCCAAGGCCGCTGTCGTACAGCCTGCAAGAGGGCTACACCTTACGTCCGTTGGGGCTTGTCGACAATAAAAACTCCCGGCTGCAGACGTCTTTCTGGATAAGAGGAGTGCACGCGCAATGGCCGCGGGCAGGGCGGTTAATTGACGCCAGTTCCTTGTGCCGGATCGACTTAAATGAGCCCGTCGCAGCGAACGTGAATTAATTGCCAGCGCCACGCACGCAAGGCTTTTTTTTCGTGGCGTCTGTGCTTAACTGCCCGCAACGTTCTGTTACAGCACATGTTCCTGCACGCCGGTACGAACGGCAGTGATTCACGGATGGGTCTTTTTGCCGATGTCGAATGAAGTGGCGATCAACGCCGAAAACCTGAGCAAGTGCTACCAGATCTACGATGCACCCAAGGACCGCCTGTTGCAGATGGTGATGCGTGGCAAGAAGCGCTTCTATCGCGAGTTCTGGGCGCTCAACGATGTCTCCCTGAGCGTCGCCAGGGGAGAAACCGTCGGCATCATCGGCCGCAACGGCAGTGGCAAGTCGACGTTGCTGCAACTGATCTGCGGGACACTGATGCCGACCCACGGCAGTGTCCGGGGCAACGGCCGGATCGCGGCATTGCTGGAGCTGGGGGCCGGTTTCAATCCGGAGTTCACCGGGCGCGACAACGTCTACATGAACGCCGCCGTGCTGGGTTTGAGCCGCGCGGAAATTGACGCGCGCTTCGAGGACATCCTGGCCTTCGCCAACATCGGCGACTTTATCGACCAGCCGACCAAGATCTATTCCAGCGGCATGCTGGTGCGCCTGGCCTTCGCCGTTTCCGTTGGCGTTGAGCCCGATATCCTGATCGTCGACGAGGCCCTGGCCGTCGGTGATGCGTCCTTCCAGTTCAAGTGCCTGAGTCGCCTGGAAGAACTGACCGCCAAGGGCACCACATTGCTGTTCGTCTCCCATGACATGAGCATGGTCAAGCGGTTCTGCCACCGGGTCATCTACCTGCGCGAAGGCCAGGTGGTCGCCAGCGGCGCGCCGGACGAGATGGCCGAGCTGTACCTGCTCGACATGCGCGACGAGCAGCGTCGCTGGGCCAGTGGCGGGGTCATACCGGTGACCCGCAAGCCCTTCATGGGCGGCCAGGACGGCATCGCGTTCGGCACCGAGGAAGGGCGCATCACGGCGGCCTGCTTCACCGATACCCAGCAGCTTACCTCCAGCTACTTGTATGGGAACGACATCGAGATTCGCGTGGAGGCAGTGCTGCATGAGTCGATTCGCCAGCCCAATATCAGCTTCACCATCCAGGAGGCGCGGCTGCTGGTCATCGGCGGGGCGAACTTTGCCTTGCCGATGGGCCCCGTCGAAAATGGCTGGCGACGGGCGGCGATCAACGTGCGCTTCCCGGCCAATCTCGCCGCGGGGCGCTACCATGTGACCCTGAAGCTGTTGCACGGGGTGACCGAAGACACCTCGCAATTGATCGAAAAACAGGTCGCGCCGCTGGCGTTCGACGTGTTGCCCAGCGCCCGCCATTTCCTCGGCATGGTCGACCTGGGCCTGCACAGCGTTGGCCCCGGTGCGCAAGCGTGCCTGGCCGAGGACGAATTCAAGGAGCGTGACGCGTTGACCGAGCCCACCCGCAAGCCCGACTGGCAGGTCGCGATATTCGGCACCTTCGATGTCGAGAATTACGGTGACCTGCTGTTCCCCATCCTCGCCGAGGCCGAGCTGGCCCGGCGCTTGGGCAACGTCCACCTGCATCGGTTTTCCTATCACGCCAAGACCCCGCCCGAGTGGCCCTATGCGGTGACCTCGCTGACCGAGCTGCCGCGTGTCGCCGAGGACCTGGACGGCGTGCTGATCGGCGGCGGATTCCTGATCCGCTTTGACAAGGTCGTCGCCCCTGGCTATGGCCCGCCGACCCCGGACATCCATCACCCCACGGGGTACTGGCTCACGCCGGCGCTGGTCGGTTTGCAGCATGGGATCCCGGTCCTGTGGAATGCCCCAGGGATGCATTGCAATCATATTCCCGACTGGGCCAGGCCGCTGTTGACCATGGCCCTGGAGCAAAGTCGGTACGTGCGCGTGCGCGATGCACCGTCCCGCGATGCCCTGGCCGCCTTGACCTCGCGGGCCGAGATCGACGTGCTGCCGGACACCGCCTTCGGCCTGCCGCGCCTGATCGATGAGCAGCAGCCTTCCCCGGCGTTCGTGCAACTGCGCGAACAGGTGGGGTTGGACCGGCCGTACATCGTGATCCACGCCATTCATGTGGTCGAGTCGTTCGTCCGGTTGTTCGAAGAGCATCCCCAGGCGTTCGAGGGTTATCGCTTCCTGGTCGTCCCCATTGGCCCGGTGCTGGGCGACGATCCATCGGTCATTGCCGCACGCCTGCCGGGGGCGGTCACCTTGCCGTTCTGGCCGCAACCGCTGTTGATGGCCGAGATACTCAGCCAGGCGCAAGCGGTGATCGGGCACAGTTATCACCTGGCGATCAGCGCGTTGGCGTTTGGGGTCCCGGTGTTTTGCTCGGCGGACCTGACCACGGGCAAGTACACGGCCCTGGCCGAATTCGATTCGCTCCATGCGTTGCCCGACGTGGCGACCATCGACCCCCAATGGTTTCTCTCGCGCGTTGGCAAAACGGCCCCGTCGCCGGCGGCGCGCGCAGCGGCGGACACCCTGGTGGCGCATTGGGACCGGGTGGCCGACATCATTCGCCAGGGCCGTACGGCGTCCCGGCCGGCGCTGGGCGCGTTTTTGCAGCACCTGCCCAATCTGCTCGAAGAAGCCGCCGAGCGCGGCGTTGCCCCGCATGCCCAGTGCGCACCGGAGCCGGTCGCGCCCCTGGCCGTCGCTCCAGCCCCCGGCCCGTCGGCCCAGGAGGTTGCCCAGCAGGCGCTTATTTCCCAGCTCAGCCAGCAACTGGCGTCGAGTAATGCTAGGGTTCTGCAACTAGAAGGTTCCAGTTCGTTCCGAATGACCGCACCACTGCGCTCCATTGCCCGTGGTATCCGAAAACTGACAGCGACCCAGAATAAATAATGCTAGAACTTTTTCGCCTCGAATCGACTGCACTGAAGTCCTATCCATTCTCCTGGGCTGAAATCGCGAATCTGTATTCGGCCAAGGACGCCGCGGCGTTGGCCGAGACCTTTCCCCATGATCACTTCAAGACCGTGAGTGGCTATGGCGGCGAGAAAAACTATGACTACGAGGCGCGGGCATTGGTGGAGATGGGCACCCAGACCATCGCCTTTGCCGAGTCACTGAGCGATGTCTGGCTGAAACTGGCCCGGGACCTGGGGTCGGCGCCTTATCGCGAAGCCATGTCGCGATTGACCGGGATCGACCTGCGCAGCGTACCGATGGAGGTCAACGTCTTTCACTACGGCCCGGGTGCCAGCCTCGGGGCGCACCCGGATCTTCCGGACAAGCTGGTGACCCACATCCTCTATTTCAACGAGTCCTGGAACCGTGACGACGGCGGTTGCCTGCAAATCCTGAGCAGCAACGACCCCACCGCCGTGGTGGCCGAGATCGAGCCCCTGGTGGGCAACTCGGCGGTCCTGGTGCGCTCGGCCAACTCCTGGCATGCGGTGTCGCAGGTGGTGGGCAACTGCAACGCCTCGCGCCGTAGCCTGACCGCAACGTTCTACCGCCCTGGCTCCGTCAGTTCCATGTGGCCGCAAGGTGAGACGCCGGCGTTGCATGGCTACCCACGTGCATAAGCCCGACAGCAAGTTGGCCGAGCGCGAGGGTGTCGCGGCCCAACGGGATGCCGCCCTTCATGAACGCGATATCGCCCTGGCGAAAGTCGACTTCCTGCAGAAGACCAGTTCCTGGCGTTTTACCCAACCGCTGCGCACGCTTGCCCAATTGCTGCGCTATGGCTTTGCCGCCCGGCGAGACCCGCCCAAGCTGATGGAGGCCATCGTGCGCCCGGCCGGGCAGGAACTGTGGCCGATACCCGAGGTTGAACCGGACTTCGAGGCCTCGGGGCGCCTGGACATCCTCTGTTTCGCCAACATCGCCTGGGCGGCGCGATTCCAGCGGCCCCAGCAGTTGATGAGCCAGTTCGCGCAGCAGGGCTACCGGGTGTTCTATGTCGTGCCGTCCAGCGTGCCCGAACAGGGCCAGCCCTATCAGCTGACCGCCGTCGCGCCGAATGTCTATGAGGTCGCGCTGCAACGCGACACCCAGGACAAGTACTACGAAACCACGCTCTCGCCCCAGGGCGTCGAGCTTTATCGGCAGGCCCTGGCCGCGCTGGCGGCCGATTGGCAGATAAAGACGGCGCTCTCGGTGATCCACCTGCCTTACTGGAGCCCGTTGGCACTGGCATTGCGCGCCGAGCGTGGCTGGCGGATCCAGTACGACTGCATGGACGACTGGGACGGTTTTCCGAACATCGGCGAACCGCTGCTCAGAGAAGAGCAGACCCTGGTGGCCGAGGCCGACCTGGTGACGGTGTCTTCCGCCTTGCTGCACGAAAAATGGTGCGCCAGTACCGCCCGATGCGTCCTGGTCAGGAACGCCGTGGATTTCAACTTTTTCCATCAGCATTGTTTCGCCAATGACGTGCTGGGAGGGCTCGTCGGCCCCGTCATTGGCTACTATGGCGCCTTGGCGCAGTGGCTGGATTTTCCCCTGCTGGCGGCCTTGGCAGACCGGCGACCGGAGTGGAATTTCGTGTTCCTGGGCGATGTGTTCGTCGACGACATGGCAGGCCTGGAGGACAAGCCCAACGTGCATTTGCTGGGCATCAAGCCCTACACCCAAATGCCTTTGTACCTGCATCATTTCGATGCCTGCCTGATCCCTTTCCGGCTGTATAACGTGACGCATGCGGTAGACCCGGTGAAATTCTACGAGTACATCAGCGCCGGCAAACCGGTGGTCTCCACGCCGCTCAAGGAAATGAGCCTTTATGAGGACCTGTTGTATTTCGCCACCGGCATCGATGAGTTCGTCGCCCAGCTCGAGCGGGCGCTGGCCGAGCGCGATCTGGCCACCTACAAGAAACGCCTCGAGCTGGCCCGGGCCAATGATTGGAAGGATCGATTCGCCGCCACGCAACAGGCGATGGTGGCGCTGCACGAAAAAGTCTCCATCGTGGTGGTCACCTTCCACAACCTCGCGCTGACGGTTCAGTGCATCAACAGCCTCTTGCGCAACACCACCTGGCCCCACTACGAACTGGTGGTGGTCGATAACGGTTCTGACGATGGCACCCGTGACTACCTGGAGCGCCTGCACCAGCACGTGCCGTGGGTGAAGATCATCCTCAACGACGAGAACCGCGGCTTTGCGGCGGCCAACAATCAGGGTTTGAGGCAAGCCGACGGCGACATTCTCGTGCTGCTCAACAATGACACCGTGGTTCCCAAGGGATGGCTGGACCCGCTGGTCGGTCATTTGCGCGATCCCGCTATCGGCCTGGTCGGCCCTGTCACGAATGCCGTGGGCAACGAAGCGAAGGTCCCGGTGAGTTATACCGACATGGCGCGGATGCAGCGTTTTGCCGATGAGTACACGGCCGCCCATGCGGGGCAGTGTTTCGACATCGCGATGCTTGCCATGTTTTGCGTCGCCTTGCGCAGGGACGTCCTCGAGGCCGTGGGGTGGCTGGACGAAGCCTTCGGCATCGGCATGTTCGAGGACGATGACTACAGTCGCCGCGTCCAGGAGAAGGGCTACCGCACCGTTTGCGCCGAAGATGCGTTCATCCATCATTACGGGCAGGCTTCGTTTCGAAAACTGATCGCCAGTGGCGAGTACCAGGCCCTCTGGGATAAGAACCAGGCGTACTTCGAAAGCAAATGGGGACGCTGGCAGGCCCACGTGCAGCGCTGAATGGCGTCAGCGCCCGGGCAGGTCCTCGTGGGTCAAGTGGAACGGCCTGGGCGAAAAGCCCAATCGATCGCGGGCGAGCGCGTGGTCAAACACCAGGTCCTGGTTCATGCGCTGCACCAGCGCGCTTGAAAGGTGCCGGTAGCGCGGCAGGCAGCGCATCAGCGAAACCGCCATGCTCAACGCCGGGGCGGGCAGGGGCAGGGTGCGTTCCGGGCGCTCCAGGGCCTGGAAGATCCGGCTGACCATGGCGTGGTAGGGCAGCGTTTCGCCTCCCGAGAGGTTGTAGCCGCCATTGGGCAGGTCGTCGATACTCATCGCGGCCAGGCACGCCTGGACCACGTCGTCACCGTGCACCGGCTGGCGCAACCCGACACTGCCACCGACGAGCGGGAAGCAGCCGAAGCGCTGGATGAACCGCGCCACTTGCGCAACGCTCTTGTCACGGCCAAGCCCGTAGATGAGCGTCGGTCGCAGAACGACCCACTCGATCCCTCGTGCCGTTGCCCATCGTTCAAGGTGCGTTTCGGCATCGACCAGACGTTGTGCTATGTCCCTTTCCCTGGGATCCGGTGACATCGCCTTGGCGAAGCGGCTCGTGGAGGACAAGACAACGATGCGCTTGAGCTGTGTGTCGGCCAGGCGTTGCAGATAGTCCGGCAGAACCCAGAGGGGCGCAAAGGACAGGCATGCATCCAGCACCAGCCCTTGCCAGTCGTCGGTACGTCGCCAGCCGGCGCCAGGCAGCGGTGTGTTGGGCAGCGCTCGGGTAAAGGGGGTCACGGCATGACCCGCGTGGCCCAGCAGCGCCACGGCACGCTCACCCCATACGCTGGAAGCTCCCAACAGGCCGACGCGCAACTTCAGGCGCCTGCCAGTCGTTTCAAGGCCTTCACCAGTCGGCTGGCAGCGTGACGGCAGACCATCAGGCCGAATCGGAACCAGACGCCAACGACCACGCTGACCCACAGAAACGCCGAGTACTTCTGGCGAAAAAACTTGCCATAGAACCGCAGGATGCCCTGGTGCTTGTGCCACTCGACGAAATACGGACGATGCCGGCTGCAGCCGCCGAACACATGCATGACCCGGGCATCCGGTACGAACAGGACGTTCCAGCCGGCCTGGCGAAAACGCATGCACCAGTCCAGATCCTCGCAATGCAGGAAGTACTGCTCATCCCATGGCCCGACGCTCTCGATGGCCTCGCGCCTGACCAGCATGCACGCGCCGGAGATGGCTTCGACGACGACGGGGGCGGCCGGTAGCGGCTCTTTATGGAGCAGGAAGTCGGAACAGGCCGAGGGAAAGATTGTGGCCATACGTGAGAGCCCGAAGGCCCGCATGAACGCCCGTCGTGGGGTGGGGAATACCCGACGGCCACCGGGTTGTTCACTGCCGTCCGGATTACACAGAAAGCCGCCAACCATCCCGATCCCCGGTGAGCTGTGCAGCGCCAGCAGCAGGCGGTCTATGGCGTCGACGGCCAGCACCGTGTCCGGGTTCAGGAAAAACACATTGGGTGCCGTCGTCAGGCGTGCACCCTGGTTGCACGCGACGGCGAAGCCGAGGTTGGCGGTGTTCTTCACGATCTGGAGCGAGCGGCCGCTGCCGTGGGCGCTTTGCAGCCTGGCCAGGCTGTCGTCGTGGGAGTCGTTGTCCACCACGATGACCCGGGCTGCACCCGCGGCTAAGACCGAATCGACACACTCAACCAACAGTTTTCCCGCGTTGTAATTGACGATGACCACATCACACTCATCGCGTCGAGGTGTCTCGTGCCGCTCATCCGTGGCGGCCAGTTGCACTGCTTCCAACTTCATCACTCCGTTTGCCGGGCTGCGGCACTGATAGGGAAGCTACGTCCAGGTAGCGCGGAACAGGGACCAATGGCTATTGGATCTCCGGGACCGGCGAAAGGTGCCATCGTATCAACAGCTGTTGTTTTCTGTTGCGAAATAAGACGTTGCACGGAGGGATGACGTCCCTGGAACAGGCGATGTCCACGGACCGTCGATGGGCTGGCAGGTTTATTCGCGGGGTGCGCCTGGCAGAATTTTCCCGTTGACGTGTAGGACTTGGTTGTAGGTTTGTGTGCCATTTCGCCCAAGGATCGCGAACGATGGCGCGTTGTACGCCACAATACAATCGCGCATTCGAACCCGGCACGGGATAATACGGGCCGGTATGGAGTCTCAAGCGCTCCCTGATGGCAATTGCAGTACGCAAGGATCGAACGCAATGACAGATTGGCTGCAGAGCTACGGAGAGATGGCCGAACGGGTGCGCCGCCATGATTGGGACAACACGTCGCTCGGACCACCGAAACAGTGGCCCGATGTGTTGAAGACGACCGTTGCGCTGAGCCTTGCCTCGCATTTTCCCCAGGCCATTATCTGGGGCCCGGACCTGATCACGCTGTACAACGATGCCTTCCTGCCCATCCTGGGAAACAAGCCCGAGGCCTTGGGGCGGGGGTTCGATGAGGTGTGGCGGGAAGTCTGGAGCGATATCAGCCCCATCGTGCGGGCCGCCTTCGAGGGGCAGGCCACGTACATCGAGAACTTTCCCCTGGTCATCGAGCGCGGGGGCGGCCCGGAACAGGCCTACTTCACCTTCTGCTACAGCCCTATTCGCGACCAGTTCGGCAAGGTCGTCGGCATGGTCGACACCGTCACCGAGACCACCTCCACGGTGTTCATGACCCAGCGCCTGGCCGTGCTGGATGCCATTGGCAACGCGGTGGCCAATGCCACCGACCCGCAGGTCATCATGGCCACCACCACGCGCATCCTGGCGGCGCACCTGAACCTGTCCAACTGCGCCTATGCCGACGTGGACGAGGACGAGGACGGTTTCACGATCCGCGGTGACTGGGCCCGTGCGGGATCGCCGCATATTCTGGGACATTATCGCCTGGCCGATTTCGGTCGGCTGGCGGTCGGCAACCTGCGCGCCGGCAAGCCGTTGGTGATCAACGACAACCAGGTGGAGCTGGCGCCGGAAGAAGCGGCGACCTTCCAGGCGATTGGCATTGCCGCGACCATCTGTGTCCCGTTGATCAAGAACGGGCGTTTGACGGCGCTCATGGCGATCCACGATAACAACCCGCGCGTCTGGTCCTCCAACGACCTGGCGCTGTTGATGGAAGTCACCGAGCGATCCTGGGCCCACATCGAGCGCTCTCGGGCGGACGCCGCGGTGCGTGAAGGCCTGGCCGCACTGGCTGAGCTCAATGCAACGCTGGAACAGCGGGTCGAAGAGCGCACTACGCGGCTGAAACAGACCGAGGCGGCGCTGCGCCAGTCCCAGAAGCTCGAGGCCATTGGTCAGCTCACCGGCGGCGTGGCCCACGACTTCAACAACCTGCTGACGATCATTCGCTCTTCGGTCGATTTCCTGCGCATGCCCAACCTGTCCGAAGAGCGTCGGCAACGGTACATGACCGCGGTCTCCGAGACGGTGGAGCGCGCCGCGAAACTGACCAGCCAGTTGCTCGCGTTTGCCCGGCGCCAGCCGCTGAAGCCGGAAGTCTTCGAGGTGGGCAAGCAGGTGCAGAGCCTGGGTGACATGCTGGAAACCGTCACCGGCGCGCGAATTCAGGTCAAGGTCGAGCTGTGCGGGCGTCCTTGCTACATTCGCGCCGACCTGAGCCAGTTCGAAACGGCCCTGATCAACATGGCGCTCAATGCCCGGGACGCCATGGACGGGCAGGGCACGCTGTGTCTCAGGCTTCATTGCGGCAACGGCATGCCTCCCATCCGCGGCCACGCCGGGGCCCGGCAAGCGTTTGCCGCCATCGCCCTGGCGGACACCGGCACCGGCATCGCGACGCACGTGCTCGAACACATCTTCGAGCCGTTCTTCACCACCAAGGAAGTGGGCAAGGGCACCGGGTTGGGGTTGTCCCAGGTGTTCGGTTTCGCCAAACAGTCAGGCGGCAACGTCGATGTCTCCACCGTCGTCGGCGGCGGCACGGTGTTTACCTTGTACCTGCCGGAAGTGGAGGCCGAGGACGTTCAAGAGCCTGGCCGGGAAGAGGTCACCCAGATGGTGCTGGAAAAAGGCACTCGGCGCGTGTTGGTCGTGGAAGACAACCTCGAAGTGGGGCGTTTTGCCAACCAGATCCTCCAGGACCTGGGTTATGAAACGGCCTGGGCTACCAACGCCGAGCAGGCGCTGGAAATGGTGGGGCCGGATGCGATGGCCTTCGATGCGATCTTTTCGGATGTGGTCATGCCGGGCATCAGCGGGATCACCCTGGCCAAGGAGCTGCGCGCGCGCCGTCCGGACTTGCCGGTGGTCCTGACGTCCGGCTACAGCGAAGAGCTGGCGCTGAAGGGGCATGAAGGCTTCGAGTTCTTGCCCAAACCCTACTCGGCCGATCAGGTTTCGCGGATTTTACATCGCACCCTGCTGGGCTCCGAATGACCGTTTCCTTTCTGAAACAGTGAGTTCCATTCGTCGGTGAAGGGCGTTATCGGACTGTCAGTCTGTTGCTGACCGACTAGTCTGAAGCGCGTAGGGCCGATATTTTCCAGGCAATGGTTGTTGCCGGTATGGGCCTCGATGAAAGGGGAATGGCAATGGGAGCAGCGTACAGCGAGGACAATGCAGCCGTGTATCCGATCAACGAAGGGCTGCAGTGTGGTCAGTCGGCCTATCGGTCGGACTTTGGCGATGAACCGATCAAGTCCATCAGAACCAAGGTGTCGAAGGTGCAGCGAGGCGAAAAAGCCAAGTTCCTGCCCAGGATCCCGGTCAAGAAGTAACCGTGCAGCCCCGTTATCGAACGGTAATGCTGTTCACTTGAGGTTTATCACTTGTCGTGGCGAGGGAGCTTGCTCCCGCTGGAGCGCGCAGCGGTCCCAAGCTTATGGGGCTGCTGGGCAGCCCAGCGGGAGCAAGCTCCCTCGCCACGGGGCCGTTGACGTTCTTACCTTAAGTGAGCGGTATTACGTTATCGAACGGGGCTTTTTGTTGAGTTGCCGAAAATATTTTTCATCTTTTTTCAACGGAGTGTTTCTTTCACGTTTCTTTCACAAGCGGGCACGTAGGCTGAACTCATCCGTTAGAAAGCAGTACCTGCCCGTTTCCCCAGCGGGCTTTTTTTTGCCTGTCATAAAACGACGGCCTTCCCAGCGGCAAGAAGCACGAGAGAAAGCGCCGCTTGGCCCCACTGTTTTGCATCTGAGCACCTGAAATCATCCGGAACGTTTAGCGTTCTCTCGCCTCGAATTGTTACATCCATCAACAATTGCGAGGTATGCCATGACCCCGGAAACCGAAGGCAAGGAAGAAAAAGGCCCGTCGGGTCTTCCTTTCGTCAATGACCCGGGCAATGAAGACCCCGGTTCGCTGATGGACGACGCCCAAGTCCCGCTGATCGACGACGAAGACGCCGAGCTTGAGGATGAGTCCTACGATTGAGGCGGGTTCGATCCGCCTCTGGAGGCTGTCATGACTGCCGATTCGCCCGCGCCCGATGACGAAACCCCGGAGTACCCGCTGCCATCACCCACCAATCCGCTGAGTCGCGACCAGCTTCCGCCCGATGACGACGCGGCGGCAGAACAGGCGCCTCCCGAGGACGATGATGACGGCGAGGCCGGGCCGGGCTGATCAACCCGGTCCACCGCCTGTCGATCCGGCGGCACCATCGGCCTGCTGCCCTTGCCACACATCAGGTAAGTACCTCGAAAAGGAGACTCACCATGATGAAGTCCAATCTCACCGCGCTGACACTCGCCGGGATTCTTTCGGCCAGCTCCCTGAGCGTTTTCGCCCAGTCCTCAAGCGACAACCCGCCCGTGGACAAGGGTGGCATGCCACCTTCCACCCAGATGAACGCTGACGCCAACGGCAATGCCTTGCCACCGGGCTCCGTGAGCGGCGGCAATGGCGGCGACGCCAGTGGCAGCAGCACCAGCCCTGGCACCGGCGGCGGTTCGACCAGCGGCAGCAGCACCATGGGCGGTGATTCGGCCGGCGCCAGCACCAGTGGCGGCACAGGCACCAGCGACAGCGGGGGCAGCGGTGGCGGCTCGGGTGGCTCGGGCGGTGGCTCGGGCGGTTCCGGCCAGTAACCGTCAACGCCCTTCAACTGCGAGGCCGCCCGTAGGAGCCAGCTCCCAGGGGCGGTATCGTCGATTACCCGTTGCCTGCGCCAAGCCCCCCTCGTTATGCTGCTGAATCCTTTAAGGCGAATACCTTCCCTGGCCGCACCTGAGCCATCCCTGGAATGTTGTGTTGATAACGGATCAGATGCGATGAATGCACCGCTGAAAGAGTTTGGCCCGATCAAGGCTGTGATTTTCGACATGGATGGGTTGTTGCTGGACACCGAGGGCATCTACACCGAGGTCACATCCATCATCGCCGAGCGCTACGGGCGTACGTTCGACTGGAGCGTCAAGCAGAACATCATCGGCCGCGGCGCTGGCGACCTGGCCCGCTATGTGGTCCAGGCCCTGGAGTTGCCGATCACCCCCGAAGAGTTTCTGGTGATTCGCGAGCCGCTGATGCGCGAGCGTTTCCCCCATGCCCTGGCAATGCCGGGGGCCGAGGAACTGGTGCGGCACCTGAAGGCCAGCGGCGTGCCCATCGCGGTGGGCACCAGCTCCTCGCGGCACACCTTCGCCTTGAAAACCACCCTGCACCGGGACTGGTTCGCGTTGTTCGACTTCATTGTCACGGCGGATGACCCGCAAGTGGGCGCCGCGAAACCGGCCCCCGATATTTTCCTCGTCGCGGCCCGTCGCCTGGGCGTCGCCCCGGCGGATTGCCTGGTGTTCGAGGATTCTCCATTTGGCGTGACGGCTGCGAAGGCGGCCGGCATGACCGCCATCGCGATCCCGGACCCGGCCATGGCGGATGAAAAATACGCCCATGCCGACGGGATCATTCGCTCGTTGAAGATGTTCCAGCCAGGCCTTTGCGGTTTGCCCGAGCTGGAATGGGCCTGACAGGCCCGCGCTAGACAGCAGGACGCCGGTCAGGGTCGAGAACCCTGGCCGGCGTTTTTGCATGCCTCGATCAAGCCCCGAAGCCGCCGTCGATGGTCAGGCTGGCCCCGGTGATATAGGCCGCTTCCGGGCCCGCCAGATAGGCCACGAAGCTGGCGATTTCATCCACGTTGCCGTAGCGCCCGATCGCCATCAGCGACAGCAGGCTGGAGGCGAAGTCGCTGTCGGCCGGGTTCATGTCGGTGTCCACCGGGCCGGGCTGCACGTTGTTGACCGTGATACCGCGGGGCCCGAGGTCGCGTGCCAGGCCTTTGGTCAGGCCCACCAGGGCGGATTTGCTCATGGCGTAGGCGGCGCCGCCGGCAAAGGGCATGCGATCGGCGTTGGTGCTGCCGATGTTGATCACCCGGCCACCCTCGCTCATGTGGCGCGCGGCGGCTTGCGTGGCGACGAACACGCTGCGCACGTTGATGGCCAGGGTCCGGTCGAAATCCTCGAGGTTGAATTCTTCCACCGGCCCCATGGCCAGGACGCCGGCGTTGTTGACCAGGATGTCCAGCCCGCCGAAGGCCTCGGCGGTGGCCGCGACGGCATTGCGGATGGCCTCGACGTCGGCGCTGTCGGCCTTGATGGCCAGGGCCTTGCCGCCCGCTGCGGTGATGCTGTGCTGCAGCTCTTCAGCCTTGGCGGCCGAGCTGACGTAGGTGAACGCCACGGCGGCGCCCTCGGCGGCCAGGCGTTTGACGATGGCGGCGCCGATGCCGCGGGAACCGCCCTGGACCAGGGCCACTTTACCGTTCAGTGCTTGCGTGTTCATGGTGTTCTCCAAAAGGTGCCGGGGCGAGATGCCGCGGTGATGGGAGGAGTATCGACATCGCGTCGTGGGTTGTGTAGACCGCCCTTGCTATAGTCTGTGTAAACCAAAAGTTTGGAATGGCGCTCATGGAAACATTTAGTAGTATCGAATGCTTCGTCCGCAGCGCCGAGGTCGGCAGCTTCGCCGAAGCGGCGCGCCGCTTGAGCCTGACCCCGGCGGCGGTGGGCAAGAGCGTGGCCAAGCTTGAAGCGCGGCTGGGCGTGCGGCTGTTCCAGCGTAGCACTCGTCGACTGACCCTGACGGAAGCCGGCCAGTTGTTCCTGAGCGAAGTGAGCGGCAGCCTGCACACCATCCAGAACGCCGTCGCCAACCTCGCCAGTGCGGGCGGACAACCGGCGGGTACGCTGAAGGTGAGCATGGGTACGGCGTTCGGCCGTTTGTACGTGGTGCCGTTGCTGGGCAGTTTTCTACGGCGCTACCCGGCGATCAATCCCGATTGGCATTTCGATAATCGGCAAGTGGACCTGATCGGCCAGGGCTTCGATGCGGCCATCGGCGGTGGTTTCGAGCTGCCCCAAGGGGTGGTGGCGCGCAAGCTGGCGGTGGCGCATCGAGTGCTGGTGGCCTCCAGGGATTATCTGCAGGACCATGCCGCGGTGATCGAGCCGGACGATCTGGCGCACCATCAGGGCATCCTGATCCGTTCACCGCAGACCGGGCGCGTCCGTTCCTGGCAACTGACCCATCGCAGCGGGCAGCACAGCCCGCTCGTGCTCAAGGCGCGCATGACCATGAGCGACTCGGAGGCCGACTGCGCCGCCGCGGCCCAAGGGTTGGGCATCGGGCTGGTGAGCATGCCGGTTGCAGTGCCTTACCTTGATTCCGGCGCGTTGTTGCGGGTCCTGCCGGACTGGTACGTCGACGATGGCAACATTTCCATTTACTACGCCGAGCACAAGTTGCTGCCGGGCAAGACCCGGGCGTTCGTAGACTTCATCATCGAGCAGTTCGCGCAGCAGGGGTTGGCGGCGCGGTTCAGCGCGGTTTGAGCCTGGCTTCAGGCCGACGTGTGCCTATCGCGAGCAAGCTCGCTCCCACAGGGTTATGGTGTTTGGAAAAATCTTCTAATCACCCAAAACAACTGTGGGAGCGGGCTTGCTCGCGAAGAGCTCAACTCGGTTCAAGGCTGGAACTCACCGCCCAAACCGCCCCGGCCAGCCAATGATGGTCTTGGGCCGGGGTGTTGCATAGGTGCGCACTTTCGACGTCGACAGTCCCAGCCGCACCAGGGACTCGGCGATGGTCACGGCGGCGGTGACGCCATCGACCACCGGCACCCCGGCGCGCTGGCGGATTTGTTCGTCGAGCCCGGCCATGCCGCCGCAACCCAGGCAGATGACCTCGGCCTTGTCCTGGCTGACGGCCTGTCCCGCCTGCTGCACGATAGCTTCCACCGCCCGTTGCGGATCCTGTTCGAGTTCCAGCACCGCCAGGCCGCTGGCCCGCACTGAGGCGCAGCGGTCGAACAGGCCGGATAGCTTGAGGCGGTCCTCGATCAGCGGCACGGTGCGGTCCAGGGTGGTGACCACCGAATAGGCATGGCCGAGGAACATCGCGGTGCTGGCGGCGGCATCGGTGATGTCCACCACGGGCACGTTCAGCAGTTCCTGCAAGCCTTCGCGGCCATGCTCGCCGTAACCGGCCTGGATCACCGCGTCGAACGGCTGGTCGTAGGACATCACCCGGTCCATCACCGCGATCGCGGCCAGGTAGCTTTCAAAGTTGCCTTCGACCGAGTCGGCGCCAAAGTGCGGTGTCAGCCCGATGATCTCGGTGCCCGGCGCCGCCACGGCCTGGGCCTGTTGGGCGATGGCCTGGGTGATGGACTCGGTGGTATTGACGTTGACCACAAGAATTCGCATGAGCAGTTTCCTTAACGCAGAAAAGACGGCGGCCCGCGGTGGGGCCGCCTTACAGATCAATGGCTGACGTTATCCACAGCGATGGATTCACCGCTGACGTCTTCGTAGTAGGGCTGGCGCTTGGCGATGATCAGGTACAGCAGGCCGGCAATCGACGCGCCGATCAGCCAGGAAAACGGTGAGACGCTGTCGAAACCGGGCACCAGCGCCAGGACGATCGCGATCAGCGCCGCCGGAATGAACGCCGCGACGGCCCGCAGGTTGACGCCGTTGCTGTAGAAATACGCGCCACTAGGGTCTTCGCTGTACAACTGCGGCACGTTGATACGGCCTTTTCGCAGCAACCAGTAATCGACCATGATCACGCCGTACAGCGGGCCGAGCAGGGCACCCAGGCCCGACAGGAAATACACGATCACCAGTGGGCTGTTGTACAGGTTCCACGGCAGGATCAGCACGGCAATGGCGGCGCTGATCAGCCCGGCGCGGCGGAAGTTCAGGTACTTGGGCGCCAGGTTGCTGAGCACGAACGCCGGTGCGACGAAGTTGGCCATGATGTTCACCGCCACGGTGACAATCAGGAACGCCAGGCAACCGAGCACCAGGAAGAACGTGTTGGGAATCGAGGCGATGACCTGCGTCGGGCTTTCGATGACCTGGCCGTTGATCTGGAATTGCGCACCGCACAGCAGGATGGTAATCGCGGCGAACACCAGGATGTTCACCGGCAGGCCCCAGAAATTGCCGACCACGATGGTCCGCCGGCACGGCGAAGAGCGGGCGAAATCGCAGAAGTTGAGGATCAACGTGCCGTAGATCGCCAGCCACAGCGCGCCGCCGGCAAAGATGTTGCGCCACATCTCACCGCCGGTGAGGGGCTCGCGGATCGACCAGGCGATGGTTGCGCCGGCCTGGTTGTACATCCATCCGGCGAGGGCGGCGACGGTGACCAGGATCACCGGGCCGGCAAAGCCTTCGTAGCGGCGCACCGTTTCCATGCCGTAGGCCAGGATCACCAGTTGCACGAACCAGATCACCACGAAGCACACCCAGCCCAGGCTCGACAGGCCGAGGATCGAATTCTGGTCGTATTCGGCGAAGCCTGGATGGATCGCGGTCAGCAGCACACGGAACACCACCGATGCCAGGTAGGTCTGGATGCCGAACCAGGCAATGGCGATGACCGCCCTGATCAAGGCCGGGATTTGCGCCCCGTGGATACCGAAGCTGATCCGGCTGATGACCGGAAACGGTACCCCGGTCTTCTGCCCCATGTACCCGGACAGGTTCATGAAACCGTACACCAGCGCCGCCCCGATCCCCAGGGACAGCAGGATCTGCCAGCCCCCCAGGCCTAGCGCATAGAGGCCGATGGCGAACGAATAATTGGCGATGTTGTGAACGTCGTTGGTCCACAGGGCAAAGATGCTGTAGCGGCCCCAGCGCCGGCCTTCGGCCTTGGTCGGGGCCAGGTCCTTGTTATGCAGCCGGGGGCTCAGAGCCAGGGAGGCCGCCTGTTTGTCAGTATGGGCGGTAGTGGAGGAGGGCAGATCCAGCGCGATGTTATTGGAGAGGCTTGTACGCATTCCGGCAGGCTCCTGATTCTTGGCGCAGCGATGACTGGGCATGAGCGCAAGGCTCGACAATCTTCGTCGCGGCGCGGCGAGCATCTTGGTTATGGGGCATCTGCAGCCTGTACGGGATAGGGCGCTTCAGGCTTGCGGATCTAAAAGTGTGTGTAGGTTTTATTTGGGTTGTATACAAAACACTTGTCGACTCAAGCCAGATCTATGCCAGCCGCGGATCTAAACGACGCGCCTGTCATTTCGTTTGGTTATTGATTTTGAATAAGTAGCTGAAAAATAGACGGTATAAATTGACCGTTTGAACAGGTATTTATTTTTTCAGTAGGCGTGGCAGGGCGCAGAAGGGAGGCGGGGTAGGGAGGCAGGTGTAACTTTTCAGGGCATTGCTGGATAAAGTGCACACAAAAATGGCACCTGTGGTGACATTTCTGTGTACAAGGTCGAGGCGGGCGTCGGCCTGTTCGGTATCAGGCCTTGGATTTGCTGATGATATTGCCGGCGTGCAGCCCGCACTCCTTCTGGGTCGCTTCTTCCCACCACCAGCGCCCCTCGCGCTCGTGCTGGTTGGGCAGTACCGGGCGGGTGCAGGGTTCGCAGCCGATGCTGATGAAGCCTCGCTCATGCAGGCTGTTGTAAGGCAGCTCCAGCATACGGATGTAACCCCAGACTTCCTCGCTGGTCATTTGCGAGAGCGGGTTGAACTTGTACAGGGTGCGCTCCGGGGTGGAGAACGCCGTGTCGATTTCCAGCACGGCCACCTGGCTGCGGGTGCCGGGGCTCTGGTCGCGGCGCTGGCCGGTGGCCCAGGCGCGCACACCGGTGAGTTTGCGGCGCAGCGGCTCGATCTTGCGAATGCCACAGCACTCGCCATGACCGTCCTTGTAGAAGCTGAACAGGCCTTTTTCCTTCACGAAGGGTTCAAGCTTGGCGTGGTCCGGCGAGATCAGCTCGATGTCGATCTTGTAATGGTCGCGCACCTGGTCGATGAACCGATAGGTTTCCGGGTGCAGGCGACCGGTATCGAGGCTGAACACCTTGACGTTCTTGTTCAGTTTCCAGGCCATGTCCACCAGCACCACGTCTTCGGCGCCACTGAAGGATATCCACAGCTCGTCACCGAACTCGGCGAAGGCCAGCTTGAGAATGTCCTGCGGGGACTTGTTGGCATAAGTCGTGGCGAGTTCCACGACGTCAAACGATGGGCTCATCAGGGCGGTTTCCTACAGGTCGGTGGCGCTGAGCGCTCTATAGGGGGCTGATGGTAACAAAAGCTGTCGGCACTGGCGCGCCCTGTGCGTTGCGCCGGCACCGGTGAATGGCTAGAGTCGGCAGGCCTTTTGTTCCCTCAACCGATAAACATCAATAAATGGGAGTGTCCTGTGGAAATCGCCTGTCTCGACCTGGAAGGTGTGCTGGTCCCGGAGATCTGGATTGCCTTCGCCGAAAAAACCGGGATTGAATCCCTCAGGGCAACCACTCGGGACATTCCCGACTACGACGTGCTGATGAAGCAGCGGTTGCGTATCCTCGACGAGCACGGTCTCAAGCTGTCGGACATCCAGGAGGTGATTGCCACGCTCAAGCCGCTGGACGGCGCCATCGAGTTCGTCGATTGGCTGCGCGAGCGCTTCCAGGTGGTGATTCTTTCGGACACGTTCTATGAATTCTCCCAACCCCTGATGCGTCAGTTGGGTTTCCCCACCTTGCTCTGCCATCGTTTGATTACCGATGACAGCGGGCGAGTGACGGGCTACCAACTGCGTCAGAAAGATCCCAAGCGCCAGTCGGTCCTGGCCTTCAAGAGCCTGTACTACCGAGTGATTGCGGCCGGGGATTCTTATAACGACACCACGATGCTCGGTGAAGCCGACGCCGGCATCCTGTTCCATGCGCCGGACAATGTGATCCGGGAGTTCCCGCAGTTCCCGGCGGTGCACAGCTTTGCCGAGTTGAAGCAGGAATTCCTCAAGGCTTCGAACCGCAATCTCAACCTGTAACCCCAATCCCTTGTGGGAGCGCCCCTTGTGGGAGCGGGCTTGCTCGCGAATGCGGTTTGTCAGAAATTTTGATGTTGACTGACCCACCGCATTCGCGAGCAAGCCCGCTCCCACAGAAGATGTGTGGTCACTAAAGGTTCTGCAGGGTATCGAGCAGCACCTTGACCTTGGTAATCGACTCCTGATACTCCGCCTGCCAGTCCGAATCCGCGACGATCCCGCCGCCGCCCCAGCAGCACACCTGCCCATCCTTGACCAGCAGGCTGCGGATCGCGATGGAACTGTCCATTTCCCCGCGCACGTCCAGGTACAGCAGCGAGCCGCAATACAGGCCACGTCGGGTCGGTTCGAGTTCATCGATGATCTGCATGGCGCGGATCTTTGGCGCGCCGGTGATCGAGCCGCCGGGGAAGCTACCGGCGATCAGGTCCAGGGCATCCTTGTCGGCGGCCAGCTCGCCGGTCACGCTGCTGACCAGATGGTGCACGTTCGGGTAGCTTTCCAGGCTGAACAGCTCCGGCACCTGCACCGTGCCGATGCGGCAGGTGCGGCCCAGGTCGTTGCGCAGCAGGTCGACGATCATCAGGTTCTCCGCGCGATCCTTGGGGCTGGCCAGCAGGTCGGCGGCGTAGGCGGTGTCCTCGGCGGGCGTCGTGCCCCGGGGGCGGGTGCCCTTGATCGGCCGGGTTTCCACGTGGCCCTGGCTGACCTTGACGAAGCGTTCGGGTGACAGGCTCAGCACGGCGCCGCCCTCCGGCAGGCTCTGGAATCCGGAAAAGGGCGTCGGGCACGCAGCCCGCAGTGCCACGTAGGCCGCCCAGGCATCGCCCTGGCAAGGTGCGCGAAAGCGCTGGGCGAAATTCACCTGATAGCAGTCGCCGGCCTGGATGTACGCGTGGATCTGTTCGAGCGCCTGGCGATAGGCGTCGGCGCTCAGGTCGGGTGTCATCGGCCCGGCCAGGCTGAAGTTGTCCACAGGCCGTGGGGCCGCCTGGCTGAACAGTGCAATCAGGCGCTGGCGTTCGGCTTCGGCGCAATGGGGGTGGAACACCAGTTGGCTGGTGCCGGCCTGATGGTCGCTGACCAGCGCCCAGTCGTACACGCCGAAACGCGCGTCGGGCAGGTGCAGGTCGTCCTTCGCATGGGACGGCAGGGTTTCGAGATGTCGGCCGAAGTCGTAGCTCAGGTAGCCGATCAGGCCACCGGCGAAGGGCAATTGCACCTTGGCCGGCAGGACAGCATGCCCCAACCGGGTCAGTTGGGCGCGCAAACGTTGCAGGAAATCGCGACCACTCTCGTCCGGCAGCACCGCCAGTTGCGCCAGTGGCCAGGCGCTGAGCACATCATAGCGGCCGCGTTCGGCACTCGGCCGGCCGCTGTCGAGCAGCACGCTGCCAGGGGCATGGCGGATGGCCGCGAAGTACTCGGCGGGGTTGGCGCGGTAGGGCAGTGGGTGTACGGAACAGGTCGGCATGGGCGGGGCGGATCAGCCATTGAGGCGGGGGAGCGATTGTAATCCCTGTGTAGGATTTGCACCTAGAGGGATGTCGGAGATGGGTAAGTTTGGCGACAGATACAACCCTGCACAACCCGTGGCGAGGGAACTTGCTCCCGCTGGGTTGCGAAGCAACCCCCAACCAGATACCTCGGTGTGTCAGCTGGATCTCGTTGAATGTATCAGGGGTTGCTGCGCAACCCAGCGGGAGCAAGCTCCCTCGCCACAAGGGGGAGACTGTTTCAGGGTTTATCCTTCAACCGGCGGAATATGCCCAAACAACTCCTGGGCAAAGGCCACTCGTTCTTCCACGGTCTCAACCACGCCGCGGGCCTTGAGTGCTTCCAGGTGCGCTTCCACGGCGTGGGTGCGCAGGGTCAGGCCGCAGTCGTTGGCGATCTGGATGTTCAGCCCCGGCCGGGCATTGAGTTCCAGGATCAGCGGGCCTTTTTCCTGGTCCAGCACCATGTCCACGCCGATGTAGCCCAGCCCGCACAGTTCGTGACAACCGGCGGCCAGCTTCATGAAACCGTCCCAGTAGGGCAGTTGCACGCCGTCCACCGCGTTGGTGGTGTCGGGGTGCTTGGTGATGATGTTGTTCAGCCAGGTGCCGCGCAGGGTCAAGCCCGTGGCGAGGTCGACGCCCACGCCGATGGCGCCCTGGTGCAGGTTGGCCTTGCCGCCGGACTGGCGGGTCGGCAGACGCAGCATGGCCATTACCGGATAACCCATCAACACGATGATGCGGATGTCCGGCACGCCTTCGTAGCTGATGCTCTTGAAGATCTGGTCCGGCACCACCCGGTATTCGATCAACGCCCGGTCCCGATGTCCGCCCAGGGAATACAGGCCGGTGAGGATGCTGGAGATGTGGTGTTCGATTTCCTCATGGCTGACGATCTTGCCGGAGACCGTGCGATAGCGGCCCTCGAAGCGGTCGGCGATGACGATGATGCCGTCGCCGCCAGCGCCTTGGGCCGGCTTGATCACGAAGTCGGTGCGCCCGCCGATGATCCCGTCGAGCTTGTCGATTTCCTTCTCGGTGGAAATGATCCCGTACAACTCCGGCACATGGATGCCGGCCTCGATCGCCCGTTCCTTGGTGATGATCTTGTCATCGACGATGGGGTACAGGCTGCGCTTGTTGTACTTGAGCACGTAGTCGGCGTTACGCCGGTTGATGCCCATGATGCCCCGCGCTTCGAGGGCCTTCCAGGTCTTCCAGAAACCGAACATTACGAGTCAGCCTTGAGGAAGGCCTTGAACCGTACCAGCTCGGTCAGGCGGTAGCCGCGATAGCGCCCCATGGCCAGCATGAAGCCCACCAGGATCAGCAGGATCGCCGGGAATGTGAACACGAAGTACACCAGCTCCGGCACGCTCATGATCAGGTGCGCCAGGGAGGCGGCGAACAGCGTGCCGATGGCGACCTTCATCGCATGGCCGGCGCCGCGCTCTTCCCAGGTAATGGACAGGCGTTCGATGGTCATGGTCAGGATCACCATCGGGAACAGCGCCACTGACAAGCCACGCTCCAGGCCCAGCTTATGGCTGAACAGGCTGATGGCGGCGATCAGCACCACCACGAAGGTCAACACCACCGAGAGCCTGGGCAGCATCTGCAACTTGAGGTGTTCCAGGTACGAGCGCAGCGACAGCCCCAGCGCCGTGATCACCGTGAACAGGATGATCCCGAAGCCCAGTTGGGTTTCCCGGAAGGCCAGGGCAATCAGCACCGGGGTGAACGTTCCCAGGGTCTGCAGGCCGATCAGGTTGCGCAGCACCAGGATCACCAGCACGCCGATCGGGATCATCACCATGATCATGAACGTCTGCTGGGTCTGCAGGGGCAGGCCGTAGAGCGAGTATTCGAGGAAGTTGGCGTCGGTGTTCTCGTCCGTCAGCTTGGCCAGGCGGATCGCGTTCATCTCGCTGTTGTTCATGCTGAAGGTTACGGTGGCTTTCTTGCCGCCATCGACGGTGATCAGGTTTTCATCGCCGGTCCACCACAACAGCCGGTCGGTGGGCAGGCCCTGCTCGCCGGTGTCAGGGCTGAAATACAGCCAATCGGTGCCGTTGAAGCTGCGCAGCCACAGCTCGGGTGTCTGCGGCTGGTCGGCCACCAGGCGGATGGTGTGGACTTTTTCCACCGGGACGTGGGCAATCGACAGCACCAGTTCGACGATGCGCGCTTTGTTGCTCGACGACGGATCGCCGGCCAGCAGCAGCTTGACGTTGTCGTCGTTGAGGTTGTTGACCCGCTTGATGGCCTCGCTGATGAAGGTCTCGACGTCGGCCGAATGCTGGCGGATCGGGGCGAGCAGGGCTTCGGCGGCGAGTTTTTCCGGGCCCTCGACGGCGATGCTGTCACGGAAGGTCGGGCCCTTGACCTTGGTTTTTTCGGCGCTGTAGCGCTTGGTCAGCACCAGGCGGTAGTAGAGCGTCTGATTACCCTTGGCACGACGGGCCGACCACGTCACCTTGCGGTTACCGTCGACCCGGTTCACCGCCACACCGTAATTGTTGGAAATGAAGCTCTCGTTGAGGCTCACGTAGTCGCGGCTCAGGGGCGGCACGAACATCTGGACCTTGACCGGATCCTTGGCGTTGGGCACGAACTCGACCTTGGCGTCGATGTTCCACAAGTCGTCGGTGGCGTCTTCGGTCACCGGGATGCCGAGCACGAAAATCTGATAGGCCGTCACCGACAGGCCCAGCACCACCAGGATGGCGATCAGCATTTTCAAATGGAGGGTCAGGGAGCGCATTGGAATTACTCTGCGGTTTGAGCGGCATTGGCGCAGGCGGGTTTGCCGGCAGCGTATTTGAGACTGGGGTCGACCAGCGCGTCGAAGCGCTTGAGCGCTTCGGAGCCAATCAGCAACGGGTATTGGAAAGCGCTGCGGTCGGTCAGGTTCACTTCAATACTGCGCAGGGCCGAACCCATGCAGATGTCCAGTTCGATGACCGGCCGAGCCGTGTACTTCTTGCCTTCTTCCGGGTCGTAGTCACCGGCGCGGCGCTTGATCTTGCTGACCCTGGCCAGCGGACGTTCGATGGGGTGCGAGTGGGCCGCGTCGATGGCCAGGTAGAAACGCACCCAGGATTCGCCGTTGCGCTTGAAGCGCTTGATGTCGCGGGCACTGAGGGACGCTGTCTTGGCCCCGGTGTCGAGCTTGGCGGCCACTTCCAGGTCGATGCCCTGCAAGGCCGCGTATTCGTTGAGGCCGTACACGGTTTTTTCGCCCGCCGCGGCAAGCCCCGGCAGGCACATGAGATAGAGAGCAGCAGATAAGGGCTTGAGTGTCATAGATCCTGGTGCGCAGCATTCCGTTCATCGGTTCAGGCCCTGGCATTACTGCGCAAGCTCCTTCAGGCGCTTTCCCTATATAGAGGAGAGCGGCAAACAGCGGCGGCATTCTAGCACGGTGGTTTTCTGACGCCACCGCTGGCCGGAGGCTACGATTGAACCATGCGAGCGGTTATGGAGAAGGTCGTTATTAGACGATTGTCGACAATATTGATTTTTACTTTGACGAATAGTTCTTGATTGGTTAGTTTTTGGCACATTGCTTTTAAAGGTGTCGACAATATGCTCGGTCAGCTCGAAACCCCGGTGATGGCCCAGGACGACTCGGAAACCCTCTCCGAGAACGTGTTCCGGCGTATCCAGGCGGCCATTGTCCAGGGCGACATCGCCCCCGGCAGCAAGATCTCCGAGCCGGAGCTGGCCCGCACCTACGGCATCAGCCGCGGGCCGTTGCGCGAGGCCATCCATCGCCTGGAGGGCCAGCGCCTGCTGGTGCGAGTGCCTCATGTCGGCGCGCGGGTGGTGTCCCTGAGCCATGCCGAGCTGTTGGAACTCTACGAAATCCGTGAATCCCTCGAAGGCATGGCCTGCCGCTTGGCAGCCGAGCGCATGACCCTGGAAGAAATCGACGAACTGCGCCGGGTCCTGGAAACCCACGAGCGCGATGCGGCGTTCCAGGCCGGTGTCGGTTACTACCAGCAGGAAGGCGATTTCGATTTCCACTACCGGATTATCCAGGGCAGCGGCAACCGCACCCTGACGCAAATGCTCTGCGGCGAGTTGTATCAACTGGTGCGCATGTACCGCATCCAGTTCTCCACCACGCCCAACCGTCCGCGCCAGGCCTTTGCCGAGCACCACCGGATTCTCGATGCCATCGCCGACCGTGACGGCGAATTGGCTGAATTACTGATGCGCCGGCACATCGGCGCCTCCAAACGCAACATCGCGCGTCATTTCCAGGACAGCGCCGCCACTGAACGAGGTGAGTCATGAGTTCCAGCAAGAGCACGCCAGGCCAGCGATTCCGCGACGCGGTCGCCCAGGAGCATCCGCTGCAGGTGGTGGGCACGATCAACGCCAACCACGCGTTGTTGGCCAAGCGCGCCGGCTTCAAGGCGATCTATCTCTCGGGCGGCGGCGTGGCGGCCGGCTCCCTCGGTGTGCCGGACCTGGGCATTACCGGCCTGGACGACGTGCTGACGGATGTGCGTCGCATCACCGACGTGTGCGACTTGCCGCTGCTGGTGGACGTGGACACCGGTTTTGGTTCCTCGGCGTTCAACGTGGCGCGCACGGTCAAGTCGATGATCAAGTTCGGCGCGGCGGCGGTGCATATCGAGGACCAGGTCGGCGCCAAGCGCTGCGGTCATCGGCCGAACAAGGAAATCGTCTCGCAACAGGAAATGGTCGACCGCATCAAGGCGGCGGTGGACGCGCGCACCGATGACAGTTTCGTGATCATGGCCCGTACCGATGCCCTGGCCGTGGAGGGGCTGGAGTCGGCCCTCGACCGTGCCGCCGCGTGCATCGAGGCCGGTGCCGACATGATTTTCCCCGAAGCGATCACCGAGCTTGAGATGTACAAGCTGTTCGCCAGCCGGGTGAAGGCGCCGATCCTGGCCAACATCACCGAGTTCGGCGCGACCCCGCTGTACACCACCGAGCAGTTGGCCGGGGCCGACGTGTCCCTGGTGCTGTACCCGCTGTCGGCCTTCCGTGCCATGAACAAGGCGGCCGAGAACGTCTACACGGCGATTCGTCGCGACGGCACGCAGCAGAATGTCATCGACACCATGCAGACCCGCATGGAGCTTTACGATCGTATCGACTACCACACCTTCGAGCAGAAGCTCGATGCGTTGTTCGCGGCGAAGAAATAAGGCCCGCTCCCGAAACTTGCCGATTCCCTACAAATTCAACAATTGGAGACAGCAAATGGCCGAAGCAAAAGTACTCAGTGGCGCCGGGCTCCGTGGCCAGGTGGCCGGGCAAACCGCCTTGTCCACCGTGGGCCAGTCCGGTGCCGGCCTGACCTACCGCGGCTACGATGTCCGCGACCTGGCGGCGCAGGCGCAATTTGAAGAAGTGGCGTACCTGCTGCTGTACGGCGAGCTGCCGACCCAGGCGCAACTGGACGCCTACACCCGCAAGCTGCGCCAGCTGCGGGACCTGCCCCAGGCCCTGAAGGAAGTGCTCGAGCGCATCCCCGCCGACGCCCATCCGATGGACGTGATGCGCACCGGCTGCTCGTTCCTGGGCAACCTGGAACCCGAGCGCGATTTCACCGAGCAGCAGGACAAGACCGACCGCCTGTTGGGCGCATTCCCCGCGATCATGTGCTACTGGTATCGCTTCAGCCACCAGGGCCAGCGCATTGAATGCGTCACCGACGAAGCCTCCATCGGTGGCCACTTCCTGCACCTGTTGCACGGCAAGAAGCCGAGCGAGCTGCACGTCAAGGTGATGAACGTGTCGCTGATCCTCTACGCCGAGCATGAGTTCAACGCCTCGACCTTCACCGCCCGGGTCTGCGCCTCGACCCTGTCGGACCTGTTCTCTTGCATCACCGCGGCCATAGGCTCGCTGCGCGGCCCGCTGCATGGTGGGGCCAACGAGGCGGCGATGGAAATGATCGAGCGCTTCGACTCGCCTGAAGCGGCGATCAAGGGCACGCTGGCGATGCTTGAGCGCAAGGACAAGATCATGGGCTTCGGCCACGCGATCTATAAGGACAACGACCCGCGTAACGAGGTGATCAAGGGCTGGTCGAAAAAGCTTGCCGACGAAGTGGGCGATACGGTGCTGTTCCCGGTCTCCGAAGCCATCGACAAGACCATGTGGGAGCAGAAGAAACTGTTCCCCAACGCCGATTTCTACCACGCCTCGGCTTACCACTTCATGGGCATCCCGACCAAGCTGTTCACACCGATCTTCGTGTGCTCGCGCCTGACCGGCTGGGCCGCCCACGTGTTCGAACAACGCGCCAACAACCGCATCATCCGCCCGAGCGCCGAATACACCGGCGTCGAACAGCGCAAGTTCGTGCCAATCGAACAACGCTGAGCTGGAGGGCGCTGGCGCTGTAATTGAAGGAACCGCCTCCTCTTGTGGGAGCGGGCTTGCTCGCGAAGACGGACTGACATTCAACATGGATGTCGACCGACACATCGCTTTCGCGAGCAAGCCCGCTCCCACAGTTGACCGGGTTCACTTCAATAGCCACGCCAGCCCCCTCTGAAACCACCGTGACCCGAGTCCTGACGATGAACACAGAATTTCGCAAACCGCTGCCCGGCACTTCGCTGGATTATTTCGACGTTCGTGGGGCCGTCGAGGCCATCCGTCCCGGCGCCTATGACGGCCTGCCGTACACCTCCCGCGTGCTGGCCGAGAACCTCGTGCGCCGCTGCGATCCGGCGACGCTGGGCGAGTCGCTGCTGCAACTGATCGAGCGCAAGCGTGACCTGGACTTCCCCTGGTTCCCGGCCCGCGTGGTGTGCCATGACATCCTCGGCCAGACCGCCCTGGTGGACCTGGCCGGTCTGCGTGATGCCATCGCCCAGCAGGGCGGGGACCCGGCCCAGGTCAATCCGGTGGTGCCGACGCAACTGATCGTCGACCACTCCCTGGCCGTGGAAAGCGGCGGCTACGATCCCCAGGCGTTCGCCAAGAACCGCGCCATCGAAGACCGGCGCAACGAGGACCGCTTCCACTTCATTAACTGGACCAAAAAGGCCTTCAAGAACGTCGACGTGATCCCGCCAGGCAACGGGATCATGCACCAGATCAACCTGGAGAAAATGTCCCCGGTGATCCAGCAGCGTGACGGCGTGGCATTCCCCGACACCTGTGTGGGCACCGACAGCCACACGCCTCACGTCGATGCCCTGGGGGTGATCGCCATCGGTGTTGGCGGCCTGGAAGCGGAAAGCGTCATGCTCGGCCGCGCCTCGTGGATGCGCCTGCCGGAAATCATCGGCGTCGAGCTGACCGGCAAGTTGCAGCCGGGCATCACCGCCACCGACATGGTGCTGGCACTGACCGAGTTCCTGCGCAAGCAAAAGGTCGTCGGCGCCTGGCTGGAGTTTTTCGGTGAAGGTGCCCAGGCCCTGACCCTGGGCGACCGCGCGACGATCTCCAACATGGCCCCGGAATACGGCGCCACGGCGGCGATGTTCTACATCGACCAGCAGACCATCGATTACCTGAAGCTCACCGGTCGTGAAGACCAGCAGGTGCAACTGGTCGAGACATACGCCAGACAAGTTGGCTTGTGGGCCGATCACCTCAAGGGCGCGCAGTACGAGCGCGGCCTGAGTTTCGACCTGTCGTCGGTGGTGCGCAACATGGCAGGGCCGAGCAACCCTCACGCCCGCGTGGCCACCACGGACCTGGCGGCCAATGGCATTGCCGGGCAATGGACCGAAGTGCCGGGGCAGATGCCCGACGGCGCGGTGATCATCGCCGCCATCACCAGTTGCACCAACACCAGCAACCCGCGCAACGTGATCGCCGCCGGCCTCTTGGCGCGCAACGCCAATCGCCTGGGCCTGATGCGCAAGCCGTGGGTCAAGTCCTCCCTGGCGCCCGGTTCGAAAACCGTAGCGTTGTACCTGGATGAGGCAGGCCTGACCAAAGAACTGGAGCAACTGGGCTTTGGTGTCGTGGCCTTTGCCTGCACCACCTGCAACGGCATGTCGGGTGCATTGGACCCGGTGATCCAGCAGGAAATCATCGACCGCGACCTGTACGCCACCGCCGTGCTGTCGGGCAACCGCAACTTCGACGGCCGCATTCATCCGTACGCCAAGCAGGCGTTCCTCGCGTCGCCGCCACTGGTGGTGGCCTATGCCATCGCCGGGACCATCCGCTTCGACATCGAGAAGGACGTGCTGGGCGTGGTGGACGGTCGGGAAATCCGCCTCAAGGACATCTGGCCGAGCGACGAAGAAATCGAAGCGGTGGTCAAGGCCTCGGTCAAGCCGGAACAGTTCCGCCAGGTCTACATCCCGATGTTCGCCATCCAGGAAGACACCGGGCCGAAAGTCACGCCGCTGTACGACTGGCGTCCGCAGAGCACCTACATTCGTCGCCCACCCTACTGGGAAGGCGCGCTGGCCGGTGCCCGGCCGCTCAAGGGCATGCGCCCGCTGGCGGTGCTGCCGGACAACATCACCACCGATCACCTGTCGCCGTCCAACGCGATCATGCTCGACAGCGCCGCCGGTGAATACCTGGCCAAAATGGGCTTGCCGGAAGAGGACTTCAACTCCTACGCGACCCACCGGGGCGACCACCTGACCGCGCAGCGCGCCACTTTCGCCAACCCGAAACTGTTCAACGAAATGGTCCAGGAAAACGGCAAGGTCAAGCAGGGCTCCCTGGCCCGGGTCGAGCCGGAAGGCCAGGTCATGCGCATGTGGGAAGCCATCGAAACCTACATGCAGCGCAAGCAGCCGCTGATCATCGTCGCCGGTGCCGACTACGGCCAGGGGTCCTCCCGGGACTGGGCGGCCAAGGGCGTGCGCCTGGCCGGTGTCGAGGCGATTGTGGCCGAGGGCTTCGAGCGCATCCATCGCACCAACCTGGTGGGCATGGGCGTGTTGCCACTGGAGTTCAAGCCCGGCACCGACCGCAAGACCCTGGGCATCGACGGCAGCGAGGTCTATGACGTGATCGGCGAGCGTACGCCGCGGGCGACGTTGACGCTGGTGATCACGCGCAAGAACGGCGAGCGCGTCGAGGTGCCGGTGACTTGCCGTCTCGACACCGCCGAAGAGGTGTCGATTTATGAAGCCGGGGGCGTGTTGCAACGCTTCGCCCAGGACTTTCTTGAATCGGCGGTCGCCGTTTAAATCTCACGATAGGGAGTAGGAGCGTCCATGGCTCACGCACCACAAGTCAGAATCCCCGCCACCTACATGCGTGGCGGCACCAGCAAAGGCGTGTTCTTCAGCCTGCAAGACCTGCCCGAGGCCGCCCGCGTCCCGGGTCCGGCGCGCGATGCCCTGTTGTTGCGGGTCATCGGCAGCCCCGACCCGTACGAGAAACAGATCGATGGCATGGGCGGTGCGACGTCCAGCACCAGCAAGACGGTGATCCTGTCCAAGAGCTCACGCGCCGACCACGATGTCGATTACCTGTTCGGCCAAGTCTCCATCGACAAGCCGTTCGTGGATTGGAGCGGCAACTGCGGCAATCTGTCGGCGGCGGTGGGCTCGTTCGCCATCAGCAGCGGCCTGGTGGAGGCGGCGCGCATTCCGCACAACGGCGTGGCCGTGGTGCGGATCTGGCAGGCCAATATCGGCAAGACCATCATCGCCCATGTGCCGATCACCGACGGCGCGGTGCAGGAAACCGGCGACTTCGAACTCGATGGCGTGACCTTTCCGGCGGCTGAAGTGCAGTTGGAGTTCCTGGACCCGGCGGCTGACGAGGAGGGCGGTGGCGGTTCGATGTTCCCCACCGGCAACCTGGTGGACGACCTTGAGGTGCCGGGTGTCGGTACGTTCAAGGCGACCTTGATCAACGCCGGGATCCCGACGATTTTCATCAATGCCCGAGACGTCGGTTATACCGGCACGGAATTGCAGGGGGCGATCAATGGCGACCCCAAGGCACTGGCGATGTTCGAAACCATTCGGGCCCACGGCGCCTTGCGCATGGGCTTGATCAAGCACCTGGACGAAGCTGCCCAGCGCCAGCACACGCCGAAGGTGGCGTTCGTCGCACCGCCGGCGGACTACGTCTCGTCGAGTGGCAAGGCGGTGGCTGCCGGCGACGTTGATTTGCTGGTCCGGGCGTTGTCCATGGGCAAGCTGCACCATGCCATGATGGGCACCGCGGCCGTGGCCATCGGCACCGCGGCCGCCATTTCCGGCACCTTGGTCAACCTCGCCGCCGGCGGCACCGAACGCAACGCCGTACGTTTCGGCCACCCCTCCGGCACCTTGCGCGTCGGCGCCGAAGCCAGCCAGGTCAACGGTGAATGGACCGTGACCAAGGCCATCATGAGCCGCAGCGCGCGGGTATTGATGGAAGGGTTCGTGCGTGTGCCGGGGGATGCCCTGAACTAAGTTGAAAGCCTGTGGGAGCGGGCTTGCCCGCGAAGCGGTGTATCAGCCAGCACAAAGGTTGGAGGCGCTGGTTTCTTCGCGAGCAAGCCCGGTCCCACAGCGGCGCTGTCAGTCGCCTGCCAGTGCCGCGATGACCTGTCCAATATTGCCCTCCAGCTCCGCCACCGGGTCGGCGGCATCGGTGCTCAGCACCAGCAATTGGCTACCGCCTTCGCGGATGGCCGCTTTCACGGCCTCCGACGGTTGGCGATGGTGCAGCACCAGTGCCACTTCGTTGTCTTTCAATTGGGCGGTCAGTTGGGCGAGGGCCTCGGGTGTCCATTCGGCGTCGGGGCGGGCGTCGGTGCCGATTGTGTCCAGGTTCAGCCCACTGATCAGGTAGCCGAAATGTTCGCTCAGGCTGACCACGCTCAGGTTGTCGGCACTGGCGAGGCGTTTTTCGCTGTCGGCGCTGAGCTTGAGCAGGCGTTGCTTGAGGGTCGCCAGGTTGCTGTCGATGCTGGGCTTGGCCGAGGGCGCCAGGCGTACCAGGTCGGCGGCGATCACATCGGCCATCCGCCCGAGGTTATGACTGGCCATCCACGGCTGGCTCGCCAGGCCATCGGCCGTGCCCGGTTGCACGGCGATCCCCGGCAAGGCACCGTCCACCGGGCGGGCGGCATCGACTTCGACAATGCGGATGTTGCTGCGCCGGGCCATGGGGTACAGCGGATCGTCCGGCCACAGCGAGCGCAGGCCGATCACCGCGTCGGCGTCACGGGCCAGTTTGCTCAATGCTGGTGCACCCCGGCCACTGAAATAGGCGCTCTGCCGGGTGCCGGGCAAGTTGGCCGGGGCCGCTCGGTCCAGCTTGACGTCAGTGCCCTTGAGCAAGGTCTCGCTCAACCCGTAGGTGACAGGCAGCGAGGCCAGCAGGTGCACGGGCCGGCTGCTTTCGGCGGCGAATGCGGGGAGGGTGATCAGGCCGCCCAGCGCCACGGCCAGGCTCAAGCGTCGAAGCATCATCATTTATCCAAGGTTCCCTTTGAGGCTGGGGACGACACCGCGGGCGATGGCGCTCAAGGCGAAGGCGATGCCGGCCACCAGGATGATCGCGGCACCGGAGGGGATCGGCAGGTCGAAAACGATCGGCGCGAGGATTCCGCACAAGGTACTGACGGTGGCGATCAGCACCGAGCAGCCGAAAAAGCCTTTCAATGACTGGCTGAGCAAGCGCGCCGCCGCCGCCGGGATCACCAGCAAGGCGCCGACCAGGATCGCGCCGATGACTTTCACCGCCGCCACCGTGATCAACGTCACCAGGACCACGAACAGATAATCCAGGGTCTTGACCGCCACGCCTCGCACCGCCGCCAGTTGCGGGTTGAAACTGGCCAGCATGATGCGGTTGTACAGCGGCAACGCCAGGGCCATCACCAGCGAGCCGACCACCGCCAGCACCAGCAGGTCGTTGCCGTTGACCGTCAGCACCGAGCCAAACAGCACGTTTTCGAGGATGTGCACGTTGATCTTGCCCGCCAGGATCAGCAGCAGGCTGGCGCCCAGGGCCAGGGACACGGAAAGGAAGACGCCGATCAAGGTGTCCGGTGCCAGGCCGGTACGGTTGCGCAGGTAATTGAGCAGGATGCCGAACAGCAGGCAGTAACCGAAGAGGCTGCCGTACGGCCCGGTGTAGGGCTCGCCCAGCAGGATGCCGATGGCGACGCCGGTCAGCGCCGCGTGGCCCACCGCCTCGGAGAAAAACGCGAAGCGCTTGACCACCACCAGTGTGCCCAGGCCGCCCAGCACCGGGCCGATCAACAGCCCGGCCAGCAGCGCATTGACCACGAACCCGTAGGCCAGCGCCTCGGGCAGGTAGCCGGACGAGGCCCAGCCCTGGACCATCAAGCGAAAGGTTTCATAGCTCATCAGGCGGCGCTCCCGTTCGTCCGTGGATGGGTGGAAAACAGCGACAGCAAGCGTTCGGGGGTGAGGGTCTGGTGCGGTGGACCGTCGAACAGCACTCGGCGGTTCAGGCCGGTGACCCGGTCGGCCAGGCGTGCGACGGCTTCCAGGTCATGCTCGATCCAGAGCACGGTGATCCCGGCTTCGCGCCAGTCCCGCAGCAACCGTTCGAAGACCTGGATCCCGGCCTCGTCCAGCGCCGACATCGGTTCATCCAGCACCAGTAACTGCGGCGGTGGGATCAGACCCTGGGCGAGCAGTACTCGCTGGCGTTCGCCGCCAGACAGCGCGCCCATGCGTCGCTTGCGTTTGTCCTGCATGCCGACCCGTTCCAGGGCCGCGCCGATGGCACCGGCGTAATGCCGGCTCAGGCCGAGAAAGGCTGGGCGCCGCTGACACATCGCCGCCATGAAATCATCCACGGTCATGGGCAGGCCCCGGTCGAACTCCAGCGCCTGGGGCACGTAGCCAATCACGCCGGGGTCGCCCGGCCATTGCAGGCTCAAGCGGCCCTGGTGCGGCATCTGCCCGAGCAATGTCTTGATCAGTGAGCTCTTGCCGCCACCGTTGGGCCCCACCAGGGCGTGGATGCTGCCGGGCGCCACCTGGAACGCCACCTCATCGAGGATGGTGGTGCGACCGAGGTCCAGGCGGATGCCGGCGAATTCAATCAACGGCCCGGTGTGAGGCCGGGTGAGGGTTTGCTGGGCGGTCATGCGCCGGACTCCTGGATGGCCCGGACCACCGTGTCGAGGTTGCCGGTCATTTCCTTCTCGTATTTCTCGGCGCTGTAGTCGCCGTAGGAAATGTGCGAGAGCGGGTACAGCTTCACGCCGGACTCACGTTGGATGGTGTCGACGTAGGTGGACGGAAAATCCATCTCGGAGAAGATCACCTTCACGTCCAGCTCGCGCAGTTGGTCGATGGTCTTCTTCAGTTGGCTGGGGCTCGGCTCGATGCCATGGGCGGGCTCGACCACCGCGGTCACTTCCAGGCCGAATTCACGCAGCAGGTAGTCGTAGGCGGCATGCACCGTGGCCACCCGCAGCTCGGCGTTGGGCGCCTGGGTCAGTTTCGCCAGGGCGGCGGCGCGCATCTGCCGCAGGCGCTTGCCGTAGGCACGGGCGTTCTGGGTGTAGGTCTTGGCGTTGTCCGGGTCGAGCTTGCCCAGTTCCCGGGCGATGTTGTTGACCTGGGCAATGGAGGCGCTGATGGACAGGAACGTGTGCGGGTTCACCACCTTGCCTGCGCCCCGGGCCGCGGTACCGGTGGCCGCCAGCAGCGGCACGTTCTCGTTGGCTTCGATCACCTTCACGTCCGGGGTTTCGCTGGCGGCGATCATGCGGTCGGCGAAATCGTCATGGCCCACGCCGTTGAGCACGATCACGTCGAGGCCGCCGATGCGTTTGATGTCTTCGGCCCGTGGCTCGTAGGCGTGGGGGTTGAAACCGGCCGGGATCAGCGGGACGACCTCGGCCTTGTCGCCGACGATGTTCGCCACGTAGCTGTAATAAGGGTGCAGGGTAATGCCGATGCGCAGGCGCTTGGCTGTTTCGGCGCTGGCCGGCGCGGTGAGCAGGCAGGCCAGCAGGCTGATCAGCAGCAGGCGCAGCAAGGAGCGGCGTTGAGGGGCGATAGGCATGGGCGAAGGGTCTTCTCTCGAATCAGGGGCGTGGGTCAGTGCCGATGCTGGCGGGTCACGCCGGCGTCGAATTGCGCGACGATCTGCTGCCAGCCGGCGGCGGACAGTGCGGCATCGTCCAGCGCCGTAGGCACCGTGGGGCGACTGCCACGGTTGAGCCAGATGTCCGGTGCAGCGTCGGAAGCTTCGCCGATGCGCATCAGAAACGAACCGGCGACGGCGGGATTGCCACTCGTACCGAAGTAGGCCCGATCCTCCAGCGATTGCCAGGCGTGGCCGCCGCGGCTGACGGAACTGGCGTCCTGGGCGAACGGGGCAAAGCCTTCATCCGCCAATGCCTGCGGGGTGGGCAGCGAGGGGTTTTCTTCACGCAGCAGGCGAATTTCATCCAGGGTCACTCGCAGGTCCGCATAGAGGCCTTGTTCCGCGGCGCTGAGGTCGCGGCGGGCGTCGAGCTGGTTCGAGGCCAGGACGTGCGTGTCTTCGGCCTTGCGGTGCCAGCTCACGACCGACCCGGCCACCAGCACGATGACCAGGCACAACAGCGCGACGTAGAGGGTTTCATGGCCCGCGCCGGCAGGCCGGACGACTTGAGTCGTGGACGGGTTCATGGGGCCTCGATGTCCGCTTGGTCGATTTCCACCACGTGGCCGGGGCCGGCGTCGAAGAGCACATAGAATTCAGCGCTCGGTTTCTTGAAGGTCAGCGTTGAATCCGCCCCCAGCTTGCCCGGAACCAGGATGGTTTCGTCGTAGCCAATGACGTCCAGGGTCACCCCAGGCGCGCCGCTGCCGTCGGAAAAGCCACCGGTGCACTGGATCTGCTCGGCGTCGATGGCCTTGCATTCGCACATCGGGTTGTGGGCCAGGACACTGGAGCTGAAGCCAGCGCAGAACAGCAGCGCCAGGCCCTTGAAACAGGCGCGGGAAGTCATCGTTGGGTTCCTTGGGTGTTCAGCCAGGCGACGGTGGCCGGTGACGCCTGGCTCAGGGGAATGGAAGCCTGGTGCATCGAGCCGTCCCAACCTTCGAGGGTTATCCACAGCTCGGCGTCCGGCTGAGTCTTGGACGGCACCGGCAGCAAGGCGCCCATGCGATAGGGCGAGCCGAAGAAAATCACCCCGGCGGCCCGCAGGCTGCGAGGCTTGCCGATGCGCAGGTAGGTGGCCTTGACCTGGCCGATGCAACGTTGGCACAGGGCCGCGTTGAAATGCTTCATGGGCCCGGCCGGGCCCTCCTGGCGTGGCGCTTCATTGCGAAACTCGGCCAGGCGCAGGCTCCAGGGCCCGACCTGGATTTCACCGACGTCCCGTTGACCCAGTCCCTCGTCGCCACGGAACAACGCCGCTTCGGAGAAATACTTGGGCATGAACCCCAATGGAATCAGCAACAGCAGTACGTTGAGGTGAAAGCGCCATTTACGCCAGATCAGGTTCAGGCGTGATGGTGTCGATGGGTGGGTAGTGGACTGGCTCACAGGCTGCCCTCCGATGATTCACTGCCCATGGACGGCTGCAGTGACCGTGCAGCCCGTGTTCCTCGGCTGGGCTTCTGGCTGCGCTTGAAGGCGTTGGCGGTGGCGAGGGCCGTGCGCTTGGTCCAGATCAGCAACCCACTGAGGACCATCATGCTCAGGATCAGGCCGAAGAAGAACCAGATCAGCTTGATCCATAGCCCGCCGAAATCCCCTGTGTGCAAAGGCCGCATGGATTCGGTGACGAACTCCAGGGTGGTGCGGTCCGACAGCAGCCGCAAGGCCGCCACGTCACCGTCGTAGGGGTTGAGCGTGGCGGTCTGGAACATCAGCGGGTACCAGCCGCGTCCGCTGATTTCCAGATGGCTGTAGGCATTGCCGGGCAGGTTGATGAAGCTCGCTTCCAACCCGGGGATTCGCTGCTGGGCAATTTCAAGGGCCCGGTCCAGGTTCAACAGGGGCGGTGCCGTGCCGTCGGCCGACAGGGGCACGCTTTCCCGGGCAACCACCGGCAGCACGGGCTCGCTGGAAATGGAAATCTGGTTGTCGAACAGAAAGGCCTGGATCAGGAACCAGGTGCCGGTGATGGAAATGACCGCGATGAACCAGATCGACCAGATGCCACTGAGGCGGTGGAAATCACCCCAGAAAATTCGTGCGCCGTGGCGAATGCGCAGGGTTGGACGAAAAAAGCCTTTCCAGAAGCGCTTGTAGACCACCAGCCCGGTGACCAGGGACGCCAGCAGCGGCAGGCCGAGGAATGACACCAGGTACCAGCCCCAGCTGAAACCGTTGGTGAACGGGACCAGCCACCAGCCGTGCAGGGCGCGGGTGAACGCCTGGAAGTTGAACGTCGGCGCCGAGCCCTGGATGACGCCGCTGTAGGGGTTGACGTAGACCGTGTCGGGACGGCCATCAGGGTAGGTGACCCGGACCTCCAGGGCGAAATGCGATTCATCCGGGCGGGTGATGCTCTGCACCTGGGTAAGCGGCTGGGCTTGCCTGATCGCCGCGACCACCTGCTCGTAGCCGAGCAGCGGTGCATCGTCTGTCGGCTTGCTGGCGCGCATCTCCGGGTTGGCCAGCCAGACGATCTCCTGGCTGACCACGGCAAGGGTGCCGGTGACACACACGATGAGGACGAAAAACCAGATGGGCAATGCCAGCCAGCTATGGACCAGGAACCAGAGTTTGGAGCGGGACTTCTTGGACATGATTGAACGTCTTGATTCGATGAAAGGCTCTGTATTACGGGCTTCGCAACACGGTGAACCCTGGACGGGCGGGCCGTGGCTTTTGCCGACGCGGCCCGCTGCATCTAATAAAGACGAACGAGAAACTGAAATCCCGAAGGGAAAGATGAAAGAAAATGTTTCGCAATCAGTTTTAGTCCTGTCCGTGGGAGCGAGCAGGTTTGCTCCCACAGCGGGATAGGGCTTCAGGTCAGCCTGATTGGAACATCTCCCGGGCCCGTTGCTCGATCTGTTCCTGGGTCAGGTCCTCCTTGTGCGTTGCCAGGAACCACACATGCCCATAGGGATCCTTCAGGCTGCCGGTGCGATCCCCATAAAACTGGTCTTTCACCTCCGAGATCACCGTACCGCCCGCGTCGATGGCCTGGGCAAATGCACTGTCCACGTCCTCGACGTACAGGTGCAGGCCTACCGAGGGCGATGCGTCCGGATTGCGCAGCGGGCCCTGGTCGCAAGGCGTGCCGAGCATGATCGGGAAGTCGTTGATCCGCAGTTCGGCGTGTCCGACGCTGCCATCGGGCATCGGCAGGCGCATGACCTCGGTGGCGTTGAAGGCCTTTTTATAGAACTCGATGGCTTCGGCCGCTTTTTGAATGCCCAGGTAGGGCGTGATGCAATGGAAACCTTCAGGAATGGTTTTGGCACCCATGACGTTTCTCCTTGTGGGGTAGGGCGAAGAGCACCTTCGCTGACTGGCGCCCATCCACTATAGGACAGCGTTCTGGCACCTGGTCGCGCGCCGACGAACGTCTCACGGCGCGTCCAGCAGATGAGCGCCCGGCCCGCGCTTGCCCAGCACATCGCCCTGGTTGCGCAGGGGGCAATGCTCCATCGACAGGCAGCCGCAGCCGATGCAGCCGTTGAGCCGGTCGCGCAGTGCCACCAGCTGGTTGATGCGCTCATCCAGCGCCTGGCCCCATTGCGCCGAGAGGCGTTGCCAGTCGGTCGCCGTGGGCGCGCGGCTGTCCGGGAGGTTTTTCAAGGCCTCGCCAATTTCCGCCAAGGGAATGCCCAGGCTCTGGGCGACCTTGATCAGCGCCACGCGGCGCAACACTTCGCGTGGGTAACGCCGTTGGTTGCCCGAATTGCGCGTGCTGTTGATCAAGCCCTTGGCTTCATAGAAGTGCAGGGCGGTGACCGCCACGCCGCTGCGGGCGGCGACTTGGCCGACGGTGAGTTCCTTGTGGACATCGATCGGTTTCATTGGCCTGAATTTCTCGCTTGACCTTGACTTAACTAGAGGTTTTACCCTGCAGGCCTTCGGATCTCAAGATCCGCCTTACGCACATCGGGGACCTTTCATGCAAACGCCAAGGAACAATCGCAGTTTCACCCAGTTGATGGAATTCAACATCGAACCTCAATGGCAGCAGGCCCTGGTCTCGGCGCTGTCGGAGCAGACCGAGCGCCTGGCCCGTGACCATCAGGGATTGCTGAGCGCCAGCATCCAGGCCAGCGAAGACGGTCGGCGGGTACTCAACTATTTGCAGTGGCAAACCCGTGAGGCGGGCGAAGCAGCGCTTCGTAGCGTCGAAGCCGGCGAGCAGGACTTCTGGCAACTGGTACACCGGGCCAAGGCCGTCACGTTCGGCTCATTCGAGGTGCTGTGCAATATCGAGCGCAGCCTGGACAACGCCTTGCATTGTCAGTTGGTCGATTAAGCGCAACGGTCGATTCGAGGACGCGATACCCACTATCGAGAGGGTTGATTTCTGCCCGGCAGGGCCCGCGAGTAGCCTTTGTTCATCGCCCAACTCCAGAACACCGGACACTTGCCATGAACCGTACCCTTGCCGTTTTGCTGCTATTGACTGCCACCGTATTGAGCGGTTGCGCCACCTCGTCGCCGGAGCTGCGTCCCTACAGTGCCGATGAAACCCGCGAGCTGGCCCTCGAGGCCTTGAATCGCCGCGGCCTTTCGTTCGAGGAATACCACGCGAAGAAAACCGAGTTGCTCGGCACCGCGCAAAAGAATGTCGGCTTCGACGACCAGGGCGAGATGAGCGCCGAACTGGGTGTGCAGACACCTGGCCGCTCAAGCTGAGGGACTGTACTGCTCGAAGTTTTGCCCAACTGTCCATGGGTTTGCGCCAGGACGTGGGGTAGGGTCATGGCTTGACTGACCGCCCCGATGGACTGACTTCACATGACCCTCTCGCTCGACCTCTTGCTGGGCTTCGCCCTGTTTGCCCTGGTGACCTCGATCACGCCGGGTCCCAACAACACCATGCTGTTGGCCTCGGGTGTCAATTTCGGTTTCAACCGCACCATTCCTCACATGCTGGGCATCACCTGCGGCTTCTTTTCCCTGGTGCTGGCGGTAGGCCTTGGTCTGGGCGCAGTGTTCCAGGCATACCCGTTGCTCTATAGCGCATTGCGCTACATCGGGGCGGCGTACCTGCTGTACCTGGCGTGGAAAATCGCCCACTCCGGCCCGGTATCGGACAGCCAGCCGGGAGAGCAAACGCCCATCAGCTACTGGGGGGCGGCGGCCTTCCAGTGGGTCAACCCGAAGGCCTGGATCATGGCCATCGGTGCCATCAGCACGTACACCCCTTTGCAGGGCTATTTCTTCAACGTGGTGGTGATCGCCGCGGTGTTTGCCCTGATCAACCTGCCGAGCGTGAGCCTCTGGGTGGTTTGCGGCAGCCTGTTGCGCAACCTCTTGCGTGATCGTCGCTGGCTGCGCCTGTTCAATTGGGGCATGGCGCTATTGCTGGTCGCTTCGTTGTATCCGCTGTTGCTCGAAAGCATCAGTTGAGGGCTGAGCTTCGACGCGATGCCTGCTAAGCTCGCTGTTCAGGAGCGTTCCTACGCACTTTTAAATGAAGTCCGACTTCTTTAAGGTCTTTGATCAGGTATTGCTAGTCTCGAACCCCAACGAGGGCGCCTGATCCCGGAGCAGGCTCTGCGAGTTTCCCATGAATAAACGTCCGCTATATTTCGATTACGCCGCCACCACGCCGGTGGATGAGCGGGTCATACAGGTCATGGTCCAGTGCCTTGGCTTTGACGGCAACTTCGGCAACCCGGCTTCCAGTTCCCATGCTTTCGGGCAAGAGGCCCGTCGCTCGGTCGAACGGGCCCGCCAGCAAGTGGCGCATCTGGCGGGCGCCCAGCCCGAGCAGATCGTCTGGACCTCCGGCGCTACCGAATCCAACAACCTGGCCCTCAAGGGCGTCGCCCAGGCCCGCGCCGGGGGCGGCGGCCATGTCATCACCAGCCTGATCGAGCACAAGGCGATCCTCGACACGGCAAGACAGCTCGAGGAAAGCGGCGTCGAGGTCACATGGCTGGCGCCGGACGCCGAGGGGCTGATCAGCCCTCAGGCGGTTCGCGAGGCTCTGCGTGAAGACACGTTCCTGGTGTCGCTGATGCTGGTGAACAACGAGTTGGGCACCGTCAATGATGTCGTGGCCACGGGCGAGATCGTGCGTGAGCACGGTGCGCTGTTTCATGTCGACGCCGCCCAGGGTGCCGGCAAGGTGAAGATCGACCTGGCCCGCTGGCCGGTGGACCTGATGTCGTTTTCCGCCCATAAAATCTATGGCCCCAAGGGGATCGGTGCGCTGTACGTCGGCGACCGTGCCCGGCCGCGGCTGGCGGCGCAGATTCACGGTGGCGGGCACGAGGGCGGCCTGCGTTCCGGGACCCTGGCGACCCATCAGATCGCTGCCATGGGCGCCGCGTTCGAACTGGCCGCCCAGGCGTTCGACGAAGAGCTGGCCAAGATCGCCCGGTTGCGCAATCGTTTGCTGGAGCCGCTGCTGGCCTTGCCCGGGGTTTGTATCAACGGCAGCGCCACCTGGCGAATTCCCCACACATTAAGCCTCACGTTCAATGAAGGGACGTTCGACCCAGCGACCCTGGGTGCGTCGATTGCCTTTTCCGCGACCTCGGCCTGCAACTCTGCGCATAACACGCCGTCCCACGTGCTGCTGGCCTTGGGGCATGATGCACGCGCGGCGGGACGCACCGTCCGTCTGAGCCTGGGGCGTTTTACCACCGAGCAGGACATCGATGAAGCGGTACGGCTGATCAAGGCTGCATGTGCGACGGCGCCGGCGTTTTGGGCCTCCACCCCATGAGCCGAGCGTCTTCGGCAGCGAACAACAACATGAATGAGCAGGAGAAACGATGAGCACCGAGCCTTTGACCCACGGACTGGTTCCCCAGCGCCTGGCCCGACTTCGCCAACGGATGAATCAGCAGGGTATCCATGCGCTGTTGGTGCCATCGGCCGACCCGCATCTGTCGGAATACCTGCCGGGTTACTGGCAGGGGCGGCAGTGGTTGTCGGGGTTCCATGGCTCGGTGGGCACATTGATCGTGACCGCCGGTTTTGCCGGCGTCTGGGCCGACAGTCGGTACTGGGAACAGGCCACTCATGAGCTGGAAGGCAGCGGTATCGAGCTGGTCAAGCTGATCCCGGGCCAGCCCGGTCCCCTGGATTGGCTCGCCGAGCAAACGCCCAAGGGTGGGGTCGTGGCGGTGGACGGTGCGGTGATGGCCGTGGCTTCGGCCCGGACCCTGAACGGCAAGTTGGCGGAACGAGGTGCGCGGTTGCGTACGGACATCGACCTGCTTGACGAAATCTGGACCGATCGCCCGAGCCTGCCCAATCAACCGGTCTACGCGCATTTGCCTCCCCAGGCGACGGTCAGCCGGGTCGAGAAACTCGCCAAGTTGCGCGAGGCCCTCAAGGAACGTGGGGCCGACTGGCATTTCATCGCCACGCTGGACGACATCGCCTGGCTGTTCAACCTGCGCGGCGCCGATGTGTCGTTCAACCCGGTGTTCGTCTCGTTTGCCTTGATCAATCAGCAGCAGGCCACGTTGTTCGTGGCCCTGGACAAAGTGGATGCAGCGCTGCGTGCCGTGCTTGAACAGGACGGGGTGTGCCTGCGTGACTACAACGAAGCGGCCCCTGCATTGCGTGAAGTGCCAGGCGGGGCGAGCCTGCTGGTCGATCCGGCGCGGGTCACGGTCGGGCTTTTGGATAACCTGGGCAGCGATGTAACGCTGGTCGAAGGTCTCAACCCAACGACGTTGGCCAAGTCCCGCAAGAGCCTGGCCGACGCCGAGCACATCCGCAAGGCCATGGAGCAGGACGGCGCGGCGCTCTGCGAGTTCTTTGCCTGGCTGGAAACGGCGTGGGGCCGCGAGCGCATTACCGAGCTGACCATCGATGAACACCTGACTGCCGCCCGCACACGCCGGCCGGATTATGTGTCGCTGAGCTTCAATACCATCGCCGCATTCAATGCCAATGGCGCGATGCCGCATTACCACGCCACACCAGAGGCTCATGCGGTCATCGAAGGTGATGGCCTGTTGCTGATCGACTCCGGCGGACAGTACCTCGGCGGCACCACGGATATCACGCGCATGGTGCCGGTCGGAACACCCACTGCCGAACAGAAGCGCGATTGCACGCGTGTGCTCAAGGGCGTGATCGCCTTGTCCCGGGCCAGGTTTCCGCGGGGCATCCTGTCGCCGTTGCTGGATGCCATCGCCCGCGCGCCGATCTGGGCCGAGCAGGTGGATTACGGTCACGGCACCGGCCACGGGGTAGGGTACTTCCTCAACGTCCACGAAGGTCCGCAGGTAATTGCCTACCAGGCCGCGGCCACGCCGCAAACGGCGATGCAGCCGGGCATGATCACTTCCATCGAACCGGGAACCTATCGTCCCGGTCGTTGGGGCGTGCGCATCGAGAACCTGGCGTTGAACCGCGAGGCGGGCAGCAGCGAGTTCGGTGAGTTCCTCGAATTCGAAACCCTGACCCTGTGCCCGATCGACACTCGTTGCCTGGAACCATCGTTGCTGACCCAGGAAGAAAAAGACTGGTTCAACGCCTACCACGCCGAGGTTCAGCGTCGGTTGAGCCCATTGCTGGACGGGGCGGCGCTGCAATGGCTGAACGAGCGGACGGTGGCCATCTGACCGGCAGGATCAGGCCAGGGCTTCACGGACGAAGTCCAGCCGATCCTGGCCGAAGTACAGCTCGTCGTCGACAAACATGCTCGGGGCACCAAACACACCCCGTTCAATGGCGGCTTCGGTGGCCGTCTTGAGCGCCTGCTTGACCTGATCGTTGGCGGTGAGGGCCAGCACATACTCAGGATCGAAACCGCCTTCTTCCAACACCGCCGCCACCGTCGCCTGGTCGTTGAGGTTGCGGGCCTCAACCCACAAGGCGCGGAACAGGCAATCGAGGAAGGTTTCGAAGCGCTCGGGCCGGTGCAATTGCATGCCGGTGACGGCGCGCATCAGCAGCAACGTATTGATCGGGAAGTAGGGGTTGAGCCTGAAGGGGACGCCGTAACGGTCGGCGAAGCGTTTCAAATCCTTGAACAGGTAAGGGCCCTTGGCCGGTATGGTCACCGGGGACGCGTTGCCTGTGGCCTTGAACACCCCACCCAATAGCATCGGGCGATAGATCAACTGGCTACCGGTCTCTGCACACAGCGTTGGCAGTTGGGTATAGGCCAGGTACGTGGTCGGGCTGCCGAGATCGAAGTAGAACTCCACCGATTTGCTCATGGCGCAGCTCTCTTGTTGTTTGTACGGGAGGGTTTACCAGCGTTCGTTCCAGGGGCGCAGGTCCAGTTCGAAGGTCCAGGCGTCACGGGGTTGGCTGTGCAGATACCAATAGTTGTCGGCAATGTGCTCGGGGTCCAGGATGCCGTCCTGATCCTTGGTCGCGTATTTCTCCGGAAAGTTATCGCGAATGAAGTCGGTGTCGATGGCACCGTCCACCACCACATGGGCCACGTGGATGCTCATCGGCCCCAGCTCACGCGCCATGCTCTGGGCCAGCGCCCGAATGCCATGCTTGGCCCCGGCGAACGCGGCAAACCCTGAAGCGCCGCGCAGCCCTGCCGTTGCGCCGGTGAATAGAATCGTTCCACGCTGACGCGCGACCATGCGCTTGGCCACTTCCCGCGCATTGAGGAAACCCGAGAAGCAGGCCATCTCCCAGATCTTGAAGTACTTGCGGGCGGTCTCTTCGAGGATGCTGCAAGGGACGTTGGCACCGATGTTGAACACAAAGGCTTCGATCGGGCCGATCTGGTTCTCGATGTGTTCGACCAGCGCGATGACATCGTCCTCTTTGCGCGCATCACAGGCGAAGCCATGGGCTTCACCGCCCAGGGCGCGGATCCCTTCCACCAACGGTTCGAGCTTGTCGGCGCTGCGGCGGGTGACGCATGCGATAAAACCTTCCTGCGCGAAACGCCGGGCAATCGCTCCACCCGTTGCATCGCCCGCGCCCACGACCAGTACGACCTTGTTGTTATTCATGATTAGCCTCATTGGTAAACGATCGTTAGCTAAACGGACGTTATGCTAAGATCCGGCAAGCGTCAAGGCAGGCAATCAGGGGCAGGACCATGCGTTATTCAGCCAATCACAAGATGGAAACCCGAGAGAAGCTGCTCGCCAGCAGCGCTGCTTCCGCCAAGACATTGGGGTTCTCCACGGTGGGGGTCGATGGCCTGATGAAAGCGATCGGTTTGAGCGGCGGGGCGTTCTACAGCCACTTCTCATCCAAGGATGAGCTTTTCAAGGCCATCGTCGAGCGTGAGCTGGCCCAGAGCCTGGATCGCCTGAGTGGCGAAGGGGCCATGGACCAGGCGAAGCTGGCGCGCTGTCTCAAGCAGTACCTGAGCATGAGCCACGTCGAACAACCCGAGGTGGGCTGTGCGTTACCCGTGCTGGGCGCTGAGATTGCGCGATCGGATGAGCAGGTGAGAGACGTGGCGCAAACGTGGGTTTGTCGCTTGCATGAAAGCTGGGCGCGGGTGTTGGGCAGTGAAGCCCTGGCCTGGGCCATCCTGTCCCAATGCGTGGGGGCGATGGTTGTTGCGCGGATGATGGCTGCACCTGAGGTCCAGCAGGAGGTCCTCGAGTCCAGCCGTGCCGAAATTACTCTTCGGCTGGCCGGGCTCGACTGACGTGCTTACTTGCAGATCACGATCATGCTACGGCTGGTGTAGCCGGCGGGGTTGAGCCCGAAGGGATAGTCACCGGGTTCTTCCACGGCATCACCCGACTTGGCAATGACCTTGTAGCCCTTGGGGGCACAGGAATTGGCAGCACTGGCAGCGCATTGATCCCAGGAAGAGGAAAGGCCGGAGCAATTGATGTGCAGGCCTTTTTTACCGCGCTTGACTTCGGTTTTCGTCGTCGTCGCCGCGCAACCAGCAACGGCCAATACGGCGATCAGTATCAAAATTCGTTTCATTCCCGTCCTTAACACCGTCGTGGGTCTTATGCCTGCGTACGGTTGCGTTCGCTTGCGCTTGAAGCGTTCATGACGTCCTGTATGAAAAATCCATGTCTGACATTGGGTTACGGACCTAAACATGGCCTAAATGCGCGGCAAATGCCAGACCTTCGTTAAATCCTGCTTCAATCCGCCGCGACGGCTGGCGTTGCCTTGCTGTCCATGGTCAGTGTTGCGCCGACCGACGCCAGAATGATGCAGGCAATGGCGGACCATTGTGCCAAGGACAAGAACTCCTGGAGAAAAATGAAACCGGACATGGCTGCGATCGCGGGTTCAATGCTCATCAGGGTGCCGAAGGTACGGGCCGGCATGCGGGTCATTGCGACCATCTCGAGGGTGTAGGGTAGGGCGGTGGACAGTACGGCCACGCCGATGGCGACAGGGATCAGGCTCGGTGTCAGCAATGCAGCGCCCGCGTGGACGATGCCGATCGGCGCGACGAACAGAGCGGCGATCACCACCCCGAGTGCGGCGGTTTGCACGCCATGGTCGGCACCGGCCTTCTGGCCGAACAGAATGTACAGCGCCCAGCAGACGCCCGCGCCCAATGCGTAACCGGCACCAACCAGGTCGATGCCGGCGCTGGAGGCGCCTGTAGGTATCAACAGCAGCAGGCCGATCACTGCCAGGGCAATCCAGAGGAAGTCGATTGCCCGGCGCGACGCGTAGATCGCCACGGCCAGGGGGCCGGTGAACTCCAGCGCCACGGCGATTCCCAGGGGAACCGTACGCACCGACATATAGAACAGAAAATTCATGCCGCCCAGTGCCATCCCGTAGACGATCACCGTGCGCAGGGACTGCACGGTGAGCTTGGCGCGCCAGGGGCGCAGCAATATAAGCATGATGATGCTGGCGAAGATGAGGCGCAGTGTCGTGGTTCCTTGTGCACCCACGATCGGGAACATGCTTTTGGCCAGGGAGGCGCCGGACTGGATGGAGGCCATGGCTACTAATAGCAGGGCAACCGGGAACAAGGTGGTTACCAGGCTGCGAGAAGGGGGAGTCATTACTAACGGTCGTCCAGAGATAAAGGCAGGAAGGCAGGTTTGAGCAGTATATTGCGCATTCGAAAGCCTTCCGTCTATATACAGTCGTGAATTTAGAAGAACGGCTTGCGTGTTGATAGGAAAGTTAAATTAAGTGTTGACGGCAGATTCCAGACGTCTATAATTCGCCCCACTTCCGGCGCAGTCGAAACGGAAAACTCCTTGAGTTTCAATGAGTTAAACGATTTTTCGGCGGCGCGGGGCTTCAGTTCATCGAAGTCCGGAAGCCGTGGATAAGGCGCTGTCGTTTGGCTTTATCAGCGGTTCGATCCTCCCGGTCGAAAGCGGTGAAAAAGAGGTGTTGACAGCAGCGAACAGCGCTGTAGAATTCGCCTCCCGCTAACGAGAGATCGAAAGCGCAAGTGGTTGAAGTTGTTAATGTTTCCCATGGGAAACTTTGAAAAAACTTCTCAAATAACCGCTTGACAGCAACACCAGGCGCTGTAGAATGCGCGCCTCGGTTGAGACGAAGGAATCAACCACCGCTCTTTAACAACTGAATCAAGCAATTCGTGTGGGTGCTTGTGGGGTCAGACTGCTAGTCAACAGATTATCAGCATCACAAGTTACTCCGCGAGAAATCAAAGATGTAACCAACGATTGCTGAGCCAAGTTTAGGGTTTTCTCAAAACCCAAAGATGTTTGAACTGAAGAGTTTGATCATGGCTCAGATTGAACGCTGGCGGCAGGCCTAACACATGCAAGTCGAGCGGTAGAGAGGTGCTTGCACCTCTTGAGAGCGGCGGACGGGTGAGTAATGCCTAGGAATCTGCCTGGTAGTGGGGGATAACGTTCG